>JADKJU010000001.1:117500-717500 GCA_016720855.1 Betaproteobacteria bacterium | reverse complement strand
GCCGTCGCTCGTGAAGGCGCTCTACCGCCTGATCTCGCACCCGATGGGGACCGCGGCGCACGTCTCGCACCTGCGGGCCAAGAATTTGCGCCTGCCCAAGGCGCTGCCGGTGCCGATCTCCTGCATCTATTCCCTGACGGATGGCGTCGTGCCGCCGCAGGAAGCGACGATCGACGGCAATCGGGCCTTGCACGAAAACATCCGCGTGCCGGGCAGCCACCTCGGGCTGGGGTTCAACCCGATCGTGCTCTGGATCCTCGCGGACCGCCTCGCGCCGCCCGAAGGACAGTGGCGGCCTTTCGCGCCGACGGGCGTGATCGGGCGACTTTACCGCTTGCTGACCTACCGGTTCGCGCCTCCGGAGGGCGACGCTGCGCCGGCGTCTTCGCGGACGCCTGGCGCGCGCGCGCCAGCCCCAGGTATTCCTGGAAACAGTCGCGCACGCACTGCGCGAAAGCCTCCGGGTCGGGCATCTGCTCGCGGCAGGACGTGGGCGACACGATGATCTTTCCGTCGTAGCTCGTCACCGCGAAGACGAGGCCGAGGCCATCGTTGATCGGCATGATCGCGGAGAAGTACGTCATGCGCGCGCCGTTGAGGTAGAGCGGCACGGAAGGCCCCGGCACGTTGGCGATGGCGCAGTTTGCCAGCGGGGCGCTTCGACCCGCGCCTAGGAGCGCACTCCCCAGCAGCTTGCCGGTCAGCGCGAGCGTGGCGGCCGGAGCGTACGTGCCGATGTCCGTGAGTTCGCGGGCCCCGATCGCACGGGAAATGGTTTCCGACGAGGCTGTCTGCGCCTTGATGAAGGCGAGGCGCTTGACCGGATCCGCAATGTCCACGCCGAGCATGATGGGCACCCACTCCACGACCGGCCTGGCGCCGGGCCCTGCGGCGGGGTTGCGCACGTAGATCGGCGTAAGCGCCGAGAGGTCCGCTTTCGGCAGTTCCTCGTTGGCTTCCAGGTACCTTCGCAAGCCGCCGGCGCAGACCGCGAGCACCGCGTCGTTCACTTTCGCGCGTGGCAGCAGCCGGCAGATCTCCCGGAAATCGTCGAGCTGGAAGCGCCTCGTCTCGAATACCCGGTAGGGCGACACGACCGTGTTGAACCGCGTCGACGTGATCGGCTCCTGGCGCTGCAGCAGGTCGGTGGCGAAGGAACGCGCCGCATCGCCCACGCGCGTGACGGCGCTCCAGAGGGGCCGGGCGAGCCGCAAGGGGGAGGCGGCCGAGTGCAGGACGCTTCGGCACACGAGTTCGAGACCGCCCGGGGGCGACTCGGGGAACCACGGTTCGGGCGGCTCGGGTTTCGGCGGATGCGGCGTCGTGTCGTGCAGCAGCGTGATGATCTCGGTGCCCCGCTCGACGTCGATCGCCGCATGGTGCAGTTTGGTGAGCAGCGCGAAGCTGTCCTTCGGCAGGTCGAGCAGGCTGTCGAGGCCCTCGATGACGTAGAGCTCCCAGAGCGGGCGGTTCGGATCGAGCGGGCGCGCATGGATGCGCGAGGCCTGGATGCAGAACTGGCGCCAGTCGCCCGGCTTCGGCAGGGCGATGTTGCGCACGTGGTACTCGAGGTCGAAGTTCTCGTCCTCGATCCAGTACGGCTCGTCCAGTCCGAAGGGCACCCGGCGCAGCTTCTGGCGGAAGATCGGGGAGAGGTGCAGCCGGCTCTCGACGAGCGAGAGGATGCCCTTGAACCGCATCCGGCCTTCGGGAGCGGTCGATGGGTCGTAGATCTGGATGAGGCTCACGTTCGAACTGCCATGGGCGCTCTCGGAGGCGAGGAAGAGCGCGTCGTTTTCGCTGAGCCGGCGCATGATGAACCGATCATGCCACAGATGGGATCGGCCAAGCGCGAGGGCGGCTTGCCGGCCGGCACAAGGCGGCACCGTCGCGCGCCCTGTAGACTTCGATCGGGTCACCCGGGTCCGCCCGGATTCGAAAGCGGCCTCGTGCCGCCTGCAGCCATGAAGGATGAACGATGAGCGAAGCCCGTCTCAATCCCCTCGATGCCTCGTGGATCATCACGGAATCGCGTGCCGCGCCCAACCATGTCGGCGGCTTGCTTCAGTTCCGGTTGCCCGACAACGCGCCGAAGGATGTCCTGCAGCGGATGATGCGGGATTTCCGCAATCACAAGACCTTCGTGTCGCCGTGGAACCGGCGACTGAAGCACGCATTCAACATGAACCCGATGCCGGTGTGGGTCGAGGACGACGATATCGACCTGGAATACCACGTCAGGCATTCCGCGCTCCCCTGGCCCGGCGGCGAACGCGAACTGGGTGAACTGGTCGGCCGCCTGCAAAGCACGCCCATCGACCTGACCCGCCCGCCCTGGGAATGCACGATCATCGAAGGGCTGGCTGGCAGGCGCTTCGCCCTGTTCATCAAGATGCACCACTCGCTGATCGACGGGGTGAGCGGCATGAAGCTGCTGCAGCGCGGGATGTCCGCGGATCGCGCGAAGAGCCTGAAGATGCCGCCGTTCTGGGCCTCGGGCGCCCCGGCCGCGGACGGCGCCACGAAGGGCGCGCGCCCGGAAGCCGCACCGAGCTTTGCCAACGCGATCGGGGCGGCCGTCGAGGCCCTGCGCGGGCAGGCGCGCACCGTGCCGCAACTGGCACTGGCCTTCGGCAAGATCTTCAGGCGCGTGGGGCAGAGCGAGGACGGCCTGGCCGTTCCTTTCGACTCCCCGCGCTCCGTGCTCAATGGCCGCGTGCGCGAGAAGCGCCGCTTTGCCACGCAGCAATTCCCGATGGAGCGCCTGCGTGCCGTCGCCGCGGCTGCCGACTGCACGCTCAATGACGTGGTGCTGGGGCTGTGCTCGGGCGCCCTGCGTCGCTTCCTGCGGCAGCGCCATGCGCTGCCCGAGAAGACGCTCACGGCCGGAATTCCGGTATCGGTACGCCTGAAGGACGACGAGGGCGCCGGCAACGCGATCAGCTTCATCGTGGCCAGGCTCGGCACCGACATCTCCGATCCGGCCGAGCGCCTGGAGGCCATCAAGGCCTCGGTGCGCCATGCCAAGGAACATGTGCAGAGCCTGCCCAGGCAGGCCATGACCCAGTACACGATGGTGCTGATGGCGCCCACGGTCCTCACGATGCTCACCGGCACCGGGGGGCGCATCCGGCCGATGTTCAACATCACCATCTCCAATGTGCCCGGCCCCGACAAGCCGTTGTACTTCCGGGGAGCCGAACTGCTGGCCATCTACCCGGCGTCCATCGTCACGCACGGCCAGGCGCTCAACATCACCTGCCAGAGCTATGCGGGCACGATGAACTTCGGGTTCACCGGTTGCCATGCCTCGGTGCCGCACCTGCAGCGGCTGGCCGTGTACGCGGAAAAGGCCCTTCAGGAGTTGGAGGCGGCGGTTGGCGGCGGCGGCAAGTCCGCCAAGCGGGTCCGGGGCACGGCTGCGCGCGGCACTGCACGCAAGTCGACGCGCAAGACGGCAGCACGAACGCCGGGGACGCCGCCCCGGCCAGCGCCTCGCCGGCGCAAGCGCGTTGCCGCCGCGAAACCCCGTCGAGGCGCATCGCTCGCGTGACACGAGGGAACCGGCCGCCTACTGCGCGGCCGGATTGCCGCCTTCCAGCGTGCGCACGAACTGCCTGACCTGCGGGTTGTCGGCATCGACCGCCTGCAGGCGGCGCGCATACGGGAGCGCACCGGCCTTGTCGCCAGTCCCCGCGCGATAGGACGCCGCCGCGAACAGGATGTCGCGGTCGTACGGATGGCGCGCCAGCGCCGCATCCAGGGTCCGCAAGGCGTCCGCCTTCCGGCCGCCTTCGAATAGCGCCACCCCGTAAACATAGGCAAAGCGCGCATCGGCCGGCGCAAGGGTCGTGGCGCGGGACAGCTCGGTGATCGCTTCGGGCATGCGCTTCTGCCGCACGAGGACCAGCCCGAGCGCGTGATGGGCGCCGGCCGATGCGGGATCGCGCCTGAGGGCCGCGCGCAGCGTCTCTTCCGCGAGCTTCTCGTCGCCCCGTGCGCGGTAGAGATCGGCGAGATTGATCGCCGCCTCGATGAAGCCGGGATCCACTGCAAGCGCCTTGCGGTAGCCAGCGAGTGCGCCGTCGAAATCCCCGCGCGCCGCGGCGAGATTGCCGAGCGCCAGGTGCGACTCCGGGCGATCGGCGTTGAAGGTCTGCTCGGCGACGAACTCGGCGGTGGCGCTCTCCAGTCTTGCCTTTTCCACGGAGGTCCCGGCCAGCTCGCGCGCCGCTTCCATGCGCACCAGGCGCACGGGGTCGTCGAGCATGCGGGCGAGAACGCTCGCGCGCGTCGCTTCATCGGCGCCACCGAGGGCGGATACGGCGGCCGCTCGGACCATGGCGTCCGGATCGTCGAGAGCGCCCCGCAGGGCGGGAAGCGCCGCCGGCCCGGGATGCCGGCCCAGCCGCGAAATCGCGCTCGCGCGCACGATCGCGGGCTCGGCGCGATTGGCGGCGATGGTGATCAGCCGGGCGATGGCCGCGGGCTCGCCGCGATCGGCGCCGGCAAACGCCTCGGCGAAGTCCTGGAATCCGGGCTTGCGGTCCGGAAACCATTTCGCCATTTCCGCGGCTGCCCAGGCCGGCTTCCTGTCCTTGTGGCAGCCGTTGCAGGCGTTCGGCGTTCCGACCTTCGGCGACAGGTCGGGACGGGGAATGCGCATCGAGTGGTCGTGGCGCGGGTCGACCCCCATGTAGGTCGTGGTCGGCATGTGGCACGCCGCGCATTCGGCACCTTTCGATCCGGGCAGGTGATGGTGATGCGCGGCGGAATCGAACTTTGCGGTTGCGTGGCACTGCGAGCAGACGCCATTGCCCGGGGCCCGCAGCTTCTGGCTGTGCGGATCGTGGCAATCGGAGCAGGTGACGCCCTGCGCATTCATCTTGCTCTGCAGGAACGAGGCGTAGTTGTACACCTCGTCCTGCATCTGCCCGTCGGCATGGTAGAGGCCGGACTCGAGGAGGGCGGGGCGGAAGGCGTCCGTCAGGGGCTGGCCGGCCATGTGTGCGTCGGTGAACTGGCCGCGACGGGAGTGGCAGCGCGCGCAGACCTCGATTTCGCGCGCTGAATCGCGCGGTCGCGTGCGCTTGGCGCTGCCCGTGGCGGCGTCCGGGATCCACCCCATGCCGCGTCGTTCGTCGAGGGCCACCGTGAGTCCCTTGCCGGCATCGAATCGCTTCCAGTCGCTTTCCTTCCTGGCCCACGCCACATGGTTCGAGCCCGGGCCGTGGCACGCCTCGCAGTTCACGTTGATGTCGGTCCAGGTGGTTCTGAACGTGTTCGACTTCTCGTCGAAGTTCTTGCGCAGGTTCGTCGAGTGGCAATCGGCGCACTGGTAGTTCCAGTTCTGGTCGATGCCGGTCCAATGCAGGCGCTCGCCCGCCTTGACCTTCTGGCCCGGATAAAGGTGGAACCAGCGCTGGCCGCCAGCCGCCTTGGGACGGGCATCCCAGGCGATGCCCAGCGCCTGCTTGCGCCCGTCGGGAAAATCGACCAGGTACTGCTGCAGCGGCTCCACGCCAAAGGTGTACGAAATGCGGAAGTCGGCCAGTTTGCCGTCCGCGCCGTCGGTGTTGACGAAGAACTTCCCGTCGCGCCTGAAGAACGTGGACGTGACGCCGGCGTAAGTGAACTTCGCGTTCGCGAAGTCGCCGGCCATCGTCGCGTCGGTCGCAGGCTGCATCGCGCGATCGTGCTGGGACCCCTGCCAGGCCGAGAATTCCTTCGCGTGGCATTGGGTGCAGTTGCTGGCGCCCAGATAGGTGGCCGGGGCCGATGGCGGTGCCGAAGCGGAGTCCCTGTCCGCACCGCGAGAGGGCGCGCCTGCGCGATACAGGACTGTGCCGATGGCTCCCACCAGGATCAGCGCGGCCACTCCCCAGACGCGCCAGATGAGTGGCGGAATGCGAAGGTGTGCGCTCCCGGGAGCCGCAGCCGATGCGGATAGTTGCCCCGTTGCCTGGGATCCGCCCGGATGAGGCGGCGTTTCTCGATTCCTATTGCTCACTCAAGCCCCATCAGCCGACGCAGGGATGCGTCGCGGTCAGTACAGTCGTTGGCGCCATGGTACTTGGTTACGTTGGCGGTCAGCTCCAGCGCCAACCCGTCGCCAGCGCCTCGCCGCACGAATTGCCTCAAGGGATCCAGGCCGCGGTCGCCCGGTCAATCGCCGTCATCTCAACGATAGTGGCAGCGTATCCGGGCCGCGAGAAAAAGAAAAACCGGCAAATGCCTGGCGGCACTGCCGGTTGAAATCGCCGTACCTGGGGGAACGGCGGGGAAGACTGCGCGCGGGTTCCAATTCGAGCGCCACTGGCGCGATCCTCACGCCATGCACGCAAGTCTAGGAGAGGAATCCGGCGCGACTTTGACCGGGATCAAGCAGAGTGCGCGGGACCGGGGTCGACCCCGAATTCGCGGGCACGGTCCGAGAGGGCCCCTTCGATGCACGAGAGGGCCACGCCCGGGCCGTCCACGGCGCGCACACGAGCGGCATCGCGCTGGGCGCGGAAGTCCGCCAGCGAGATCGCGAAGGACCGGTTGAGCGCCGGGTCCTTGAATACGCATGCGCCCTGCACGGGGCTCAGCCAGTTGAGCCGCGCCCGCAGGTGCGTTCCGTCGTCGAGGGTGAACTCGAACCACGCGCCGCGCGCGAGGCCCTCGTCGAGGATTTCCGGGTTGGAGATGTGGAGCGTGGCCGTGACCTCGTCGGTGATGCCCTGGCCCAGCCCAGCGGTCGTCGTGATCGCGTTCGCTACCGCAGCGGGCGAGTGGCGGATCTGCGCGTGCAGGTGGTCCATTTCCGCCAGCCGCAGCTCGATCTGGGTCGGGGGAAGGTGCGCGCGGATGAGGCCTTGCCAGACGCGGTCGCGCACGGAAGGCACCAGCTCATCGAGGCGCTTGCGTTCGTCCGCCGTGCCCCGCGGCGTGAGGGTCCACAGGAGGTCGTCCAGTGTCTGGAGATCGGCATTCCATCTCGTGCTGCCGAGTCCGGTGGAGCGGTGGGCCTGGACCAGCACCGGGCGCCACATCGGGTAGACGAACTGCGCGGACACCTCCGTGATTTCGGCGGCGGAGATGCGGTGCGCGAGTTCGAGCGCGGAGTCCCTGATCGCCGCGCGTTCCTCCTCCTCCCGGCGCACCGATCTCACCACGGCGTCGCTCTCGGCGAGGACATCGTCGTGGCGCTGTGCGAGCGCGGCGAGCCGGTCGCGGGCCGCGGCGAACGTGGCGGGATCGTGCCGATCGCTGGCGAGAAGCGCCTGCGTCTCCTCGGCCAGCCATTCTTCCGGAAGCCGGCCCTCGACGTGATGGCGCGAGGCGTCCGCGGTGCCCAGTTCGGCCATGGCGTCGATGAGGCCGCGAACGGGGTGGCCCGGGTCGGTGAAGAAGCGCCGGTCCGCGAGAGCGGACCGGCGCACCAGGGGCTGCAGTCGCACGAGTTGCGTCTTCGCGGCATTCGAGAGGTGCGGATCGGCGACGAGGCGGCCGAAAACCGCGGCCACGAGGTCGGTCACCAGCGATTCCGGGGCGGAGGCGCTGGCCAGCAGCCGGTCGAACAGGTTTGAGGTGGGCGGAGGCGCCGCCGGGGCGGCAAGAGGTACGGGTGCAGGGGGCGCCGCGGGCCGCGCCCGGGGCACGGCAGGACGGGCGATGGCGGCGGGGTCGGCCGTATCGGGTGTGCCCGAATGCGAGACGGCGTGCACGCCGGGAACCTGTTGCGGAGCGCCGTAGCTGCGCCGGAAATCCGGCAGCACGCCCTGCGAGGCGAGCATCGCATTGGTGTCCCGATAGGCAGTCGCCACTGCCTGCAACAGGGTCGAGTCGTGGGCCGCGAACGTTGCGAGCCGCGACACGGTGTCCGGGGCCATCTCGGCGAGCACGTCGAGAAGGGCGCGGGCGAACACGCGAGGATTCACCGGGCTGCGCTCGTCGTCCACCGTTTCGACGCCCATCACGACGGCAAGGCGCGTGTTGAGGGCGTAGAGCTCGTCACCCGTCGCCTCGCGCAGGCGGCGCGAGGTATTGCCCACGGCGATCTCCTCCTGCACCTCATCCTCGGTGACGAGGGTCAGGGCGGAGGCGGTGAAACGCGCCGTTTTCGAAAACAGGTCGGGCTCGGGGGAAAGCTTCGCGTCGATGCGCTTGCGGACCGCGGCATCGAGCTTGTCGCGAAAGTGCGGCTTCAGTGCGCGCAGAGCCTCGATCCCGTCGTGAAGCGGGCGCAACTTCTCGCGATCCTTGGAGTGGTCCAGCTGGTGCTGGAGCACCGCCACTACGGCAGCCCCATCCTCGTCGATCGCGAGCGCAAACTGGCCCGCGAGGCAATCACGGGTTGCACTGAGCAATGCCGGATCGGCGGGCGCAGGGGGCATGGGACACATCGCTTGGTTGTGCCCGCGAAGTGTAGGCCACCGGCGCAAGCTCGGCTACAACCGGGGTCAGTGCCCCAGCCGCATCGCGCTCGGCCTGGAGGACACGCGCAATGCACGCCTCGACCTTTTCAGCCGACGGCTTGACGCGCGAGTTCATGGTGGCACCTCCGGGGTTGCCCCCTTACCCTAGCCCTCCGGGAGGGAACGCTTTTGACTGGGGTCAACGGAACCGGCGGGAGAAAGGTCCGGCCAAACCGGATAGAATTCGTCACTTCCCCGGCGTTCCCGACCCTGTCATGTCCGCTGCCTTGCCTGCAACCAGTTTTCGCCAAGACGCGACGGTGATTTCGCTCGTGGGGTTCGTCCACAGCACGTCGCATTTCTTCCACTTCATGATCCCGCCGCTGTTCCCCTGGCTCATGGCGGAGTTCGGGCTTTCGTTCACGAAGGTCGGCCTGGCGATGACGGTGTTCTTCGTGGTCTCCGGCGTGGGGCAGTCCCTTGCGGGGTTCGTGGTGGATCGCTTCGGGGCGCTGCGGGTGCTCGCCGGCGGGATTACGCTGCTTTCGGCCTCGGGCCTGGTGCTCGCTTCCGCCAGGAATTTCGAGATGCTGCTCGTGGCGGCCATGGTGGCGGGACTGGGCAACAGCGTCTTTCACCCTGCGGACTACACGCTCCTCAACCGGCGCGTGTCCACGCCACGGCTGGGCCACGCGTTCTCCGTGCACGGTCTCTCGGGGAGCCTCGGATGGGCGGCCTCGCCTGTGCTGATGATCGCCGTGGCGGGCGCGTGGGGATGGCGGGCTTCTGGAGTGGCTGCGGCGCTCGTGGGACTCGCCGCGCTCGCGATCCTGCTGTTCAACCGCGGGCTGTTGCAGGACGCGCCACTTGCGGTCGCGGACTCGAAGCATGCCGCCGGGGGAAGGCTCGCGTTTCTGCGCGTGCCGGTCGTGTGGATGTGTTTCGTTTTCTTCTTCTTCACGGTGATGGCGTTCGGCATCCTGCAGAACTTCGCAGCGCCGATCTTCGAGCGCAGCTACGGCCTGTCGCTCGCGCTCGCCACCTCGGGACTCACCGCCTACCTGCTGGGTTCGGCGGCCGGGACGGGCACCGGGGGGTTCTTCGCCTCGCAGAGCAACACGCAGGAACGAAACGTGGCCGTCGCACTCGGCGTGGCGGCGTTGTGCGCGATCGCGCTCGCCACGGGCATGGCGCCTGCCTGGGGGATCGTGGTCCTCATGGGCATCATGGGGTTCGGCGCAGGATTCTCCGGGCCGTCGCGCGACATGCTCGTGCGCCGCGCGGCCACCAGCACCTTCGGCCAGGCTGCCTTCGGGCGCATTTACGGCTTCGTCTATTCCGGCATCGACGCGGGGCTCGCCTGCGCGCCGCTCCTCTTCGGGCCGCTCATGGACGCGGGGCGCTACACCCAGGTCCTCTGGGGCGTAGCCATCCTGCAAACGCTCGCCATTGTCACGGCCCTCAACGTTGGCTCCCGCTCGCGCGGGTAGGTTGGGGACGATTCGCCGGAACCATCCGCAAACCCTGTCCCCAAGCGCACTTGGCGTAGATCAAGGGGCGCTGCCTCCGGAGCGCTAGCATGGGTCGATTGCCAGGAGGACGACGATGGACCGGACTGCCGACGGAAGCGACTTCATCCAGAACCGCACCTACGAAGAGATCCAGGTCGGAGACAGGGCCGAGCTCAGGCGCACGCTGCGCCAGGAGGACATCCAGCTCTTCGCCATCGTGTCCGGCGACGTGAACCCCGCGCACCTGGATCCGGAATACGCCGCCTCGACCCCGTTTCACGAGGTGATCGCGCATGGCCTGTGGGGCGGCGCGCTGATCTCCAGCCTGCTGGGCAACGAGCTGCCCGGCCCGGGAACGGTCTACATCGGGCAGACGCTGCGGTTCTCACGTCCCGTGAAGGTGGGCGACGTGCTGACGGTCTCGGTGACCTGCACCCGCAAGGTAGATGACAACAAGCACGTGTTCTTCGACTGCCTGTGCGCCAACCAGGACGGCAGGAAGGTCATCTCCGGCGAGGCCGAGGTGCTTGCGCCCACCGAGAAGGTCCGCCGCCCGCGCGCGACGTTGCCGTCGCTGTCCATGTCCGCTGTCGCCGCCGCCGTCACCTGAGTTGTAACAATGGGGTCAGGTTCGCGAACCTGACCCCATTATTACAGGGCGACGCCAGACGCTGGCGAGCCAGGGCTGCTGCTCGCAAGGCAGGCCGGGCGGGCGGTAGTAGTGCTCGAGTTCGAGGAAGCCGGCGCCGGTCATCGCCGCGCGCCAGGCGTCCAGGTCGTGATAGGCGCCGTACCGACCCCGGTTCCAGCCTTCTTCGTTCGTGCCTCTCGGGTTCGAGCTGAACAGCACGCCGCCAGGCTTGAGAGTCGCGTGCAGTTGCCGCAGGACACGCGCAAGATCCGCGGTCGGCACATGGAACAGGGAGGCGTTGGCGAACACGCCGTCGAATCGCGCCTGCGGCAGGTCGAGCGCGAGGAAGTCCTGACGCCAGACCTCGCATCCCGTCCCGGCGCGCGCCATCTCGACGAAGCGCGCCGCGCCGTCCAGCCCGATGGCCACGTGTCCCAGCGCAGTGAAGGCGGCCAGGTCGCGCCCGGGGCCGCAGCCGAAATCCAGGATCGTGAATGGCGGGGCGCCCTCGATGTGGCGCAGGAGCGCGGCGATGTTCTGGGTGACGTCGTGGTCGCGAGTGCCCTCGAGAAAACTCTCTGCGTTCCTCTCGTAGTGGTCGAGCGTGCCGGAGGAGATCACCCCGGCGGGCTGGGGCGTCGGTTCGCTCACGGGGCAGGCGATGGCGGCGCCTCGGCGTCGCGCGCGCAGGTCCCGGGCCACAGGACGCGGCCCTGCTCGATTTCCTCGAGGAACCAGCGATGGAAGCCATTCGCGAGCAGCCATTCGATCCGGTCGCCGCGCCAGAAGATGCGTTCGCGCTCGAAGCCCGTGCTGGAATCGAGCGCCTTCAGCCATGCACGCAGCCGGTCGAGGTCGGCTGCGAAGACGGGAAGGGCCGCCAGTTGCCTGAGCCAGGCCGCGGTGAACGGAAACCGCTTGGCGTCCGCCCCCAGACGCATCGCTCGCGTCGCGTACAAGTTGGGGAAGAGCGCGATATCCGCAATCGACATCGCGCCGCACAGGAACGCGCGGCCATCCGCGAGTGTTCCTTCGAGCGCCGAGTAGAGCGAGGCGAGGTCGCGCGCGGCTGCCTCGCGCAGCCCCGGCGGCGGCTCGTCCGTCCGGTGCGCCCAGCTCCAGAGCGAGACGTCCACCACGATCGGGTCGAGCACCGTGTCCGCGACGCGCTCCCAGTGGCGCATCCGCGCCCTTTCGGCCGGCGCGCCGGGAAGGACCGCGGGCTCCGGGTACGCATCCTCGAGATAGGCCACGATGTGCGCGGAATTGGCGATCACGGTGGCGCCCTCGACCAGCACCGGCACCTCGCGACGCGGGTTCACCGCCTCGAGGGCGGCGCGATTGTCCTCGTGCAGCCCGTCGGTGAACTCGAAGGCGAGGCCCTTGAATTCCAGGACCATGCGTACCTTGCGTGCGAAGGGACTGAAGGGATTGCCGAACAGCCGCAAGGCGCTCACCGGCGCGACGTGTGCGACGCGCAGGCGACGAGATGGTCGTCCACCAGGCCCACCGCCTGCATGAAGGCATACGTGATGGTGGAGCCCACGAACGTGAAGCCGCGCTTCTTCAGGTCCTTCGAAAGCGCATCGGACACCGGAGTCGACACGGGCACATCCCGCATAGACTTGCGGCGGTTCACGATCGGAGCGCCGCCGACGAAGCCCCGCACGAAGGAATCGAAGCTGCCGAATTCCTTCTGCACGGCAAGGAAGGCCTTCGCGTTCTTCACTGTGCCCACGACCTTGAGGCGATTCCTCACGATGCCCGGATCGAGAAGGAGCTTTTCCACTCGCGCGGGCGTGAATCGCGCCACCTTTGCCGGGTCGAACTCCGCGAAGAGCCGCCGGTAGTTCGCGCGCTTGGCGAGGATGGTGGACCAGGAAAGACCGGCCTGCGCCCCTTCCAGGATGAGGAACTCGAAGAGCACGCGGTCGTCATGCACCGGCCGGCCCCACTCGCGATCGTGATAGGCGATGTAATCGGGCGAGCCGAGGCACCAGGGGCAGCGCATGTCAGTCAACGGGATTGCTCCTCAGGCACTGCTCTTCTGCTTGCGGCGCCGGCGCTCGTCGCGAAGCCCGGCCAGCACTTGCGCGGGCTCGAGTTCCCGGATCGCCTCGAGTTCCGCAAGCTTTTCCGGGTTGACTCGGTAGGCCGAACCGGAACTCGTGCGCTTGAGGAATCCCGTGTCGACCACGAGCCGTCGTAGCGTCACGTGGTCGATTCCATAAGGCACGGAAATCGTTTCGAGCCAGGCCTCGAGACCGTCGTTCACCTCGCTCTCGGGAAAGGTCGCCTCAGGGTCGAATCGCGAGGCGGCCAGGGCCGCGAGGAGCGCCTGGTCGGCCGGGCGCTTCGGCACCGCGGTCACGGGGCCGTTGGCCAGCATTCGTTTCAGCGCCTTGAGGGCGGAATCGCGAAGCATGACGGGCGAAATCATCCCTCGAAAACCCGCGTCATCTCCGCGATGTCGAACCAGAGGCAGGGGGTGATCGGTCGAAGGCTTGCCATGGGCTACTCCTGCTCGAGAGGGGCGTCGGGACTCGCGTAAAGGGGGGATTCTAGCGAAGCGGGCGGTGCGCCGTCAGGAATAGCGGGTCCTGCTGCGAAGCTCGTAGTAGACGACAAGCAGCAGGACGAGGGGCGCGGCGAACCCGAATGCAAACGGCGCAAGCCCCATCAGCCGGTCGACCCAGCTCGTTTCCAGGGCCAGGGTGGACCAGATCACGTACGCAATGGGCAGCACGGTAAAGAGCAGCGTCGGGAGGATGAACCAGAAGCTGCGCTTGCCACCCGCTCGCGCCATGCGGGCGGAAAGGAACGAAACCGCCATGACCGCCAAGGCCGATAGGGCCCCCCATGCCGCCCCGAACGCGCCTGCGATGAGCGTGCCGACCTGATGAATGAGGAGCAGCGCGATGACCGTGGCAACGAGGTATCTGAGGGTCTTGTCGGACAAGGGATGGTCCCGGCCAGTGGGAATTTCGGTCGTCGGAAATCAGCGGCCGACAGCTGCACCGTGCTTGCGCAGGAAAACGTGGGCCGCGCGTTCGCCGGTAACGGACTTCGCGCATTCGTAGCCCAGCGCGCGCATGTCGATTCCGTTCAGGAGATGCTCCCCGGAGCCGAGCAGCACGGGCCGCATGGCCAGATGCACCTCGTCGACCAGGCCGGCGCGCAGATACTGCCGAACGGTGGCAACGCCGCCGCCGAGGCGGACGTCGAGGCCGCCCGCCGCAGCGTTCGCCTGCTCCAGGGCGGCGTGAATGCCTTCGGTGACGAAGCGAAACTCCGTGCCCCCCGCCATCTTGAGGGGAGCCCGCGGGTGATGCGTCAGCACGAAGACGGGCTTGTGATACGGCGGCTCGTCGCCCCACCAGCCCTTCCAGCTTTCGTCCGGCCACGGGCCGCGGACGGGGCCGAACATGTTGCGTCCCAGGATCCAGGCGCCGATACCGGCAAAGCTCTGCTCTGCCATTTCATTGTCGACGCCTGTCTCTCCATCATCCTGGCCGTGCATCTTCCGCCAGGCGCGGGTGTGCAAGAAGTACTCCATCAACTCGGGCCCGCCGACCCCCAGGGGGTTCCTGAGATCCTGGTTCGGTCCGGCACCGTAGCCGTCGAGGGAAAGCGCGAAGCTCAGGACGCGAAGTCTGGACATGACATTCCCCGATTCGAGCGCGTAGTCAGGTTTGGCCCGGCGCAGGCTTCGCGTAGGCATCCGGATTGTGCGCCTCCATCATGCGTGACGGCTTTGCCAATGGGGTGAACCCGTACCGGGTGTACAGCCCGTGCGCGTCACGGGTGGCGAGCAGAAACCGGCGAAGGCCCTGAAGATCGGGATGCTGGAATACCGAGTCGAGCAGCAGCCGGGACACGCCCTTGCCTCGGTGTTCCTCGAGGACGTACACATCAGCAAGGTAGGCAAACGTTGCCTTGTCGGTGACCACACGGGCGAACGCGACC
The DNA here is from genome assembly GCA_016720855.1 of Betaproteobacteria bacterium. Classification (NCBI taxonomy): domain Bacteria; kingdom Pseudomonadati; phylum Pseudomonadota; class Betaproteobacteria; species Betaproteobacteria bacterium. The sequence continues at coordinate 702,993 of JADKJU010000001.1, read as the reverse complement.
TGCTCGCCGTTCAGGCGGACACCGAAGCACATCGAGTTCCTGGCTGCCCGGTCGACGACCTGGACAGGGATTTCCGGCGACCAGTACGTCTTCGACAGGAAGGCGTGGATCGCATTCACGTCCATATTTTCGTAGCCGGTGAGCAATTCGTAGGGGGGCATGGGTTGGGGAATGACGGCGCGTAACGATTGAGCTAACGGGCGGCCCGCTTGCGGGACGTCCCGAATGAGCGACCCGGTGGAAGATGCGCATGCGCGTCCACATAGGCATCCAGTACCTGCCTCATCATGGCCGTTCAGAATCCGATCTCGTGAAGGAATCTCTCGAATCCGGGCTTCCATGAGCCGGGGTTGCCGGTGAAGATTCCGTGGCCGTTGTCCTGGTACGGCGGGAGCTGAATGAACCGGGCCTTTCCACCCGCCGCCACGAACCCGTTGAACCATTCCCTGGGCAGCTCGGGGCCCCAATAGCGGTCGTTCTCGCTGTAAAGCCAGAGAGTCGGCACCTTCGAGGCTGCCCCGTAGTCCCTGTACAGCGCTTTCAGGCGATGGGCGCTGCAGGGATTGCCGGGACGGTCGGTCGGATTGCCACCCCCGCCGCCGGCAAAATTGACTGCGCCGGCAAGTCCGGGCAGCGGCCTCGCCGATAGCGCTATCGACGTCATCCCGCCAAATGACTGCCCCACCACGATGCCACGAGACAAGTCGACGTACGCAAGCCGTTTGGCAGCCTCCAGGACGGCAGCCGTTTGATCGGCAGCCGCGGCATAGACCGGCCCGAAATCCCTGTTGTCGCAACGCCCGGAATATTCGACATCGATCCCACCGGAGTCTCCATACCCTGCCCGGGTGGGAACGAGGACGACAAAGCCCAGGGAGACGAAATACCGCGAGTTCCCGGAGTAGCGCTGCCGCTTCATCGCAGCAAAGCCGGATGGCGATGCGGGCCTGCCGTGATTCAGGATCAGGTACGGCGCTTTCTCCCGCTGGGTGTCGCGAAAGACGGTGACCTTGATCGGCTGATTGACCTCCTGGCCGTAGATCGTCTTGACGCTGACGGCCACCTCCATGACTTCCTCCACGACAGCCGCGGGTGAGAGGCTTGGTACGCAAAGAGTTGCCAGCAGAAAGGAGAGGGTCAGGCGCATGCGGGGTATCGGGTGAGCATACCGGCGCCCGAGCCACGCCGATACCTGCCCCGGCGCCCGCGCGGGCCTGCAGCGCGACCTTGGAGCAATGCGGCCATCACTGGCGACCACGCCATGAATCGACGAGGCGCGCTTGCCAGGAGCTTCGCCAATCATCGTCAAAGTCTGGCCAGCAGCACTCCAGTGCCGCCACAGCTCCGACCGCAGAGCATCCGAAAACCGCCTCGCTTGAATCGATGCCACGGAACACATCCATATCCGATTGAATCAGAAGGTGTTGCAACGACCGATTGAGACCGCCGTCACGCACTCAATCTTTCGAAGCACGATGATATCCGGCGTCATCAGAAGCGAAAACCGGATGCGCTATCCCCGCCACCGCAAGAGGTACGGCGCTTCCACAAGCCGGTACGAAGCCGTGGATACCAGGATGACCACAGCAAACCACAATGGAAACGCGAGCCAACCCCTTGCCCCCGGCAAATTGGCGTTGAACAGAAGCAGCGCCGGCAGGTGGTAGAGGTACGCGGAGTAGCTGATCCTCCCCAGCGCCGCCAGCGGCGGCGCCGCCACGATTCGCGAAAGCCCCGGCGAAGGCCACGACACCACCGAGGCGAACGCGGTCGCGATGAGCAGGGGGAAAATGATCCACCCCAGCGAACCGAGGGTCGAGGTGCCGTACCGAAGAATGACGCCGAGACCGGACACGGCGCCTGCCGCGATCGCGATCGGTATCCACGCGGCAATGCCCGAGGAAACGGTTCGCCGCCGCATCATCCACGCTCGCCCGGCCAGGATTCCCAGCGCGAAGTGCAGCGACCAGGCCGGAAGCTGCGTCTCGATGAGGTGGCGCACCGCCTTCTCCGTCACGCCCGCCTTCGCCCCGAGTTTCAGGTACGCGGCGGCGAGAAAATCGAGGTCGTTCCATGCGAGCCACCGCCATCCGGCTGCAATGACCGCGGCGGCAAGCAAGCTCCTCCACGGCCAGCGCACGAAGAGCGGGGCGATCATGGGCAGCAGCAGGTAGTACTGCACCTCGATCGCGAGCGTCCACAACGCCCCGTTCACGGTCATCGAGGAAGACGTGAGGGGTGAGGTGTAGTGCAGGAACGTGAAATGCGCCCCGAGGTTGCCCATCACGAACGGCGTGGACTCCATCCAGATCCGCGGGTACACGAGGGGCAGGACCACGAAGAACAGGATGACCAACTGCACGTAGTAGGCGGGGACGATCCTGCGCGCCCGCCGGAAATAGAACGTTCGCCAGGCGGGTGCCGGCAGCCCCGCCCGCGCATGGCGGAACCAGGGCAGCGTGAGAAGGAAGCCGGTGATCACGAAGAAGAGGTCCACGCCCAGGTAGCCGTTGAAGGCGAAGGCCTCCAGCGGCGGCCAGGACTTCATCGCAGCCACAAACGCGTCGCCGGGCATGCCGTCTCGCAGGACGACATAGTGGAAGACCATGACCCACAGCACGGCCACGCCGCGCAGGCCCTCCACCGCCGGGATCTGGCCCACTTCCGAGCGCACGGATTCCGCGGGGGCGGTCCAGGCCGCGACGGGCGTGGCGACGACGGCGCTCAAAAGCGGATCCTTTCCGAATAGCCCGTAAGCTCGAGGTAGCCGCGCCCCTTCGCGCCGTCTGTCGAAGCGGCATCGACGGCGCCTTCCCAGTAGAGCGTGCCGGTGGAGCCGCGGGCATCCATTTCCTGGTCGTCCATCATCGGTGTGACGGTCCAGGTGGCTCCCGCGACGTCGATCGTCATTTCCACGGGCCAGGTGACGCCGGTGCGCGGCGATCGCCACGAGCGCCGCGGCGTGAACTTCACCTCGTTGCGGGCGAAGGTTCGCACCCTGCCGTCATCGCGCATCGTGGCCGCGGCCCAGGCCGTCCCGCCCGCCGCGTCGCGAAGGCGGAACGCCATGAGCGCGCCGCCGCCTTCGAGGTTGAGTCCCACCCAGTCCCAGCCGACCGCATCTCCGGCGAGGATCTCGCTGGACCACTCGTGGTCGAGCCACGCGGAGCCCTTCGCCTCGGTGCGCTCACCGGCGATGGTCACCGTGCCCGACACCGCGAGGTGGGGCTCGCTGTAATACGCGCTCGCCTGCGAAGGTTGCGGGCCCTTGCGGCTGTAGCCCGCCTCGCCCTGCGCAAGCACGGGCTGCGTCGGTGTCATCACGAGGTCCAGCGCGAAACCCTCGCCGGGAATGCGCGCGAGGTAGCGCCCGTCCACGCGCTTGATCGACCAGTCGTCGATGAAGACATCCGTGTCGCCCTCGCGGGCCTCGGCCAGCGCCGGGAAAGCCCGCGCGATGCGCTGGTCGTGGCGCAGCTTCCCGTAGGCAGGGTCGGCCAGCGCCGCATGCGCGAAGAGCAGCTGCCTGGGCGCGAAGCGGGAGGGGTTCGCGTCTGCCTGCCGGTTGCGCAGGCGAAAGAACGTCACCTGGAATCCCAGCGGCCCGCGCGGCGTGTCGAGGTGACCGGTCGCGTACCACCACTCGATGCGATGCGCGGGATGCGCGCCGTAGTCGGCGGGGAACGCGAGCTTGAGCCCCGGAAGGACGCGCGCATAGTCCGCCGTATTTGCCGCTGCGGCGAAAGCGAAGAGGGTGAGGAAGACCGCGAGCCTACGCATCGTCCTTCACCGCATGCACCGCTTCGCGCGCCACGGCCGCCCGGCCTGCCGCCGCCGCGCCCAGCGCGCATAGGGCGATCACCGTGCCGGCCAGCGTGGCGAGCGCCAGCCAAGGCCAGTGTATTTCCATGCCCCAGTGGAACGACTGCCGGTTCACGACGCGCACGAGGACCACGCTCACGGCGGCGCCGGCGACGAGCCCCAGGGTAGCGCCGACGAATCCCGCCGCGCCTCCCTCCAGCGCGAGCAGCCGCAGCACCTCGCCGCGCGCGAGTCCGAGGTGGCGCAGCACGCCGAACTCGCGGCGGCGCGACCACGCGAGCGCGGCGAAGCTCGAGGTGATGCCCGCCAGCGCGATGAGGATGGCCACCGCCTCCAGCGCGTAGGTGGCGGCGAAGGTGCGGTCGAAGATCGCGAGCGATCGCGCGTGGATGAAGGTCGCGTCGTGGATTTCGGCACCCGGCACCTGCGCGATCACCGTGGCGAGGCGCTCCTCGACCACGCGGGCGTCCGTGCCTGGCACGAGGTGGATGGCGACGTCGTTGGCGAGCAGGTCTCCCGTCAGGGCGCGGTAATCGCGCAGGTCTAGCATCAGGGCGCCCCAGGTGCGCGTGTAGTCGCGGTAGACGCCGGCAATGCGGAAGGATGCCCGGCGTCCCGCCATGGGCACCTCGATCTCCTGACTCACTCGCCAGCCGAACAGGTCCACCGATGCCTCCGAGATCCACACCGGGGTGAGTCCGTCGCGCGCCGGGACGGTGGGTGGGTCCACCTGGAAGCCCTTCAGCAGCGCCGCGTCGACGGGCCTCGCCATCACCGTAAGGGGAGAGGAATATCCGTCGAGCACCAGCCGGTCGAAGCGGATCGGGTCGATCCTTGCCACGCCGGGGACGGCGGCGATCTTCGCCTGCGCGTCGGGTCCGAACACCACCGCCTCGCCCTGCGGCGCCGCGCGCGCGAAGAGATCCGCGATGAGCACTCCGGAAACCCAGCCGTCGAGGGACACGCGAAACGAGAAGACCATGATGGCCATGGCCCCGGTGAGCGCCACGCTCACCACGATGCCCGACACCATTGCCGACAAGTGGCCGGGGAGGCTGCGCACCTGGGCACGGGCGAGCGTTCGCAGCGGCGCGTCGCTGGCGGGGAACCAGTCGAGGAGGATGCGCGCGGCGGGTCCCACGGCCATCACGCCCGCGGCGAGGGCCAACCCGATGGCGAGGTAGCCGCCCACCGGGATCTCGCCTGCCGGCGGCAGGATTGCGGCGAGGGCGGCGGCGATCGCGAAGGCGGCCGGCCAGGACCAGCCCCCGGGAGGCGAGGGCAGGTCATGGTGGCGGTCCTTGAGCGCCTGGGCGGTATCGAGGCGGGCGAGGGGACGCGAAACGGCCAGGGCCGCGGCCACCGCCGTGGCGACCCCGAGCAATGCGATGACGGCGAGCGCCTGCGCGTCCGGCGCAAAAGTCCCGCCCGACCCGGAGAAGAAGCCGGCGCCCAGGTCGTATCCGAACCGCTGCAGCATCGCGCGGCTCGCGGCCAGCCCGAGGGCGGTGCCGGCGGCCGCGCCCGCGGCGCCGAGGACGGCCCCCTCGAGAGCGAGGAACGCCGCCACTCCTCCCGCGGTGACGCCCATCGCGCGAAGCAGCGCGAACTCCTGCCGCCTGCGTGCCGCCTGGAGCGCGAGCGTGGAAAAAACGAGGAAGCCGCCGGTGAAGAGCGCCATCAGGGCGAGCGCCGTGAGGTTCACGCGATAGGCGCGGGTCAGCCCCGCGGTTCGCGTGGCGGCTTCATCCGGGCGCGAGAGCATGACTCCCGGCGGCAACAGTGCGGCGAGTTCGCGCAGGGCTTGCTCCCGGGGCGCATCGGGACGAAGCCGCAGGTCGATGCGATGGATGAACCCCAGGCGGCCGAAGGCGAGCTGCGCGGTCGCGATGTCGACGACCGCGATGGCGCCTGCCCCCTGCAGGGCTGGCAGCGTGCCCGCCATCCTCAGCTTCACGCCGCCGTCGGGGCCGCGCAGGACGACCTCGTCGTTCTTGATTTCACCGAGCTTGCCGAGGGCCGCGGGCGTGAGGAAGGCCGCGTTTGCATCGAGCACGGTGGGCACGCCCTCGGGCCGCAGGGTCGCGCCCTGCGCCAGGAACCCGGGCTGCAGGCGCGCGGCACGGAAGGGATCGATGCCGAGCACGCGTATGGTTTCCTCGGCACCGGCCGCGCGCACGTCGAGCTCGACCACAGGGGAGGCTACGGCGACGGCGGGATGCGTCGCGATTGCCGCGTACACGGCGTCGTCGAAACCGTTGCGCGGGCCGCGCACCTGCAAATCCGCCGTCCCGGAGAGGAGCCGCGCCGCGCGGTCGATTTCGTCCAGGGCCGAGGCGTGCAGCGTGTGGACCGCACCGGCCAGCGCCACGCCGAGCGCGATGCAGGCGACGGCCAGGAGCGAGCGCCAGCGGTTGCCCGCGAGGGAGCCGCGAAGCAGCGTAATGGCGAGCGCGGCGTTCATGCGGGCCCGAGGTGGCGGCCGGTGAGGCGCAGGACCCGGTCGGCGCAGGAAGCCGCCACCTCGGAGTGCGTGACGAGCAAGCCCGCGGCACCTTCGCGCTTCACCGCAGCCTGCAACGTGGCGAGCGCCCCGGCGGCATTGGCCTCGTCGAGATTGCCCGTGGGCTCGTCGGCCAGCACGAGGGAAGGCCGGTGCACGACGGCGCGCGCGACGGCCACGCGCTGCATTTCGCCGCCCGAAAGCGAGGCGGGCCGGCGCTGTGCCCGGTCGGCCATCCCCACCGCATCGAGAGCAGCGAGCGCGCGCGATTTGCGTTCCGGTGCGGCCACGCCGTTCAGGAGCAGCGGGAGCCCCACGTTTTCCTCGACGGTGAGGTAGGGCAGTAGGTGAAAGGACTGGAAGACGAAGCCGACATGGCGCCGGCGCCAGCGGGCGAGGGCGTCGTCGTCGAGCGAAGTCACCACGGTGTCTGAAACCACGACGGTGCCCGCGTCGGCGCGGTCGAGGCCCGCGACGATGTTGAGGAGCGTTGACTTGCCCGCCCCGGATTCGCCCAGGATCGCGACGAGCTCGCCCGGAGCGACGGCGAGGTCGATCGCTTCGAAGAGCGGGGCGCCCCCCGGCCAGGATTTGGCTAGGCCCCGGACTTCAAGCATGGACGGGGACGCGCTAAAACCAGGCGATGATGCCGATGGCCGCGAGGATCGCCGTGAAGATCGCCATCTGCTGGCCAAGGCCCCCCCATTGCGACTGGTGCTCGACCTCGTGGCCGTTGGGGCCATGCACGTGTACGCCGTGTCCGGACATGCGGGGTGCTTCCCTTCCTGGAGGGTGTCGCGCGGGCCTACTGCCCGCTGATGTAGCTCTCGAGCTGCGAGATGGTGAAATCCTGGTCGGCGATGATGTCGGAAACGATGTCGCGGACGGACACCATGCCGACCACGCGGCCTTCGTCCAGCACCGGAAGGTGGCGGATGTTCTTTTCCGACATGAGGGCCATGCAGTCGCGGCTCTTGGCGCGAGGGCTCACGCAGACCACGTTGGCCGTCATGATCTCCTCGACGCGGGTCGTCTCCGAGGAGCGGCCCTTGAGGATGACCTTGCGCGCGTAGTCGCGCTCCGAGAGGATGCCGACGAGGCGATCGCCCGACATCACGATGGCGGCGCCGATATTCTCGCGCGCCATCACCATGATCGCTTCGAGGACGGAGTCCTCGGGCTTGACCGACACCATGCGCGAAGGCTTGGTTTTCAGCAGGTCCGTGACGTTTCTCATCGCGTTTCCTCCTCGTGGGTCTGTTCGGAAGCGAGTGGTGCCTGCCGCGGCTACATGTTGGGATAGTTGGGACCGCCCCCGCCCTCGGGCACGACCCAGTGGATGTTCTGCGTCGGGTCCTTGATGTCGCAGGTCTTGCAGTGCACGCAGTTCTGGGCGTTGATCTGCAATCGGGGATTCTGCCCGTCCGTGACGATCTCGTAAACGCCTGCCGGGCAATAGCGCGTTTCCGGGGCATCGTAACGGGCGAGGTTGATGGAGATGGGGACCGAAGGGTCCCTGAGGGTCAGGTGCGCAGGCTGGTCCTCCTCGTGCGCGACGTTCGAGACGAAAACGGAGGAAAGGCGGTCGAAGGTGAGCACGCCGTCGGGTTTCGGGTACGCGATGGGGGCGCACTCGTCCTTGGGGCGCAGCGCCTCGTGGTCCGGGCCAGGGTGGTGCAGGGTCCAGGGTGCCTTCCCCCGAAGACCACCTGGTCGATGCCCACGAGCAGAGATCCCGCGACGAGACCCCGCGACATGAGGGGCTTGAAGTTGCGCGCGCGGTGCAGCTCTTCGTGCAGCCAGCTCTTCTCGAAGGCCTCCGGGAACGCCTGCAGCTCGTCGCGGGAGCGACCGGCGGCAAGGGCCTCGAACGCCGCCTGCGCAGCGAGCGTTCCGGACTTGATCGCGGCGTGGGTTCCCTTGACGCGCGCAGCGTTCAGGAACCCCGCGTTGTCGCCCACCAGCACGCCCCCGGGGAAGACCAGCTTCGGCAATGCCTGCAGCCCGCCGGCATTGAGGGCGCGAGCTCCATACGACACGCGCCTGCCGCCCTCGAGAAAGCCGCGGATGGCCGGATGCGTCTTGAAGCGCTGGAATTCCTCGAAGGGCGAGAGGTAGGGGTTCGTGTAGCCCAGCCCGACGACGAGCCCCACCGACACCTGGTTGCCCTCGAGGTGGTACATCCACGAGCCGCCATAGGTGTCGTTTTCCAGGGGCCAGCCGGCGCCGTGGATCACGAGGCCAGGCTGGTGCTTCGCCGGATCGATCTCCCAGAGTTCCTTCACGCCGATGCCGTACACAGCCGGGTCGCGGCCTTCGCGCAGCCTGAAGCGCTCCTGCAGCGACTTGCCCAGGTGACCGCGGCAGCCCTCGGCGAATACTGTGTATTTCGCGTGCAGTTCCATGCCCGGGGCGTAGCGCGCGGTCTTTTCGCCGTTCTTGCCGATTCCCGCATCGCCCGTGGCAACACCGAAGACGCGGCCTTCATCGTCGAAGAGCACCTCGGCCGCGGCAAAGCCCGGGTAGATCTCCACGCCGAGAGCCTCGGCTTCGCTGCCCAGCCAGCGGCACAGGCTGCCCAGGCTCGCGGCGTAGTAGCCCCGGTTCGTGAAGCACGAGGGCAGGAGCCAGTCGGGCACCTTCGTGGCGCCGGTTTCCGACAGGAACAGGAACCGGTCCTCGGTCACCGGCTGGTTGAGGGGGGCGCCCTTCTCCTTCCAGTCGGGGAAGAGTTCCGCCAGCGCCTTGGGATCGATGACCGCACCCGAGAGGATGTGGGACCCGATCTCGGCCCCCTTCTCGAGGAGGCACACGGTGACCTGCGTTCCCCGCTCGGCGGCCAGCTGCTTGATGCGGATGGCGGTAGCGAGCCCCGCAGGTCCGCCGCCGACCACGACGACGTCGTATTCCATGGATTCGCGGATCATTCGGGGCTCCGTACCCGGTCGCATCGGGAACTATTGATATGGCTCATGTTGGGATAACGGGACGTCTTTCTAATACCGGGAATGCCCGGGAGGCAGGCCGAAGCGTATTCAAGGGACAGTGCCTCGGGCACCCCCCGAATCGGGGTGGGATGGCCGCGCAGCGGGAAAGATAGACTGGGAGAACGATGGGACCCTGGGCGATTACGGTGTTAATGATAGCGGGGTTTGGCGGCTTCGCCGTCCTGGCCTGGCGCAAGGTCGCCATCTTCCGCGCGCTGCAGCCGGAAGTGCGCTGGGACCATCCCGCCGGGCGTCTCGGGCGCGTGGCCACGATGGGATTCCTGCAATCGCGCATGGTGGCCGGCGAGTGGAAGCCGGGGATCATGCACGCGGCGATCTTCCTGGGCTTCTGCGCGCTGCTCGTGCGCAAGCTGCACCTCATCGTGATCGGCTACGACGCGCTTGCCATCATCCCCGGCGTGGCGGGCGCGGCCTACGCCGCGTTCAAGGACTTCGTCGAGGTTGCGGTGCTGGCCGCCGTGGCCTACGCGTTCTGGCGGCGCTTTGTGCTCAAGCCCCGGCGACTGGAGCCCAATCGCGAGGCGATCCTCATCCTGTCGCTCATCGTCGTGATCGTCGTGTCGGATTTCCTCTTCGACGGCCTGCGCTTCGTGATCTTCGCGGGCAGCCCGGGCATCGACCACGAGCGCGCCTACGCCCCGGTGGGGGCGGCCGTGGCCACGCTCTTCGCGGGCGCCTCGCCCGCCTCGCTCGCGATCGGCCTGCAAGTGTCGTACTGGGTGCAGATGCTCACGGTGTTCTCCTTCCTGGTCATCCTGCCCCTGGGAGAGCATTTCCACATCGTGACGGCGCTGCCCGCGCTGTTCGTGGCGCGCGATACTCCGCTCAACCGCGTGCCGTCCGTCGACCTCGAGGCCATCATGGCCGACGACGCGGGCGAGGACATGAAGGTGGGCGCGAAGACGGCCGCGGACCTCCTCTGGACGGAGGCCTTCGACCCCTTCACCTGCACCGAGTGCGGCCGCTGCAAGGATTCGTGCCCCACGTTCCTCACCGGCAAGCCGCTCGCCATGAAGTGGGTGAACGATTCCCTCAAGCACCACCTGCTCGAGAAGCGCGAGGCCATCCTCGAGCGCAGGGTGGGCGAGCTTCCCGCGATCGTGGGCGAGGTGATCAAGGAGGAGACGCTCTGGGCCTGCACCACCTGCGGCTACTGCGAGCGCTCGTGCCCCATCGGCCTCGAGCACCTGGGGCGCTTCTACCGCCTGCGCCAGCACCAGGTGATGATGGAAGGTGCATTCCCGCAGGAGTTGAAGGCGGTATTCGACGCCTACGAAAGCCAGTCGAACCCGTGGGGGCTGCCGGCGGACACGCGTGGCGACTGGGCGAAGGGCCTGGGCGTGCCGGTGCTCGAAAGCGCGGAGCAGGCGAAGGAGATCGACTGGCTCTTCTACGTGGGCTCGGCGCAGTCCTTCGATGCCCGCGCGCAGAAGACGGCCACGGCTTTCGTGAAGATCCTCGAGGCCGCGGGCGTGCGCTTCGCCATCCTCGGCGCCCGCGAGGGCTCCACGGGCGAGTGCGTCCGCCGCGCCGGCAACGAGATGCTCTTCCAGTCCCTCGCGAAGGCGCTGGTGGAGACGATGAACGGCCTGGGCGTGAAGCGCATCGTCACCTGCGATCCGCATGCCTTCAATTCGCTCGCCAACGAGTACCCGGAGTTTGGCGGGAACTACGAGGTGGTGCACCACACGCAGCTCATCGATCGCCTCATGGCGCAGAAGAGAATCGCCCCGCGCCGGATGTTCGAGGGCGTGGTGTATCACGAGCCCTGCTACCTCTCGCGCCACAACGGCGAGTACGAGGCGCCACGGCGCGTGCTGGCCGCCGTCTCCCGCGACACGCCGCCCGAGTTCGCGCTGACCCGCGACAAGGCGATGTGCTGCGGCGCCGGGGGCGGGCGCATGTGGATGGAGGAGCACACGGGCAAGCGCATCAACGTGCTGCGCGCCGAGCAGGCGCTCGAGGTGAAGCCCCGCGTCATCGCCACCGCCTGCCCGTACTGCGCGATCATGCTGCGCGACGGCGTGGCGCAGCTCGGGCGCGCCGAGGACGTTCCGACGCGCGATGTCGCGGAACTGGTGGCCGAAGCCCTCGAGGCACCGGCCTGACCCGCGTGCGCCGCCGGCATCCGTCGCCGGCGTGGTATTTTGCTGCGACGAAACCCTTGCGGAGCAGAACGACTTGCTTCCCCTGCAGGACATCCGCGTCCTCGACTTCAGCACGCTGCTTCCCGGACCACTGGCCAGCCTGATCCTGGCCGAGGCCGGAGCGGAAGTGATCAAGGTCGAGCGTCCCGGCAGCGGCGAGGACATGCGCTCATACCCGCCGCACCTAGACGGCGCGAGCGCAAGCTTCGCCATCCTCAATCGCGGCAAGCGCGCCATTGCGCTGGACCTGCGCGCGCCCGGCTCGGCGGACTCGCTCCTCGCGCTGGCGCCGACGGTGGACGTGGTCCTCGAGCAGTTCCGCCCCGGGGTGATGAACCGCCTGGGCCTGGGCTACGAGGCGTGGCGCGCGGCCAACCCGAAGATCATCTATTGCGCCATCACCGGTTACGGCCAGGACGGTCCGCGGGCCGTTGAAGCGGGGCACGACATGAACTACCAGGCGTGCACCGGGCTCCTTGGCCTCACCGCAGGCAGCGATGGGGCACCCGGCGTTCCGCCGGGGCTCGTGGGCGACATCGGGGGGGGCACCTATCCGGCGGTGGTCAACATCCTGCTCGCGTTGCGCCGCCGCGACCGCACGGGGGAGGGGTGCTTCATCGACATCGCGATGTCGGAGAATCTCTTCACCTTCATGTTCCTGGGACTGGCGATGGGCCATGGCGCGGGCGCCTGGCCGCGCGCGGGCGCGGAGCCGCTCACCGGGGGCGCTGCGCGCTACCGCATCTACCGCACGGCCGACGGTCGCCACCTGGCGGTCGCCGCGCTCGAGGACAAGTTCTGGCTCGCGTTCTGCGACATCGCGGGCGTGCCCGAGGCGCTGCGCGATGACAAGCGCGATCCGCAAGCCACCCTGGCCGCGGTGGCCGAATGCGTGGCCGCGAAGGACGCGGCGCACTGGGAGACGGCGCTCGGCGCCACCGACACGTGTTGCACCGTGGTGCGCACGCTCGAGGAGGCGGTGCGCGACCTGCACTTCCAGGCGCGGGGTGTGTTCGAGCGGCAGGTCGCGGTTCCCGGTCACGTGCTGGCGGCCCTGCCCGTGCCCATCGCGCCATCGCTGCGCACGTCGAAGGCTTGCGTTCCCGCGCCTCGCGTCGGTCAGGACAACGAGGCGATAATCGGACTGCGCACCCCCTGAACCGCCTTTCCTCCCCAACGCCGACCATGCCCGCCACGCCGCTCCTCCTGCATTCCCTGAAGCTCCACGTCCGCTGGGGCGACATGGACTCCCTCGGGCACGTGAACAACGCCGAGTACCTGCGCTACTTCGAACAGTCGCGCATCGAGTGGCTCGAGGGGCTGGGCTACCCGACGACGGGGGTGGGCACCGGGCCCATCCTCGCCAAGGCCTCGGTTTCCTACCTCAAACCCATCGTGTATCCGAGCGAGGTCGAGTTGCGCCTCTTCGCCTCGCGCATCGGAAACACGAGCTTCACCGTGACCTCCGACATCGTGAACGGGCGCGACGCGTCCGAGAGGTTCACCGAGGGCGAGTTCGTGATCGTGTGGTTCGATTACGCAGCAGGGAAGGCGGTGTCCGTGCCCGTTTCGCTGCGCGCCATCCTCGCGGGGGGTGCGTGAACCCGATCGCCGGCGGCTTCATCGCCGTGGGCATCGGCGCCGTCATGGGCGCGTGGCTGCGCTGGGGCTTCGGCACGTGGCTCAATCCGCGATTTCCCGCGCTGCCGCTGGGCACGCTCACGGCGAACCTCGTCGGAGGCTACCTGGTGGGCATCGCCGTCGCCTGGATCAGCAATCGCCCCGAAGTGCCCGGGGAATGGCGGCTGTTCATCGTGACCGGCTTCCTGGGCGGGCTCACGACCTTCTCGACGTTCTCGGCGGAATCCGTGGGCCTGCTGCTGCGCGGCGATTACGGCTGGGCGGCGTTGCACACCGGCGGCCACCTGCTGGGCTCGCTGGCAATGACGGCGCTGGGGATCGCGACGTATCGCGCACTGGTGTAGGAGGTGCCGGGCCAGGAAGTCGAGCCGTTTCGATGTCTCAAAGGACGCGGAAGGGGCAGAAAAAAAAGTGGGATGGGTTTTTTTTGGTTTTAGGCCGGGTTAAATTGCGTCGGGCGTCGCCGTCCGAACCTCCCTCGAAGCGTCCCCGGAGTCGCAGTCCGGTGCAATTCCATCCGGCCTAAAACCAAAAAACAACCCATCCCACTTTTGTTTTCTGCCATATCGGGGCTTCGTTCAGTATCGGGATCGGCCCGACTTCCTGGACCGGCACCGCCCGCTTCAGCGCGCGTTCACCCAGCGATTCAGCACGGAGCGCGCTTCGGCCGCGACTTCGCTGGCAGTGATCCCCGCCGGACCGATGCCGCGCGCTACCAGGCAATCCGCAGCGGCGCCGTGCAGGCAGACCGCGTAACGCAGCGCCTCGCGGGCCGGCAGCCCCTGGCAAAGCAGCGCACCGATCAGACCGGAGAGCACGTCGCCCGTGCCGCCGCTGGCCAGTCCCGCATTGCCGCTGGCATTGACTGCCCAGGTGCCGTCGGGGCTCGCGCAGACGCTGCCGGCGCCCTTGAGCACGATCTCGGCCCTGAACATCGCCGCGAGCGCCAGCGCGGCGGACAGGCGGTCGAACTGGATCCCGTCCGTCGTGGTGCGCAGGAGCCGCGCCGCCTCGGCCGGGTGCGGGGTGAGGATCGTGGGCGCGCGGCGGTTGGAGGCGATGGCGTCGCGCATGGCGTCGTGGAGCGCGATCGCATTGAGCGCGTCGGCATCGATCACCAGCGGCTTGGGCAGCGACAGCAGCGCGGGCAGGGTGACGCGCTCGAATGTCGATTGCGACGTGGCGCTGGGCGAGTGTCCCGCGCCGGGGCCGACGACGAGCACGTCGGCCGCGAGGGTGTCGTCGACCGGGCGCAGCATCAGCTCGGGATGCAGCGGGTCGAATGCGGGCGGTTCGGGGGCGAGGAGCCCCACGTAGACCTTGCCTGCTCCCGCGAGTAGGCCGGCGCGTGCGGCGAGGATCGCGGCACCGGTCATGCCCTTGCCGCCCCCCACGATGCCCAGTGTCCCGTAGGAGCCCTTGTGCGAGTTGCGCCGGCGCGGCGGGAGCCAGCCGCGGACGCTTTCGGGCGTGAGCAGCGTGCCGGGTGACCCGGCGAGCAGCGCCGGGTCCGCGCCGAGATCTTCCACCATGATCTCGCCGCAATGGTCGAGCGCATCGCCCGTGCAAAGGCCGATCTTGCGCGCGAGAAAGGTGATCGTCCGCGCGGCCCGGACGGCGGCGCCGCGCACGGTGCCCGTGTCGCTCGCGATGCCGCTCGGGATGTCGATCGCGAGAACCGGCGCGCCGCAGCCGTTGATGCGCCCCACCAGCGCCGCCATTTCCGTCTCCAGGTCGCGGGCGAGCCCGATCCCGAGCAGGCCGTCGATCACGAGGGCGGGACGCAGGTCGGCGGCCCAGTGGCGAACGGACAGCCCGCCGGCCGCAAGGAAACGGCTGCGCGCCTCGCGGGCCTCGGCCGCCTTGGGCTGCGTGCCCGCGAAGTCGAGCACCGTCACGCGGTGAAACGACTCGCGCAGGTGCGCGGCGGCCACCCACGCGTCCCCGCCGTTATTCCCCGGGCCCGCGACGACGAGGACAGTCGCCCCCGTGTCGGCGGCCAGCGCGCGCGCCGCCTCGGCCGTGGCGCGTCCGGCGCGCTGCATGAGCGTCGGGCCCGCGAGCCCTTTCGCCGCCCGCTCCTCCAGCGTGCGCACCTGCGCGGTGGTGAGGACGGGGAGGGGTTTCACAGGGTGAGGATCCGGGGATCCAGGACGGTGTCGCGCGCCTCGGGCAACGCCTGCGGCCAGTCGCTGCTGAAGTGAAGCCCTCGGCTCTCCCGGCGCTCGAGGGCGGAGCGCACGATCAGTTCCGCGGTCACCACGAGGTTGCGCAGTTCGATCAGGTCGTTGGAGACGCGGAAGTTCGAATAGAACTCCTCGATCTCGCCCTGCAGGAGATTGATGCGGTGCAGCGCCCGCTCGAGCCGCTTGTTGGTGCGCACGATCCCGACGTAGCTCCACATGCTGCGGCGCAGCTCGTCCCAGTTGTGCGCGATCACCACTTCCTCGTCCGCGTCCGTCACCCGGCTCTCGTCCCACGGGGGCAGGGCCGGGATGGCGGCCGGTGTGCCGGCAAGAATATCGGCGGCGGCGGCCTCCGAGAAGACGAGGCACTCCAGGAGGGAATTCGAGGCGAGGCGGTTGGCGCCGTGCAGCCCGGTGCAGGCCACCTCGCCCAGCGCGTAGAGGCCGGCGACCCGCGTGCGGCCGGCCAGGTCCACCTGCAGGCCGCCGCAGGAATAATGGGCCGCCGGCACGACCGGGATCGGATCCTTGCCGATGTCGATGCCGAACTCGAGGCATTTGGCGTGGATGTTGGGGAAGTGCTCCCGCACGAACGCCTCGCCCTTGTGCGAGATGTCGAGATAGACGCAGTCCAGGCCGCGCTTCTTCATCTCGAAGTCGATCGCCCGGGCCACGACGTCGCGCGGGGCGCCAGCTCGCCGCGCTCGTCGTGGCGGGGCATGAAGCGCTCGCCGTTGGGAAGCTTGAGCAGCCCGCCTTCGCCGCGCACCGCCTCCGAGATGAGGAAGCTCTTGGCATGCGGGTGGTAAAGGCAGGTGGGGTGGAACTGGATGAACTCCATGTTCGCCACCGGGCAGCCCGCCCGCCAGCCCATGGCGATGCCGTCGCCTGTCGCGGTGTCGGGGTTGGTCGTGTAGAGGTAAACCTTGCCCGCGCCGCCCGCGGCAAGGACCGTGGAGCGCGCCCCGATCGTCTTTACCTGGCCCGCCTTGAGGTCGAGGACGTAGGCGCCGTGGCAACGGTCGTCGGCGAGCCCGAGTTTGCGGCTGGTGATGAGGTCGATCGCCAGGTGCCACTCCAGGATCTCGATGTTGGGGTGCGCCTTCACCTGCCCGATGAGCGTGCGCTGCACGGCGTTGCCCGTCGCGTCCGCCGCGTGCACGATGCGCCGGTGGCTGTGGCCGCCCTCTCGGTGCAGGTGCAGCTCCTCGGCCCCGCCCGCCTCGCGCGTGAAGGGCACGCCCTGGGCGACCAGCCATTCGATGGCCTTGCGCCCGCCCTCGACGACGAAGCGCACGGTGTCGTCGTGGCAGAGCCCGGCGCCGGCCACGTGCGTGTCGCGGGCGTGGTTTTCCAGGGAGTCGGTGCCGTCGAGCACGGCGGCGATCCCGCCCTGCGCGTAGGCGGAGGCGCCTTCCAGGAGTTCGTGCTTGGTGACGAGGGCCACCTTCCGGGTGGGGGCGAGGCGAAGGGCGGCCGACAGGCCGGCCAGCCCGCTGCCGATGACTAGGACGTCGTAGTGGCTCAAGGAGTAGTCCTGGAGGAGGGGCGGGGACGGGGCCGCGCCGGAACTATTTGCCCGGGGCGGAGTCTGTTGGCCATGGTGGCTGAATCGCGCACAACAAGGTGATGAAAAACCTGACGTTTATAATACCGCAGGAAGCCGGCAAGCCCTTCGTCGCCCCTGCATCGGCAGGGACGGTAGCGGGGGGTGTGGCCGGCAGGACAAGTCACCCCATCCAGGCACGCATGAGCGACAGGGAAATCGACCAGCAACTGGTCGAGCGCGCCCAGAGAGGCGAGAAGCGGGCTTTCGAGCTGCTGGTGATCAAGTACCAGCGCAAGCTCGAGCGGCTGCTTTCGCGCATCATTCGCGATCCCAACGAGATCGAGGACGTCGCCCAGGAAGCCTTCGTGAAGGCCTACCGGGCGCTGCCCAACTTCCGGGGCGACAGCGCCTTCTACACCTGGCTCTACCGGATCGGCATCAACACGGCCAAGAACTACCTCATCGCGCAGGGCCGGCGCGCGCCCACGACCACCGGCTACGACAACGAGGAGGCCGAGGGCTTCGAGGATGCGGCGGGCCTTCGCGACATCAATACCCCCGAGAACCTGCTGATGTCCAAGCAGATCGGGAAGACGGTGAACGACGCGATCGACGCGCTTCCCGAGGAACTGCGGACCGCGATCACGCTGCGCGAGATCGACGGCCTGTCCTACGAGGAGATTGCGAAGGTCATGGATTGCCCGATCGGCACCGTCCGGTCGCGCATATTCCGTGCCCGCGAGGCGGTTGCCGAGAGGCTCCGTCCGCAGCTCGGGACGACGAAGGACCAAAGATGGTAACGACAGGCAGCAGGGCGGCAACCTATACGGGGGCAGGGGTCGCGACAGGCCACACTCCCGATTCTCGCGAGGTCGGATCATGACGCAGGAACTATCTACATTGATGGACGGCGAGCTCGGGGCCCACGAGGCCGAGCGCACCATCGGAATCGTCTGCGGCAACGCAGCCTTGAAGCAGAAATGGCACGCCTATCACCTGGTCGGCGAGGTTCTGCGGGGCGAGGGGTCCTGTGCCGAGAGTTCCACGCAGAGGATCATGGACGCGATTGCGAGCGAGCCGACGGTGCTTGCCCCGCGCAAGCGCGCGCCGGCCAGCGTCGGGCGCATTGCCTTCGCGGCGGCAGCGTCCGTGGTCACGGTGGCGGTGGTGGGCTGGATCGGGCTGCAGGACAGCGGCAACCCCGCAGGACCCACGGTGGCGAAATCGGCCCCGGCCGGCACCGCGAGCGCGCCGCTGGTGGCATCAAACGTGGTGCCGTTCAACAAGGTGAACGAGTACCTGGTGGTCCATCGCCAGCTTCCCAACGCGGAATTCTACCGGCCGGTCTCGAACCAGGCCTCGGCCGGCCGATGAGGCGGCTGGCCGCGGCCCTTTCGACGCTCGCGCTCTGCGCGGGGCTGCCGGTCACCGCCGACCCGGGCATCGACCCCATCGATCCGCTTACCTGGCTGCAGCGCGCCGCGGCTTCGGCCCGGCAGACGAGCTACGCCGGTACGGTGATGCACATGCAGGGCGAGCACACGGCGATCACGCGGATCACGCATGTGTTCACCTCGGGGGTCGAGCACGAGAGAATCGAATCGCTGGACGGGCCGCGCCGCGAGGTTGTGCGCCGGGGAGACGAGCTGCAGTGCTATTTCCCCGATGCGAAGACGATCCGCATCGATCGCCGCGTGACGGCGAGGTTCTTTCCATCGCTCGTGAGCGGCCCGCTGGATGCGATCGCCGCGAACTACAAGCTGGCGCTCGGCAGCGTGGAGCGGGTCCTCGGGCAGAACTGCCAGTGGATCCACCTCGACCCGAAGGACGCCCTGCGTTACGCGCAACACCTGTGCGCCGAGGTCGGCTCGGGCCTGCTGCTGCGGGCGAAGACGCTCGGGGCGAAGCAGCAGGTGCTCGAGCAGGTCGCCTTCACGGACCTGCGCCTGGGCCGGGACGTATCGCGCAGCGAGGTGAGAAGCATTTTCCGTTCGCAGAGCAAGGACTGGCGCCGCGACGTCCAGCCGCCCGACGAGCCGAAGCCGGGCTCCACCGGCTGGATCGTCGCCTCGCCGCCGGCCGGCTTCCGGCTTGTGAACGAGATGCAGAGAAAGCTCCCCAACCGCGCGCAGCCCGTCACGCAGCTCGTGCTGAGCGACGGCCTGGCGACCATGAGCGTGTTCGTCGAGCCCATGTCGAACCCGCCGAGCACCGCGGAGGCCACCAACGAGGATGGCGCTCTCTCGGTCTTCGTGCGGCCCGCAGGCGAGTACCTCGTCACTGTCCTGGGCGAAGTCCCGCCCGCGGCTGCGCAGCAGGCGGGGCGCAGCGTGGGCAAGCTGGCGGACGCGGCAAGCGGCAGCGGCAAGTGATCCGAAGAAATACCCTTTCCGAAAGAAGACCCTCAATGCAGACCATGAAAAAATTCCTCCTGGGCTTCGCCCTCGCGCTCGGCTTCGCTTTCCCGGCGCACGCGCAGCCCGCGGGATTGCCCAACTTCGCCGATCTCGTCGAGAAGCACGGTCCCGCCGTCGTGAACATCCGGACGGAGGCACGCGCGCAGCGCACCCAGATCCCGGGACTCTCGGAAGACGATCCGATGTACGAGTTCTTCCGCCGTTTCATGCCGCCCGACCAGCGCGGCGCGCCGCGCGGGCGCGACGACAAGTCGGACAAGGGTGACAAGAACGGCAAGTCGCCCCGCGGCCCGCTGCGCCCGTTCGGTCTGGGCTCCGGATTCGTGATCTCGGCCGACGGCTTCATCGTCACCAACGCGCACGTGATCGAGAACGCCGAGGAGATCAACGTGCGCTTCACCGACAAGCGCGAGATGAAGGCGAAGGTGATCGGCGCCGACAAGCGCTCCGACGTGGCGCTCGTCAAGGTGGAGGCGGCGAACCTCCCGCTCCTCAAGCTGGGCGACTCGAGCTCCATGCGCGTGGGCGAATGGGTCGTCGCCATCGGCTCGCCCTTCGGCTTCACCAATTCGGTGACCGCCGGCATCCTCTCGGCCAAGAGCCGCGACCTGCCCGCCGACTCGACCGCGAGCGACGCGGTGCCGTTCCTGCAGACCGATGTCGCGGTGAACCCCGGCAACTCGGGCGGGCCGCTCTTCAACCTGAAGGGCGAGGTGATCGGCATCAATTCGCAGATCTTCTCGCGCACCGGCAGCTATGCCGGCATCTCCTTCGCGATTCCCATCGACTATGCGACGAACGTGATCGACCAGTTGAAGAAGTCGGGCAAGGTCACGCGCGGCCGCATCGGCGTTTCCATCGCGAACGTGACGAAGGACCTTGCCGATTCCCTGGGCCTGCCGAAGACCGACGGCGCCGCCGTGGGCACGGTCGAGGACGATTCCCCGGCCGCCAAGGCGGGCGTGGAAGTGGGCGACGTGATCCTCAGGATCGACGGCCGCACCGTCGAGAGTTCCGCGGACCTGTCGCGCACCGTCCGCGCGGTTCGTCCCGGGCAGAAGGTGACGCTTTCCGTATGGCGCACCGGCAAGATGCGCGATTTCACCGTCATCGTGGGCGAGTTCAAGGACGAAGAGGCTGCCTCGTCCGCGAAGGGCAAGAAGGAAGCCGCCAAGCCGGGCAAGCTCGGCCTGGCGGTCGCGGAGGTGAGCGCCGAGCAGAGAAAGGCGCTCAAGATCCAGGGGGGCGTGTCCGTGGAGGCCGTTGACGGCGTTGCGCTGTCCGCGGGCATCCAGCCGGGCGATGTGGTCCTTCGCGTGAACAACGTCGATATCAAGAACCTGAAGGGCTACAACGAGGCGATCGCGAAGCTCGACTCGAAGCGGCCGGTTGCGCTCCTCATCCGTGACGAGAACGGCACCCGGTTCGTCACGCTCAGGGCCGAGGATTGAACCCGACACTCACCGTCCTTTCCCGCGGGTATTGCCACTTGTGCCACCAGATGATCGCGGAACTCGAGAAGTTCCGCGGTCGCTACGACTTCCGGGTGGAGGTGATCGACGTGGACAGCGTCCCCGCGCTCGAGGAGAAATGGGGCGACAAGGTCCCGGTTCTCCTCGACGGGGAGCGCGAGATCTGCCACTACTTCCTGGACATCGAGGCGCTCGAAGCACGCCTGGCCCGGATGAAGTAAAATAGAAAAAGGGGACAGACCCCTTTTCCGGTCTCTTTCGGAAAAGGGGTCTGTCCCCTTTTTCCGACCGGCCACGAGCATGCAGCGCATCCGCAATTTTTCCATCATCGCCCACATCGACCACGGCAAGTCGACGCTCGCCGATCGCATCATCGAGCGCACCGGCGGCCTGTCCACGCGTGAAATGGACGTGCAGGTCCTTGATTCCATGGACCTGGAGCGCGAACGCGGCATCACCATCAAGGCCCAGACAGCGGCCCTGTCCTACAAGGCGCGCGACGGCCAGGAATACCGGCTGAACCTCATCGACACCCCGGGCCATGTGGATTTCTCCTATGAGGTGAGCCGCTCGCTTTCCGCCTGCGAGGGGGCGCTCCTCGTGGTGGACGCCTCGCAGGGCGTGGAGGCGCAGACCGTCGCCAACTGCTACACCGCAACGGAACTCGGCATGGATGTGATCCCCGTCCTCAACAAGATCGACCTGCCCTCGGCCCAGCCCGAGCGCGTGATCCAGGAGATCGAGGACGTGATCGGCATCGACGCCACCGACGCCATCCGCTGCAGCGCGAAGACCGGCGAGGGCGTGGACGACGTGATCGAGGCGGTCATCGCGCGCATTCCGCCGCCGGTGGGCAACCTCGAGGGCCCGCTCAAGGCGCTGATCATCGACTCGTGGTTCGACAACTACGTGGGTGTCGTCATGCTCGTTCGCGTGGTGGACGGAATCCTGAAGCCCAAGGACAAGATCCTCCTCATGGCCACGGGCGCGCTGCACCTGTGCGAGCAGGTGGGCGTCTTCACGCCCAAGTCGCTGGCGCGCGAAAGCCTTTCCGCCGGCGAGGTGGGATTCGTGATCGCCGGCATCAAGGACCTGAAGGACGCCAAGGTCGGCGACACGGTGACGCTGGCCGATCGCCGCGCGGACGCGGCTCTTCCCGGCTTCAAGGAGATCAAGCCGCAGGTGTTCGCCGGCCTCTATCCGATCGAGTCGAACCAGTACGAGGCGCTGCGCGACGCGCTCACGAAGCTGCAGCTGAACGACTCGAGCCTTCGCTTCGAGCCGGAGACCAGCCAGGCGCTGGGGTTCGGCTTTCGCTGCGGCTTCCTGGGCCTGCTGCACATGGACATCGTCCAGGAGCGTCTGGAGCGCGAGTACAACATGGAACTCATCACCACGGCGCCGACCGTGGTGTACCAGGTGGCGCTCCGGGACGGCACGGTGATCGAGATCGAGAACCCGTCGAAGCTTCCCGACGCCTCGAGGATCGAGGAGATCCGCGAGCCCATCATCCGCGCCACCATCCTCATGCCGCAGGAATACGTGGGGCCGGTCATCACGCTCTGCACCCAGAAGCGGGGCGTGCAGGTCAACATGCTCTACGTGGGCAGGCAGGTGATCCTCACCTACGACATGCCGCTGAACGAAGTGGTGATGGACTTCTTCGACAAGCTCAAGAGCGTCTCGCGCGGCTACGCCTCGCTCGATTACGAGTTCAAGGAATTCCGCGGCGGCGACCTGGTGAAGCTCGACATCCAGATCAACGGCGAGAAGGTGGACGCCCTCTCGCTCATCGTCCACCGCGAGAACTCCGTATACCGGGGACGCGAGCTCGCCTCGCGCATGCGCAAGCTCATCCCGCGCCAGATGTTCGACGTGGCGGTGCAGGCGGCGATCGGCGCCAACATCATCGCGCGCGAGAACATCTCGGCGCTGAGGAAGAACGTGCTCGCCAAGTGCTACGGCGGCGACATCACCCGCAAGAAGAAGCTGCTCGAGAAGCAGAAGGCCGGCAAGAAGCGCATGAAGCAGGTCGGCTCGGTCGAGATTCCGCAGGAGGCCTTCCTCGCCATCCTGCAGGTGGAGGGCAAGTAGATGCAGGGCGGACTGAACTGGGAACTCATCGCGATGGTGGCCGGCGGTGCCTCGGCGCTGCTCATCGGCTGGGATGCGGCCGTGCGCAAGGGCCCGCGACCGGACGTGCTCAAGGGAATCCTCGAGATCGCCTGGCCCGTGCTCTTCATCGCCCTCATGGGCATGCTGCTCAAGTTCACGGATTTCGCCGCGGTGCTGCTCCTGGCGATGGTTGCCACCGGCCTCATCTGGCTCTTCGACCGCCAGGTGCTCGCGCCGAACCGCCCGGAGGGCACCTCCGAGCCCATCGTGGTGGACATGGCGCGCGCCTTCTTCCCGGTGATCGTGGTGGTGTTCCTCATCCGCTCGTTCTGGGTCGAGCCCTTCAAGATCCCGTCGGGCTCGATGAAGCCCACGCTGCTGGTGGGCGACTTCATCCTCGTGAACAAGTACACGTACGGAATCCGCATCCCCGTCCTCAATCGCAAGGTGGTGGACGTGGGCGACGTGAAGCGCGGCGACGTGGTCGTCTTCCGCTATCCGGCCGATCCTTCCGTGGACTACATCAAGCGCGTGGTGGGCCTGCCGGGGGACAAGGTGGCCTACAAGGGCAAGCTCCTCGCGATCAACGGCCAGCCTGTCCCCGTGCAGGCATCGGGGTACTACACGGATGCGGAACTCAATTTCCTGCGCCTGCCGAGCTTCACCGAAAAGCTGGGTGAGAAGTCCCATTCGATACTGGTGGTGCCCCCCGAGCCGGTGGTGAATCTCTCGCAAGTGAAGCAGTTTCCGTACCGCGAGAATTGCGAATACAATGACGACGGTTTCACCTGCACGGTGCCGCCCGGCCAGTATTTCATGATGGGCGACAACCGGGACCAGAGCGCCGACAGCCGGTACTGGGGTTTCGTCCAGGATGACCACATCAAGGGCCGTGCGTTCCTCGTCTGGATGAATTTCGGGGACCTCAAGCGAATCGGCAACGAGATCGAATAGGCATTTGCGCCCGCGAGGGCGAGACCGGCAAACGGAGAAGAACGATGACGAGATCGCAGCGCGGCTTTTCGCTCACCCAGGCCCTCATGGCCATGATCGTGATCGCCTTCGTGGCCCTCTTCGGTGCGAAGCTCATGCCGGCCTATATCGAATACTATGCGGTCAAGAAGATGCTCGCGACGATGGAAGCGGCCGGCGACACGAAGTCCAGCGTGAAGGAGATCCGCAACTCCTGGGCGCGCCGCAACGTGATCGAGGGCATCAAGTCGGTGAATCCCGACGACCTCGAGATCACCAAGGAAGGCGGCGAGGCCGTCATCACCGCCACCTGGTCGACCAAGGTCCCCGTCATCGCGAACTTCAGTGCTTGCCTGGATTTCTCGGTGACCACGGCCAAGTAAGCGCCGTCGTGGCCCGACGCGCGGCCGAGCGCGACCTTTCCGGGCTCCAGCATCGGCTCGGGCACACCTTTCGCGATCCGGCGCTCCTTCGCCGGGCCGTTACCCATCGCAGCCATGCCGCGGAGCACAACGAGCGCCTCGAGTTCGTCGGCGACAGCCTGCTCAATTGCGTGGTCGCGATCCTGCTGTTCGAACGCCTGCCCGGCCTGCCCGAGGGAGAGCTGTCGCGCCTTCGCGCCGGTCTTGTAAACCAGGTCTCCCTTTACGAGGTTGCGCAATCGCTCGAACTGGGCGACGACCTGCTGCTCGGTGAGGGTGAACTCAAGAGCGGCGGCTTCCGCCGGCCCTCCATCCTGGCCGACGGCTTCGAGGCGCTCCTGGGCGCCGTGTACCTCGATGCCGGCTTCGACGCCGTTCGCGGTGTCGTCGAGAAGCACTTTGCGGGCCGGATCGAGTGCGCGCGCGAGGCGCCGCCCGCCAAGGACCCCAAGACCGCGCTGCAGGAGACCCTGCAGGGCCGGCGCCTTCCGTTGCCCCGGTACGCGGTCCTCAACGTGGGGGGGGAGGCGCACACGCAGGTCTTTCGCGTCGAATGCCGCGTGGACGAGCTGGGCGTGACCGGCGTGGGCGAGGGCACCAGCCGCCGGGCGGCGGAGCAGCAGGCGGCCGAATCGGTGCTGTCCCGACTGGCGGAAAAGAACATGACGGGAAGGGCGTGACGACGCCCGGCTTTCGCGCCGGCACCGTGGCGATCGTCGGCCGGCCCAACGTGGGCAAGTCCACGCTCCTGAACCAGCTGGTCGGCGCGCATGTCTCGATCACCTCGCGCAAGGCGCAGACGACGCGCCACCGCATCATGGGCATCCGCACCGACAAGCAGGCGCAGCTCGTGTTCGTGGACACGCCCGGATTCCAGACGCGCTTCTCGAACGCCCTCAACCGCGCGATGAACCGCTCCGTCACCACGACGCTGGCCGGTGTGGATGCGATCGTCTTCGTGGTGGAGGCCCGGGAGTGGGACGAGCGCGACGACCCCGTTCTCGAGCTCCTGCCCGAAGGCGTCCCCGTGATCCTCGCCCTCAACAAGGTGGACCGGGTGAAGGACAAGGCAAAGCTCGCCTCGCTGCTTGCCGCCTGCGCCGCGAGGCGCGATTTCGCGGCGCTCGTGCCGGTGAGCGCCGAGAAGGGCACGCAGGTCAAGGCCCTGGCAGGCGAGGTGGCGAAGCTCCTTCCCGAGGCCGAGCCCGTCTATGGTCCCGAGGACATCACCGACCGCAGCGAGCGTTTCCTCGCCGCCGAGCTCGTGCGCGAGCGCCTCTTCCGCCTGCTGGGGGACGAGCTGCCCTACACGACCGCGGTCGTGATCGAGAACTTCGAGATGGACGGCACGATGCGGCGCATCCAGGCCACGATCTACGTGGACCGCCCGGGCCACAAGGCGATCGTCATCGGCGAGAAGGGGGCCACGCTCAAGCGCATCGGCACGGAGGCCCGAGTGGCGATGGAGGCGCTCTTCGAGGGCAAGGTCTTCCTCGAGCTGTGGGTGAAGGTGAAGGCAGGCTGGGCCGACAGCGAATCGATGGTCCGCCAATGGGGCTACGAGTGAGCGGGCCGGGCAGCAGTCCCGATCGCGGCTACGTGCTGCATTCGTATCCGTACCGCGAGACGAGCCTCATCCTGCAGGCGTGGACGGAGAAGCACGGCCGCTTCGCCGTGGTGGCGAAAGGCGCGCGCCGGCCCAGGAGCGCCGCCCGCGGGGTGCTGGTTCCGTTCCAGCCGCTTGCCCTGACCTGGTTCGGGCGCGGCGAGGTGAAGACGCTCAAGGCTGCGGAACCCGACGGGGGTGCGCTGCCGCTGGCCGGCGCGAGCCTGCTCTCCGCGTTCTACCTGAATGAACTCCTGCTCAAGCTCATCCACCGCGACGATCCGCACGAACAGCTCTGGGCCGCCTACGACGAGGCGATCACCGCGCTTCGCGACCGGTCTCGCCGCGCCACCGGCGTGCCGGGCCTCCTGGCCGCGGAGCCCGGCGTGGGCGTTCCACGCGCCATCGAGCCGGTGCTGCGGCGCTTCGAGCTCGCGATGCTGCGGGAGCTTGGCTACGCGGTGGAGCTCGGGCGCGACGCGGCTGGGGGAGCGCCCATCGATCCGGAGCGCGACTACTGGTACGTGATGGAGCGCGGGCCCGTCCCGGCGGAAGGGACTGCCGAGCGGGCCGATGCAGTAAGATTGTCCGGCCTCACCCTCGCGCACCTCGACGGCGGCCGTTTCGACGATCCGCGCACGGCGGCGCAGGCCAAGAGCCTCATGCGAATGCTCATCCACCATTGCCTGAACGGGCAGGAACTCTCCACGCGGGCCATCGTGCGGGACCTGCAGCGAATCGAGGACGTCGCATGATCGAACTCGGCGTCAATATCGACCACATCGCCACTATCCGGCAAGCGCGGCGCACCTACGAACCCGACCCTGTCTGGGGCGCGGTGGAGGCGCACCTGGGCGGTGCGGATGGCATCACCGTGCACCTGCGCGAGGACCGCCGCCACATCCAGGACGAGGACGTGCGGCGCCTGCGCGAGCTCACCCACATCAAGCTGAACCTGGAGATGGCGGCAACCGACGAGATGGTGGGCATTGCCCTGCGCGTGAAGCCGGAGATGGCGATGCTCGTTCCCGAGGGCCGGCAGGAAGTCACGACGGAAGGCGGACTGGATATTGCGGGGCAGGAGGCGCGCATCCGCGAGGTGATCTCCCGGCTGGCCGGCGCAGGCATCGTGACGAGCGTCTTTATCGACGCGGACGCAACGCAGGTGGAGGCTGCGGCGCGCGCCGGTGCGCGCGTGTGCGAGATCCACAGCGGCCCCTACGCCCATGCCTTTCATTCCCGGGGGCGCGATCCGGAAAGCGCTCCGGTCGTGGCGGAGCTGGCGAGGATCCGTTCGGCCGGCGAGGCGATCCACGCGCTGGGAATGCGCTTCAACGCCGGGCATGCGCTCAACTACTTCAACGTCGAGCCCGTCGCGGCCCTGCCGGGCGTGCGCGAGTTGCACATCGGCCATGCCATCGTGAGCCGGGCCGTCTTCGTCGGCATGCGCGAGGCCGTTCGCGAGATGAAGGCGTTGATGGTCACCGCGGCCGGGCATGCGCTCCTCAAGGGACGTGCGCCATGATCCTGGGCGTGGGCACCGACGTGGTCTCGATCGTCCGGGTCGCGCAGGCCCTGGAACGCTGGGGCGAGCGGTTCGTGAACCGCATCCTCACGCCGGAGGAGCGGGTGCGCTATGTGCATACGCGCCAGAAGGCGAGCCACCTGGCCAAGCGCTTCGCCGCCAAGGAGGCCTTCTCGAAGGCGATAGGCACCGGCATCCGCGAGCCGTTCCGCTGGCATTCGATCGCAGTCGGGCGCGACGGGCGGGGCAAGCCCGGCCTCGTGCCGAGCGTCGACATGGCCCGCCACCTCGCGCAAATCGGGGTCACGGCCTCGCACCTCTCGCTTGCCGACGACGCCGGCGTGGCCATGGCATTCGTCGTCCTCGAACGCTAGAAAGGCAGACATGCGACTCGGACCGGTGATGGTCGATGTTTCGGGGCTGGAGCTCACGGCCGACGACATCGAGCGCCTGCAGCATCCGCAGGTGGGCGGCGTGATCCTCTTCGCGAGGAATTTCGCGGCGCCACTGCAGCTCATCCAGCTTGCGCACTCGATACGCGAGATCCGCAAACCCGCACTCCTCATCGCCGTGGACCACGAGGGCGGGCGCGTGCAGCGCTTCCGCCACGGTTTCACCGCGATACCGGCGATGCGTGAGCTCGGCCGCCTGTTCGACCGAGATCCGGCGCAGGCGCTGGCCGCGGCGCGGGGCTGCGGTTTCGTGATCGCGAGCGAGCTGCAGGCGCACGGCATCGACTTCTCCTTCGCCCCCGTCCTCGACGTGGACTATGGCGAATCGAGCGTGATCGGCGACCGCGCCCTGCATGGCGATCCGAATGTCATCGCCACGCTCGCCGAGGCGCTGCAGGCGGGCCTCAATGCGGCGGGCATGGCGTCCGTCGGCAAGCACTTCCCCGGCCACGGCTTCGTGCGCGCCGATTCCCACCTCGAGGTGCCGGTGGACGATCGCACGATGGCGCAGATCGTCGCGATGGACCTCGTGCCCTTCCAGCGCCTCGCCCGCGCGGGGATGGGAGGCGTCATGCCCGCGCACGTGATCTATCCCAGGGTGGATTCGAAGCCGGCCGGGTTCTCCTCCGTGTGGCTGCAGAAAGTGCTGCGCGACAAGCTTCACTTCGACGGGCTCGTCTTTTCGGACGACCTGTCCATGGAGGGGGCGAGCACCGCCGGCGGCATGATCGGGCGCGCCAACGCCGCCCTCAACGCAGGATGCGACGTGGTCGTAGTCTGCAACGACCCGCGCGCGCAGGACACGATGCTGGAGGGCCTCGAGCGCCGCGCCGTCGCGCCCACGCTCGCGCGCCGCCTCGAGACGATGCGCGGCCGCGCCATTTCCACCGCCGCCCTGAAGGCGAGCGCGGCCTACCTCGCCGCCACGGAAAACCTGGCGCGCGTCCGCGCAACGTGAAAAAAGGGGACAGACCCCTTTTCGCCCCTTGACGGCCGAAAAGGGGTCTGTCCCCTTTATTCCGAAGGAGTTCCTTGCCGGGTTGCCCAACCTGCCGGGGGTGTACCGGTTCCTGAACGCGGCCGGCGAGGTGATCTACGTCGGCAAGGCGCGGGAGCTGAGGAAGCGCGTCTCCTCGTACTTCCAGAAGAGTCATCCGAGCCCGCGCACCGCCCTCATGGTGGGGCAGATCGCCTCGGCGGAGACCACGGTCACTCGCACCGAGGCCGAGGCGCTCCTCCTCGAGAACAACCTCATCAAGGCGCTGAGCCCGCGCTACAACGTCCTCTTCCGCGACGACAAGAGCTACGGCTACATCCTGGTAACGGGGCACAAGTATCCGCAGATCCGCTTCTACCGCGGCGCGCAGGAGAAGCTCAACCGCTACTTCGGACCGTTCCCGAATGCCTGGGCGGTACGCGAGACCATCGGCCACCTGCAGAAGATCTTTCGCCTGCGCACGTGCGACGACAGCGTGTTCAGCCACCGCTCGCGCCCTTGCCTGCTGGCCCAGATCGGCCGCTGCTCGGCGCCGTGCGTCGACAGGATCACGGAGGAGGACTACCACCGCGACGTCGATCACGCCGCCAAGTTCCTCGAGGGCCGCGAGGACGACGTGATCGAGGAGCTGAACCTCAAGATGGAGGCGGCCTCGTCCGCGCAGCGCTACGAGCTGGCCGCCCGCTACCGCGACGAAGTGCGCATGCTGCAGCAAATCCTGTCCGGGCAGGTGGTCGAATCGGCCGGCGCGCGCGATGCCGACGTCGTGGCGGCCTTGGAAAGGCAGGGCGTGTGGTGCGTGACCCTCGCCATGATCCGCGGCGGCCGGCACCTGGGCGACCGCAGCTTCTTCCCGCAGAACGCCGGCGGCAGCGATGCGGCTACGGTGGTCGAGGCCTTCCTTGCCCAGCATTACGCCGTGCAACCGGTGCCCCCACGCGTGATCGCCGATGCCATCGAGGATGCGCCGGCCCTGGCCGCGCTGCTCGAGGCCATCGGCAACCGGGCGGTGACCGTCCTCACGCGCCCGCAAGGCGAGGCGCGGCTGTGGCTCGAGATGGCGCGCAAGAACGCCGAGCTTGCCGTCGCCAGCCGCCTTGCCGCTCACGCGACCCAGGAGGCGAGGGGGGCGGCCCTGGGCGAGTTCCTCGGCGCGCAGTCCCCGCTGGCGAGGATCGAGTGCTTCGACGTGAGCCACACCATGGGCGAGGCGACCGTCGCTTCCTGCGTGGTCTATGACAAGGGCGGGATGCAGCCTTCCGAATACCGCCGCTTCAACGTGAAGGACGTGGCGGCCGGCGATGACTACGGCGCCATGCGCTATGCCCTGGACGCCCGCTACCGCAAGCTCGCCGAGGGCGAGGGCAGGACGCCCGACCTCATCCTCATCGACGGCGGCACCGGGCAGCTCAACATCGCGATGGGCGTCATGCAGGAGCTGGGCCTGGCCAACATCGCCATGATCGGGGTGGCCAAGGGGGAAGAGCGCAAGCCCGGGCTGGAGCAGCTTTTCGTGGCGGGCGAGGAGGGCGCGCGCAGGCTTCCGCCCGACCACCCGGCCCTGCACCTCATCCAGCAGGTACGGGACGAGGCGCACCGCTTCGCCATCACCGGCCACCGCGCACGGCGCGGCAAGGCACGCACCGCCTCCCGCCTGGAGGACATCGGATCTGTCGGGCCGAAGCGACGCCAGAAGCTTCTCGCGCATTTCGGCGGGCTCCAGGGCGTGATGGCCGCGAGCGTCGAGGATCTTGCGCGGGTGCAAGGGATCAGCCGTACACTGGCGGAACGCATCTACAACGAACTGCATTGAGCCGAAGGCCTTGAAGATCGCGCCACTGAACCTGCCGCTCCTTCTCACGTGGCTGCGCATCGTCGCCATACCGCTGTTCGTGGCGGTCCTCTATTTTCCCGAGGACTGGCTCTCCGAGCGGCAGGCCAACGTGATCTCCATGTGGATCTTCATCCTGGCGGCGATCACCGACTGGGCGGACGGCTACCTCGCGCGCCGGTGGAACCAGACCACGTCCTTCGGCGCCTTCCTCGACCCGGTGGCCGACAAGCTCATGGTAACGGCGGCCCTCATCGTGCTGACCGAGAAGGGCTTCGTGGACCCGTTCGCCTCGCTCATCATCATCGGCCGGGAAATCACGATCTCGGCGCTGCGGGAGTGGATGGCGCAGCTCGGCCAGTCGAAGAACGTCGCGGTGAACATCCTGGGCAAGATCAAGACCGTGACGCAACTGGTGTCGATTCCGTTCCTGCTCTTCAACGGCGTGCTCTTCGGCCTGTTCCACACCAACCCCGTGGGGCGTGTCCTCATCTGGATTTCCGCGCTCATCACGCTCTGGTCGATGGGGGTGTACCTCAAGGCGGCCATGAAGCCGCACGGCCCCGAGGGCGGAGGCGGGACGCAGGGTTGAACGGAAGGGGTGGAAACCGATATAATGCTCGGCTTCCATGCGGCAGTAGCTCAGTTGGTAGAGCGCAACCTTGCCAAGGTTGAGGTCGAGAGTTCGAGACTCTTCTGCCGCTCCAATATTCTCGTAAGTGCCTGACAGCACTCCGAAACTGCGCCACCACGGCGACACGGTGAACCCCGAAAAGGGTTCTGGTCGATCGGCAGTCAGGAGACAGCAAAATGGCGCTTTTCAAGGAAGTCGTGGAGGCCTACATCGCCTCCCGTGAGCTCGACGCGGCGAGCCTTTCCCGGCTCGCGTTCTGGACCGACGCCCTCGGCAATCGCGAGCTCGCAACCCTCACCCCGGACGATATCGACACCGCCCTTGTGCGGCTCGCCGAGCGTGGCCGGCTCATCGGCGGCAAGCGCGACACCGCCGCCGCCGGCAAGCCCCTCGCGGGCTCCACGGTGAACCGCTACCTCACTCAGGCCGGCAGCATCTTCAAGCACGCCCGGCGCCTGAAACTCGTGCCCCGGGCATTCGCATCACCTACTCGCGGGATCGAGCGAGCCCCCGAGCGGGCCGACCCGGAGCGTTACCTGCGCCCCGAGGAGGTCGAGCGCCTGGTGGCGCTCTCGCGCGTGCTCGACAAGCACTGGGGCAAGATGACCGCCCTCATCGTGGTGGCCTATCACACGGGCCTTCGCGTGGGCTCGATCCTGGCGGTGCGCGGCAAGGACCTCGACCTCGTGGCCGGCACTCTCACCGTGCCTCGCACGAAGAACGGCGACCCCATCACCGCAGGGCTCTCCAGCGCGGCCGTGGCCGAGTTGAAGCGCCTACCGAAGGTCGCCGCCGACGAACTCGTGTTCGCCAATAAGAGCGGCAAGCCCTTCACATATCGACCTCTTTGGACGCGGATCTGCGCCGAAGCGCAGCTCGCCAGGCGAGTGTTCCACGAACTGCGCCATGGGCACGGCTACGCGCTTGCCAAGGCGGGCACAAGCCAACAGCTCATCATGCAGAGCATGGGACACCGCACCCTCACGGCTTCTGCCCGCTACGCGCACGCGAGCGTCGCGGACAAGAAGGCTGGAATTCCCCCGTTTCCCCGGACACATCTGATGATGCCAAACTGGCAATTGGAGGTGTTCGATGGCAACGAAGCAAAGACGGAAGTTTACGGCCGAGTTCAAGCGCGAGGGAGTGAAACTCACACAGCAACCTGGACGATCGGTGTCGGCGGTTGCGCGTGAGCTTGGCGTGGAGCGTTCGGTCCTGAAGGGGTGGGTGGACAACTTCGCGGCAGGTCGATACGAGAAGGACCGGGCATTGCCGTTGAAGGCTGCGCAGCAGCTGGAGAACGAGCAGCTTAGGCGAGAGTTGGCGAAAGTTCGAATGGAGCGCGACATTCTAAAAAAAGCGCTGGGCTACTTCGCGAAGGAACCAACGTGAGGTATGTGTTTGTAGCCCGCTATCGGCCGGTGTGGCCGACCCGGATGATGTGCCGCTTGCTCGAGGTGTCGTCGAGCGGGTTCTACGAGTGGCTTGGACGCTCGCCGAGCGTGCGCTCGATCGCCAACGCGGGCTTGCTGGTGCTGATCCGGGAAAGCTTCGCCTTGAGTCACCAGACCTACGGCTCGCCGCGGGTCTGGAAGGACATGGTCGTCGCAGGCCAATCCTGCAGCGAGAATCGAGTGGCGCGACTGATGCGAGGGGCTGGCATGAGCGCGCAGCCCAAGCCGCGGCGCATGCCTACCGACATTGGATTGCGTCCGGAACACAGCATCGCACCGAACGTGTTGGAGCGAGACTTCGCCGCTGCTGCTCCGAACCGGAAGTGGGCAGCCGATTTCACCTACATCTGGACGGGCGAGGGCTGGTTGTTCCTTGCCGTTGTGGTGGATCTGTTCAGCCGGCGCGTGGTCGGCTGGTCTATGCAACCCACCATGACCGCGCAACTGGTGCTGGACGCGTTGATAATGGCGCTGTGGCGACGCGGCAAGCCTTCGGAGCTTTTGCACCATTCCGACCAGGGCAGCCAATACACCAGCGAGGACTTCCAGCGCCTGCTGTCGGCCGAGGGCATCACCTGCAGCATGAGCAAGCGCGGCGACTGTTGGGACAACTCCGCGGTCGAGAGCTTCTTCGCCTCGCTCAAAAAGGAACGTGTCTATCGCAGGACGTACGCCACGCGCGAAGTCGCGCGCGCCGACATCTTCGACTACATCGAAGTGTTCTACAATTCCCGGCGCCGACATTCGACGCTTGGGCAGGTCAGCCCGATGGAGTTCGAACGTACTCATGCGGGCTTAGCGTAGTGTCCGGAGAAGCGGGGGAATTCCATACATTGCTATGCAGCTACCGTTCTACTTTAAGGATGAAGGGTCTCGCCGCAAGAACAACCGGCAACTTAGGCGGGCTTACTATCGTGGACATTCATTACGCGTCGAGTACGTCTTTGATGCGTGGTTTTGTACAAGCACATCAGCTCGTGCGGACGGTATGTCTGGAAGAAAGGTCCAAACAATGATAGGTCATGTTCGCAGCGTGACTGAGGCGGAGGGCGAACTTCAGATAAACGTCTCGTGCCTCGCTGCCGGCACGGCGTTTTCTGAGCACGCAGCACGGGCGGTTGAGCTTCGCGAGGACCGGCCCCCGCCGCAGTATCTACGGCAAATTTACGGATCACATGACGGCGAGGGAGAAATTTGATGTTCGCTAGCGATGATCAGGGACTTGTTGAAGTGATCCACCGAGGTATCTCGCGGCGGATCCGGTACATATACCTGCGCGCGGCTCAGTAAACGATTAGTGTGCGGGATGAGAGTTGAGCGCAGCTACCGTTCGACAACTATGCCGGTTGGCTCCAAGGCATCGCGGAGCCAATCTGGATCGCAATCCGCCGACTTCTCAAATCTTTCAATGGCACCTCGCTTCAGCGCCTCGACATAGTCGAAGGGAAACCGCAGACAGTTGGGAAAGCCGACGGAGTTCCCGTTGACCTGAAAACTCCCGATCCCGATAGCAGAAAGAGTGATACGCAACTCAGCCTCGTCCGCGAACTTGAGGTCTTTGAGAAACGTGTAAATGATCGGGTTCGGCAGGAGGTTGGCGTTTTCCCGGTGACTGTTGCGATCTATGTAGCGGACAAGTCCATAGTTGAGGGAAAGAATCTGTTGCATCGCGTGGCCGTCGACCTCGGGCTTTGCCGCCTTGTCCCCGTATAGCTCGTTGAGGTACGACCGAAGCTTTCCAAATCGGAAGTAGATGCCAATCTGACCGCGCGGGGCGCCGGCACCGTACTCCCACAATCGCGGGCTGTCGTTGAGGGAAACGCAATACGCGTAGGTCCGCGCGCGCGAAAGGTCGTAATAGTGGCTGGCTGTGAAGTCCTGCGATTTCTCGAACCGAGACGCCACATTCCCCACACGATCGCCCGGAAGCTGAGCGCCATCCTCGTGGTCGGCATCTGGAAAATCGCGGTAGCCGTCAACGCGGTTGAAGTGTAGGTACCTTTCACACACCGACCGCGCGAAGTTCTCGGCCTTCATGACCTTCACCAGAACCTGGTCCGGACCCGGCACGTCGAGCAGGCCCGCGTGCAGTTCCAAAAAACCCAAGGGGAATTCGTTCAAAGGGTGACGTCGAGAACGACGACTTGCACCTGTGCGGCGGTGGCGCTCGCGGCACCGATGGAACGCGCTAGCTCCCGCAGATGCGCGACGATATCTTCAAAGGAGAGGAACTTCCCGTTCTTGTGTTTCCACCCAACGGGGCGTGATTTCTGGTGGACGATAAGGAGGACTCCGAAGCGATATTCGGGGTTCTTGAGATAGCGTCCGATCAGTTGTTTCGTGATCGCTTCCTCGAGTTCCTTCAAAGTCCAAGTCGACAGCTTGATCTCGATGGGACTCTTGGCGTTGGTGTCCCGAGAGCTAAGCCGCAGGTCCGGTTCCTTCTCGTCGTGGACGTGCGGTTCGCGTTCGATGACAAAAGCACGGCCGAAGAGCACTTCAATCTGGTCTCGGACCCATTGCTGCACAGCCTCTTCATTCGGCAATGTGGCCACGATGCCGGCGAGAGAATTATCGTCGCTCAGGAGCTTCTGTTGGAGGTCCGCGAGGGCGCCGATGGCGACTGCTTGCAGATCCTGACTAGTTGTGATTTCTATGAAGGTTGTTCATCCGAGCTAAACCCGAGAAGCTGGTTGGTGCGAGCCGACCAACATCAAGGGAGAAGCCCGGATGAACATCCATGAGAATGCCCGCACCACACCGGCCAGTCGAGAGTTGCTTGTCCGCCGCATTCTGGAGGCGGGCTGGAGTGTTGCGAGGCGGCGCACGCCGCCGGTATCAGCCCGCGTACGGCGTACAAGTGGCTCAGGCGCTTCCGAGACGATGGGTTGGCCAGTCTTCGCGACCGCTCGTCGAGAGCGCATCGGCAGCCACACGCGCTGCCGGACGACTGGGCCGAACTTGTTGAGTACTTCCGGCACTTCCGTCAGCCCGCACGAGCCATCGGAGAGCAACTGGGGCTTGCGCGCTCGACCGTCAGCGCGGTACTGGCACGCCGAGGTCTGGGCCCACAGCACGCCCTCGAGCCTGTACGGCCGCCCTGTCGCTATGAACGACGCCGGCCTGGCGATCTGCTTCACCTGGACATCAAGAAACTCGCCAGATTCCGCAGTCCGGGTCATCGCGTCACCGGCAACCGCACCAGCAAGAGCTACGGCGCGGGGTGGGAGTTCGTCCACGTTGCCATCGATGACCATTCCCGGATTGCATACGCCGAAGTCCTGCCCGACGAAAAGGGGGACACATGCGCAGCCTTCCTGCATCGCGCCACGAGCTGGTATGCCAAGCAGGGAATCACGATCAAGAGATTGCTCACCGATAACGGCACAGGCTACCGATCCCATCGATTCCGTGATGCCTGCCACACGTTGGAGCTGCGACATCTGCGTACCAAGCCCTACACCCCGCAAACCAACGGCAAGGCAGAGCGCTTCATCCAGACCATGCTCAGGGAATGGGCCTACGGACGCGCATACCTCACCAGCGCTATCCGCACGCAGCACCTCGCCCGATGGCTTGCCTTCTACAATCAGGAGCGACCACATGCTAGCCTCAATTACCTCCCACCCATCAGCCGACGGCCGCAAGTTCGTGAACAACGGTCGTAGAAACCACAACTAGTCCGCGGACACATCATGGCATCACGCTCGAACTGGTATACGTGATTCGGAGGCCAGCGCGACCTTTCGGCGTCCATCGCGGCCCGCGTATAGGCCATGGAAGCCAGGTTGGCCATGGGCACGCCGAGGTGATTGGGTTCACGCTGCAGGCGCCCGACTGCGTAGAACGTATAGGGCCCAGGACGGTTTACGAGCAAGTTGAGGAGTCGGTTACGAACGCTCTCAGCATCGTCGCGTTGAGTCCGCGAATACACGCCCAGGTCCTCCAGGTTGTCGCCGACTCTCACGTGAGCAAAGGCTAGCCGGACCATATCCTCCAAGGCTTCGGCTGGGATCGTGTCGAAGTTTAAGGCGGATCTCCCCCGCATCTCGTCGCCAAACATGCTCGGAAGTACAGCTTGGACCAGGGGAGCTCGACGGGGGGCGGGCAGGCGCTTCAAGGTCAACTCAAGCGTGCCGGTGGCCGAGGCGGGCGCGATCCGAAACATCGCGGCCAGGTACGCCGCCTGGGCCGAGACACCCTTCGCGCTGCGAACCTTCTTCTTCAGCGTCCCTTCGAGACCCTTGAACTCGCCCGCGCGGATCAGGCATTCCAGAGCGAGCGCGAGGACGACGTCCGCGAGATCACCCCGTCGATCGACCGCATCGATAAGCGTCGGTCGGACAAGCGCCAAAATCGCTGGCGACGTGCTGGTGAGTTTTCGGAGGATATCTCGCTCGCCCTTGTAGTTCGGTGACAGTTCCTCGCGCAAGGCACGCGCTAGGATGTCGGCAACGACAGCCGGATGCGATTGCGCGACGTCCTCTATCCAATCGGCGAAACCGTTCAACTCGAGTAGGGCGTAACGCGTTGCGGTCGCGGCCTCCGCACGCGTCAGCGTACGAGCCCACGCGGGCGACGAGGCCGCTTCGATCGATACCCCGGCCAGCCCGAGGCGGTCACCGTGAGACATGGCGTGCAAATGCATCTCAGGCGTCTCGGAACGTATGGCGGGTTGCCAGGTGCGCCAATACGCAATCAGCGCTTGCTTCGTGACCTCGGCTGCGGCGTCACCCAAAATGGAGCGCAGAGGATCGACGGAAGAGATGCCGTAGCGATTGTCCTCATGCGCCAATAGGGAAAGCAATTGATGGCAGTCATATAGGGCGCCTGACATGCTCCCTGGTTTCGCTGAGGCCGGTGTCCGAATAGATGACGGGTCAGCGCGTATCCTGGCGGCGAAGTTGAGCCACCTATCATTCAGGGCCTTGCGGTCACGGGCGTTGCGCTGCTCGAGCTCTTCCATCACACGCGCATGCTCGATGTCGTCCGCCGTGGGCGTGCGCGGCGTGGTCCACACCTTCACCACCTCGGACACGGCCGCATCGCCGTCCCCGATCTGCTTGAGCGCATCAAGTAGTGGTCCAGTGGGCTTTCCGTCTACAACCGATAGGCGCAGAACCGCGTTGGCGGCTAGCCGTCGATCCTTCGGCAACGGTCGCGAGCGCGCGGCTTCGAGCAGCCACGTAGCATCCTCGGCCACCAGATCGGGCGCGAAGCCGAGATATTGCAAAGTGAAGATGTCATCGATGTCGCCGCGCGAGTTGGAGGGGAACTTGGCGGCGGCGTGCCAAAGCGACGCTGCTCGTCGTTCGGGCGTCGCATTCAAGAGCGCATACAGGTCGTTCTCTTCGCGACTCGGGAGTGGTCGGTAGCGTCGCTCGTGCTTGGCGTCGATCGCAGCATCGATGGCGGCTGCTGGTGCCTGCGTTGTCGGGGTGAGTTCCAACAAGCGCTCTCCGAACGCTTCGATCGTGGGCAAGAAGCGGTCGCGGTTCTCTTGACTGCGGCGTTCATTCCTCCCCGGCCGATGGAGCTGCGCCAGGTTAAGAGTGCCTTTGAGAACGTGCTCCACGCGGTCGGGTCGATCGAGATTTTTCGCGAGCGTGGGTGCTACATACTCGAAGCGCTCGATGTGGCGCGTGGCGGTCTTGTACGTGGCCCGCATGATGTCCAGCAGTTCGTCGTCGGTGATGTGGCGGGGATAGAGCGCTTCGACTACCCGCCACACGATGCTCGCAGAGTCTCCGCCCGCGTTTGCGTGAACATGGCGCGCGAGGCGCGTGAGGGCGTCGGGATTCCCCACATCAAGGAGAGCAAGCGTGCCATGGGTACGGCTCTCACTGTCCATCCCACTGCCGGTGGCGGCTGCTTCAGCGAGATCAGCGCAATCGACGAGTCGCCCCGCTTGGATCGTAAAGAGAAGGAACGAGCGCGCGTCGGGTTGTTTCCCGTGGAGCTTCCACAAAGCGCGTACCTTGGTCGCCAGATCGGGCTGCGCGAATCGGGCGAGAGCACGGCGATCTGGCATGCCAATGAATTGCGCGCTTTTGGCTTCCTCGGTCCAGCGCTCAAGCGCCTGTTCGCGCGCCGTTCGTGGAAGGCCGGCCGCGTCTCCCGCGTCCATGAGAAGTCGAGGATCCACGGCCAAGACGAACTCACAGACCGCCGGTACCCAGAGCGAGAGCCAGGCCGCCGTGGCCCGCATCGAGGGTTTTACTAGCTCGACGTCATAAGAGGTGGCGAACAGGAGTCGCTTCAACGCGGCTACCGAGAGGTGGCCTTCGCCTTGTGCAAGGAGTCGGCGCAGCCACCGCGCAGCGAGGTAGGCTCGAACTTCGCCGCCATTGTCGTTATGAAGGCGAACACGGCCTTCACGAGCGGGGTCGAACACCGGGCGATTCAGCAGCTCGATCTGCTGAGCATTGTTCCAGTCCGGAAGAATCTGGTCCAGTGCGAGGGCCTTGTCGCTTTGAGGCTCGCTTGCCTCGGAATCGGGTATCGCGATCTCGTCAACTCGTCCCAATACCAGCGCGGCGCCGATCCGTTCGAGCGCACGCATTCCCGATTCTTTGCTAAAGCGCTCGCCGCGGCGACGATGGGTATCAGGTTCCTTAAGTCGCTGCAGCAGGTTGGCCTCGAGCATGGTTTCCAACCGTTCAAATCGACCTTCTCGGTTCCAATAGGTAACCAGCCAGTCCAAGTCCATTGGTCGACGCACGAACGTGCTGAGGTTCCCTGCGTCCACCGCCTCCACGAACGCAGCGACGTCATGAACGCCTCTGGCATGTGCATATGCATTGACCTGGGTAGGGCTCATTGGGGAGAGGCCGACCACCAGCGCCTCATGGGTGTCGTCGACCTTCCGGTGCGGGGCAAAGCGCTGTCGGCGGGCTTCGCCGTTCACGATCTCCAAGAGCAGCTTGTCCGGATCCTCGGAGATTTCATCGGTGGCTGCAGCGGACCAAGTGAGGTCGCGCTTGAAGAGGGCGAGATCGCCTTGCGGTTCCCAGTCCGTAAAGCGTCCCGAGATCACGATATGGATGCGGGAGGCGGCCCCTTCGATCCCCGAGGCCACGGCGCGGAACGCGTCGCCTACTCTCACGCCTTCCCCCTTAGCTTCATCTACCGAATCCAAGAAGAGCCAAGCGGGCTCCCCGGAGGCCTTCCACGTGGCGAAGGTGTCCCGGCCGATCTCGAGTCCTTCCGGCAGGCCCCTATTGGCCACGGTTACCAGGCGACCGAAGAAGGCTTGGCGCCCGTCGGCGATCTGAGCGCGGGCCGCGTGCTCGAGCTCGGCCGTCTTACCGCTTCCGCCTTCCGCCAGAATCACGACGCGCCAGTACCGCAGCAAATCTTCCCAACGTAACTCGCCCCGACCGGCGAGTGAGAACCAGATAGCGACGGTGCGCTCGCCTTCCTGAACGGGATAGAAGGTGCGATCTAGGGGAATGTAGTCGCGCGGCACGATTTAGGCTTGTTGGCTTTGTTCTTTCGGGCGCCCAGCGCGAGCAAGTGAGATGCGCAGACTGGCTACGCCCTGCTGCGGTTCAGGTGAGATGCTTCGGAGCGCTACGCCGGACAACAATCTATTGTATAATTTGGGGGTTGTCAGTGGTTGCGCGGTGGGGGACCGGCCTTGCCAAGGTTGAGGTCGAGAGTTCGAGACTCTTCTGCCGCTCCATTTTCCCTTCGGGGGGAGGTCTATCCTCCCCCCGCTTCGTTTCAAGCGTTCAGGCGCGGTAGCAAAGTGGTTATGCAGCGGATTGCAAATCCGTCTACGTCGGTTCGATTCCGGCCCGCGCCTCCAAGGTTTCTTCCGGATCGCCCCTGCGCCAAGGGAAACACCCGCGACGATGGCGAGGGTTCCTTGCGCGAGCGGACTCCGGCATCGCCGGGGACGACCTCCCCAGGCAGGCGCTAGAACCGATGCCGTTTGAGATTCGTGGTGCGCCCGTTGGGCAGCGTCATGACCGCGGTTTCGGTACTGCTGAACTGGATCGTCACGGGGGCGACGTTGGTGCTCAGGCGCGTATTGGGCTTCCACGCCCCGGTGAGGGTCTGGCCATTGCCATAGCTCCACCAGTTGCCCTGGAAGGACCTGGCCGTGGGCGTCCCGCCGATCGCCCCGACCGTGAGATACCACACGGAGTTGCCGGGGTCGTCATACATGTAGCCGGCGATGTCGAGCGTTCCCCCCTGCCATTCGAGGAAAAACCCGCGTCCGGATTCCTCCTCGTTCCACCACCATCCGCTCTCGGGTTGCCCCGCAGCGGGAGGAAGGTTCAGCCCGTTGGGGACGATGTTGAATCGCTGGATCGGCACCGTGCCGCCTGGCCATACCAACGTGCCCTGGCTTGCCGAGTGGAAGGTGAGCGTGATGGGGCCGACGCTCCTGAGTGCGGGGAACCCCGGGTAGGCTCCGCCCAGCGTCTGCCCGCCACTCGCGCTCAGCAGGTCCCCGGTGTAGTAGGACCCGTCGAGCGACACCGCGCCGGTGGAGACGTACCAGGTCGAACGTCCCGAGACGTCGTAGAGAAAACCGGCGAAGAAGATGTTGTTGCCGCGCACCTCGAGCGAAAAGCCGCGCCCGTCTTCCTGGGGATTCCACCACCAGCCCGTCTGTGGCGGGCCCGGCTGGCACTGGACCGCGGCCGGTACGGTGACCGCCCCGCGATTGATGCCGGTGTTGATCATCGAGGATCCGCTGGAGCCGTAGCCCACGAAGAACGTCGCCCCGGCCACGCTGCTCGTCGGGACGCCGGTCAGGATCGCGACCGAGGCCCCCTGTGCCGACAGGACGCCCGTCACGTAGGCCTGGAGCTGGGAGGAAGTGACCGCGGTCATCTGCCCCGACTGCGAGAGCTGCGCGAGCACGCAGGCGATGGGTGTATCGACCTTCCTCGCGTCCTTGGCGAATCCGAAGCGCATCGCCTTGGGATCCTCGCCGCCCTTCACCAGCGTGGCGGGCGCCAGGGCGAAGACGAAGACGCTGCCGTTCGTTCCCACATCCTGCGGCCGGAACTCGATGTCCGCGGACGCGGTGGCGGATACCGCATTGATTTCCGATCGCACGGTCATCGGAAAGACCGGCGGCGGAATCGCGTCGGCCTTGAGCGAACCCGTGAATGGGGGCGTGTTGGCTCCGGTGCAAAGCGAAATCCCCTGGGATACGCACTCGGTCCTGTTGATCGAGAGCGTGCCGGTCCTGCTGCCGAGGTCCCAGGTCCCGGTGTAGAAGTAGGTGATGTCCGTGGGCGTGAGCGAGCAGGTACCGTCCGCATTCGGGGTCGGGGTCGAGCCCAGCAGGTTCATCTGCCCCTGTATTGCCCCGGATTGGGCGAGATTCAGCCCGGTCATCGAGCCGTTGAACGTGCCAACCAGGGCGTTGGAGCACAGGCCCGCGAAGTACGGGGTGAAGTCCAGGTAGGTGGTGTCCGCCACGCACGTGGGCGTGCCCTTGCAAGTCAGGGCAATGCCTCCGGCTATCGGGCTGTCGAGGAAGGTGTGATCGTTGAGGGTGACGGTGACGCGCATTTCCGTCCCCGCCTGCGACAGGGCCTGCAGCGAAAGCATGGCGCCGAGAATCACCCCGGCCAGGCGCAGCACCTGCCTGGAAGGATTGCTTCGACTCGACATGAACGCCTCCTTGAAATTGGAAGCCGGTTAGCCCGCTCCACTGTGGGCTTCGACGCTTGCATGGCGCCGCCGGCAGCGGCGTCGAATCCAGAATACGCCGGTTCGAAACCCCATGCTTGCGGCAATCCCGCGCCAACCGGATTGACTCCGGCGGCCATGCCCCAAATACTGCAGGCCGCACTCTCGGTGCCCTTGACTCCCCTGGAGCGGCAACATGACCGATCTCGACAACTTGCGTGAGCAACTGAGGACCTTCGCCGTCGAGCGCGATTGGGACCAGTTTCATTCGCCCAAGAACCTGGCGATGGCGTTGTCGGGAGAAGCGGGTGAATTGCTGGAGCATTTCCAGTGGCTCACCGAAGAGCAGAGCCAAAGTCTTGCGCCCGAGGCGCTTGCCGCGGCGGGCGAGGAGATTGCCGACGTACTCCTGTACCTGGTGCGGCTGAGCGACAAGCTGGGCATCGATCCGATGGCCGCTGCCAGGGAGAAGCTCCTGAAGAACGCCAGGAGATATCCCGTGGACAAGGCGCACGGAAGCAGCAGGAAATACACCGAACTCTGACTTGGACGCGCAGCCGACCGTTGAGTGGACCGAGGACGGCGAGGCACGCTGCGCGCGCTGGCGCTCGGAGAGCGGGGCGCCGCCCCCGGCGCGCGTGGTCGTCGTCGATGACCGGATAACGGCCGATGAGGCGTACGGCCTCGCGTGCCAGGGCACGGCTCTCCTGTGGCGCAGCGACTTCCAGAACGCGCGCCAGATGCTGGTGGCGCTCGCGAGCCGCGCGGACCGCCGGCCGCGAAAGTCGAAGGATGCGCACGCCTCGCCGGAGTCCGCATCGGCCGCTCAGGCCTTCCATCGGCATCGCCAGGCGCAATCGCAGCGCGCCCGCACGCTGGGCAGGCTGCTGGTGCCAATCGATGAGGGATACGGCATTGCGTTGCGGCGCGCGCCGGACATGCGGCAGGCGTGCCTGGAGGCGTGGGGCCCGCCCGAGGGACCCTCGGTCGCATCGCTGCGCGAGTTGCTGGGCCTCATCGGCGCGCACGAATGGCGCACCCGGGGAATCGATGTCCCGGCTATCGGCGGCAGGATCCACCCGCATTACGGGGTGTTCGCGCCCATACGCCGCGAGTACGTGGATCTCGTTGCCAAGGCGCGCCTGCCGGCTTCGGATTCGTCGTCCGGCGTGGCCTTCGACATCGGCACCGGGACAGGCGTGCTGGCGGCCGTGCTCGCGCGGCGCGGCTTCACGCGGGTGATCGCGACCGACCAGGATCCGCGCGCGCTGGCGTGCGCTCGCGAGAACCTCGCTCGCCTGGAACTGGCGGCGCAGGTCGAGGTCGTGCAGGCGGATCTCTTTCCGGAAGGGCGGGCCGGGCTGGTGGTCTGCAATCCGCCCTGGGTGCCGGCGCGGCCGAGCTCTCCCATCGAACGCGGGATCTACGATCCCGAGAGCGGCATGCTGCGGGGATTCCTGCGTGGACTGCCCGCGCATCTCGAGCCTGCGGGCGAGGGCTGGCTCATCCTGTCGGATCTTGCGGAGCACCTGGGCCTGCGATCACGGCCGGAGCTGCTCGGGTGGTTCGATGATGCGGGGCTGAAGGTCGCGGACCGGATCGATGCGCGGCCGAAGCATCCCAAGGTGTCCGATGAGGCGGACCCGCTCCACGCGGCGCGCGCTGCCGAGGTGACGTCGCTCTGGCGTCTTTCCCTGCGCTGACTGGGGGCGTTGTTCCCGGTCCGCGCAATAGCTGCGGGACCGCAGCGATTGCGCAGGTCAGTTGCACATCGAGTATTCGCGCCCGCCGGCGCTGAGGATCAGCGAGCCGTTCGAGTTCCTGTTCGCGGTCAGCCCGATGTCCTGGAAGCCGCCCCCGTTGCCCTGGTCCACGAACACACGCAGATTCTCGAGCCGCCAGCGCATCGCGCTGCCGGTCCTCGACTGCCCGGCGTAGGTGCCGCCGTAGCCGGAACTGTAGGATTCCGCACCGCCGTTGACCGTCATCAGCCCGTCGGGACGGAAGACGACCTTGCGGGTGGTCGAGGTTCCACTCGTCTTGTTGTAGGTGAACGAGCACCACGCGTTGTTGGTCAGCACCTGCCGTGCCTGGTCGTCCTGCGCATTGCCGTTGGCTGCGGTGGCGGCCGGCGCAGGCGCTGCGGAGGGCTGCTGGGGCTTCGCCTTGTTCGCGGCGCTTTGCATGGCCGAGGGTACCTTGCCGGCGCCGCCGATCCTCTTCCAGGCCAGCTGGATGGCGCCGAACGTCAGCATCAGGCGGTCCCCCTGCAGGCTGTAGGCCATGACATCCGTTCCGACGACGAGCTGGTTACCCTTGACCGACCATTTCATCTCGTCACCCGCCAGCCAGGCAGTGCCGTCGGCTCTCAGCTCGAGGATATCGCCTCCCTGGACCTCCATCTGGTACCGGCCGACCAGCTTCGCGACGACCTGGGCCCATGAGGTGTCGGGGAGCAGCGCGAGCAGCAGTGCGAAGGCGAC
The DNA here is from genome assembly GCA_016720855.1 of Betaproteobacteria bacterium. Lineage (NCBI taxonomy): Bacteria > Pseudomonadati > Pseudomonadota > Betaproteobacteria > Betaproteobacteria bacterium. The sequence goes on along the minus strand of JADKJU010000001.1, from coordinate 658,100 downwards.
GAGATTTTTCGACATGGGTTCAGCGCTTCTCGGGTGCGGGCAGCAGGTTCACGGTTACGGGATTGCGGTCGTTGCCTGACGGGTGGAGCTTGGAGGCGGGCCGATTCAGGATGATCACGACTCCCAGCGCAGCGGCGACCGCCAGGACGGCGATGGTCGCGACGCGGGCGAGCCGGGGTCGAAGTTTTTTTTCCGGCTGGTAGGGGCCGACCGTCTTGTCGAGCGCCTCCTTGATGATCTGGTCGCGAAGGTCCATGGCTGGGGCGGAGCGGAAGCGATCGCGAGAATACCGCAAACGGCAGGGCGGTAGCCCCGACTACCAATGTAAGAGAGGCGACGCCCGATGGTCGCTCCAGTTGTGACGGAGAACACAGCAAGGGTTTCCGCCGGCCGCATACCCTTGGCCACCTACGCGAATCAGCGTGCATCCCTCCCGTTCGATGCCGCGATCCGGGCGTAGAAGGCCAATGCAGGCAGACGGAGACGTAATGGATCAATCCAGCACAATGGCGCTTGGCGGGCCAGCCTTGGCAAGGCTTCCCATGGACATGGTCGGCCGCCTGAACGAGGCGCGTCCCGGTCTGATGGTGGCTGCCGTCGTCGGAATCGCCGCCACCTTTCTTTCGCTACGCACGAACGTGAGCGCCCTGCTGTTCGCGCTGTTACTCGGCATGGCCCTCAATTTCCTGTCGCAGGACGAACGCTGCCGCGTCGGTATCGACCTGGCGTCCCGGGGGCTGCTGCGTGCCGGGGTGGCCCTGCTCGGCCTGCGCATCACGGTAGGGGAGATCGCATCCCTCGGCTGGTCCACGGTCGCGATGGTCATCGCCGGAATCTGCCTCACGATCGGGGTGGGGATCCTGGCTTCGCAGTGGCTTCGGCTCGGCGAGCGCTTCGGCGTGCTGAGCGGCGGCGCCGTGGCGATTTGCGGCGCCTCGGCGGCGCTCGCGATCGCTTCGGTCCTGCCCAAGGACGCCGATTCGGAGCGCGATGCGAGCTTCGTCATCATCGCGGTGACGGCGCTTTCCACGGTCGCGATGTTCCTGTACCCGGTCCTGGCTGTCATCGCAGGCTTCGACGACCGCACCGCCGGCATCTTCCTGGGCGGGACCATCCACGACGTGGCCCAGGTCGTGGGTGCCGGCTATTCTGTATCGGAACAGGCGGGCAACACGGCCACCATCGTGAAGCTGCTTCGCGTGGCCACGCTGCTTCCGGTCTGCATCGTGATCGGCATGGTGTTGCACGTGCGCGGTCGTCGGGTCGGAGGATCGGCACCGGTGCTGCCCTGGTTCGCGGTGGTGTTCGCCATCCTCGTCTTGCTCGGCAGCGTGGGTTGGGTACCCGCGGCGGTGGTCGACGCGGGCAACAACGCGTCGCGCTGGCTTCTGGTCATTGCCTTGGCGGCCATCGGGATGAAGACGTCGCTTCGGGCTCTTGCCGGCGTGGGGTTGAAGGCGGCGATGCTGGTGATGGGCGAAACCGTCGTCCTCGGCGCCATGGTGTTCGTCGCTGTCGCCTGACAGGGGTCGCCCGCCAGGCAGTTCAAGGCTGCTTCACGAGTTCGACCCGGCGGTTCTTCGCCCGGCCTTCCTCGGCATCGTTGCCTGCCACCGGCGCGAGCGGCCCGACGCCATAGCCCTTGAGCCGCGCCGCGGCGATTGCGTGCGCCGAGACGAGTTCTGCGGCGACGGCTTCGGCGCGCGCCTGGGCGAGCCGCATGTTGTCCTCGACCTTGCCGACCGAGTCGGTGTGCCCGACGACCCAGAGCTTGAGGGTGGCATCGGCCTTGAGCAGCTTCGCGACCTCGTCCAGCGCCGGCTTCGACTCGGGCTTCACCACCGACTTGCCGGTGTCGAAGAAGATGCCCTGCACCACGACGTGCCCCGTCGCCTTCAGGTCGTTGGCGAAGGATGCCGCGTCGGCGACGATGTGCTGCTGCATCTGCTGCTTCTCGATGATGCGCAGCCAGATCGCACCGTTGCCCTTTTCGGCCTGAACCCAGACCTCCTTGCCGTCGACGACGACCTTGCCGTTGACCCAGCGGTTCGGATCGCTCGCGGCGATGGTGCCGCCGATCTTCGTGATCGCGTTCTCGTAATTGCGCACCATCGCGAGGCCGCTCTGCTCGTTCTTCCGGTTCTCGATGAGGTAGGCGATGTAGGTGAACCTGCCTTCCTGGTGGAGCTTCGGTGGCTTCGCGGTGAAGAAGTCGTAGCCGTCGAATTCCCTCGTCTGGCAGTCGACGATGTAGTACTCCGGCATGCGGGTGGGAAAGAGCGGGTGGTCGGTGCAGCCGCGCTTGTCGGGCTTGGCGAAGGCGGTCGAGGCGATGCACAGCGTCAGGACGATGAGCGTTCGGACGAAAGTCTTGTTCATGATGGTTCCTCGTGATCGGGATACTGGGAGCGTGATGCTCCCTGTCGATGCTGCACCCTTCAGGAGGCGGCGATTTGATCGAGATTCAGGAATTGCGATTTGGCGCGCGAACGCAGTTGCCCGCAGCCGCCTTCCACGTCCTGGCCGGCGGAATCGCGCAGCTTGGCGAGGATGCCGCGCTCGTTCAGGTAGCGCGCCATCGTTAGCGCGCGCCCCCGCAAGGGGCGCCTGAAGGCGAGTCCCGGAACCGGGTTGTAGTGGATGAAGTTCATGACGGCGTACTTGCCGGCGAGCAACCGGACGATGCCATCGAGTTCGTCGTCGCCATCGTTGATGCCTTCGAGCATCGTCCATTGGTACTGGATGGGATAGCGCGTCGCCCGCGCGTAGTGCTCCCCCCGTTCCACGAGTTCGGCGGGGTCGATGCGCGGCGCGCGTGGAAGCAGCTTCGCACGCAGCCCGGCGCGGGTCGAATGCAGCGAAAGGGCCAGCGCCGGCTTGACGCGCCCCAGCGGCAACCGCTCGAACACGCGCAAGTCTCCGACGGTCGAGAAGACCAGGTTCTTGTGGCCGATCGCGCCCTCCGTTCCGAGCAGCTCGATGGCGTCCAGGACGTTGTCCAGGTTGTGGGCCGGCTCGCCCATGCCCATGAACACGACCTTCTTCACGGGGCGCAGCGTTCGGGCAAGCGCCACCTGGGCAACGATTTCCGCGCTGCCGATCTGGCGCAGGAGGCCTTCGCGCCCGGTCATGCAGAAGACGCAGCCGACGGCGCAGCCTACCTGCGTGGAGACGCACAGGCCGTCTCGAGGCAGCAGAACGCACTCGATCGTCTGGCCGTCGGCCAAGCCGACCAGCATTCGCGCGGAACCGTCCTTGCCGGCGTGCTCGGATCGCAGGCGTGCGAGTCCACGCAATTCGGCTGCGAGGGCGGGCAGGGCGTCGCGAAGTTGGCGGGGAAGGAAGTCCTCGGCCGGGCGCGGGCCGCTGTCCAGGGGAGCCGACTGCGTCCAGGCGCGGAGCACGAGGCGCTCATGGCAGGGCTTGGCGCCCAGGGCACGCAAACGATCCCGAACCTGTTCGACGCGCATATCGGCCGACGCGGGATCCGTCACGGCGGGACCACGAGTCCTGCGCGTACCCGGGATGGCGAAGCGACAAGCTGGAGCCGTTCCTCGATGCACTCGCTTTCGCCCGTCCGGAAATCGCGGCATATGACCGGCCGGCGCTCGTAGATCGTGCACAGCATCGTGCTTCGATCCAGGGCCGCGCACCAGCCGTCATCGAGGCGGCGCATCACCCATCCGCCCCACGGATCCTGGAGGGTCAATTCGGCCGGGATGTCGTCCTCGCCCATCAGCAGGACTTCCAGCCGGCAGCAGCACGCCTTGCAGGTGGCGCACGAGACGGCCGGTCCCTCGTCCGTGTCGACACAGTCGTCTTCCGCGTTCATGGACAGCATTGTCCCACGGGGGCGGAAGCAGCTTCACAGCTGGACGGCGCCGGGCGCCTTGCCGGAGTCGGACTACACTGGGGCGTAACCCGGAGCGGTGCCGAGGTCATCCACGCAGGGAGGACATGCCCATGGGCAAGGACGTGAGGATCGAGCACGATTCATTCGGCGACATCGAGGTGCCGGCCGACGCGCTATGGGGAGCGCAGACGCAGCGCTCGCTCGTTCATTTCCGCATCTCGACCGAACGCATGCCGGAGGCGCTGCTGATGGCGCTGGCCCGGGTCAAGCGCACCGCCGCGCTGGTCAACGGAGAGTTGGGCGTGCTCGACGCAGCGGTAGCCGGCGCCATCGCGAAGGCGGCGGATGAAGTGCTTGCCGGTGCCCACCCGCATGCGTTTCCGCTCTCCGTCTGGCAGACCGGCTCGGGCACCCAGACCAACATGAACATGAATGAAGTGCTGGCGAACCGGGCCTCGGAATTGCAGGGCGGCGGACGCGGCGAGGCGCGCTCCGTGCATCCGAACGATCACGTGAACCTCGGCCAGTCTTCCAACGACGTCATTCCGACCGCGATGCATGTGGCGGCAGTGGCCTGCCTCACCTCGAGCGTGCTGCCGTCGCTTCGTGCTCTGCGCGCGACGCTGTCGGAGAAGGCAACGGCGTTTGCCGGCATCGTGAAGATCGGCCGCACCCACCTGCAGGATGCGACGCCGCTCACGCTGGGGCAGGAAATGTCGGGCTGGGTGGCGCAGCTCGAGCACGCCGATCGGGCGATTGGCGCGACCCTCGGGGCGCTCCTGGAACTGGCGGTGGGGGGCACTGCCGTCGGCACCGGGTTGAACACGCATCCGCAGTTCGGCGAGCGCGTCGCGGCCCGGCTCGCCCTGGAGACGGGGCACCCCTTCCGGTGCGCCGGGAATCGCTTTGCCGCGCTGGCCTCCCACGATCCCCTGGTGAGCGCGCACGGGGCACTCAGGACTCTTGCGGTGGCCCTGATGAAGGTCGCCAACGACGTCCGCTGGCTTGCCTCCGGGCCGCGCTGCGGACTGGGCGAGCTGCTCTTGCCGGAAAACGAGCCCGGCAGTTCGATCATGCCGGGCAAGGTGAATCCGACGCAGTGCGAGGCGCTCACGATGGCTTGCTGCCAGGTGTTCGGCAACGACGTGGCGCTGGGGGTTGGCGGTGCGTCGGGGAACTTCGAACTGAACGTCTTCAAGCCGCTGATCGCCCACAACTTCCTGCAGAGCGCGCGCCTGCTGGCCGACGCGATGGCGAGCTTCGATGCCCACTGTGCGCGCGGCATCGAGCCTGCCCGTGCGCGAATTGCCGAGCTGGTGGGGCACTCCCTGATGCTGGTGACCGCGCTGAGCCCGCATGTCGGCTACGAACGCGCGGCGGCGATCGCAAAGCTGGCCCACGAGCAGGGAACGTCGCTGCGCGAGGCGGCGCTATCGCTCGGGCTCGTCACCGAGGCGCAATTCGACGACTGGGTGCGCCCAGAGCGCATGGTCTAGTTCACGCGCCGCTTCGGCCCGCACGGCCCGGGAAGCCAGGCGCTGCGTGCCTGCTCGAAGCATCGGGCCCAGGCGACCCTGTCCCCGCGCTGGCCGGTGAAGTTCAACTATCGTATCCTTCTACATGGGTGGCGTGACTCCCTTCGTGGGTGGCTGAAAGCGATCTCGACAATCGCATTCCGGCAGGTCACGCCGACTTCTTCAGGTCATCGTTGTGCACCACATTCGGCTATCGCTCCTTCACCGATCCTTGCCCATCCACGAAACAGGAGAAAGACATGTCCAGCGTCGGCTATCACGAACCCGTTGAAGAGCTGTCCCACGAAACGCGCGACATGCACCGGGCCATCGTGTCGTTGATGGAGGAACTGGAGGCCATTGACTGGTACAACCAGCGTGCCGACGCCTGCCAGGACAACGAGCTCGGGGCGATCCTCGCCCACAATCGTGACGAGGAAAAGGAACACGCTTCCATGTTGCTGGAGTGGATCCGGCGCAAGGATCCGACGTTCTCGAAGGAACTGAAGGACTACCTGTTCACCGAGAAGGCCATCGCGCACGACTGAAGTTCCGCGCGAGAGGTAGAGGCCGCTACGAGCTCGCGAGCGGGGCCGTCATCCGCGACGCCGGCGGCTTCGGCGGCGGCATTGCGGTTTCGCATGACAGGATGTCCCGGTCCTGGTGGCGCACGCCGCCCGGCAGTCATGCGGTCGGACAATTACACGGCGCCCGCATGTGCGATACCATCTGGCCCGCGCACAGGCATCCGTTGTCGTTCATGCCCCTTGAAAATTCAAAAAAAACGAGAGAGAAAATGACGACGTCCCATCTTCGCACCACTCATTCCTTGGTCCATGTTCGTGGCGCCGCGATGCTGGCGGCGGCGCTCCTCGCCTCTTTCGCCTGCGATGTGCTGGCGCAGGTCCGGTCGGTGACCGTCAAGAAGAACATCGAGCACGTCCAGACGTCGGCCACCACGGTCACGCAGGCTCCCACCACCAACGGTTACGGCTTCGGCGCCGACATCGATGGCACGAACATCTCCTCGCTCCCGACGCCCGTCCTCACCGGCCCCATCAACACCGCGGGCCTGGGGAGCATCCACAACGGCGGGAAGCTGGTGTACGTGCCCGGGGACAGCGGCTGGCGCTGGGGGCTCAACGGGAATGATTTCGGGACTTCGTCGCTCGCCAGCCTGAATTCGTACTTCGGCAGCGGTACCTACACGATCACGGTGAACGGCACCCCGATCTCCCTGAATCTCGGCGGCGATGCGTTCCCCAACGCCCCGGTGCTTACGCTCACCGGCGGCAAATGGTTGAACGGCAAATATGTCTTCGATCCTGCCCTGCCGCTCACGATCACGACGGGTGCTTTCACGGCCTACGGATCGCACGCGGATGACCTCATCTGTGTCGGGGCCGCCGACGCCGCGACCCTGCCATTCTCCGAAATCGCACCGTTCGGCTGCGAGTGGGGACCGCAGATGAAGGCGCAATTCCACTCCGCCGTGCCTGGCACCAACTTCCTGACCTACACCGTGCCGGCCAATACGTTCGTCGCCGGGAAGGAATATGTCGCCATCGGAAGCTACTCGGCGATCGTGGATGTACGCCCGAATGCAACGTTACCCGGCAGCTTGAACGCGGCGCTGTACGAAGTCAGTACCGTGGTGACGCTCAAGGCCGAAGCTCCCGTCTTCCCGATGGTCGTGACGGGCAGCATCGGGCCCACGGTGTCCAATATCACCGCGGCGATCCAGTATCGTCCGCAGGACGTGGGCACGACGGGCAGCGTCTATGCCTTCGCCGTGGCTCCCGCAACGCTCGTGAAAGGTGCGCTCGCGAAGGACTCGTTCCCGCCGTTGGGGTATGCGAAGTTGGCGGACGGCACCAAGGAGGACACGGCGGTGGCCTGCGTCCTCGCGCAGCTCAACGCCTCGGGGCAACTGCAGGCGGTTTCCCCGTCCAGCCTGCAGGCCTATGTCACGGGCGTGCTCTCCTCGCAGGGCCAGGCGGTGAACATCATCAACGGCGTTGCTACCGCCAACATCGGGGGCGCGACGTTCTATGTGGGCTACGGGACGGGCGCGACCTCGATGCTGACCAGCGGCATCAATCGCGGCGTCGTCTCCGTGCCTGGCACGCGCGAGTGCAAGCCGCAGGCCCCGCAGACCGGCTGGTGGTGGAACAGCGCCGAGGGCGGGCGCGGCTACTCCATCGAGGTGGCCGGCAACCACATCTTCTACGCCGCCTTTCTCTACGACGAGTCGGGGCGCTCGAACTGGTACGTGGCCACGGGCAACACGTCACTCGAAGGCTCGTTCTTCACCGGGGACCTGCTCAAGGTCACGGGAGGGCAGACGCTCACGGGTGCCTACATCGCGCCCACGGCCCCGCAGAGCGTGGGTCCGTTCACCCTGAGCTTCTCCGATGCGTCCAACGGGACGATGATCTGGCCTGGCGGAACAGTCGCCATCGAACGCTTCAACATCGTGCCCGGCGGGCTGGCGGCGGCGCCCCAGGACAACGTGCCGGAGTCGGGCTGGTGGTGGAACGCGGCAGAGACCGGCCGCGGCTTCTTCATCGAGTGGCAGAACGGGAGCGCGGACCTCGCCGCCTACATGTACGACGAGGCGGGCAACCCGGTGTGGTACCTGTCGCTCTACCCGACGCCCAACCCGCGCACCTTCAGCGGCAACTGGTGGAGCTACCGCAACGGGCAGACTCTTGCTGGGGCTTACAGGCCACCCAATCTTCCTCCGGACACCGTGGCGCCGGTGACGGTGCAGTTCGACACGACCACCACGGCGACGATGACGCTGCCGAACGGACGAAAGCTCGCGCTCACGCGGTTCCGGTTCTGAGAAGGGGAGATGGCGATGGGAACTCTCGGCGGGTCGGCACGGAATATTCCCGGTGTGAGGCGCTTCCTGGTTGCAGCCGGAAGCGTGCTGGTCCTCGTGGCAGGCGCCTGTAGCGCGTTCGCCCAGGGTGCTTCAAGTCCGTTTGCCGGAACGTGGCGCGGAACACTGACTTCTTCCTACCTGACCGTCTGCAACGGGAACTCGCAGACATGCACGCGCACCGATCCGTGGACCGGAGCTGTGGACGCACAGGGACAGTTCAACGGCGTGTACGGACCCGCTTCGGAAACCTGCGTCGGCCTTGGAGACGGGTCCTATACATTTCCCGCCTATGATCGCTCATATCCCATCTCACCAACCGGTGCGGCCCTCGAGCACACCTATACCTACAGTCTCAACGGCATTCCGGCGTACTGCGACCTGAACGTTCAATACATGGCGTCTCCTTCGCTCGCGATGAACGGAACATCAAAAACCTGCGGCCCCATAACGGCGCCGGCGGGAAATGGAGTTACCTGCACCTTGACGTTTGGATACTCCATCACGGGAACGGGAGTGCCGGCCGCCTTCCCGATGGTCGTGACGGGCAGTATCGGGCCCACGGTGTCCAACATCGCCGCGGCCATCCAGTATCGTCCCGAGGACGTCGGCAGGCCCGGCAGCGTCTATACCTTCGCCGTGGCCCCGTCGACCCTGGTCAAGGCCGCGGTCCTGGAGGATTCACTGCCTCCACTGGGGTACGCGACATTGGCGGACGGGACCAAGGACACGGCGGTGGCGTGCGTGCTCGCGCAGCTCGATTCAACCGGGCAGCTCAAGGCCGTCTCCGCTTCGAGCCTGCAAGCCTACGTCACCGGCGTTCTCTCCGCGCAGGGCCAGGCCGTGAATGTGATCAATGGCGTGGCCACGGCCAACATCGGTGGCGCGACCTTCTACGTGGGCTACGGCTCGAGCGCCGCTTCGATGCTGAGCAGCGGCATCAATCGCAGCGTCGTGTCCGTGCCCGGGGCGCGCGAGTGCAAGCCGCAGGCACCGCAGACCGGCTGGTGGTGGAACACGAAGGAGGGCGGCCGCGGCTATTCCATCGAGGTGGCCGGCAACCACATCTTCTTTGCCGGCTTTCTCTACGACGACACGGGCCGCTCGAACTGGTACGTGGCAACCGGCAACATGTCCCTCGACCGCTCGCTTTTCACCGGCGACCTGCTCAAGGTCACGGGAGGGCAGACGCTCTCCGGCGCCTACAAGGCGCCTTCTTCCCCGCAGAGCGTGGGTCCGTTCACCCTTGCCTTCTCGGATGCTTCCAACGGGACGATGGTGTGGCCCGGCGGGACAGTGGCCATCGAGCGCTTCAACATCGTGCCCGGCGGGCTCGCGGCGGCTCCGCAGGCCGATGCGCCGGAGTCGGGCTGGTGGTGGAACGCGGCAGAGACCGGCCGCGGCTTCTTCATCGAGTGGCAGAACGGGAGCGCGGACCTCGCGGCCTACATGTACGACGAGGCGGGCAACCCGGTGTGGTACCTGTCGCTCTACCCGACGCCCGACCCGCGCACCTTCAGCGGCAACTGGTGGAGCTACGGCAACGGGCAGACGCTCATGGGCCCGTACAAGCCGGCCACGCGCATCAGCGACAACGTGGCGCCGGTGACGGTGCAGTTCGACACGACCACCACGGCGACGATGACGCTGCCGAACGGACGAAAGCTCGCGCTCACGCGGTTCCGGTTCTGAAGCCTCGCCGCGCGCAGGACTTCGCGCGGGAGAGGCACTAGTCCATCTGCGCGAGCAGGTGGGCGTTCCCGCCTGCGGCCACGGTGTTCACCGAGACGGTTCGCTCCGTCTCCAGTCGCCACACCGGATAGCGCCACGCGGAGCCGGCCGGTTCGACCACGGGGATTCGCGCGCCGGCCCTTGCCGCCAGCACTGGAGCGGCCGAGGCGGCCATCGAACGGCTGCCGGCCACGACCACGGCGAGGTTCGGCAGGCGTGAGCACTGCGTGAGGGGGGCGCGCGTCACGGCGATCGCGGGCCATCCCGCCGAACGCACCCATGAAGCAATCCGCTCCGCATCGGAGGTGTCGCCCCCCGGCACAAGGAGCACGGGATTCCCCGCCGCGATCGCTGCCATCGCCTGTCCGAGCCAGACGAGGGCGTGCCCGGATTCATTCCCCAGCGCGACGGCAAGCCCGAGCGGGTGTGTTCTCCAGGTATTTCGTTCGCCGGTGGGCCCGGGCAGCTCGCGCTCCTTCCCGTCATCGAGCGCCGCGGCGCAGTCACGCGCCAGTGCCGCCACGATCTCACCGCCCTGTGTTGCCAGCGTGGCGAGTACCTTGCCACGGTCGATCGCCCGCAAACCGGGCTCGGCCCCCGCAAGTGCCTTGATCGCGGCATCGAACGCCGTGGCCGCTGCCGTGTTGACGACCGGGGGCGCGAAAGGGGGTGGAGCGGCCTCGCTCGTGCGTTCGCGCACCAGCGCGCGCAGGTACTGCGGGCCACCGGCTTTCGGCCCGGTGCCGGACTTTCCCTCGCCGCCGAATGGCTGCACGCCGACCACGGCGCCGACGATGTTGCGATTGACATAGATGTTTCCGACGCGCGCCCGGTCCACGATGAAATCGATCGTGGAATCGAGGCGGCTGTGGATACCCAGCGTGAGTCCATAGCCGGTGGCATTGATCTCGTCCACCACGCGGGCGAGTTCGGCGCCCTTGAACCGGACGATGTGCAGGACCGGACCGAAGACTTCGCGCTCCAGGTCCCGGATGTAGCCGATCTCGAAGGCGACGGGCGCGATGAAATGGCCCTGGAGCCCGCCCGGCATGGGCGCCCGCGCGACGAGCTTCGCCGTTCTCTCCAGGTGCGAGACGTGCGCGTCGAGGCCGGTTTTGGCGGCCGCGTCGATGATGGGGCCCACATCGGTCGAGAGGTGCGCAGGGTCCCCCATCTCCAATTCATGCATCGCACCGGCAAGCATCGCGAGGACATGGTCTGCGATCTCCTCCTGCAGGAAGAGTACCCGCAGCGCCGAACACCGTTGGCCCGCGCTGTCGAACGCCGAGACGAGGACATCGGAGACCACCTGCTCGGGCAGCGCCGACGAATCGACGATCATCGCGTTCTGCCCCCCGGTCTCGGCGATGAGAGGGACGTTCCCGCGCGCGGCGAGGGTGCGGTGGATGATCTCGGCGACCTCGGTCGACCCCGTGAACACGACGCCGTCCACGCGGGAATCGGCGACGAGACGGGCGCCGATCGTCTCGCCCGGCCCCGGCAGCAGTTGCAGGGCGGAAGAGGGCACGCCAGCCTGGTGCAGCAGGCGCACCGCCTCGGCGGCCATGAGGGGTGTCTGCTCGGCGGGCTTGGCGATGACGGCGTTGCCGGTGGCGAGAGCGGCCGCAACCTGCCCGATGAAGATCGCCAGCGGGAAATTCCACGGGCTGATGCACACGACCACGCCGAGGGGCGCGGCGAGCGCCTCGCCACGGGCACGCACGGCGTAGTAGCGGCAGAAATCGACTGCCTCGCGCACCTCGCCGACCGCATTGGGAAGCGTCTTTCCGGCCTCGTGCACGGCGAGATGGATGAGGCGCGCGGCGTTCTGCTCGAGAAGGTCCGCCGAGCGCTCGAGGATGGCGGCGCGTTCGTGTGGCGTCGTGGCCCGCCACGCATCAGCCGCGCATGCAAGGTCCAGCGTGCGTTCGACGTCGCCGATCGTGGCATCCGGGGCGGCGGGCCAGGGTTCGCTCGCGGCGGCCGCGAGAGCCGATTCCAGGGCGGCCAGCGCGTGCTCGTCGGTGAGATCGATGCCGCGCGAGTTGCGGCGATCCGGGTACAGCGCGGAGGGCGCCGGCACGCGCGGGTGCGGGCTTCCCGCAAACGGCTTCGCCGTGGTGACCGGATCCTCCAGCAGGCGCTCGATCGGCACCTCGGGATCGACGATCTGGTTCACGAAGGACGAATTGGCGCCGTTCTCCAGGAGCCGGCGCACCAGGTAGGCAAGGAGCGTCTCGTGGGTCCCGACGGGCGCGTAGATCCGGCAGGGCAGGCCGAAGTCCTTCGAGCCGACCACCTGGTCGTAGAGCGTCTCGCCCATGCCGTGCAGGCACTGGAACTCGAAGTCGCGGTGGTTGCCGGCGATCTCGATCACCTCGCAAAGCGTCGAGGCGTTGTGCGTGGCGAACTGCGGGAAGACGAGCCCCGGCTCGGCGAGCAGCTTGCGCGCGCAGGCGAGATAGGCGATGTCCGTGTGGCTCTTGCGCGTGAAGACGGGATAGTCGTCGTAGCCGGCCACCTGCGCGCGCTTGACCTCCGAATCCCAGTACGCGCCCTTCACCAGCCGGATCATGAGGCGGCGAGCGCTTCGACGGGCGAGATCGAGGATCCAGTCGACCACGAAGGGCGCGCGTTTCTGCACGGTCTGGATCACGAAGCCGAGCCCGTCCCAGCCCGCAAGGTCCGCGTCCAGCGCCAGCGATTCGAGCAGGTCGAGGGTGATTTCCAGGCGCTCGGCTTCTTCCGCATCAATGGTGAGGCCGATGTCGTACCGCTTCGCGAGCAGCATCAGTTCCTTCACGCGCGGCAGCAGTTCTGCCATGGACCGCTCGTGCTTCGCGCGCGAAAAGCGCGGATGCAGGGCGGAGAGCTTCACGGAAACGCCCGGCCCCGCATAGATCCCCCGCCCCGCGGAGGAGCGGCCGACGGCTTGGATCGCCTCGAGGTAGATTTCACGGTAGCGGTCGGCATCCGCCATCGTCATGGAAGCCTCGCCCAGCATGTCGAAGGAGTAGCGGTAGCCGCGGGCTTCCTTCTTCCGCGCACGGTCGAGCGCGCCGTCGATCGTCTCTCCCAGCACGAACTGCGAACCGAGGTATCCCATGGCCGCCTTGGTCGCCGCACGGATAACCGGTTCGCCGAGGCGCCCGAGAGCTGCCGTGAGCGCCCCGTCGAAACCCCGTGGGGCGGACTCGGCACGGGCGAGCCTGCCGGAGACCACGAGCCCCCAGCACGCGGCGTTGACGAAGAGCGATTCGCTGCCGCCCACGTGCGAGCGCCAGTCGCCGCGCGAGAGCTTGTCGCGGATCAGCCGGTCGGCGGTGGGCGCATCGGGGATGCGCAACAGCGCTTCCGCCAGGCACATGAGCGCGATGCCTTCTTCCGACGACAGGTCGAATTCGCTCATCAGCGCATCGACCCCCGAGGCGCCGGACCGTTCCGCACGGACGCGCTCGACCAGAGCGCCGGCGCGGGACCGGATGCGGGCGAGGGCGGCTTCATCGAGGGTCGCGGCCAGGCGCAGGGCCGCCACCGCTTCCGGCTCGGCGCGGTGATAGGCGGCAGTGATGGCTTCGCGCAGCGGTGATCCGGGTCGGGAAAGACGCGGGTAGGCAGGCGCCGGCGATTCACCCGCAGCACGTTGCGGGGGCTTGTCAGGGGTGCTCATGGGGCGCAAATCGTAGCACGCACCTGAGTTGCCCGACTGTCCGTGCCGCGGGGCGCATGGCGGTAGAATCGAACCCGACTGCCTGTGTTCGCCACAGGCTTCGCCGAGACCCGGCTCACCGAGACGATTGCCATGACCCAACTTCGCATTCCCGCCGTCTACATGCGCGGCGGCACCAGCAAGGGCGTCTTTTTCCGCAAGGAGGACCTGCCGGCCGATTCCGCTGCTCGCGACCGCATCCTGCAGCGCGTGATCGGGAGTCCCGATCCCTACGGGAAACAGATCGACGGGATGGGGGCGGCCACCTCGAGCACGAGCAAGATCGTGATCCTGTCGAAGTCCTCTCGATCGGACTGCGACGTGGATTACCTCTTCGGCCAGGTGTCTATCGACAAGGCGTTCATCGACTGGTCCGGCAATTGCGGCAACCTCATCGGCGCCGTGGGTCCGTTCTCGATCTCGCAAGGACTCGTCGCGGCGCCGCGCGATGGCATGGCGGCCGTGCGCATCTGGCAGGCCAACGTCGGCAAGAAGATCGTGGCGCATGTTCCCGTGCGGGACGGGGAGGTCGTGGAGGAGGGCGACTTCCACCTGGACGGCGTGACGTTCCCCTCGGCCGAGATCCGCATCGAGTATCTCGAGCCGGGCGGAGGCGAGGATGGGGCGCAGGGCGGCGCAATGTTTCCCACGGGACACATCACGGACGTGCTCGACGTGCCGGGCGTCGGCCGGATCGAGGCCACGCTCATCAATGCGGGCAATCCCACGGTCTTCGTCGATGCGCGGGCGCTGGGACTGGGCGGAACCGAGCTGCAGGAAGCGATGAACGGCGACGCGGCGCTCCTTGCGCGCTGCGAGTCTGTCCGGGCGCACGGCGCCGTCGCGATGGGCCACGCGTCCTCGGTCGAGGAGGCGTCGACAAGCCGGCTCCACACCCCGAAGCTCGCCTTCATGTCGGCGCCGCAGTCCTACGTCGCCTCCGACGGCAAGACAGTCGGCGCGGACACGATCGACGTGACGGCGCGCATCCTCTCGATGGGCAAGCTCCACCACGCCATGACGGGCACCGGCGCGGTCGCGATCGCGGTCGCCGCCTCCATCCCGGGAACGGTCGTGCAGCGCTGCGCCCGGCCGGAATGTGATCCCGCGCAAGTCAGGTTCGGGCACCCTTCAGGCACGCTCACGGTGGGCGCGGAAGCCACGTTGCGCGATGGCCAATGGGCGGTCACGAAGGCCGTCATGAGCCGCAGCGCCCGAAGGCTGATGGAGGGCTGGGTTTGCGTGCCGGCCAGCTGAACATGTCGACGAGGAGAACCGAACCGTGAAAGTCGATCCGGTCAACGATGTCGCCCCCAGCGTGCGGGTCGTTGCGCAGACCGCTCCTTCCGGAATCCTGCGCATCGGCATCAACCTGGGCAATCCCGTCATCGCGCAGCGCGATCCCGACGGCGGAGAACCGAAGGGCGTCGGCCCTGCGCTCGGTCGCGAGCTCGCCGCGCGGCTCGGTGTGCCGGTGGAGTTTGTCACCTACGACACCGCCGGCAAGGCGGCCGATGCGGTGAAGGAGGATGCGTGGGATGTCGCCTTCCTCGCGGTGGATCCGGCGCGCGCGATCGACATCGACTTCACGGCGCCCTACGTGCACATCGAAGGCACGTACCTCGTGCCGGCGGAGTCGCCGGTTCGCAGCGTGGGCGAGCTGGACCGCGAAGGCACCCGCATCGCCGTGGGGCTCAAGACGGCCTACGACCTTTATCTCACGAGGCAGATCAGGCAAGCCAGGCTCGAGCGTGCGCCAAGCTCGCCCGCTGCGATCGAACTCTTCCTGGCCGGGAATCTCGACGCTGTCGCCGGCGTGCGCCAGCCTCTCGAGGCGTATGCCGCGGGTCATCCGGGCTTGCGCGTCCTGGCCGACAGCTTCATGGTCATCCGGCAGGCTTCCGGCGTTCCCAAAGGTCGAAGCCTTGCGCATCGTTTCCTGGCGGAATTCATCGAGGAGGCCAAGCGGTCCGGATTCGTCGCGCGCGCGCTCGCCGAGAGCGGCGTCGGCGAGGTGACGATTGCGCCTGCGTCGGCAGGCTAGGGACCTGCCGCCTGCTACTTCCTGCGCAGGCCGAGCGCTTCCACCAGGTATCCGAGGCTCCTCGACTCCTCGTCGATGAAGCGTGCGTAGTCGGAGCCGTGCATGAAGACGGGCGTCCAGCCCATCCTGGAGAGAATCGCCATCCACTCCGGCGCCTCGATGCCCGACCGGACGGCGTCGAGCAGGTTGTCGCGCTGGCTGGGCCGCAGGCCTGGGGCGGCGAATAGCCCGATCCAGTTGCCGAACACCACGTTGATGCCCTGTTCCCGCAACGAGGGGATGCCATCCATGGTCCTGGGCCCGGAGACGCCCAGCGCGCGCACCTTCCCGCCGCGACGGGCCTCTGCGGCTTCCCGAAACCCCACGACGGCCACGGCGATGCGGCCCCCGACGAGAGCCTTGGATGCATCGCCTTCGTTCAAGGCGACATGGCGGATCCTGGCGGGATCCACGCCCGCGGCCCGGGCCAGGAGGGCGACCGTGAGGTGCTCGGGACTGCCCACCGCGCCTGCTCCCCAGGCGATTGCGCCCGGACCGGCCTTGAACGCCTTCATGAGGTCGGACATCGACTTCAAGGGCGAGTCGGCCGCGACGACGACCACTTCGTAGCCGGTCGCGAGCCGCGCGAGCGGTGTCACGCGTTGCACTGGAACGGCCGAGCGGTCGAGTTCCACGGCGGCGACCAGGCCCAAGCCCCCGATCATCAGGGCCGCCGTGTCACCCTTCGACGCATTCGCGAATTGCGCAAGTCCGAGGGTGCCACCGGCACCGGGAGCGTTGTCGATTTGCACGGAGGCGGCCGCTTTCGCCTTGACCATCGCGGCGCCGAGGGTTCGGCCGGCCTGGTCCCAGGCGCTCCCGGGCTCGGCGGGGATGAGAAGCTTGAGCGGGGTCTGGGCGGCAGAGGCGAAGGCGAGCGACGCAAGGCCGATCGCCGCGAGGACATTGCAAAGAGTTCGGTTCATGGGGAGATTCTCCGTCGGGAAGGGCGTCGGGATCAACGCCTGCCTGCTTACCCGCAAACGCGGGGATCGCTTCGATTGCGCTATCGTTCGGGTTGCCGATTCTTCCACGAACCTTTTCATGCCTGCCGCGAACAACGATCCGCCCGCCCGCCTGCGAGGCATCCTCTCCCTCGACGACTTCGAGGAGGCTGCCCGGCGCCACCTGCCACGGCCCGTCTTTGCCTATCTCTCCGGGGGCGTGGAGGACAACGCCGGCATGAACGACAACCGGGCCGCGTTCTCGGAATGGGCTTTCGTTCCGCGCGTACTGAAGGGCGTTGCGCGACGCCGGCAGTCCACGACCCTCTTCGGGCACGAGTACGCGGCGCCCTTCGGCATCGCCCCGATCGGCATCGCCGCGCTTTACGCCTTTCGCGGCGACCTCGTGCTGGCCAGCGGGGCGCGTGGGGCGAACATCCCCATGGCCATGAGCGGCTCCTCGCTCATCAGGCTGGAGGAGGTGGCGCAGGCCGCGCCGGACACCTGGTTCCAGGCCTACCTCACGGGCGACGAGGCGCGCTTCGTGCCGCTCATCGAACGGATCGCGCAGGCGGGTTATCGCACGCTCGTCGTGACCGTCGATGTGCCGATGGCGGGAAACCGCGAGAACAACGTTCGCGCGGGGTTCTCCACGCCGCTCAGGCCGACGCCCAGACTCGCGTGGGACGGCATCACGCATCCGCGCTGGCTCTTCGGGACCTTCCTGCGCACGATCGCGCAGCACGGCATGCCGCACTTCGAGAATAACTTCGCCACGCGCGGCGCGCCGATCCTGTCGCCAAACGTGCTTCGCGACTACTCGGACCGGGGAGACCTCGACTGGGCCCACTTCGCGAAGATCCGCGCCATGTGGAAGGGCCGGATCGT
This sequence comes from Betaproteobacteria bacterium, assembly GCA_016720855.1. Lineage (NCBI taxonomy): Bacteria > Pseudomonadati > Pseudomonadota > Betaproteobacteria > Betaproteobacteria bacterium. Next base: position 640,491 of record JADKJU010000001.1, on the reverse strand, counting down.
GGTGAAGGGAATCCTCGACAGGCAGGATGCGCGCATCGCGATCGACCACGGGGCGGACGGCATCGTGGTTTCCAATCACGGGGGCCGCCAGCTCGACGGCGCCATTGCGCCGCTGCGGGTGCTGCCCGAGATCGTGGATGTCTGCGGGGACGTGCCCGTCATGCTCGACAGCGGCATTCGCCGCGGCACCGACGTCCTGAAGGCGCTCGCCCTGGGAGCGAAGTTCGTGTTCCTGGGAAGATCCTTCGGCTACGCCGCTTCGGTCGGGGGAGAGGCGGGCGTGCGCCACGCGATCGACATCCTGCGCATCGAGATCGACCGCGACATGGCGATGATGGGCATCAACCGCCTCGACGAGCTGCGTCCCTCGCATCTGCGGCGGCTCGATTGAGGGACAGACCCGTGAAAAAGGGGACAGACCCCTTTTCCTGAATAGGGGTCTGTCCCCTTTGTCATTTCAGCCGGGCGGCGAATGCCTCGAGCTTCGAGCGCAGCTCCGGGTCTATCGCGATCCCGTCGCGGCGCTGGCGCTCGACGTTGCGCATCTCGATCTCGCCCGGCACGAGGACGGGCGAGGCGGGGTCCACCGGCGGCGTCGAGTGCAGGATCGAGATGAAGTCCCGCATGCGCTCGGCCAGCCACTCGGGCGGGCCGAGCCGCTTCGCGTCGATGACGAAGAAGAAATGCCCCAGGTCCTGCGGCAGTTCCGGGTTGTCGGACCATGACTTCACGTGCGTGAGGTAGGCGGCGCCGGAGAGCAGGCCGGCGAAGAGATCCACGATGAGCGCCAGTCCGTAGCCCTTGTAGCCGCCGATGGGCAGCAGGAATCCGTCGAGCGCCGCCTTCGGGTCGGTGGTCGGGTTGCCGTCCTTGTCCGTTGCCCAGCTGGGGGAAATGGACTCGCCGCGCTTGAATGCATTGCGGATCTTCGCGCGGGCGACGACGCTTATCGCCATGTCGAGGATGATGGGCATGCCGCCGGGATTGGGTACGCCGAAGCCCACCGGGCTGTTGCCCAACCGCGCATCGCGCCCGCCGGTGGGGGCGATGGTCGTCGTGGCGTTGCTCCCGATGAGGCTCGCGAACCCGGCCTGCGCGGCGATGAGGCAGTAGGGGCCCACGGCGCCGAAATGGTTGCTCGAACGCGCGAATGCAATGCCCACGCCGGATTCGCCCGCCAGCGCCATCGCAGCCTCGAGCGCGCGCATCCCGACCAGGGGACCCACGCCGTTGTCGCCATCCACTTTCACGAGGGCCGGCGCTAACCGGTCGATGCGGATGTCGGGGCGCGCCTTGATGCCGCCGAGGTCGAGGCGCTCGCCATAGGACTCGATGCGGCTCACGCCGTGCGTGCCGACTCCGAAGAGATCACCGAGCACCAGGATGCGGGCGGCGTCGGCCGCATCCCGGCGATCCAGGCCCAGCCCGGCAAGCGCGTTCGTCGCGAGCTCGCCGAGTTCGGCCTCCGTGATCGTCGAACGCATGCAGTCTTCAGTTCGCGGTGATTCCCGCCTTCTTCACCACGCGGCCCCAGGTGTCGTACTCGCTCTTGATGTACTTCGCGAGTTCGTCGCGCGTGCAGGGTTTGGGCTCGAAGAAATGCTTGGCCAGTTGCTCCTTCACGTCCGGCGAGCTCAGTACCTTCACGAGTTCCCTGTTCCAGCGCTCCTGGAGAGCCACGGGCATCCTGGACGTGGTCACGAACGCGTACCAGTTTTCCGCCTCGAACCCGGGGTAGCCGGACTCGGCGATGGTGGGCACGTTGGGCAGGAAGACCGAGCGATTCAGGCCGGTGACGGCCAGTGCGTTCAGTTTCCCGGATTCGATGTGCGGGCCGGCGGTGGACGGGGTCGAGTAATAGGCCGAGACGCGCCCGCCGAGGAGATCCGTCATGGCCGGGCCGCCGCCCTTGTAGGGGATGTGCACGATGTCCACGCCGGCGCGCTGGTTGAAGAGCTCGCCGGCCAGGTGGGAGGCGCTGCCAACGCCGGTGGATGCGTAGTCGAGGCTACCGGGCTTCGCCTTGGCGAGGGCCACGAATTCGGCCAGTGTCTTCGCCGGCACGCCGGCATGAACGACGAGCACGTTGGGGAACGAGACCGCCATGGTGAGCGGGGCGAGGTCCTTCAGCGGGTCGTACGGCAGCTTCGCGATGAGGTGCGGCGCGACGGCGAGCGGGCCGACCGAACCGAGCAGGATGGTGTAGCCGTCCGGGGTAGCGCCGGCCATCTGCTGGTGCGCGATGTTGCCGCCGGCGCCGGCCCTGTTCTCCACGACGACCGTCTGGCCCATGTTCTCGGAGAGCTTCTTGGCGATGATGCGCGCCGCCGTATCGCTCGCCCCGCCGGGTGCGAACCCGACCAGCATCGTGATCGAGCGGGTAGGGAAATCCGATTGCGCGGCGGTGGCTCCGGCGAAGGCCAGTGCGGCGGCGGCAAGCAGCAAGCGTCTCATGCGCGTTCTCCTCGGGGTCTTGTCGGTCATGGCGAATCCAGTATACGATTGTATACACACACCGCCCCCTGTCAATCCGCGCCCCGTCCCTGTTGATGCCCACGCACAAGCCAGCGATCGCACGAAAACCGAAGCCCGGAGCGAGCCGGGCCTCGCGTGGCGACCACGCCTACAGGAAGCTCTTCGAATCGATCGAAACCGGGGTCCTGAAGCCCGGCACGCGCCTGCGGGAAGTCGAGCTGTCGACGTGGGTCGGCGCCAGCCGCACGCCCGTGCGCGAGGCCCTGGGGCGTCTGGAAAGCGACGGGCTCATCGCGCGTGACCCCTCGCGCGGCATGATCGTCGCCGAGCTCGACCCCGGAATGGTCGCGGAACTCTACGACATGCGCGAGGTGCTCGAGGGCACTGCCGCGGGGCTGGCGGCCCGGCATGCCTCCGAAGCGGAGATCGACACGCTGCGCGAGATCGCCCAGCGCGATCGCGAGGTCGGAGCCGATCCGATGCGCCTGGCGCGCATCAACCGCCTGTTCCACGAAGCCCTGCTCCGAAGCGCGCACAACCGCTTCCTTGTCCGCTCGGTGAACGCGCTGCGGCAATCGATGGTGCTCCTGGGAAGGACGACGCTCGCGATCGCCGGTCGGCCCGAAGCGGCGCGCGCCGAGCACGACGCGATCGTCCAGGCGATCGCCCGTCATGATGCCGAAGCCGCCGCGGCCGCGGCCCGCGCCCACATCCGCGCCGCCTATCGGGCTCGCCTGGGCCTGATGCTGGACGACTGACCGGCGATGGACCCCTCACGAACCTGCGACGTCCTGGTGCTCGGCGGCGGCAATGCCGCGCTGTGCGCTGCCATCACGGCGCGCAAGGCCGGAGCGAGCGTGCTCGTCCTGGAGGCGGCGCCGATTCCGTTTCGCGGCGGCAACAGCCGCCACACGCGCAACATGCGAACGATGCACTCGGGCCCGCTGGAGGTGCTCACGCAGGCCTATCCCGAGGAGGAGTACTGGCAGGACCTCCTCAAGGTCACGGGCGGGCTCACCGACGAGAATCTCGCGCGCATGACCATCCGCCAGACCGAGCAGCACCTGCCGTGGATGAAGGCGCACGGCGTGCGCTTCCAGGCGCCGCTGGGCGGGACGCTGCACCTGTCGCGGACGAACGCCTTCTTCCTGGGCGGCGGCAAGGCCCTGATGAACGCCTATTACGCCAGCGCGGCAAAGCTGGGTGTCGAGATCGCCTACGAGACGGCGGTGGTCGATCTGGCGATCTCCGGCGACCGGTTCACCGGCGCGATCGTGGAATGCCGGGGCGCGCGCCACGAGATCCGCGCGAAGACGGTCGTGGCCGCCTCCGGCGGATTCGAATCGAACCTGGCGTGGCTGCGCGAAGCGTGGGGGCCACCGGCCGACAACTTCCTCGTGCGCGGCACCCCCTTCAACATGGGCGTGGTGCTCAAGCTCCTGCTCGCCAAGGGCGCCAAGCAGGTGAGCGACCCCACGCAAGGGCACTGCGTGGCGATCGATGCGCGCTCGCCGCGGTTCGACGGAGGCATCGTCACGCGCGTGGACGCGGTGTCGCTGGGCATCGTCGTCAACAAGAACGCGCAGCGCTTCTACGACGAGGGCGAGGACTTCTGGCCCAAGCGCTACGCGATCTGGGGTCGCCTGGTGGCCGGGCAGCCGGACCAGATCGGGTATTCGATCATCGACGCCAAGTCGATGGGCAAGTTCATGCCGCCGGTGTTCCCGCCGGAAAGGGCGAAAACCGTGCGCGAACTCGCAGCGAAGCTCGGCCTGGATCCGGGCGCGCTCGAGAAAACGGTCGCGGAGTTCAACGCCGCGGTGCGCCCGGGCACTTTCGACCACACGGTCCAGGACGACTGCCGCACCGAGGGCATCGTGCCCGCCAAGACCCACTGGGCGCGCGCCATCGACACGCCGCCTTTCTACGCCTACCCGCTGCGCCCCGGCCTCACCTTCACCTACCTCGGCGTCGCGATCGACGAGAAGGCCCGCATGATCCTGCAGGACGACAGGCCAGCGGCCAACATCTTCGCCGCCGGGGAGATCATGGCCGGCAACATCCTGGGCAAGGGCTACCTTGCCGGCATCGGCATGGCGATCGGCACTACCTTCGGCCGCATCGCGGGCAGCGAGGCCGCACGCCATGTCCATGGCTGAGCCCAGGTCGCTGCCGCAACTGGTCGAGGAGGCGCAGCGCGTACTCGCGATCTGCAACGCCTGCCGCTACTGCGAGGGCTACTGCGCGGTCTTCCCGGCGCTGCAGCGCCGTCTCTCGTTCTCCGAGAGCGACGTGCATTACCTCGCGAACCTGTGCCATAACTGCGGCGCCTGCCTCTACGCCTGCCAGTACGCGCCGCCGCACGAGTTCCAGCTCAACTTCCCGCGCATCCTTGCGCAGGTGCGTGTGCAGACCTACCGGAAGTACGCCTGGCCGGGGTTCTTCGCGCGCGCCTTCGAGGCGAACGGGATCGTCACGAGCCTCGCCACTGCCGCAAGCCTCGCCTTCATGCTGCTTTTCGCCGCCCTGGTCTCCGATCCGGCTCGCCTCCTCATGGCTTTTTCCGACGCGCAGGGTTCCTTTTACGCCGTGATTTCCCACAACGCGATGGTGGCCGTGTTCGGTTCGGTGTCCGCTTTCGTGCTCCTCGCGTTCGTCATGGGCTTCGCGCGCTTCTGGCTGGACATGGAGGAGAAAGCGGCCGATTTCGCGGCGCCCGTGCCCGCGGGAAACGCGCTGGTCGATGCGCTCACGCTCAAGTACCTCGACGGTGGCGGCGACGGCTGCATGTACCCGGACGAGAAACCCTCGTTCGCGCGGCGGCGATTCCACCATCTCACCTTCTACGGATTCCTGCTCTGCTTCACGGCCACGACCACGGCGACGATCTACCACTACGCGTTCGGCTGGAAGGCGCCGTACCCGTTCTGGAGCCTTCCGGTGATCCTGGGCACCGCGGGCGGCATCGGACTGCTCATCGGGCCCCTGGGGCTCCTCTGGCTCAAGCGCCGGCGCGACCCGGAGCTGGTGGACCCGGAGCAGAAGGGGATGGAGGCGGGATTCCTCGCGCTGCTCTTCCTCGCAAGCCTGACCGGCCTCGGGCTGCTCGCGTTGCGCGAGACGCGGGCCATGGGACTGCTGCTGGTAGCGCACCTGGGCCTGGTGCTGGCGCTCTTCGTGACGATGCCCTACGGCAAGTTTGTGCACGCCCTCTACCGGCTTGCGGCGCTGGTGCGCTTCCATCTGGAGCGGCGGCGGCCGCTTGCGGATATCGCCAATGAGTGAATCGCGCGGTCGGCCTGCCGTCGGTGGACGGTGTCTGCCTTGCTGCCGGCTCAGAACCGGTGCCGGGTGAGGGGAAGTTGCCGTCCGTTGGGCAGGGTCATGGTGGCGGTGGTGGTCGTGTCGAACTGCACCGTGACCGGCGCCACGGTGCTCGGGGGGGAGGGTGGGGGGCTTGTACCCGCCCATGAGCGTCTGGCCGTTGGCGTAGCTCCACCAGTTGCCGCTGAAGGTGCGCGGGTTGGGCGTGGGGAAGAGCGACAGGTACCACACCGGGTTGCCTGCCTCGTCGTACATGTAGCCGGCCAGATCCGCGCTCCCGTTCTGCCACTCGATGAAGAAGCCGCGGCCGCTCTCCGCCGGGTTCCACCACCAGCCCGACTCCGGCACGTTGGCCTGGGGAGCTGCGGCGAGTCCGCCCGGAATGATGTTGAAGCGCTCGATGGCGACCGTCCCGCCGGGCCACACCATCGTCCCGTTGGAAGCATCGGAGAAGGCGAGCGTGAAAGGGCCCGCGCTCTGCACCGGATTCGGAGGCTTGTAGGCACCGGTGAGCGTCTGCCCGCCGGTGACCTTGAGCAGGTCGCCGGTGAAGAGGGAGCCGTCGAGCGACGTGTTGCCGGTGGCCACATACCAGTTCGAGCGCCCCGTGTCGTCGTAGAGGAAGGCGGCGAAGAAGATGTGGTTGCCGGCCACTTCCACGGAATAGCCACGGCCGCCCTCGGCGGCGTTCCACCACCAGCCGGTCTGCGGGGCCTGCGGCTTGCATTCCCTGGCCCCCGGGACGGTCACGACGCCGCGATTGAGACCGCTGTTGAGCATCGACGCGGGGTCGGGCCCGTATCCCACGTAGAACGTCGCGCCTCCGATATTCACTGCGGTTGCGCCGTTGATCACCGTGACTGCCTGTCCCTGCCCGGAAAGCACGCCGGTCACGTAGGCTTGCAGGCTCGAGGCGGTGACCGCCTGCAGTTGCCCGGTCGAGGTGAGTTGGGCCAGCACGCACGCCACCGCGGCGTCCTTGCGGCCATCGCGCGACACCGTCCTGCCCACCACCAGGGGCGCCTCGCCGCCTTTCGCCGATCGCACGACATCCGCGGGCGCCGAAGCGAAAACGAAAATCGATCCCGTGGTCCCCACGTCTTCGGCGCGGAACTGGACTCTTGCGCTGATGTCGACGGTTTCGGGCGAGGCGACAATCAGGAAGACCGGCACCTTATCCGCCGGAATGATCGACGCAACCAGCGGGTCGAGGTCGAGGAACCAGTCATTGCCGGCAATCGTTCCGCCACCCCCATCCCGGCGAACGACAACGGGTACTGCGCGATCGACCGCGGTGCCGTCTCCGATTTCTCCCTCGCCGTTGTTTCCCCACGACCACACGCTGCCGTCCGACCTCACGGCGAGGGAGTGGAAATCGCCGGCGGCGATCGCGGATCCTTGCGCAAACCCGGGTACCGGAGCGGGTGCCGCCCGATAGCCGGCCGTTCCATCGCCCAATTGCCCGAGGCCGTTGCTGCCCCACGTTGACACGCGACCGTCTCGTCCGAGCGCCATCGAGTGCATCCAGCCGCCCGCGACTGCGGCGATGTTCGCAAGGCCCGGCAAGGCGACGGGAGTCGCGCGATCCGTCGTGGAGCCATCGCCGAGTTCCCCGCTGGAGTTTGAGCCCCAGGCGACGACGGTGCCGTCGCGCCGAACGGCCAGGGAATGGTATCCGCCGGCTGCGATGGCCACTGCATCGAAAAGCCCTGACACCGGGACGGGATTGGCACGGTTCGTCGTCGTACCGTCGCCGAGTTCTCCTTCGCGGTTCATGCCGATGGCGAAGACAGTACCGTCGGCACGAAGGGCCAGGATATGCCCGAAGCCGGCGGCGACGGCCGTGATCTGCGAAAGCCCCGCAATCGGGACCGGTGTTTCCGACCAGTAGAAAGAGACGTTGCTTCCGAGTTGGCCTTCCAGATTGCTGCCCCAGGCCCAGACCGTGCCGTCCGAGCGCAGCGCGACGCCGTGGTTGAAGCCCGCGTCGATCGCGACTACACCGGACAGGCCGCGGACCTGGGCCGGTATCGAGCGTGCCGGTCCGGAACCAGTGCCCAGCGCGCCGATCACATTGGATCCCCACGACCACACCGTGCCGTCGGCTCGCAGTGCGTAGGACGTTGCGTAGCCGGCGGCGACTGCAACGTATCCCGAAGGTCCGTTCGCTGTGCCGGGGACGGTCTGGAATACTGGTATGCCGCTGCCAAGCTGTCCGTCGCTGTTGGAGCCCCATGCCCAGACCCGGCCGTCGGCGCCGATGGCGTGGGTGTGATAGTTGCCGGCGGACACCGATTCGATCCCCGTCAGGCCGGGAACCGCGACCGGCGCGTTGCGATTGTCCGTGGTTCCGACGCCGAGTTGTCCATCGCCGTTCAGGCCCCACGTCCACGCAGTCCCGTCCGAACGCCGGGCGATCACGTGGGCATAGCCGGCGACGATGGCGGTGACTTCGGCGAGCCCCGAGACGCGCACGGGAACACGCGACAGCAGAAATGTCGCGCCGCCGTCACCCAGCTGTTCGAAGAGGTTGTATCCCCACGTCCAGACCGTTCCATCGGAGCGCAGGCTTGCTGAAAAATCCCCCCCGGCAGAGATCGCGGTTACGCCGGCAAGCCCGGTGACCTGAACCGGCGCATTCCGATCGCCCTCCGCGCCATTGCCGAGTTGGCCTTGGCCGTTCTTTCCCCACGCCCAGACCGTCCCGTCGCGCTTGAGCGCAAGCGAGTGATAATCGCCGGCGGAAACGGCGACGACGTCCGTGAGCCCGGCGACGGTGACCGGCGACGAGCGGGAAGTGATCGTTGTGTCGCCCAGCTGACCCTGGGCATTGTTTCCCCAGGCCAACACGGTGCCATCGGAACGCACGGCGAGGGAGTGGCCGTAGCCGGCGGATATCGCAACGATGCCGGTGAGGCCGGGGACGCGAGCGGGCAAGGCTCGATTCGTCACCGTCCCGTCGCCCAGTTGGCCACTGTCGTTGTCTCCCCAGGCCCAGGCGGTGCCGTCGCTGCACACGGCCAGGTTGAAATACGCGCCGGCATCGACGGCGACGACGTTGGCGATGCCCGCGACCGGGACAGGGGACACTCGCGCCGACCGTGAGCCATCGCCGATCTGACCGGCGAGGTTGTCGCCGACGGCGACGAGCGTCCCGTCGGCGCGCAGCGCGACCGTGTGCAGGTACCCTCCCGTGATCGCGCGCACGCCGCTCAACGACGCAATGGGGAGCGGGTCGGGAAACGCGAGGACGCGACCTGTTCCGAGCTGACCCCAATCGTCGTTGCCCCAGGTCAACGCAGCACCGTCGGAACGCACGGCCATGGAGTGGCTCCCGCCGGCAGAGATCGACGTGGCGGCAGCGTGGTATCCGGCCGTCGCCAGGAACGCGGTGACGAGCATCTGCGGGAGCAAGGCCCACTTGCGCATCCCGGCGAACCTCCTCGGAAGCAAAATCGACCGGCTCTGCACGGGCATGCGAACTTTCGCACTCCGGAAAGCCGACCGGTCGAAGACCCTGATTTTGCTACTGGAACACCCTGCGATACAACCAGTCCCCCTGGCCGGGGCGACGCGGCGGCTATCGTTCGGTGCCGAGGCGGAATACCGCGCGCGACGGCCCGCCGGGGACGCTGCGGAACTTGGCTTCCGCGAGGGCTTCCCCGAGTCGCTTGAGGAGCATGTCCGTCCCCAGGCCGAGGCGATACTCCATCACCGCGCAGGCCACCCGGATGCTGAGCTCCTTGTCGGCCGAGACGCGACAAGGCACGGTGTCGATGGCATGCAGGACGCGGTCGGTAACGAGCTTGGCGCTGTGGTTGCGGTGCAGGCCCACGAGAAACTGGTCGTTGCCCCACCGGGCGATCCAGTCGCCCTTGCGCGTATTGGCCATGAGGTCCGCCACCAGCTGCACCAGGCAGATATCCCCGGCGCCGTAGCCTTCCTCCTCGCGGATGGCGCGGAACCCGCGCAGGTCCACGAGCAGGGCGTGGAAGGTGGTCTGGTCGCGTTCGCTGCGGGCGACTTCCTCGCCCAGCCGCTTCTCGCCGGCGCGGCGGGTGTACACGCCGGTCATGTCGTCGAGGTCGGTCAGGTTTTCGATGCGCGCTCCCCAGCGCTCCAGCAGCTCGAGCACGTACTGCGTGCGACCCATGAGGCGTCCCGCGTCGTCGTAGTAGCCTTGCGGCATATCCGGGGCCTTGCCTTCGTCCAGGTACTTCTTCATGGCGGCCGAGGACATCACCACGGGGGCCAGGAGCCCCTGGTGAAGCCAGAGCATGGCCATGAACCCGCCGAGGTACACCAAGCCCAGGGCCGGCAGCAAACGCTTGCCCGTCTCCGAGATGTCGTTGGCGAATACCGTGTAGGCGAGCAGGATGATGAGGGGCGGCACGATGGCGATCGCCGTCGCGGCCGCAAATTTCTGGGCGTATTTTCCCTTCAGGAAGGGAATCCGGTCGAAAAGGCCGTAGATGCCGATTCGGGGGCCTGCGATTGCTTTCGCTGATGCGCCGTGGCTCATGGTCTGACTCCTTGCGGCGCAGCTACCCTTATCCCGGATATCGTGCGCGCCTCGACATCAACATGCGCCAAAAACGGCCCCCATACTGTGAATCAGTTCACATTTTTCGCGGCTGGAGCGTGATAAGGCTTCCGGGGCGTCCCGGGGAAGGGGCTATTCACCCTGCGCCAGGGCCGCCTGGGCGGCCGCCAGCCGCGCCACCGGCACCCGGTAGGGCGAGCAGCTCACGTAGTCCAGTCCGATGCGGTGGCAGAAGGCGATCGTCGCGGGGTCGCCACCATGCTCGCCGCAGATGCCCACCTCCAGGTCGGGCCGCACGTCGCGGCCCAGGCGCACGCCCATTTCCATGAGCTTGCCGACACCCGCCTGGTCGAGGGTCGCGAAGGGATTCTCGGGAAGGATCCTCTTCTCGAGGTATTCGCGCAGGAACCCGGTCTCGGCATCGTCGCGCGAGATGCCGAAGGTCGTCTGGGTGAGGTCGTTGGTGCCGAAGGAGAAGAACTGCGCGTTGCGGGCGATATCGCCTGCCGTCAGCGCCGCGCGCGGGATCTCGATCATCGTGCCGAACTGGTACTTCACGCGCACGCCCTGTTCCTTCATCACCGCTCGCGCTTCCGCATCCAGTATCGCCTCCTCGACCATCAGCTCGTTGTTGTGCGCGATGAGCGGGATCATGATCTTCGGGTGCACCTTGACGCCTTCACGCTTGCAGTGGCAGGCGGCCTCGATGATGGCGCGCACCTGCATGCGCACGAGCTGGGGCAGGTGGATGCCCAGGCGCACGCCGCGAAGGCCGAGCATCGGGTTGGCCTCGCGCATGGAGCCCACGGCCTCCAGCAGGCGCTTCTTCTGCGCCAGCGTGCCGGCGAGTCCCATCGGGTCCTTGCCGGCGGAAAATTCGGCGCGCGTCTCGAGTTGCGTCACGTCGTGCAGCAGCTCGTCGTGGCTCGGCAGGAACTCGTGCAGCGGTGGGTCGATGAGGCGGATCGTGACCGGCAGGCCGTCCATGGCGCGGAAGAGCCCCACGAAGTCCTCGCGCTGGAATGGAAGCAGCTTCGCAAGAGGCCCGGCGCGCTCCTCGTCGGTCTTCGCGAGGATCATCTGCTGCACGAGCGGCAGGCGCGCGGTCTCGAAGAACATGTGCTCGGTGCGGCACAGCCCGATCCCCTGGGCACCATAGCCGCGGGCGCGCACGGCGTCGCGCGGGTAATCCGCGTTGGCCCACACGCCCAGCCTGCGGAAACCGTCGGCCCAGTGCAGCAGCCGGGCGAGGCAAGGGTCGGTGAACTCGGGGACCACCGTCTTGAGCAGGCCGGCGAACACCTCGCCCGTCGTGCCGTCCACCGAGACGCTGTCGCCCTCGCGGAAGACGCGGCCTGCGATCGTGAACTGGCGTTTCTCGGCGTTCACTACGATGGCGGAGACGCCGACCACGGCGGGCTTGCCGAACTGCCGGGCCACGAGGGCTGCGTGGCTGGTGCGCCCGCCGCGGCTGGTGAGGATGCCGCGGGCCGCGAGCATGCCGTGCACGTCGTCCGGCTTGGTCTCGGGCCGCACCATGATCACGGCCTTGCGATCCTTCGCGCCCCACTGCTCCGCGGTGTCGGCGTCGAAGGCGAGGATGCCGCTCGCGGCGCCCGGCGAGACGTTCAGTCCCGTGGCCAGCAGGTCGCCGCGCTTCTTCGCAGCCGCCTTCTCCCTCGGGTCGAACTGCGGGTGGAGGAACGCGTCCACATGGTCCGGCGAGACGCGCTCGACCGCCTCGGCCCGCGTGATGAGCTTTTCATCGGCGAGATCCACCGCGATACGGACGGCCGCCTGCGCGGTGCGCTTGGCGTCGCGCGTCTGCAGCATCCAGAGCTTGCCGCGCTCGATCGTGAATTCCACGTCCTGCACCTCGCGGAAGTGCTTCTCCAGCGTGCGGCAATTGCGTGCGAGCTCCGCGTAGATGCGCGGCATCTCGGTTTTCAGGCTCGCGATCGCCTTGGTCGCGCGGGTGCCGGACACCACGTCCTCGCCCTGCGCGTTGGTGAGCCAGTCGCCTTCGAGATTGCGCTCTCCGGTGGTGACGTTGCGCGTGGTGAGCACCCCCGTCCCCGAGCCGGCGCCCATGTTGCCGAACACCATCGTCTGGATGTTGACGGCCGTGCCCAGGTCGTGGGCGATGCCCGCGGCATTGCGGTAGTCGATGGCGCGCTTGCCGTTCCACGACTTGAAGACGGCCTCGGTGGCAAGGCGCAGCTGTTCGAGCGGATCCTCCGGGAACGGGCGCCTTGCCCGGCTCTTCACGATGGCCTTGAACTCGGTGGTGATTTCACGAAGCGTCGCGGCGCCCAGGTCGGCGTCGTTGGCGACGCCCATGGCCGTGCGGTGCCGCTCGAGGACGGCCTCGAATGGCTCGTCGGGCAGCCCCATCACCACCGTGCCGAACATCTGCACCAGGCGCCGGTAGGCGTCGTTCACGAAGCGCTCGTCGTTCGTGAGCTTCACGAGCCGGGCGGCCACCTCGTCGTTCAGGCCGATGTTGAGGACCGTGTCCATCATGCCCGGCATCGAGAAGCGCGCGCCGGAGCGGCACGAAACGAGAAGCGGGTCGAGCCGATCGCCGAGTCGCTTGCCGGCAAGCCTCTCGACCCGGGCAAGGGCCTTCTCGACCTGGGGCCACATGCCCTGCGCGAAACCTCCCGCGCCGAGGTAGGCGTTGCAGGCACGAGTCGTGACGATGAAGCCCGGCGGGACGGGAAGCCCCATGCGCGTCATCTCCGCGAGGTTCGCGCCTTTGCCACCCAGGAGATCCTTGCGGCGGGCGTTGCCCTCGGAGAACAGGTAGACCCACTTCTCGACGGGCGCGGCGCGTGTGCGCGGCGCACGACCCTTGCGTGCGGTGCGAGTAGCCATGATGTTTTCCTGGTGTGAGCGGTGGGGCCGGATGGCCATTGCAACCAGTGTCTCGCCGGCGCCTCCACGTGAGTTGATCGGGGTCAAGGAAGGCAGGGCGGTCGCGCCGATACTGGATCTGCAGGTCCGCAGTGGAGTAACGGGACCATGTCGAGACCATCGGTCATACGCAAGGGCAGCGTTGCACATCGGGCCGCGCCGAATGCGCCGCTCGGGTGGGATGAGGCGCGCTGCCTGCTCGACGGACTGCCGGGCGGCGGCCTCAACATCGCCTGGGAGGCGGTTGAGCGGCATGCGCGAGGAGGCCTCGCCGACCATGTCGCGATCCGCTGGCATCCGGCCGCGGGCAAGGTGCGCCCGATCACCTATCGCGAGCTTTCCGAGTCCTCGAATCGCTTCGCCAACGTGCTTCGCTCGTTGGGCGTCGCCAAGGGCGATGCAGTGTTCGTCCTTTGCGCGCGCATCCCGGAGCTCTACTTCGCGGTTCTCGGGGCCCTCAAGCTCGGCGCCGCCGTGTCGCCGCTCTTTTCCGCCTTCGGGCCGGAACCCATCGCCACCCGAGTGAACCTCGGGCGCGGCAAGGTCATCGTGACGACCGAGGCGCTCTACCAGAAGAAGGTCGCGAAGATCGCCGTCCCGATGCCCACGCTGCAGCATGTCCTGCGGGTCGATGCGCCGGACTTCAGGGCGCTTTTCGATGCGGCATCCGCGAGCTGCGATCTCGAACGCACCGACGCCGGCGACACCTCGTTCCTGCACTTCACGAGCGGCACCACCGGGATGCCCAAGGGCGCGGTCCACGTTCACGGAGCGGTCGTCATGCACTATGCCACCGGCAAGGTGGCCCTCGACCTGCATCCCGGCGATGTCTACTGGTGCACGGCCGACCCGGGGTGGGTCACGGGCACCTCCTACGGGATCGTGACGCCGCTGGTGCACGGGGTGACCAGCATCGTTGACGAGGCGGATTTCGACGCCGCGCGCTGGTACCGGATCCTCGAGGAGGAGCGCGTGAGCGTCTGGTACACGGCGCCCACGGCGATCCGCATGCTGATGAAGGCGGGCGCGGCGCTCGCGCGGCAACACGTGTTCCCGGCCCTGCGATTCGTCGCGAGCGTGGGAGAGCCGCTCAACCCGGAGGCGGTCTGGTGGGGCATGGAGGCGCTGGGCATGCCCATCCACGACAACTGGTGGCAGACCGAAACGGGCGGGATCATGATTGCCAATACCGCCTCCATGGACGTGAAGCCCGGTTCCATGGGCAAGCCACTGCCTGGCGTCGAGGCCGCAATCGTGCATCGCCGCGATGACGGGCTCGAGGTGGAGGCGGCGACGGATACCGAGGGCGAGTTGGCGCTGCGCGCCGGATGGCCATCGATGTTCCGCGGTTACCTCGGGCAGGAAGATCGCTATCGCAAGTGCTTCGCGGACGGCTGGTACCTCACCGGGGACCTTGCGAAGCGCGACGCCGACGGCTACTTCTGGTTCGTGGGGCGCGCAGACGACGTGATCAAGTCCGCCGGCCACCTCATCGGCCCCTTCGAGGTCGAAAGCGTCCTCATGGAGCACCCGGCCGTTGCCGAGGCCGGCGTCATCGGCAAGCCCGACCCGATGGTCGGGGAGATCGTGAAGGCCTTCGTCTCGCTGCGCACCGGCTTCGAGCCTGGCGAGGCGCTTCGGATGGAGATTCTCGGCCATGCCAGGAAGCGCCTGGGCGCGGCGGTCGCGCCGAAGGAGATCGAATTCTCGCCCGCGCTTCCGCGCACGAGGAGCGGCAAGATCATGCGCCGTCTCCTGAAGGCGCGCGAACTGGGCCTGCCCGAAGGCGACACTTCCACGCTCGAGGAAAGCCCATGAACACACCATTCCCGCCGCCCCCGTCGGGGCCGGTGCCGTACCCTGCGGAGAAGTCGATCGTGCTCCTCACGGACATGCTGCGCATCCGCCGCATGGAGGAGAAGTGCGCCGAACTCTACGGGGCCGGCAGGATCCGCGGCTTCCTGCACCTCTACATCGGCGAGGAGGCGGTCGCCACCGGCGCCATGCACGCGCTCAAGCCCGGCGACAACGTGGTCGCCACCTATCGCGAGCACGGCCACGCGCTGCTCAAGGGCGTGTCGATGCAACGCATCATGGCGGAGATGTTCGGGAAGATCGACGGCTGCTCGCGCGGGCGCGGCGGCTCCATGCACCTCTTCGACGCGGCCACGCACTTCTTCGGCGGCAATGCCATCGTGGGCGGCGGCCTTCCGCTGGCCGTCGGCTTTGGCCTGGCGGCGAAGATGCGGGGCGAGGATCGCCTCACCGCCTGCTTCTTCGGCGATGGCGCCGTGGCGGAGGGCGCGTTCCATGAATCGCTGAACCTGGCCGCGCTATGGAACCTGCCGGTGGTCTTCCTCTGCGAGAACAACTTCTACGCCATGGGCACGGCCATCGAGCGCTCGCAGTCGCAACCGGATCTTTGCGTGAAGGCGGCGGCGTACGGCGTGGAGGCGTTCGCGGTTGACGGCATGGACGTGGTGGAAGTGCACGAGGCGGCGAAGCGCGCCCGTGATCATGCCCTGGCAAGCGGGCCCGTGTTCGTCGAATTCCGCACGTACCGCTTCCGTGCGCACTCGATGTTCGATCCCGAGCTCTACCGCGACAAGGCCGAGGTCGAGAAGTGGAAGACGCGCGGACCGATACACACCTTCTCGGCGCGGCTCAAGGCGCAGGGAGACCTCACGGAGGAGCGCTTCATGGAGATCGATGCCGAGGTGGCGCGGGAGGTTGAGCGCGCCGTGGCCTTCGCCGAAGCGGCCGGCTGGGAACCCGTGGAGAATCTTGCGACGCAGGTGTATGCACCATGACGATAACCTACCGCGAAGCACTGAGGCTGGGCCTGCGCGAGGCAATGGCGCGGGACGAGCGTGTTTTCCTGATGGGCGAGGACGTCGGCCGGTACGGCGGCACCTACGCGATCAGCAAGGGGTTGCTGGCGGAATTCGGCCCGGAGCGCGTGCGCGATGCTCCGCTTTCGGAGCTGGCGTTCGTGGGCGCCGGTATCGGCGCGGCACTGGGCGGGATGCGCCCCATCGTCGAGGTGATGACGGTGAACTTCAGCCTCCTGCCGCTCGACCAGATCGTGAACACGGCGGCGATCCTGCGGCACATGTCCGGCGGGCAGTTCGCCGTGCCGCTGGTGATCCGCATGGCGACGGGCGCCGGCCGCCAGCTCGCCGCGCAGCATTCGCACAGCTTCGAGGGGTGGTTTGCGCACATCCCGGGGCTCAAGATCGTGACGCCTGCAACCATCGACGACGCGCACGGCATGCTGGGCGCGGCGCTGGCCGACGGCAACCCCGTTCTCCTCTTCGAATACCCGGCGCTTTTCGAGACGACCGGGGAGCTGTCCGCGGAACCCATCGACATCGTCCACGCGAAAGTGCGGCGTCCCGGCACGCGGGTATCGTTGGTGGCCTATGGCGGTTGCGTGCCCAAGGCGCTGCAGGCCGCCGAGCGGCTGGCGGATGAGGGAATCAACGCCGAGGTGGTGGACCTGCGGGTGCTCCGGCCCCTCGACATGGATACCGTGCTGGCCTCCGTGCGCAAGACCCGGCGCGCCGTCATCGTGGACGAAGGTTGGCGAAGCGGCAGCCTCTCGGCGGAGATCATGGCGCGCATCATGGAGCAGGCTTTCTACGACCTCGATGCGCCGGTGGCTCGCGTCTGCCGCGAGGAAGTGCCGATTCCCTACCCGAAGCACCTCGAGGAAGCGGCGCAGCCGCAGGCGGACAAGATCGTGATGGCCGCGAAAGGACTCTTCCAGTGATCGAATTCAAGCTGCCGTCGCTCGGCGCGGACATGGACGAGGGCAAGCTCCTGGCGTGGAAGGTGAAGCCCGGCGATGGGGTGAAGAAGGGCGACGTGGTGGCCATCGTCGATACGACAAAGGCAGCCGTTGACGTGGAGTCGTGGCAGGAAGGCACCGTGCACGAGCTCCTCGTCGAGCCGGGCACGACCATTCCCGTCGGGACGGTCCTTGCGCGCTTCCTCGCGCCCGGCGAGAAGCCGGGCGAGGCAGCGCCGGCGGCGGCGACGGAAGCCCCCGGGGCACCTGCCCCGGCAAGAGATCGCAAGCCCGTTTCGCCGGCGGCGAGGAGGCGCGCGACGGAACTCGGCGTGGATCCGGACACGGTCGAGGGCACCGGCCCGCACGGCGTGGTGACGATCGAGGATATCGAGCGGACGGCCGGGAAGCCCGCGCCGGGCGCTCCACCCGATCGCGCAGCCGAGATGCGCAAGGCCATCGCCGCCGCCATGAGCCGCTCCAAGCGCGAGATCCCGCACTACTACCTTGCCGAGACGATCCCGATGCTGCGCGCCACCGACTGGCTCGCCGCCGAGAACGCGAAGCGGCCGCTGACGGGCCGCATCCTCATGGCGGTGCTGCAGCTCAAGGCCGTGGCGCTCGCCCTCAAGGGATTCCCCGACCTCAACGGCACCTGGCGCGAGGGCCTCTACCAGCCGTCGCAGGCGGTGCACCTGGGCGTGGCGATCTCCCTCCGGCAGGGCGGGCTGGTGGCGCCGGCCATCCGCGACGTCCCGGAACTCACGCTCGACGACCTGATGAAGAGCCTTGCCGACCTCGTGAAGCGCGCACGGGCGGGGAGCCTCAAGAGCTCCGAGATGTCCGATCCCACCATCACGGTGACCAACCTCGGCGAGGCCGGCGTGGAATCGACGTTTGCCGTGATCTACCCACCGCAGGCCGCCATCGTGGGCTTTGGCCGCGTGGCGCCGCGCCCGTGGGTGGAAGAGGGCGCCGTGATCGCCAGGCCGACGGTGGTGGCGACCCTGTCCGCCGATCACCGCGTGAGCGACGGGCACCGCGGTGCCGCCTTTCTCGCTGATCTCTCGCGCCGCCTCCAGGAACCGGAAAATCTATGAATGCCGATGCACTACGCCCGCTCGTCTTCGCCGAATTGAGGAAGATCGCTCCGGAGCTGGAGGCGGGCGAGGTCGCGCCCGACAAGCTGCTGCGCGACCAGGTCGATCTCGACTCCATGGACTGGCTCAATTTCCTCATTGCCGTGCACCAGCGCTTCGGGGTGGAAATCGCGGAGTCCGATTACGCCGCGCTCGATACCCTCGACCGCATCTGCGAGTACATCGCGGCACGAAATTCGACGCCTTCTTGACCCCCGGCAAGAGGCGCGCCCGTGGCGGGAATACACTTCAGGCACGGAGTGAAGTGTCTTTCATTCCGGGCGCTGGTGGAGGTGACGCCAGCGCGGCCTGGAAGACTGCAGGAGGAAACCATGGGAACCCTCAAACCCCTGAACCTCTTCGAAGCGAGTGTCCCGGGTGTCTTCAAGGGCATGTTCCCGCCAATGTGGGTGGATGCGCAACCGGCACCTCCCGCCATCAAGGTCGATGTCGCGGAAACCGATGACCGCTATACCGTGAAGGCCGACATGCCCGGCGTCACAAAGGAAGACATCCGCGTCGAAGTGGATGGCAACATGGTCTCGATCGCGGCCGAGGTGCGCCGCGAGAAGATCGACGAGAAGGAAGGCAAGGTGCTGCGCACGGAACGCCATGTGGGGACAATGACCCGCGCGTTCACGCTGCCGATGGAAGTGGACGTCGCGAAGGCCGAGGCGAAGTACGCCGAGGGCGTCCTGATGCTCACGCTTCCCAAGCGCAGGGGCGCGCCGACGCACCGGCTCGCGATCAATTAGCACGGTCGGGGAGCAAGCCGGCCGTGCTGCAACGGCCCGCCAGGCAGGGCGCCTCGCGGCGCCCTTTATTCGCCCCTGTGACGTACGCCACAGAAATCGCCGGGTATCGGCGCTAGGCTCTCCAGTGACCCCATCCGTTCCCGTGACGCCCATGATCCGCTTTTTGCCGCTTGCCCGAGCCGCCGCCGCTGCCTTCCTGGTGGCGAGCGCCCCTGCCGCCGCCGACTACTGGGGCGATTACGGCAACGCCTGGCTGCGCGAGCAGTTGCGGCGCGACAATGCGGACCGCTTCTGGACCGACCTCGTCGCAAGACCCCAGCGGCCCGCGGAGTATCCATCGACCGGCCCGCGTACCTGGGTGGCCCGCGACGAGAACCCCTGGGCCAACACCTATGGCACGCCCATGAGCAGCGCCTGGCGCGTCACGACGACGGTGCCGCGTTGGACCGGCATCGTGCGCCTGTGCTCGTGCTACCTGCCCGCCGACGCGCGTTCGTGGGACGGAGGGCCTCTTACGCAGGCCGACGTGGTCCGGCTGTGCAACGCGCAATGCAACTGAATCGCGCCAACTCCTGACGACCGACAAGTCCGCGCCCTGCCCGGGGTGCAGGATGGCCGCAGGAGGGCTCCTGTGGAACCAGTCCGGAAAGGCCGGTTTGTCACTCGCCTGTGGTGGGTCGTGGCCGCGCTACTGGTCCTCCTGGCGCTCCTCATCGCCCAGACGATGGTCGCGAGCCGGCACCAGCACGAGGAGCAGGCGGTCGTCGAGACCTACAGCGTGGCGCGGGTGCTGGAAAGCGACCTCGCCGGGCTGGTGGACAAGGTCAAGCTCGCGCTGCACACCGTGGCCACCGAGCGGGAACGGCAGCTTGCGGGGGCCCCCATCGACGAAACGGAGTTCCGCACCTTCGTGGCCAATATCCACGCCAACGTGCCGGAGATCCTCGGGATCCGCGTTTCCGACGCCGTTGGCAGAATCCTCTACCAGGCGGAGTTCGCGAACGCGCCCGCCGCGGAGAGCATGGAACAACCGTACTTCGCCCGACTTCGAAACACGAACGAACCGGGCATTGTCATTTCCGGCCTGCACCGAGACGGTCCGGACGGCCCGTGGGTGATCGACATTGCGCGCCGAATCGAATACGCCGACGGACGGTTCGCGGGAGCCGTCATCGCGCCCATCCCGATCGACCGGCTGGTCACCCTGCTCGCTGCCGCCGATGCGGGCAGCAACGGCGCGGTGACCCTGCGTGGCGAGGGTCTCGAGATCATCGCGCGCCACCCGCCGTTGGCGGAGCCCGCAAGCCAGGGGACCGTGCCCGACGCGCTTCGGGAACTCGTGGAGCGAGGGGAGATTTCCGGGACATTCCATGCTGCCGCCCCGGTGGACGGAGTGGAGCGCCTGTATTCCTACCGCAGGATCACCGGTTACCCGCTGCACATCACCGTGGGCCGCGCCACGGCGGAATACCTCGGACACTGGCGCCGTGACATGGGGGTGGTGGTGGTCCTGTCGAGCGTGCTCTTCGCGGTGGCGATCGGCGCCGCCGTCATGGTCGATCGCGCCTGGCGCCACCAGCGGCGGGTGACTCGGCTCCTCGAGACGCAGGCCCATACCGATGCGCTCACGGGGCTTGCCAGCCGGCGCCACTTCTTCGAGACGGCCGAGGCGGAGCTCGTCCGCTCGCGGCGGTATGACGCGCCGCTGTCGCTCCTGATGCTCGACATCGACCATTTCAAGGACGTGAACGATGCCCACGGTCACCGCGCGGGGGACCGTGTTCTGCGGCAACTGGCCGCGACCTGCCGTGAAGTGCTCCGGACCGTGGACGAGGTGGGGCGCGTCGGGGGGGAGGAGTTCGCGATCCTGTTGCCCGAAACCGCGATCGAGGGGGCGATCGAGGTGGCCGAGCGCCTTCGCGTAGCGATCGGGAACGCCGAGGTGACCCGCGACGAGGGCGTGCCGCTTCGCATCTCGGTGTCCATCGGCGTGGCTGCGCTGGCCGACGGCACCAACCTCGATACCCTCATGAGCCAGGCGGACTCCGCCCTCTACGACGCCAAGCACCATGGACGCAACCAGGTTCGCGCCTTTGCGCAGGCTGCCTAGTCCTCGGGCCGCTCGGCGGACGGCATCCCGAAATGCGTGCGCACCGGGCGCCACTGGACGATGAGCGCGCAAAGGCCCGTCGCAAGCGCTACGGCGCCGAGGATGATCGCAAGCCGGGCGAAGGGCTGGCCCGTGGCCTGGCGCAGCGCCACCAGGGCGACGGCGGTTCGAATCCACTCGAGCGCGCCGATCGCAAGTGCCGCCTGGAGCACCCGGGCAGCCCACGGGGCGCGGATGAAGAGCAGCGGCATCAGGGCCACCGTGATGCCTAATGGCACCCAGGCCTGGGCCCGGTAGGTATGAGCGGCGAGGAGGGCCAGGGCGATGGCCACAGGCAGCAGGCGAAGGGCGATCAAGGCGGTCTCCGGGCGCGAGGGTCGGGCATAATCGACACAGTATGAGGCTCCCATGACCCAGGCAATGCCCCGCCTGCTGGTCGTCGATGACGACCGCTTTGTCCTGAACACCCTCGTGGCGGGCCTGTCGCGCGCCGGCTTCGACGTCGTGGTCGCCACCAATGGCGACGAGGCGGTGCGGGTCGCCATCGATGTCCGGCCGGCCCTGGCGATTCTCGACGTCGCGATGGCGGGCCACAATGGCCTTGCCGTCGCGGAATCCCTGGCACGCGAAGCCCGGGTGCCATTCATGTTGCTGGTATCGGCGCGGGACGATGAGGTCCGGAGCCGGGCAACGTCCCTGGGGACGTTGGGCTTCGTCTCGAAGCCGGTGGACCTCGCGAAGCTCGTCCCTGCCATCCGCTCCGCCCTGGCGCGCGCCGTCACCCTGCCCAAGACGGGGGAGGGAGAGCGCCTGCTGGCCGATACCCTCGGCGGGGGACACGGGCCCCAGGCGCTCATCGCGATCGGCATCCTCGCCGAACGGCACAAGGTCAACTGCGACGAGGCCGTGCGCATGCTCCACCAGCGCGCCGATTCGGCGGGACTCGTCATCGACGAGATGGCCCTCACCGTCATCGAACAGACCGAGAGCGTCAACGCCCCGCCCGTGTAAACTCGCGGGCGATGCCCGGGTGGCGAAACTGGTAAACGCAGCGGGCTTAAAACCCGCAGCCGCGAGGCTTGCCGGTTCGACTCCGGCCCCGGGCACCACCGACTGAAAATATGCCCGAATTGCGCTGCGCATTAGATCGGCGTCAAGAAAGACTGCGTCGGGAGGGGTAGGGTGGAAGCGTGGTGGCGCGCTTGTCGGTGCGCCGCCGCGATCAAGGTTCCGGCCCATGTCTCCCGCCGATCGCATGACTCCAGATCCCGCAGAAGCGGCCGCCACGGCGATGGCGCGCCACCGGCATGATCCCCACGAGCTGCTGCAGGTCCTGCGCGAAGTCCAGGAGTCCTGCGGCTGGATCACCCCCGAGGCGATCGACTGCATTCAGGCCCGCCTGGGGCTTCCCCGCTCGAAAATCCTGGGGGTGGCGACCTTCTACTCGTTCCTGCACATCAACCCGTGCGGTCGCTACCGCATCCTCTTCAGCGACAACATCACCGACCGGATGCTCGGCAACCAGGTGCTTCTCGACCGGATGTGCCGCAACCTGTGGATCGAGCGCGGCAAGGTGAGCGAGGACGGGCTCGTGAGCGTGGACTCCACTTCCTGCACGGGGCTGTGCGACCAGGGGCCGGCGATCCTCGTGAACGGCATCGCCATCACGCGGCTGAGCGAGGCGCGCGTGGATGAGATCTGCGATCTCGTCCGCGAGCAAATCCCCGTGGGGGATTGGCCCGCGGAATTCTTCCGGGTCGATGAGAACATCCATCGGCGCGATGTGCTCCTGGGCACGCCCTGGCTTCCCGGGGCTGCGCTGCAAGCCGCGATGGCGCGTGGAACCGAGGCGCTCATCGGGGAGATGAAGGCCTCGCGATTGCGCGGGCGCGGCGGCGCGGGGTTCCCGGCAGGCCTCAAGTGGCAAGCCTGCCGCGACGCGCCCGGCAAGGCCCGGTACCTGGTGTGCAATGCCGACGAGGGCGAGCCGGGGAATTTCAAGGATCGGGTGCTCCTCGCCACGGCGGCGGACGCGGTGATCGAAGGCATGACGCTCGGCGCCCTCGCCACCGGCGCCTGGCGCGGCTTCATCTACCTGCGGGGCGAGTATCGCTTCCTCCTCGGGCATCTGGAAGGCGTGCTCGAGCGGCGCCGTGCCGCGGGCCTGCTGGGCGAATCGATCCTGGGCCGCGAAGGCTTCGATTTCGACGTCGCCATTCACGTCGGGGCGGGGGCCTATGTATGCGGCGAGGAGTCGGCCCTCATCGAGTCGCTCGAGGGCAAGCGCGGCACGCCGCGAAACCGCCCGCCGTACCCCGTCACCCACGGCTATCTCGGCCAGCCCACGGTGGTGAACAACGTGGAGACCTTCGCCTCGTCGTGCCTCGTGGCGCTCAAGGGGGGCGCATGGTACGCGGACATCGGCACGCGGGAATCGTCCGGCACGAAACTCCTGTGCGTCTCCGGAGACTGTGCGCGGCCGGGGATCTACGAATATCCGTTCGGCGTCGAGGTGAGGCAGGTGCTGGAGGATTGCGGTGCCCGGAAAACGAAAGCGGTTCAGGTGAGCGGCCCGTCGGGCGCCTGCGTGCCGGCCGCCGAATTCGGGCGGCGCATCGGATTCGAGGACTTGCCTACCGCGGGCGCGCTCATGGTCTTCGACGAAAGCCGCGACATGTTCCAGGTGGCCCGCAATTTCGTGCACTTCTTCGCGCACGAAAGCTGCGGGTTCTGCACGCCGTGCCGCGTCGGGACCTCGCTGCTCACGCAGATGATGGACAAGCTCGCCAACGGGCACGGCTCGCCGTACGACTTCGCCGAGATCGAGAAGATGAACCTGATCCTGCAGTCGATGAGCCACTGCGGGCTCGGCCACTCGGCCTGCAACCCCGTGCTCACGACGATCGCGAAATTCCGCCCCGCCTACCTGAGGCGCCTGGCGCACGAGGAGTTCGAGCCCGCGTTCGACCTCGACCGCGCGCTTGGTGCGGCACGGCAGATGACCGGACGCGACGATCCTGCCGCCCACGTGCTTCCGGAGGAGGCCACATGAGCGCCACCTTCCTGCTCGATGGACGGGCGATCCCGTTCTCCGAGGGACAGACGATCCTGCAGGCGGCCGTGGCCGCGGGTGCCTATATCCCGCACCTGTGCTTCCACCCCGACTTCAAGCCGCACGGCTCGTGCAAGGTGTGCACCGTGAAGGTGGGCGGACGGCAGTCCGCCTCGTGCACGACGGCGGCCGCGGCGGGCGCGGTGGTGGAGAGCGACACGCCGGCCATCAATGCCGAGCGCCTGGCGCTGGTGCAGATGCTCTTCGTGGAGGGAAACCACTTCTGCCCCTCGTGCGAGAAGAGCGGGGACTGCAAGCTGCAGGCGACGGCCTGCGACCTGGGGATGGTGTCGCCGCACTTCGATCACTTCTTCCCCGACCGTCCCGTCGATGCCTCGCACCCGGACCTGCTCCTGGACTTCAACCGCTGCATCCTCTGCTCGCTGTGCGTTCGCGCGAGCCGGGACGTGGACGGCAAGAACGCCTTCGCGCTCGCAGGGCGGGGCCTGAGGACGCGCCTCATCGTGAACTCGCGCACCGGAAGGCTTGTGGACAGCGATGTGTCTGCCGGGGACCGGGCGGTACACGTGTGCCCGGTGGGCGTGATCCTGCCCAAGCGCCGCGGATTCTCCGTGCCGCTCGGCAGGCGCGTTTTCGACCTGAAACCCATCAGCGCCGTGGCCGACGCCTCGGCGCAAATCGAGGAGCGATGACGTGAATGCGATCGCCGCGAGAAAGCTCAAGGTCGCCACGACGTCGCTCGCCGGCTGCTTCGGCTGCCACATGTCGATACTGGACATCGACGAGCGCCTGTTCACGTTGCTCGACAAGGTGGAGTTCGACCGCTCGCCCATCACGGACATCAAGGAGGTGGGCGAGTGCGACGTGGGCATCATCGAGGGCGGGCTCTGCAATGCCGAGAACGTCGAGGTGCTGCGGGAGTTCAGGCGCCGCTGCAAGGTGCTGGTGGCGCTGGGGGCCTGCGCGATCAACGGCGGCCTGCCGGCGCAGAGAAACCACCTGAGCCTGCCGCTCCTGCTGCAGGAGGTCTATCGCAGCGAGCCGGGCGCCGAGTACGGCCTCATTCCGAACGATCCGGAACTGCCGCTGCCGCTCAACAAGGTCCACCCGCTGCACGAGGTCGTCCGGATCGACCACTTCATCCCCGGCTGCCCGCCCTCCGCGGACGCCATCTGGCAGGTGCTCACCGGCCTTCTCGAAGGCCGCGAGCACCCGCTCGACCACTCGCTCATCCATTTCGACTGACAGGGTCGTGGAACGAGCCGACTACAGGAAGCAAGGGACACCATGACCTACGGACTCGAGACTGCGGAGCACCCGGAGCAGCTGCGCCGCGTGGCGATCGACCCGGTGTCGCGCGTCGAAGGCCACGGCAAGGTGACGATCCTCCTCGACGACGACGACAAGGTGCGGCAGGTGCGACTGCACGTGGTCGAGTTCCGCGGCTTCGAGCGCTTCATCCAGGGCCGGCCGTACTGGGAAGTGCCGGTGATGGTGCAGCGCCTGTGCGGCATCTGCCCGGTGAGCCACCACCTGGCGGCCTCGAAGGCGATGGATGCCATCGTCGGCACGAAGCGTCTCACCCCGACGGCAGAGAAGGTCCGGCGCCTGATGCACTACGGCCAGATCCTGCAGTCGCACGCGCTGCATTTCTTCCACCTGTGCTCGCCGGACCTGCTGTTCGGCTTCGCCAGCGAGGTGGCGAAGCGCAACATCGTGGGGGTCGCCGCGGCGCACCCCGAGACGGCCCGGCGCGGCGTGCTGCTTCGCCGTTTCGGGCAGGAGGTGATCCGGGTCACGGCCGGCAAGCGCATCCACGGCACGGGCTCGATCCCCGGCGGCGTGAACAAGTCCGTCACCCGCGAGGAGCGCGATGTCCTGCTCGCCGACATCTACGACATGGTCGCCTGGTCGCGCGACGCCGTTGCCCTGGTGAAGCAATTGCACGGGCAGGACCCGGCGCTCTACAACAGCTTCGGCGTCTTCCGCTCCGGCATGATGTCGCTGGTGGCGCCGGACGGAGCCCTGGATTTCTATGACGGCAGCCTGCGTGCCCGAGACGAGTCCGGCGCGATCCTCTTCGACCACGTGAACTATCGCGAGTACGCGTCGTACATCCGCGAGGAAGTGAAGCCGTGGAGCTACATGAAGTTCCCGTTCCTCTCCTCGCTCGGCGCCGAGAAAGGCTGGTACAAGGTGGGGCCGCTCGCGCGGGTGCAGAACTGCGATCACATCGCCTCGCCCCTGGCCGACGCGGAGCGGCGTGAGTTCGTCGATTACGCCGGCGGCTCCCCGATCCATGCGCCGCTTGCCTATCACTGGACGCGCATGATCGAGATGCTGCACGCCGCGGAGACGATCAAGGACCTGCTGCACGACGACGACATCATGGGCGACGACCTCGTATCGACCGGCGAGCATGCGCGCGAGGGCATCGGCGTCATCGAGGCGCCGCGCGGAACGCTGATCCACCATTACCGCGTGAACGACGACGACCTGGTCACGATGTGCAACCTCATCGTCTCGACCACGCACAACAACCAGGCGATGAACGAGGCCATCCGCCACGTCGCCAAGCGTTACCTGAGCGGCCACCGCCTGACCGAGGGGCTGCTCAATCACATCGAGGTGGCGATCCGCGCCTTCGATCCGTGCCTGTCCTGCGCCACTCACGCGCTCGGGCAGATGGCGCTCGAGCTGACCCTTGTCGGCGCCGATGGCGTCGAGCTGGACCAGCTTGCGCGTCACGGTGACGGCACCGTGAGCCGATCGCCGCCGTGAGCGGCGCGGTTGCCATCTTCGCCGTCGGCAACCGCAGCCGCGGCGACGACGCCGTCGGGCCGCTGCTCCTCGACCGGCTCCGGGTGTGGCTGGACGACCGAGGTCTCTCGGGCGACTTCGAGCTTTTCGAGGAGTACCAATTGCAGGTGGAAAACGCACTCGACCTCGAGGGGCGCAGGCTCGCGCTTTTCATCGACGCCTGCCGGGAGACGACCGAGCCGGTCACGTTCGGTCCGGTGGGCGCCACGGCCCTGGGGGTGGGCCATTCGACGCACTCGCTTTCCCCCGGAGCGGTCCTCGGCGTGTACCCGAGGGTGACCGGTGAGGCGCCTCCCGCGGCGTTCGTCCTCGGCATCCGCGCGGCGCAATTCGATCTGGGTTCCGAGCCCGCACAGGCGACGAGCGATGCGATGGAGGCGGCCTGGGCGTTGCTGTGCTCGCTGTGCCGTTGTCCGAGCCACGCGGAATGGCAGACAATGGCGACCATCGCCCGCACCCCGCGGACGCAGATCGCCTGACCGACCCCGTGCCCACTGCCTACCCGCATCTGCTCGCGCCCCTCGACCTGGGCTTCACCACCCTGGCCAACCGGGTCCTCATGGGCTCGATGCACACCGGGCTCGAGGACAAGGCGAAGCATTTTCCGAAACTCGCCGCGTATTTCGCCGAACGCGCCCGCGGCGGCGTGGGGCTCATCGTGACGGGCGGCTTCGCGCCGAACATCGAGGGCTGGCTCACGCCCTTCGGGTCCACGCTGGCCTCTTCCGCGGCGGCGCGCGCCCACCGGCCGATTGCGCAGGCGGTTCATGCCGAGGGCGGAAAGATCGCGCTGCAGATCCTGCACGCCGGGCGGTACGGCTATTCGCCGCTTTCGGTGGCCCCCTCGAGACTCAAGTCGCCGATCAGCCGCTTCACGCCGCGCGAGCTCTCCGGCGGCGGCGTCGAGCGCCAGATCCGCGCCTTCGTGCGCTGCGCCTGCCTGGCGCGCGATGCCGGGTACGACGGAGTCGAGGTGATGGGGAGCGAGGGCTACTTCATCAACCAGTTCCTGGCAACGCAGGCCAATCGCCGGACGGACGAGTGGGGCGGGTCGTACGAGAACCGCATGCGCCTGCCGGTCGAAATCGTGTCCCGCATCCGCGAAAAGGTGGGGCGCGACTTCATCGTGATCTACCGGCTCTCCATGCTCGACCTCGTGCCCGGAGGAAGCACCTGGGAGGAGGTGGTGACGCTCGCCAGGGCCGTCGAGAAGGCGGGGGCGACGATCATCAACACCGGCATCGGCTGGCACGAGGCGCGCGTGCCCACGATCGCGACCAGCGTGCCGCGCGCGGCCTTCGCGTGGGTGACGAAGAAGCTCAAGGGCGAGGTGTCCATCCCGCTTTGCACCACCAACCGCATCAACGACCCGGCAGTGGCCGAAGCGGTGCTCGCCGACGGGTGCGCGGACATGGTGTCGATGGCGCGGCCGATGCTCGCCGATCCGGCGTTCGTGAGAAAGGCGGCGGCCGGACGAGCCGACGAGATCAACACCTGCATCGCGTGCAACCAGGCGTGCCTCGACCATGTGTTCGAGGGGAGGATGGCCACATGCCTGGTGAACCCGCTTGCCTGCCGGGAGACCGAACTGCTCATCGAACCCGCGATGGCGAGGAAGCGCATTGCCGTCGTCGGGGCCGGCCCGGCAGGACTCGCCTGCGCCACCACGCTGGCCGAGCGCGGCCACGAGGTGGACCTCTTCGACGGCGCTTCCGGGATCGGCGGCCAGTTCAACATGGCCAAGCGCATTCCCGGCAAGGAGGAATTCCACGAGACGATCCGCTACTTCCGGCGACGCATCGAGGTGACGGGGGTGCGCCTGCATCTGTCGCGGCGCGTATCGGCCGAGGACCTCGTGGGCTACGAGGAGGTGGTGCTCGCCACCGGCGTTGCACCACGCGACCCGGGGATCCCGGGCGGGAACGATGCGCGGGTGCTCTCGTACATCGACGTGTTGCGCGAGTCGAAGCCGGTTGGCGCCCGGGTGGCCATCGTGGGGGCCGGTGGCATCGGCTTCGACGTGGCCGAGTTCCTGGTTGATGACGGGCATTCGCCCTCGCTCGACATCGAGGCCTGGCGCCGGGAATGGGGTGTGGAGGACCCCGCGAGCGTTCGTGGCGGCGTGGCCGGCGTGAAGCCGCGGCCTGCGCCTCCGGCAAGGCAGGTGTACCTGCTGCAACGCAAGAAGACCAAGCCCGGTGCGGGGCTGGGCAAGACCACGGGCTGGATCCACCGTGCGGCGCTGAAGATGAAGCGCGTCGAGATGATGGCGGGCGTCAACTACGAAGGTGTCGTGGAGAAGGGCCTCGCCGTGAGCTTCGGCGAGAAGCACGAGAACGCGACGGTACTGGAAGTGGACACGATCGTGCTGTGCGCCGGGCAGGAGTCGATGCGCGAGCTCGAAGCGCCCCTCAAGGCGGCCGGCGCCTGCGTTCACCTCATCGGGGGCGCGGCGGTCGCCGGCGAGCTGGATGCCCGGCGCGCGATCGACGAGGGGACGCGGCTCGGCGCGCGACTGTGAAAAAAGGGGACAGACCCCAATTACCCGAAGCTGGGTAATTGGGGTCTGTCCCCTTTTTTCCTGTCCGCCCTCAACCCATCGACTTCGCCATGCGTTCGACGGCCTTCTTCAGGTTGTCCATCGACGTGGCGAAGGAGATGCGCAGGCACCCCTCGGTGCCGAACGCGGAGCCCGGCACGGCAGCGACGGCCTCGGGCTGCTCCATGAGGTAGTCGCACAGGGCCAGGTCGGTCGGGGCCTTGAGCTTGCCTGCGTCGTGCAGGCGCCTGATCGCTGCGCTGCAGTCCGGGAACGCGTAGAACGCGCCCGCGGGCGGGAGGCATCGCACTCCGGGTATCCGGTTGAGCGCCTGGACAAGGAACTCTCCGCGCTCCTTGAAGGCGGTCAGCATCGGCACGATGCAGGCCTGGTCCCCGTTCAGCGCCGCCTCGGCCGCCCATTGCGCGATCGACGTGGGATTCGACGTCGAGTGCGACTGGATGCTCTCCATGGCCTCGATGAGATCCGTCGGCCCGCCGCAATAGCCGATGCGCCAGCCGGTCATGGAGTAGGCCTTGGAGACACCGTTCTCGACGACCGTGCGGTCGTAGAGGTCCGGGCAGGCGTTGAGGATATTGGCGAACTTCGAGCCGTCCAGGAGGATCTGCTCGTACATGTCATCGGAGGCGATCACGATGCGCGGGTGCCTGCGCAGCACCTCGCCCAGGGCCTTCAGCTCGTCGAACGTGTACACGGCGCCGGAGGGGTTCGACGGGCTGTTGATGAAAACGAGGCGCGTCCTGGGCGTGATGGCCTTCTCGAGCTGCGCGGCGGTCATCTTGAAGCCCTGCTCGATGCTGGCCGAAACGATGACGGGCAGGGCGCCAGCAACCAGGGCCATGTCGGGATAGCTGACCCAGTAGGGCGCCGGGATGATCACCTCGTCACCGGGATTGAGCAGCGCCAGGCACAGGTTGAAGGACGTGCGCTTGCCGCCGCAGGACACCAGGATCTGCTTCTCGGTGTAGTCCAGGCCGTTGTCGCGCTTGAACTTGGCGATGATGGCCTTCTTGAGCGAGGGTGTGCCGCCCACGGCCGTGTACTTCGTGAGGCCCTTGTTCAGGGCCGCGACGGCCGCGTCCTTGATGAACTGGGGCGTGTCGAAGTCGGGCTCGCCAGACCCCAGGCCGATGATGTCCTTGCCCTCGCTCTTGAGCCTCACCGCCCTGGCGGAGATGGACATGGTGGGAGAGGCCTTGATGGAGGCGAGGCGGGCGGCGACGAGCGACATGGTTTCTCCGGGGCAGGTGGCGAATGGCGGGAACTTCCCGCATTTTACCGGACGATGCGCCGCGGCAATAACCGGAACTTTCGGGACCCGGACGGACGGCACGGGCATGAGGGCCGCGATCGCCCGGCGGGTGAGCCATTGCCGCCGGCGATTGATAGAATGCACGGTTAACCAGACGCATGGCCCCCATGACCGACGTCGTCACGTACCCCGGCAGCCCGTTTCGCCTGCACCGCCCGTTCCTGCCTGCCGGGGACCAGCCCGCCGCCATCGAGGCGCTGACGCAGGGGCTCAACGACGGCCTGGCCTACCAGACCCTTCTCGGGGTGACGGGGTCGGGCAAGACCTACACGATGGCCAACGTCATTGCACGCACCGGCCGCCCGGCCCTGGTGATCGCCCCCAACAAGACGCTCGCGGCGCAGCTCTACTCGGAGATGCGCGAGTTCTTCCCGGAAAACGCGGTCGAGTATTTCGTCTCCTACTACGACTACTACCAGCCCGAGGCGTACGTTCCCTCGCGCGACCTTTTCATCGAGAAGGACAGCTCGATCAACGAGCATATCGAGCAGCTTCGCCTGTCGGCCACGAAGAGCGTCCTGGAGCGGCCGGACACGGTGATCGTCGCGACGGTGTCGTGCATCTACGGCATCGGCGACCCCGAGGACTACCAGGAGATGCGCCTCATCCTGCGCGAGCGCGACCCGGTCCCGCAGCGCGACCTCCTGCGCCGCCTGGCGGGAATGCAGTACACCCGCAACGACATCGACTTCCGGCGGGGCACCTTTCGCGTGCGTGGCGACTCGATCGACATCTTCCCCGCGGAACTGGGCGAGACGGCGCTTCGCGTCTCGCTCTTCGACGACGAGATCGAATCGCTCATGCTCTTCGACCCGCTGACCGGGCAACTGGGGCAGAAGGTGCCGCGCTTCACGGTGTACGCGAAGAGCCACTACGTCACGCCCCGCGAGACGGTGCTCAAGGCCATCGAGGCCATCAAGGTCGAGCTTCGCGAGCGGCTGGAATTCTTCCAGAAGGAGGGCAAGCTCCTGGAGCTGCAGCGCCTGCAGCAGCGCACGCACTTCGACCTGGAGATGCTCAACGAACTGGGCTTCTGCAAGGGGATCGAGAACTACTCGCGCCACCTCTCGGGCCGCGCGCCAGGCGAGCCGCCCCCCACGCTCATCGACTACCTGCCGTCCAGCGCGCTCCTCATCATCGACGAAAGCCACGTCACCGTCTCGCAGGTGGGCGCCATGTACAACGGCGACCGCTCGAGGAAGGAGACGCTGGTGGCCTACGGCTTCCGCCTGCCTTCGGCGCTGGACAACCGCCCCCTCAAGTTCGCCGAGTTCGAGCGCCAGATGCGCCAGGCGATCTTCGTCTCGGCCACGCCCGCCGACTACGAGGCGAACCACGCCTCGCAGGTCGTCGAACAGGTGGTGCGGCCCACGGGCCTCGTGGATCCGGTGATCATCGTTCGCCCGGCGAGCACGCAGGTTGACGACCTGCTGTCGGAGGTCAACCGGCGCGCGGCGATCGGCGAGCGGGTGCTCGTGACGACGCTCACCAAGCGCATGTCCGAGGACCTCACGGACTACCTCGCCTCGCACGGGGTCAAGGTGCGCTACCTGCACTCCGACATCGAGACCGTGGAGCGGGTGGAAATCATCCGCGACCTGAGGATGGGCCTCTTCGACGTGCTGGTCGGGATCAACCTGCTGCGCGAGGGGCTCGACCTGCCGGAAGTGTCGCTGGTGGCGATCCTGGACGCGGACAAGGAAGGGTTCCTGCGATCCGTCCGCTCGCTCATCCAGACCATCGGGCGGGCCGCTCGCCACATCAACGGCACCGCCATACTCTACGCGGACAGGGTGACCGACTCCATGAAGGCGGCCATCGGCGAAACCGACCGGCGCCGCGCCAAGCAGGTGGCCTTCAACCTCGCCCACGGCATCGAGCCGAAGGGCATCTCCAAGAGCGTCAAGGACATGATCGACGGCGCCTACGACGCCGACGAGGCGAAGGAATCGAAGCGCCTTTCCAGGGAGGCGGCGAAGATCGAGGCGCTGGGGGAAAAGCAGCTCGACCAGCGCGTGAGGAAACTGGAGAAGGAGATGCTGGAAGCGGCGAGGAACCTCGAGTTCGAACGCGCGGCGCACCTGCGGGACGAACTGCGCGTCGTCCGCGAACGGCTCATGGAGGTGGGCGGTGGCTGACCGCGGCGGCAGCGTCCTTTTCGTGTGCACGGGCAACATCTGCCGTTCACCGACGGCCGAGGGCGTCTTCCGGCACCTGGCGCGCGAGCGTGGCGTGGTAGAGCGGCTGCATATCGATTCGGCGGGCACCATCGACTACCACGAGGGCGAGGCGCCGGACCCGCGGGCGATCGAGCACGCTGCGCGGCGGGGCTACGACCTCTCGGACCTGCGCGCGCGACAGATCACCTATGCGGACTTTCATCAGTTCGACCGCATTCTCGCCATGGACCGCGGCCACCTGCGGGAATTGAAGGGGGAGGCGCCCAAGGGCACCCTCAGCCGCATATCGAGGTTCCTGGACCACTCGGGCCGGTGGCCGGGGATGGACGTCCCCGATCCCTACTACGGCGGGGAGCGCGGGTTCGAGGAGGTGCTGGACATGGTCGAGGAGGCCTCGGCGCGGCTCCTCGAGGAAATCCTGGCCGGCCTGCCGCGCTGAACCACCAAGGAGAGTGTGATGACCAAGCCTGCTGTCAGCCGCTTCCCCGTCCCGAAGCTCTCGGAGCTGCCCGGGGACATCCGGGAGCGGATCAACAAGGTGCAGGAAAAGGCGGGGTTCGTGCCCAACGTGTTCATCGTGCTGGCGCACCGGCCCGACGAGTTCCGCGCCTTCTTTGCCTATCACGACGCGCTGATGCTGCGCGCGGGGGGCCTTACCAAGGCCGAGAAGGAAATGATCGTGGTGGCCACGTCGAGCGCGAACCACTGCCTCTATTGCATCGTGGCTCACGGCGCGATCCTGCGCGCGTACTCGAAGCGGCCGCTCCTCGCGGACCAGGTTGCTGGCAACTACCTGAAGGCGGACTTGAGCCCGCGCGAACGGGCCATCCTGGACTTCGCGATGAAGGTGGCCACGCAGGCGCACCGGGTGGAGGACCACGACTTCGCCCCCCTGCACGCCCATGGGCTTTCCGACGAGGATGTCTGGGACGTGGGTGCCATCGCAGCGTTCTTCGCGCTTTCCAATCGCATGGCGAACCTCACCTCGATGCGGCCGAACGACGAGTTCTACGCGATGGCTCGATAGCGGCGCCGAAGTCTCATCCCGGGCCCTTTTCCTCCATGAGGGCGAGGAGGTTGCCTTCGGAATCGCGCAGGAACGCCATCCACAGCTCATGGTCCGGCATGGTGGCCACCAGGTGGGGACCGGCCTCGAATGTCGCGCCCTTCGCGACGATCGAGTCGTGTGTCGCCGCGAGGCCGGACACCTTGTAATAGATGATCGACCCGGGGTGGTCGTACTCGGGTTTCGAGGCGGTGGAGAGCATGAGTCGCACGCCGCCGCAAAGGAAGAAGGCGAGGTTCGGGCCCGCGTCGAACAGGTGCTTCAGGCCCAGGACGTCGCGATAGAAAGCCCTCGCGCGGTCCGTGTCCTTGACGTTGATCGAGATCTGGCCGATCGACTCGAGCATTTCGCCCTCCCGTGGGTCTACCAACCGCCGGTGCGGATCCACTCCTCCATCACGGGGATCCGGTCCACGCCCCAGAAAGGCTCGCCGTCCACGATGAAGTGCGGGGAGCCGAAGACGCCCGCCTTCATGGCGTTGTCCACTTCGGTCTTCATGCGCTCCTTGATGGCCTCGCCCTTGAGCGGCTCGGCCAGAGCCGCAGAGTCCACCCCGGCTGCGCCGGCGAGCTCCAGCACGACTTCCGGGTCGGCCACGTCGCGGCCTTCCACGTAGTACGCGCGCAGGACGCGCTTGGCGAAATCGCGGGCCCGGTCCGGATCGGCATCGGCGACCAGATAGAAGGCTCGGGCGGCGACCTGCGTGCCGACGGGAAATTTCCCCGGAAGGCGGAACGGCACCTTGTGGAAGCGTGCCATGCGCGCAAAGTCGCGTTTCGAGTAGTCGCCCTTGATCGGGAGCATCGTGAGCGGCGCCGTGCCGACTGCCTTGAAAATCGGGCCCAGCAGGATGGGATGCCAGTTCACTTTTCGCCCGTGCCGGGCGGCCACATCGTCGATCAATTCGGCGGCGATGTAGCCGTACGGCGAGGAGAAATCGAACCAGAACTCGATGGGAGAAGGCATGACGCGGTCAGGCCTGCGGCGCGTTGCCTTCAGTCGTCACGGGCGCGGTTTCCACGAGCTGCAGCGGTTCCGCGGTGGCTGCGGAAGCCTGCGCATTGCGGCGCCGCCGCACCGGACGGTGCGACTGTTCCTCGTCGACCGCGGGAATCACCGTTGCCAGCTTTTCCCCGGCTGTCTCCACCAGTTGCAGCGGCTCGGCAGGTGCCACGGGCGCGTCACCCCGACGGTGCTTGCGCACGGGACGCGCAGGCTCTGCCGCGACGGTGTCGTGCTCGCTGACGACCTGGTAGGTCGCCAGAGGAGCCGCGAACGAGGCGATGACCTGCGGCTTGTGCGGCAAGGGTGTCGCTTCCACTGCGGGCTCGACGTGGCGTTGTGGTTCGGGCTCGCGCACGGGCTCGGGCTCGCGCACGAGTTCCGGCTGACGCGCGGGTTCCTCCTGGCTCACCGGGTCCGGTTCGCGAACCTGGGGAACAGGGACGGGTGCGGGCGCAGCAGACCTGGGTGCGGAAGCGGGTTCGCCTTGCATCGTCTCCGATTCCTCGGCCTGCTCGGCAGGGAATTCCGCCCGCAAGTCGGCCATCGTCTCCGGCGCGCGATCGCCCCGGTCACCCCGGCCGCGACCCCGGCCGCGACGGCGACGTCGGCCGCTTTCGCCTTCCGCGCCATTGGCTTCGGTGTTTGGAACCACGGGATGGGCCGTCAGCGCGGCTACGGGCTCGTTTGCGCCTGCCATGGGCACCGCTTCCTCGCGCGGTGCGTGCGGCTCGCCACCCTGGGGCTGGCCTCTGCGGCGACCTTCGCCGCGGTTCTCACTGCGGCTTTCGCCACGGCGGCCTTCACCGTTACCTTCGCCGCTGCTCGGGGCACGGCCTTCGCCACGACCTTCGCCGCGGCCTTCGCCACGGCTTTGGCCCCGGCCTTCGCTGCGACCTTCGCTGCGACCTTCGCTGCGACCTTCGGCACGGCCTTCGCCACGACCTTCGCCACGACCTTCGGCACGTCCTTCGCCACGACCTTCGGCACGACCTTCGGCACGACCTTCGCCGCGGCTTTGGCCACGTCCTTGGCCACGACCTTCGCCTCGGCGACCGTCACCTCGCTTGCCATCGCCTCGACCGCCGCGCTTGTCATCGCGTTCCTTGCGGATGATACCTTCCGCAGGCTTCGTTTCCGTCGCGGGCGCCGGGATGGATGCAACGGGAGCGGCCCCGGGCTTGCGGAACCAGCCGAAGATCCGTTCGATGAACCCGCCGCGCGCTTCTTCGCGAACTGCCGGCAGGGCGGCTGGTGCAGCCGGTGCGGCGTCGGCCGGCGAGGGCGACTGCGACTGCGGAGCCGGCTGGTCGGGCGTGATGCCCTTCACCAGAGGCTCCGGACGCGCGGCCTTTTCGTCCTTGTCCTTGGCCTGGGCGCCGCGCTGCGGCCGCCGATCGTCCTCTTCCTCCTCGGGAATGCCGACCATTTCGTAGCTCGGCACCTGCGAGTCGAGCAGCGGCGAGTCGTGGCGCAGGCGCTCGATATGGTAATTGGGCGTCTCGAGGGCGGAATTCGGAATGAGGATCACGCCCACCTTGAATCGGGCCTCGATCTTGATGATCTCGGAGCGCTTCTCGTTGAGCAGGTAGGTGCCGACGTCCACGGGAACCTGCACGTGGACAGTGGCCGTGCTTTCCTTCATGGCCTCCTCCTGCAGGATGCGCAGGACGTGAAGCGCGGTGGAGGCCGTGTCGCGGATGAAGCCGGTGCCGTGGCAGCGCGGGCAGGCGGAGTGCGTCGTCTCCTCGAGCGAAGGCTGCAGGCGCTGGCGGGAAAGCTCCAGGAGCCCGAAGCGCGAGATCTTGCCCACCTGCACCCGGGCGCGGTCGTGGCGAAGCGCGTCGCGCAGGCGGTTTTCCACCTCGCGCTGGTTCTTCGCGCTTTCCATGTCGATGAAATCGATGACGATGAGGCCACCCAGGTCGCGCAGGCGAAGCTGCCGGGCAATTTCGTCGGCCGCTTCGACGTTGGTATTGAACGCCGTCTGCTCGATGTCATGGCCGCGCGTGGCGCGGGCCGAGTTCACGTCCACGGACACCAGGGCCTCCGTGTGGTCGATCACGATCGCGCCGCCGGAGGGCAGGGTGACATCGCGCCGGTAGGCGCTTTCGATCTGGTGCTCGATCTGGAAGCGCGAGAAGAGCGGCACGTCATCGCGGTAGAGCTTCACCTTGTTCACGTTCGCGGGCATCACCGTGCTCATGAACGCGACCGCCTGCTCGAAAATCTGCTGCGTGTCGACGAGGATCTCGCCGATGTCGGGCTGGAAGAGGTCGCGGATGGCGCGCACCACCAGGCTCGACTCGAGGTAGATGAGACAGGGTCCCTTTTCCTCGTTGGCGGCGGTCTCGATGGCCGTCCAGAGCTGCAGGAGGTAGTTCAGGTCCCACTGCATTTCCTCGAGGCTGCGGCCGATGCCCGCGGTGCGGGCGATGAGGCTCATCCCGTCCGGGACCTGCAACTGGTCCATCACCTCGCGAAGCTCGTTGCGGTCCTCGCCCTCGATGCGGCGAGAAACCCCGCCGCCACGCGGATTGTTGGGCATGAGGACCAGGTACCGGCCGGCGAGCGAGATGTAGGTGGTCAACGCCGCGCCCTTGTTGCCGCGCTCGTCCTTGTCCACCTGCACGATCATTTCCTGGCCTTCGCGCAGGTGCGTGGACATCTTCGAGCGGCCGAACTCGCCGTCGTTGTTGACCATGAACTGCTTGGCGATTTCCTTGAAGGGGAGGAAACCGTGGCGGTCGGCGCCGTATTCGACGAAAGCTGCCTCGAGGGAGGGCTCCACGCGGGTGATGACACCCTTGTAGATGTTGCTCTTCCTCTGTTCCTTGCCGGCGGATTCTATGTCGAGGTCGATGAGCTTCTGACCGTCGACGATCGCGACCCGGAGTTCTTCTGCCTGGGTCGCATTGAACAGCATGCGTTTCATTGTATTTTTCTCCCGCGCTCGTAACACGGAAGAGGACCCGTTCTCTTCGGGGCCCTGGACGAGAGTGTTCAGGAATCGATTCTTGACTGCATCAGGAGCTTGCGAGTGAAGGGGGCGATGTCGCTGAGGAGCTTTCGTCTGGCCTCCCGCGGCGTGAAGCGGCGGCAGGCCCGGAAAGGGTGCGTGAAATCGAGCGCGTCAATTCGTTTACCATCGCTGCTTGGCATGGCCGGCGAGCGAAGTTAACCGGCTTCGGGGCCTTTCGCGGCACCCGCGTTCCATTGACCTGATCCAAGGCGCCTTGGCGCTTCCCGCCGGCGATTGCGCAAGCGGGCTTTCAAATCAAGAAGATAAAGTATAACGCCCATGGTGGCCGAAGGCAAAGCGGTTATCGCTCCCGAGCGGGCGGTGAGCTGGATCGAGGTGGACGAGGGTGGCGCCGGGCAGCGGATCGACAACTTCCTGGTCGCCCGCCTCAAGGGGGTTCCGAAGAGCCACGTGTACCGGATCGTGCGCAGCGGCGAGGTGCGCGTGAACTCCGGGCGGGTGGCCGCTTCTCACCGGCTCCAGGTCGGCGACCGCATCCGCGTGCCGCCGATTCGCGTGGCCGAGCGCGAGGCTGGCGACTTGCCGGCGCCTCCCCTGGAGCTGCCGGTGCTTTTCGAGGACGAACATGTCCTTGCCGTGGACAAGCCCGCCGGTCTTGCCGTGCACGGCGGCAGCGGAATTGCGCACGGCGCCATCGAGCGGCTTCGTTCCGCCCGCCCGGAGGCGAAGTTTCTCGAGCTGGTGCACCGCCTGGACCGCGAGACATCGGGCGTGCTGCTGCTCGCCAAGAAGCGGGCCGCGCTCGTCGCGCTGCACGAGGAGCTTCGCGGCCGCGGCATGGACAAGCGCTATCTCGCGGCCGTGTCCGGCCGCGTGCGGGACGAGAAGCGCCGCGTGCAGGTGGCGCTGCGAAAGTATTCGACCGGGGAGGGCGAGCGGCGCGTGGCGGTGGATGAACGGGAGGGCCAGGAGGCCGAGACGATCTTCCGGCGCCTCGCCCGCAACGAGGAGTTCAGCCTGCTGGAGGCGGAACTCCTCACCGGGCGCACCCACCAGATCCGTGTCCATCTCGCGCACATCGGGCACCCCGTGCTCGGCGACGAGAAGTACGGCGACTTCCCGCTCAACAAGTCGCTGCGCAAGCGGGGGCTGCGGCGCATGTTCCTGCACGCGGCCGAACTCTCGTTCGTGCATCCCGCCACCGGGGAGCGTCTCACCGTGCGCTCGCCGCTGCCCGCGGACCTCGAAGCCTTCCGCCGCGCGTGCCTCGCCGAGGCGGCGCCGTCGTGAGCCGTTACGACCTCGTCATCTTCGACTGGGACGGCACCCTCATGGACTCGACGGGGCTCATCGCCTCGTGCATCCAGGAAGCCTGCCGGGAGATGGGACTCGAGGTGCCGGATAGGGAGCAGGCGAAGTGGGTGATCGGGCTGGGAGTCGCCCAAACCATGGAACGAGTGGCCCCGGGGCTGGACGCGTCGCAGCAGCGCGAATTCGCCGACCGCTATGGCCGGCACTTCCTGTCTCGCGACCATGAGGCGCCGCTCTTCGGTGGCATTCCCGAACTGCTGTCGGAACTGCGCCAGCGCGACACGCGGCTCGCCGTGGCGACCGGCAAGTCCCGGCGCGGGCTTTGTCGCGCGCTCGAAGCCTCGGGGCTCGGCGCTTTCTTCGAGGCGACGCGATGCGCGGACGAAGGTTTTCCCAAGCCGCACCCCGACATGGTCCTGCACCTGCTCGAGGAAACCGGCGTCGAGCCTTCGCGTGCGCTGATGGTGGGAGACACGACCCACGACCTCGAACTCGCGGCGAATGCCGGCGTGGATGCCATCGCCGTTTCCTACGGCGCACATGACCTGGCGCTGCTTCGCGGGCGCGATGCAAGACACTACGCCGCCTCGGTGGAAGACCTGCGCCAATGGCTCGCACGCCACGGCTGATCTGCGCGGCGGCGGCGCTTGCCGAGGGCGGCAGCGGCGTGCGCTTTGACTGGTCCCCGGCAGGCGGCGCGGGCAAGGGCTTCGCCATCCGCCACGACGGCGCGGCCCGCGCCTTCGTGAACCGCTGCCCGCACCTTGGCGTCGAGCTGGACTGGCAGGCGGGGGAGTTTTTCGAGGAATCCGGTCTATACTTGGTCTGCTCGACGCACGGCGCGATCTTCGAGCCTTCGACCGGCCTGTGCGTCGCAGGGCCATGCCAGGGGGCCCGGCTCCAGGCGATCGCCGTCGAGGAGCACCAAGGACGGATCCTCATTTACGATGATGTCCCGGATCCCGTCCAGCGGGACGAAACCCACGACAGACCATGACCGAACCGACCCCGACCAGCTGGGAACGCGCCACCCTCGAGAGAATCGCGCTGCGCGCGCTCGACGAGCAGCGCCGCGCCCGCCAGTGGACGACACTCATCCGCCTGCTCTGGCTCACACTCCTCTTCATCGTCGTCGCCGCGGCGATGGGATGGATCGGCGGCTCGACCACGGAGCCCATCCGGACCGGCAAGCATACGGCGCTGGTCGAGCTGCGCGGCGTGATCGGCCTGGAATCCAAGGCAAGCGCCGACAAGATGATCGCGGCGCTCAACGCCGCTTTCAAGGACAAGCACACGCAAGGCGTGGTGCTGCGGATCAACAGCCCGGGAGGAAGCCCCGTGCAGGCGGGCTACATCAATGACGAGATCCGCAGGCTGCGCGGGAAGTATCCCGAGATTCCCCTGCACGCCGTGGTCCAGGACCTGTGCGCCTCCGGCGGGTACTACGTCGCGGTCGCGGCCGACCGGATTTATGTGGACAAGGCGAGCCTCGTCGGCTCCATCGGCGTGATCATGTCCGGGTTCGGCTTCACCGGCACCATGGAGAAGCTGGGCGTCGACCGGCGCGCCTACACCGCGGGCGAGAACAAGGACTTCCTCGATCCCTTCGCGCCCGAGAACCCGGCGCACAAGGAGCACGCGAAGAAGATGCTGGGCGAGATCCACGAACAGTTCATCAAGGTCGTGCGCGACGGGCGCGGCAAGCGGCTCAAGGAATCCCCGGAGATCTTCTCCGGACTCATCTGGACGGGAGAGCGTGCCGTCGAGCTGGGCCTGGCCGACGGATACGGCAGCCTCGACTCCGTCGCTCGCGACGTGATGAAGGCCGAGCGCGTCGTGGATTTCACGCCCGACGAGAACTACTTCGAGCAGCTTTCCAGGCGCCTGGGCGCCGGGGTGGCGGAATCGGCAGTGCGCGCGCTTTCCGAACTCCGCACGCACGGCGCGGCCGCGCTGCAGTAGGACGATGGAGCGGGTCCTGCGCGCGATAAACGCGGCTCTCGGCCGCGGCAGCGCCCCCGAGGGCGATACGCTGGGCGAACTGGGCCTCGTGCGCCAGGCCTTCGACCAGGCGACCGTCGGGCTCACCCTGGTGTCGCTGGACGGCGACTATCTCATCGTGAACCGGGC
The DNA here is from genome assembly GCA_016720855.1 of Betaproteobacteria bacterium. NCBI lineage: Bacteria > Pseudomonadati > Pseudomonadota > Betaproteobacteria > Betaproteobacteria bacterium. The sequence goes on along the minus strand of JADKJU010000001.1, from coordinate 599,002 downwards.
CTACGGCGAACTCTCCGGCTACGCCACCGACGAGCTGGTCGGCCGCAACTTTCGCCAGCTGACCTTCCCGGAGGACGTCGCGGCCGACGTGGCCGCGCTGGCCCGCGTCCGCGAAACGGGCCAGTGCCCGCCGGTGGTCGAGAAGCGGCTCCTGCGACGCGACGGGGGGGCGGTCTGGGTGCGGCGCAATTCCGGGCTCCTGCGCGATTCCGCGGGCATGCCCCGTTTCGTCATCGGGGCATTTGACGACCTCACGGAGCGGCGCGCGCGGGAACGGGCGCTGCAGTCGACCACACGCTTCATGTCGGCGATCATCGAGACCTCTCCGGTCGCCATCTACGCCACCGACCTGGACGGCATGATCACGCTCTGGAATCCCGCAGCCGAGCGCACCTTCGGGTTCACGCGGGGCGAGGCGCTCGGGCACCGCGCGCCGTTCGTGCCTGCCGACAAGAAGGACGAGGCGAGGCTTCTGCGCGAGAAGACGCTCGCCGGCGAGGTGCTCACCAACCTCGAGCTCGCCCGCCAGAAGGCCGACGGGACGCAGATCGTCATCAACGGGTCGGCGGCGCCCTTGCGAGACGAGGATAACCGCATCGTGGGGCTGCTCGTCATGTGCTCCGACGTGACCGAATCGAAGCGCATCGAGGCGGCCCTGAACGAGCAGCTGCACTTCACGCGGGCCCTCATCGACGCGATTCCCAGTCCCGTCTATTTCAAGGATATCGAGGGCCGTTACCGGGTTTACAACCGTGCGTGGCACGAGCTCTGGGGCGCCGGGAGCAACTGGGAAGGCAAGACGGTTCACGACATGTTCGGGAACGCGATCGCCGAGCTGCACGATGCGCGTGACCAACCCCTTTACGCACAGCCATCGCAGGTGCAATACGAGGCGGTAATGCCGACCACGTCCGGCCACGATCGCGAGATGCTGTACAGCAAGGTGAGCTTCGTGGACCGGGAAGGGAGAATCGCGGGGCTGATCGGCACGATCACCGACGTGACGCGGTACAAGGAGACGGAGCGCGCGCTGGAGGCCAGCGAGGCGCGCTTTCGCGTCCTGACGGAAAGCGGCCTGGACCTGATATCCGTGCTGGGCGCCGACGGAACGATCCTCTACCAGAACCTTGCGCTCGGCAACCTCCTCGGCTACGAGCCCGGCGACACCCTCGGGAGGAACGTCTTCGACCTCGTGCATCGCGACGATGTCGATTCGGCGCGCGCCGCATTTCGCCGGATCCTCGAGACGAGCCACTTCCGCGAGCCGCTCGAGTTCCGCATCCGGCACCGCGACGGCCAGTGGCGCACCTTCGAATCGCTGGGCACCAATTGCGTGGACAACCCGCACATTCGCGGCGTCGTGTTCAATTCGCGCGACGTGACGGAGCGCAAGGTGATCCAGCAGCGCATCCAGCACCTGGCCTATCACGACAACCTCACCGGGCTACCCAACCGGGGGCTTCTGCAGGACCGCCTCGCGCATTCGATCGCGCGCGCGGAGCGGGGCGGCCGGAAGGTCGCGGTGCTGTTCATCGACCTGGACAACTTCAAGAACATCAACGACACGCTCGGACACGATGTCGGCGACGAGTTGCTGCGCCAGGTCGCGCAACGCCTGTCCGGCTGCGTGCGTGCCGGCGACACGATCGCGCGCCAGGGCGGTGACGAGTTCATTGTCCTTCTCGACAGCCTCGACGACGGTCGCGTGGCGTCCGTCGTCGCGCAAAAGATCCTCAACGCGCTGCGAGCGGCGTTCGTCCTGGACGGGATGGAGCAGCACGTGAGCGGCTCCGTGGGCATCGCCGTGTACCCCGGGGACGGCAGCGACGCGCAGACCCTCATGAAGAATGCCGATACCGCGATGTTCCACGGCAAGGGCATCGGCAAGAATACGTACCAGTACTTCACGGCACAGATGAACATCGCCGTGAAGCGGCGCATGACGCTGGAATCGGCCTTGCGCCGCGCCGTGCTGCAGAAGAACTTCGTGCTCCATTACCAGCCGCAGGTGAACCTCGAGACCGGGGAGATCGTTGCGGTCGAGTCGCTCGTGCGCTGGAAGACGGAGGACAGCGGCACTGTCATGCCTGGCGACTTCATCCCCCTGGCAGAGGAGACCGGCCTCATCAGCGAGATCGGCGAGTGGGTGCTTCGCGAGGCGTGCCGCCAGAACAGGGAATGGCAGGACCGCGGTCTCGCCCCGCGGCGGATGGCGGTGAACCTCTCCGCGCGCCAGTTCTCCGACAAGGCGTTCCTCGACACCGTGATCCGCGTGCTGCAGGACACGGGGCTGGATCCGAAGTGGCTCGAACTCGAGATCACGGAAAGCCAGGTGATGCGCCAGACCGATGGCATGATCCTGATGCTCAACCGGCTCTCGGAAATGGGCGTGCACCTGGCGATCGACGATTTCGGGACGGGATACTCGAGCCTGTCCTACCTCAAGCGCCTGCCGATCCAGACGCTCAAGATCGACCAGTCGTTCATACGCGACATCACCGTGGATCCCAACGACGCTGCGATCGTGGTCGCCATCATCAACATGGCGAGGAGCCTCGACCTGCAGACGATCGCCGAGGGCGTCGAGACCGCGGGCCAGCTGGCGATCCTGCGCGCGAAGGATTGCCGGGTGGGGCAGGGTTACTATTTTTCCATGCCCATGTCCGCGGACAGCGTGTACCCGCTGCTCAAGCGGAACAACCTGTACGCCCGCGAACCGGCGCGTGCCCCCTAGGCCTTTGCCCGGCTTGCGTTCGCGAGCAGCAGGAAGATGGCCGGGCGCTTGCCCGGCGGGGAAGGCGAGCGCCGCCATTGGCCGATGCTCTTCGTGCCGATGGCCTCGGTGCTTCCGGTAAGGTCGACGGCCACCGTCAATCGGGTGTCCTCGCGGCAGGTCCTCAGCAGGTCGGCGAGGAGCGCGTCGTTGCGGTACGGCGTTTCGATGAAGACCTGCGTCTCGTGCGCTGCCGCCGAGCGCGATTCGAGGTCCCGGATGGCCGCCATCCGGTCCGGCCCGGCCACGGGAAGGTAGCCCGCGAACCGGAAACGCTGCCCTTCGAGTCCTGAAGCCATGAGCGCGAGCAGGATGGACGACGGCCCGGTCAGGGGCACGACGCGCAGCGCCTCGGCGTGGGCTGCCGCCACCAGCCTGGCGCCCGGATCGGCCACGGCCGGGGCGCCTGCCTCGGACATGAGGCCCAGCGCCCGGCCATCGCGAAGCGGTGCGAGAAGGGCGGCGACATCCGCCTGCTTCGTGTGCTCGTCCAGAACCGTCATGCCGAGTGCGGACAAGGGGCCCGGGTGGCCGCAGGCGGCCAGGAACCGCCGCGACGTCTTCGCGTTCTCGACGACGAAGTCGCGGATGCCGCGAATGCGCGCCAGCACCTCCGCCGGGAGCACCGCCTCCGGCGCGACATCATCGGCTAGCGGCACCGGGATCAGGTACAGGGCTGCAGGAACCATCACGGCACCTGCGCGCCTTCGCTGCGAAGCATGGCGCAGAGGGCAATGAGGGGCAGGCCCACGAGGGCAGTAGGGTCGTCGCCGCGAAGGGCGGCGAGCAGCGCGATCCCGAGCGCCTCGCTCTTGGCGCTTCCCGCGCAGTCGAAGGCAGGCTCGCGATCGAGATAGCGCTCGATCTCGTCGTCCGCGAGCTGCCTGAAGGAAACCTCTGTGGGCACGAGCGCTTCGTGCGCGCGCCCGTTGGCGAGGAGACAAAGGGCGGTATGGAACATGACGGTGCGCCCGCGCATGGCGTGCAACTGCCGCCGGGCGCAATCGCGATCGCCCGGCTTGCCGATCGGGCGCCCATCGAGTTCGGCCACCTGGTCCGAGCCGATCACCCAGGCGCCGGGGAAGCGGTCGAGGGCGGCCCTGGCCTTCAGGCGCGCCAGCCGGCAGGCGGTTTCGGCGCATGATTCGCCCGCGAGGGGCGACTCGTCGATTGACGGCGACCAGGCGTCGAAAGGGATGCCCAGTCGGCCAAGCAGCTCGGCGCGATATCGCGAGCCGGAAGCAAGAATCAGTAAATAGTCTTTCAAATCAATTTTCTATTGACGATAGTTAAACCAAACTCTATCATGAAACTACCATGTCCAGCCCCCAAACCATCGATCCCGAGCGCCTGACCCCGAAGGGTACCGTTTTCGAAGGCGTGCTTCGACCCGGGGATCTGGAGAACCTTTCCGAAGCGCTTGCCTTGCCCGACGGGGAGCTTCGCTACCGGGTCACGGCACGCCTGGACGGCACGCAACGACGCACAGTGTCGTGTATAATCAATGGCTTCGTTTTTCTCACGTGTCAGTCCACTTCCGAAGTTTTCCGGCACGAGGTCACCCTCGACGACCGGCTGGTGCTGGTGGGCTCGGAGGAGGAGCTTCCCGCGTTCGAGGAAGAGAGCGACCGGGAGGATTTCGTGGTTGCCGCGTCACCGGTCGATGTTCACAGCCTGGTCGAAGAGGCGGTGATACTCGCCCTTCCGATGGTTCCGCGAAAACCCGGGCTGGCGGAACCGCCGGAAACCACGGCGGAGAAGCCGCAGAAGCCTTCGTCGTTCGCGGCGCTGGCGGGCTTGAAAAAGACGAAATGATTCAAGCGGTCGCCGCAGTGGCGGCCGCCAACGCAGAATCCAAGGAGAACATCATGGCTGTCCAACAGAACAAGAAGTCGCCCTCGAAGCGAGGCATGCACCGGGCGCACGATTTCCTCACCAACCCGCCCACGGCTGTCGAGCCCACCACGGGAGAGACCCACCTGCGCCATCACATCTCGCCGTCGGGCGTCTATCGCGGCAAGAAGGTCATCAAGACGAAGGACTGAGCACCGAGCGACCGGCCCCGCTTGGCCAGGCTGCTCGTTCCTCGACCATGGCATCCGCTGCCATGAAGTCCGTCATAGCCGTCGACGCCATGGGGGGTGACCATGGCCCCGCGGTCACCATTCCTGGTTGCCTCGACTTCCTGGCGGCCCGGCCGGACGCCCGGCTGCTTCTGGTCGGCCTCGCCGGGCCGCTCGCCGCCGAACTCGCCAGGCACGGCGTCGCGGGCCAACCGGGAATCGAGATCGTCCCCGCCACCGAAGTGGTGGGCATGGACGAGGACATCCGCACCGCGATCCGCACCAAGCGCGACTCCTCGATGCGCGTGGCGATCGACCTTGTCAAGCAGGGGCGGGCGCAGGCATGCGTGAGCGCGGGAAACACCGGCGCCCTGATGGGCACCGCCAAGTTCGTCCTGAAGACGTTACCCGGCATCGACCGCCCGGCGATCTGCGGCGTGCTGCCCACCCGCAAGGGCGTGGTCTACATGCTCGATCTCGGCGCCAATGCCGACTGCAGTCCCGACCACCTGCTGCAGTTCGCCGTCATGGGCGCCACCCTGGCGGAGGTGGTGGAGGGGCGCAGCCGGCCCACGGTGGGGCTGCTCAACATCGGCTCCGAGGAGATCAAGGGCAACGAGGTGGTGAAGAAAGCCGGCGAGCTGCTCAAGGCGAGCACGCTCAATTTCTACGGCAACGTCGAGGGCGACGACATCTACAAGGGCACCACGGACGTGGTGGTGTGCGACGGCTTCGTCGGCAACGTGGCGCTCAAGACGTCCGAGGGAATCGCGAAGATGATGAGCGACTTTCTCAAGCAGGAGTACACGCGCAACCTGTTCACGCGCGCCGCGGCCCTTGTGTCGCTGCCCGTGATCAAGGCCTTCCGCCACCGGCTGGACCACCGCCGCTACAACGGTGCCACGCTCCTGGGATTGCGCGGCATCGTCGTGAAGAGCCACGGCTCGGCCGATCGCCTGGCTTTCGCCACCGCGCTGAATCGGGCGGACGCGGAAGCCGGCCACGGCCTCAACGAACGCATTGCCGCCGAGATCGGACGGCTGCATGGCCTGGGCGTGCTGGCCGGCACCGGCCGCGCTGCCGCGGCGCAGCCCGCGCAATGAGCGCAGCCCGGGCGCAGGAAGCGCCGATTCGCTCCCGCATCGCCGGAACGGGAGGCCACCTTCCCGACAAGATCCTCACCAACCGCGACCTGGAATCGATGGTGGAGACGACGGACGAGTGGATCGTCGCGCGCACGGGCATTCGCGAGCGCCGCATTGCCGCCGACGGCGAAACCGCGAGCGACCTGGCGCTGGCCGCGTCGCGTCGCGCGCTTGCCTCGGCCGGTCTCAGGCCGGGCGACATCGACCTCATCGTGCTCGCGACCTCCACGCCGGACATGGTGTTCCCGTCGAGCGCCTGCCTGTTGCAAAGGAAGCTGGGCATCCGCCACGGCGCGGCCTTCGACGTCCAGGCCGTTTGCGCCGGGTTCGTGTACGCGCTCGCGATCGCGGACCAGTTCATCCGCTCGGGCATGCACAGGCGGGCGCTCGTCGTCGGCGCCGAGGTGTTCTCGCGCATCCTCGATTGGAAGGACCGCGGAACCTGCGTCCTCTTCGGCGACGGCGCGGGCGCCGTGGTCCTGGAAGCCTCTCCCGAACCGGGAATCCTTTCCTCGCACCTGCATGCCGATGGCGCATACGCGGACATCCTGTGCACGCCCGGCCATGTCGGCGGCGGGAAGGTCCTGGGAGACCCGACCCTCAAGATGGACGGCGGCGCCGTGTTCAAGCTGGCCGTGCGCGTGCTCGAGGAAAGCGCGCAGGAGGCGCTCGCGGCCAACGGACTTTGTGTCTCCGACGTGGACTGGTTCGTCGCGCACCAGGCCAACGTGCGCATCATTTCGCACACGGCGAGGAAGCTGGGCATCGCGCCGGAGAAATGCGTGGTGACCGTGGACAGGCACGCCAATACTTCCGCCGCCTCCATCCCCCTGGCCCTCGACGTCGCCGCACGCGACGGCCGCATCAAGCGCGGCGACCTGGTGCTCCTGACCGGCGTCGGCGGAGGCTTCACGTGGGGTTCCGTACTCATCCGGTGGTGAACGAACAATGAAATTCGCGATGGTGTTTCCCGGGCAGGGCTCGCAATCGGTGGGCATGATGAACGGTTTCGGCGATACGGCCGTGGTCGAACGCACGTTTCGCGAAGCCTGCGCGATCCTGGGCGACGACCTGTGGGCGCTGGCCGCCGGCGGGCCGGCCGAGGCCCTCAATCGGACGGTCGTCACCCAGCCCCTGATGCTCACGGCGGGCGTGGCCTGCTGGCGGGCGTGGCGCGAGCGCGGCGGTCCCTGGCCGGCGTTCTTCGCCGGCCACAGCCTGGGCGAGTACTCGGCGCTCGTCGCTGCGGGTGCACTGCGCTTCGAGGACGCGCTGCCTCTCGTGCGGCTGCGCGCGCAGGCGATGCAGGATGCAGTCCCCGAAGGCACGGGTGGCATCGCAGCCATCGTGGGCCTGGAGGAATCGAAGATCGCGCAAGTGTGCGAGGAGGCCGCACAGGGCGAGGTGCTGGAGCCCGCAAACCTGAATTCGCCTGGCCAGATCGTGATTGCCGGGCACCGCGCCGCGGTCGAGCGCGGCATGGCGGCGGCGAAGGCGCACGGCGCGAAGCTCGCGAAGATGCTCCCCATGAGTGCGCCGTCCCACTGCAGCCTGATGAAGCCCGCCGCCGAGCGGCTTCGGGAGCGCCTCGCGGCCGTTGCGATCGTCGCGCCCACCGTGCCGGTGCTCCAGAATGCCGACGTGGCATCCTTCGATGATCCCGACCGCATCCGGCAGGCCCTGGTCGAGCAACTCTACCGCCCGGTGCGTTGGGCGGAAACGGTCCGCTACCTGCAGGCGCAGGGTGTGGCCCGAATCGTGGAATGCGCGCCCGGCAAGGTGCTGGCCGGGCTCGTGAAGCGCACGGTTGACGGCGTGGAGGCCGTCGCCATCACCGATTCGGCGGCGCTCCTCGCCGCCATGCCTACCAGCTGAGGAAGCCATGCTGAACGGACAAGTCGCCATCGTCACCGGGGCCTCGCGCGGGATCGGCGAGGCGATCGCCATCGCGCTTTCGCGAGCCGGCGCCACCGTCGTCGGCACCTCGACGACCGACAAGGGAGCCGAGCAGGTCTCGCGCGTCATCGCCGAAGCCGGCGGCAAGGGCGCGGGAAGGGTCCTGGACGTCCGCGATGCCGGCGCATGCGCGGTCTTTGCCGACCAGGTGGCTGGCGAGTTCGGTCCGGTGGCGATCCTCGTCAACAACGCGGGCGCCACGCGCGACAACCTCCTGGCGCGCATGAAGGACGAGGAGTGGGACGAGATCCAGTCGACCAACCTGAAGAGCGTCTTCGTCCTTTCGCGCGCGGTGCTTCGCGGCATGATGAAGGCGAGGGCCGGGCGAATCGTGAACATCACATCCGTCGTCGGCTTCACCGGAAACCCCGGGCAGACCAATTACGCGGCCGCCAAGGCCGGCATCGTCGGCTTCTCGAAGTCGCTCGCCCGCGAGGTGGGCAGCAGGAACATCACCGTCAACTGCGTGGCGCCGGGCTTCATCGAGACGGACATGACACGCTCGCTGGACGGGGAACAGGTGAAGAGGCTGGTCGACAACGTCCCGCTCGGCCGGCTCGGGCGCGTGGACGACATCGCGGCCGCGGTGGCTTTCCTGTGCTCCCCCGGAGCCGCCTACGTCACCGGGGCCACGCTGCACGTGAACGGCGGCATGTTCATGGACTAGGGCAGGCCGGCCGGCACAGGCCCGTGTGGTAAAATAGGCCGTTTTTTTCCGCATTCGACGCATTGCCCCGAAAGCAGCGGGACCCGAAAAAATAGTGGAGGATCGAGATGGAGAACATTGAAGCGCGCGTCAAGAAGATCGTTGCCGAGCAGCTCGGCGTGGCGGAAGCCGATGTGAAGATCGAATCCTCGTTCGTCGAGGACCTTGGCGCCGACTCCCTCGACAACGTCGAGCTGGTGATGGCCCTGGAAGAGGAGTTCGAGTGCGAGATTCCCGACGAGGACGCGGAGAAGATCACGACCGTGCAGCAGGCGATCGACTACGTGAAGGCCCACCTCAAGCAATAGGCACCTGGGGCGCGGCCCCGCACTCCCGGGGGCCGCGCCGACCGTCTCTGTCCCGCTTCCCAATTCCGAAACTCCCCGGAGCGACTCCATGACCAAACGCCGCGTCGTCGTCACCGGCCTTGGGATCGTGTCCCCCGTCGGTACCGGCATCGCCCAGGCCTGGGGCAACCTCGTCCACGGCGTGAGCGGCGTCTGCACGATCTCGAAATTCGACCCCGCGCCTCTGTCCACCCGTATCGCCGCGGAGGTGAAGGGCTTCGACGCCACGAAGTGGATGACGCCCAAGGAGGCGCGCCGCTCCGACACCTTCATCCACTTCGGCATCGCAGCCACGAAGATGGCGCTGGACGATGCCGGGCTCGCGATCGACGACTCGAATGCGGAGCGGATCGGCGTCATCGTGGGGTCGGGCATCGGCGGGCTTCCCATGATCGAGGAGAACATCCTCGAAATGAGCGCCAAGGGGCCGAGGCGCATCTCGCCCTTCTTCGTTCCCGGCTCGATCATCAACATGGTCGCCGGGCTCATCTCGATCCAGTTCGGCGCCAAGGGTCCAAACGTCTCGATGGTGTCGGCCTGCTCGACGAGCTCGCACTGCGTGGGGGAGGCGGGCCGGGTCATCGAGTACGGCGACGCCGACGTCATGATCGCGGGCGGCACCGAGGCCACGATCTGCATGTCGGGCATGGGCGGCTTCTGCTCGCTCAAGGCTCTTTCAGAAAGGAACGATGACCCGGCGCACGCCTCGCGGCCATTCGACCGCGACCGCGACGGCTTCGTCCTGGGCGAGGGCGCGGGCATCCTCATCCTCGAGGAATACGAGCACGCGCGAAAGCGCGGGGCGCGCATCTACTGCGAGCTCGCCGGCATGGGCATGAGCGCGGATGCGAACCACATCACCGCGCCCGACATGGACGGCCCGCGGCGGGCGATGCTGGCAGCGATGCGAAATGGCGGCATCAACGCCGCCGAGGTTCACTACCTCAACGCCCACGGGACCTCCACGCCCCTGGGCGATGCCAACGAGACAGCGGCAGTGAAGGCCGCGTTCGGCGACCACGCGAATCGCCTGGCCGTGAACTCCACCAAGTCGATGACCGGCCACCTCCTCGGGGCGGCCGGGGGCGTCGAGGCGCTGATCACGGTGCTCGCGATCCATCACCAGGTCTCGCCCCCCACCACCAACCTCGCGAACCCGGACCCGGCCTGTGATCTCGACTACGTGCCCAACGTGGCGCGCGAGATGAAGATCGACGTGGCGCTGTCCAATTCCTTCGGGTTCGGCGGCACGAACGGCACGCTCGCGTTCCGGCGCCTGCGCTAGGAAGCCGGGGCGAGTCGCCCGGGGACCCGATGGCCACGCTCCTCGTCAATGGCCGGCCCGCCCGGTCGGTGAATTCGAGCGATCGCGGTTTCATGTACGGCGACGGCGTCTTCCGCACGTTGCTCACCCGGGCGGGGCGGCCTCTCAATTGGCAGCACCAGTACCGGTTGCTTGCGCATGATTGCGGCAGGCTGGGCCTGCGCTGCCCGGAGGAGCCGGTTCTCATCGACGAAATCAGGTCCGTGGCGCCCGGAAACGCGGTCGTGAAGATCATCGTGACCCGCGGCGCGTCGGGGCGCGGATATGCCTTTTCCGAGGACGTCGCGCCGACGAGGATCGTCATCGCGTTTCCGATTCCCGAGACGGCTCCCGAGGCACCCCGTGAAGGCGTCCGGATCCGGCGGTGCGACCTCGCCTTGGCCATCCAGCCCCGGCTCGCGGGGGTGAAGTCGCTCAACCGCCTGGAGAACGTGCTGGCGCGCGCCGAATGGCGTGACCCCGGCATCCGCGAGGGACTCCTGGGCGACGCCCAGGGGCGCCTGGTGGAAGGGACGATGAGCAATGTCTTCTTCACGCTCCACGGCAAGCTGGTCACGCCGGCGTTGTCCCGGTGCGGCGTGAACGGCGCCCAGCGCGAGCGCGTGCTCGAACTCGCGAAGGCCGACGCGGTCGCGTGCGAGGTCCGCGATTGCGCGTTCGAGGAACTGCGGAAGGCCGGGGAAGTGTTTCTCACCAACAGCCTCATCGGCATCTGGCCCGTTGTCGTTCTCGACGATGCGCGCTGGATTCCGGGCCCGATGGCAGGCCGCCTGCAGCGACTGGTCGAGGACGACGATGCGCGCCGCGCCTAGGCTGGCGCTTGCCGCGACGCTTGTTGCGGCACTTGCGGCGATCGCCTGGACCGCGTGGTTCTGCCTGCGTCCGCTCGAGTTGCCGCGAGTCCCGTTCGACTTCACGGTGAAGAGCGGGGCGAGCCTGAAATCGGTCGCCCGAAACCTCGCCGAGGAAGACCTCCTTCCAGAACCGCAGACCTTCTGGATCCTGGGCCGCCTCCTGGGGAAGGCGACGTCGCTGCAGGCCGGCACCTACCGGCTCGCCGTCCCGGTGACCCCCCTGGAACTTCTCGACAAGCTCGCGTCGGGCGACGTCCTGCCGATCGAGATCGTGTTCGTTGAAGGCACCACGTTCAGGCAGTGGCTCGTGCAAATGAAGCAGCACCCGCATATCCGATCGACCCTCGATCGCATCGACGACGCCGCGATCGGTGCTGCGCTCGGGGTGACGCAGACGGCGCTCGAGGGACTGTTCTTTCCCGATACCTACCGGTTCCTGTCTGGCACCAGCGACGTGGAGATCCTCAAGCGCGCGCATGCGGAAATGGTCAGGCGCCTGGCGCGCGCGTGGGACGCCCGCGATGCGGCCCTGCCGCTCTCCGGCGCCTATGAAGCGCTCATCCTGGCTTCCATCATCGAGAAGGAAACGGGCCAGTCGGGAGAGCGGCCGGTGATCGCCTCGGTGTTCGTGAACCGGCTGCGAAGGGGCATGCGCCTGCAGACGGATCCCACCGTGATCTACGGGTTGGGAACGCGTTTCGACGGGAACCTGCGCAAGCGCGACCTGCTCGCCGACACGCCCTGGAACACGTACACGCGCGGCGGCCTGCCAGCGACCCCCATCGCGATGCCCGGCGCGGCATCGATCGCCGCCGCCGTGGGCCCCGCAACGACCGACTACCTGTATTTCGTCGGACGCGGCGACGGCACGCACCAGTTTTCGCGCACCCTCGAGGAACACAACCGGGCGGTGGCAAAATACCAATTGGGAAGATCATGACGACCAGCCGGTTCATCTCCATGGAGGGCATCGACGGGGCGGGGAAATCCTCGCACCTGGAGTTTCTCGCTTCCGCGATCCGCAAGCGCGGTGTGGAAGTGGTCGTCACGCGGGAGCCGGGAGGCACGCCGCTGGGCGAAAGGCTTCGTGAACTCGTCCTGCACGAGCCGATGGAAGGCACCACGGAGGCGCTCGTGATGTTCGCGGGCCGCCGCGAACACCTGGTTCGCGTGATCGAACCGGCGTTGGCCCGGGGGGCCTGGGTGCTGTCTGACCGCTTCAGCGACGCGACCTTCGCCTACCAGTGCGGCGGACGCGGGCTCGACCGGGACGTCTTCCGCGCCCTGGAGGCCATCGTGCATCCGCACCGAAAGCCGGACGCCACCTTTCTGTTCGACCTCGACCCGGCCGTTGCTTTCGAGCGCCAGCGGGCCCAGGGCCGGACGCAGGACAAGTTCGAACGAGAGGCGCAGGTGTTCTTCCAGCGCGTGCGCGACGCGTACCTCGAACGCGCGCGGGAGGATCCAGCGCGCGTGCGGGTGATCGACGCCTCTGGCGGGATCGAGGCGGTGCGTGCGAGGCTCGCCGACGTGTTCGCGAAGGCTTTCCCGTGAACGCCTTGCCCTGGCAACGGGAGGAACTCGAGCGCCTCATGGGGCGCCGGGAGCGCCTGCCGCACGCTTTCCTCGTCTCGGGTCGCCCCGGGATAGGCAAGGCGGAATTCGCCCGCGAGTTCGGGCGCAGTCTCCTGTGCGAGTCGCCCATCGACCGGCTGGCCTGCGGGCAATGCCCTTCCTGCCACTGGTTCGACCAGGGAAACCACCCCGATTACCGCGAGATCGTGCCCGAGGCCGCCGAGGAAACGGAGGGCGACGGCCCGGACGCGGATGCAGGCAAGGAGGCGGGCAAGAAAAGCCTTGTCATCAAGATCGAGCAGGTACGCGCGATCCGCGACTTCGTGTCGCTATCCACGCACCGCGCCGGTCACCGCGCGATCGTGATCCACCCGGCGGAGGCGCTGCAGCCCGCGGCGGCCAACGCGTTGCTCAAGACGCTCGAGGAACCGCCGCCGGCCACGGTGATCATCCTCGTGAGCGACCGGCCCGCCAGGCTCCTCGCGACCCTGCGCAGCCGGTGCGAGTCGGTCGTGCTGCGATCGCCCGCGCGCGATCGCGCCCTCGACTGGCTCAAAGCCGGGGGGGCCGAGGAACCGGAGATTGCGCTAGCCCTCGCCGGTGGTGCGCCATTGCTGGCCGCCGAACTGGCGCAACCGGCAGAGCGCGAATGGCGCCGGAAGATCGTCGCGGAGCTTTCGCGTCCAGACGGAGTGCACGTCGTTGCGTTCGCCACGGGCTTCGATCGTGCGTTCCTCGAGCGCACGGTATTCGTGATGCAGACCTGGGTCCACGACCTCGTCCGCCTGAAGAATTCTGGCGAGGTGCGCCATCATGTCGATTCGGTCCCCGCCCTCAGATCGAAGGCCCGCCGTGCACGACTCGACCGACTGCTCGCGCTCGACCGGGAACTCCTGGAAGCCCGGAGGCTCGTCGCGCATCCGCTGAACGCGAGGCTTGCGGCGGAGCACTTGATGATGGCCTACAATCGAGCGACACTAGCCTGAGCCATGAATCAAATCGCACCTGATGCGGCGATCGCGAGGCCCGGGGTCTTTTCCCTGGTGATCCGGTCGAAGGCCGCGCTCTATGCCGCATGGATCCCGCTCCTTCGGGGGGGAGGCATCTTCGTGCCCAGCACACGGGAACACCGGCTCGGCGAGGAGGTGCTGGTCCTGTTGTCGCTTCTCGACGACAGCGTGAAGATTCCCATCCAGGGGCACGTCGCCTGGGTGAATCCCGCGCATGCCGCAAGCAACCGTCCCCAGGGCTTCGGCGTGCAATTGCAGGAATCCGAATCCTGCCGGGAACTCAGGAAGCGTGTCGAGGGGCTGCTCGCGGGAGCGTTGCAGTCCTCGAGACCCACGCACACGATCTAGCGCGCCCGCCCGAGCCTGGCGCGCGCCGGTAGAATGCGCGCCATGCTCGTCGATTCCCACTGCCACCTCGATTTCCCCGATCTGCGCCCGGAGCTCGATGCGCTGCTCGCGCGCATGGCCGAGAACGGCGTGACCCATGCCCTCACCATCTCGACCACGCTCGCCGGGTTTCCCGGCGTGCTGGCGGTTGCGCAGTCCCGACCCAACCTGTGGTGCTCGGTGGGCGTGCATCCCGACGAGCGGCGCGATGGCCGCGAAACGAGCGTCGAGGAGCTTGTCGCGCTCGCGAGCCACCCGAAAGTGATCGCGATCGGGGAGACGGGGCTGGATTACTTCCGGGTCGAGGGTGACACCGAGTGGCAACGCGAGCGCTTCCGCGTCCACGTGCGCGCGGCCAGGGCCTGCTCAAAGCCCCTGGTCATCCATACGCGCGAGGCTGCGGTCGACACGCTTCGAATTCTCGAGGACGAGGGCGCCTCTGCAGTGGGTGGGGTGATGCACTGCTTCACCGAATCGCTCGAAGTGGCGCAGGCTGCAATGCGCCTGGGCTTCTTCATCTCGTTCTCCGGCATCGTCACGTTCAAGAACGCGAAGGCACTCAAGGAGGTGGCGACTCTCGTCCCGCTCGAGCGCATGCTCGTCGAGACGGACGCCCCGTACCTGGCCCCGGCGCCGCACCGGGGAAAGACCAACGAACCGGCCTTCGTGCGCCACGTGGCCGAGGAAGTCGCCCGGCTGAAGGGGGTGAGCCTCGAAGCGGTGGCCGCGGCGACCACGAGGAACTTCTTCGACCTGTTCCGAGATGCGAAACGCCCGTCCTGAGCGCGCAGCGGGCGCGGCATGAGCGCTTCGCACCTGCTGACCTACTGCCGTGCCGGATTCGAGAAGGAGTGCGCGCAGGAGGTGATGGCGCTCGCGCACAGGTCCGAGGTCGAAGGTTTCGTGAAGGCGCGGCCCGACGCCGCTTTCGCGGTGTTTCATCCACACGACGAGACGGCGGGAAGGCAATTCGCCGACCGGATCGATCTCGACTCGCTCGTCTTTGCGCGGCAGGGGGTGCGTACGGGCGCGCTGCTCCCGGACCTGCCGGTCGGGGACCGCGCGACGCCCATCGCCGCGGCCGCGCGCGCCGCGGGCACGGCCTTCCGCGAGATGTTCCTGGAAACCCCGGACACGAACGACGGCAAGTCCCTCGCATCCCTCATTCGCCCGCTGGCGCCCCACCTTTCGCGGGCGCTGGCCCGCGCGGGGGTGGCCATCGACGTCCCCGCGGCCCCCGAGCGGCTGCATGTCTTCTTCGTCGGCGGGACGGCCTGCCACGTGGGCGTCTCCCGCGTTGGCGCGAGTTCGCCGTGGCCCATGGGCATCCCGAGGCTGCGCATGCCGCACGGGGCGCCGTCGCGTTCCACGCTCAAGCTCGCCGAGGCGATGGCCCACTTCCTGGGTGACGAGGCACTCGGGAAGCGGATGACGCCCGGGATGACCGCCGTGGACCTTGGCGCCTCCCCGGGCGGCTGGACGTGGCAGCTCGTCAGGCGAGGTCTTGGCGTGACCGCAGTGGACAACGGCCCGATGGACGCGGCGCTCCTCGACACGGGTCAGGTGAAACACCGGCGGGAGGATGGCTTCCGTTTTCGTCCCCCGGAGCCCGTCGACTGGATGGTGTGCGACATGGTGGAAAGCCCGTCCCGCGTGTGCGCGCTTGCCGCACGCTGGGTCGCCGAGGGCTGGTGCCGCGAGTCGATCTTCAACCTGAAGCTTCCGATGAAGAAGCGCTGGGAGGAAGTGGCGAAGGCCCGTGACATTGTCGAGGACACGCTGGCGGGAATGCCGCATCGCATTCGCCTGCGGCACCTCTACCACGATCGCGAGGAGGTCACCGTCTGGCTCGCGGCGGGTCGGCGCTGATCGCGTGCTAGACTCGCCCGGACTCCGAATGGCCCCGAAGGAGAGCCCTGTCCCATGCAGCGTATCGTCATCTCCGAGAACATGGACGCTCCCGCCGTGGCTCTCCTCGCGCGTGACTTCGACGTCGACTACCGGCCTGCGCTGGTGGATGACGTGGCGGCGCTGGCGAGAGCGCTTGCCGGGGCCGATGCGTGGATCGTCCGCAACCGGACGCAGGTTCGAGGCGCCGCGCTCGAGACGGCCTCGGCCCTTCGCGTCGTGGGGCGGCTGGGCGTGGGACTGGACAACATCGACCTGGCGGAATGCACCGCGCGCGGCATCGAGGTGATCCCCGCCACGGGCGCCAATGCGGAATCGGTTGCGGAGTACGTCCTCGGCATGTCGATGATCCTGCTTCGCGGCGCGGCCTACCTTTCCACCGCCGCCGTTGCGGCCGGGCGTTGGCCGCGCCAGATGCTCTCGCAAGGCCATGAAGTCTCGGGGAAGACGATGGGGCTCGTCGGCTTCGGAAGCATCGGCCGCGTGACCGCACGCAAGGCCGGCGCGCTGGGCATCCGCGTCGTTGCCTTCGACCCCGGTGTACCCGCCGACTCGCCCGCGTGGGCGGAAACCGGCGCGACGCCCTGCGCTTTCGAGGACCTCCTGGCGCGCGCCGATGTCGTCTCCTTGCACGTGCCATTCGCCGAGGCGACGTACAGGCTCTTCGACGAGGCGCGCATTGGGCGGATGAAGCCCGGCGCGATCCTCGTCAATTCGGCGCGCGGCGGCATTGTCGACGAGGCCGCGCTCGCGAAGGCGCTGCACGAGGGACGCCTGGCGGGAGCGGCGCTGGATGTCTTCGAGGCGGAGCCCCTGGGTGCCGGGAGCGTCCTGGCCGGCGTTCCCAACCTGATCCTCACGCCGCATATTTCCGGCGTCACGCTGGAGTCGAACGAGCGCGTCTGCATTCTCATCGCGCAACGCGTGGCGAAGTTCCTGAACTCCTGAACGATCGCCGGACGCCCTAGCGGCGCCAGACCTGCAGGAGGTTGTTGTAGGCGTCCGTCCACAGACGCCAGTCGGGTTGCGGCGCCACCGGCTCGGTGGAGGCCACGATCTCGCGGCGAAGGATGAGCGGCTTGTAGCGAGTGAGCAGCACCCAGTCGCTGGTCGTCGTGCTTCCATCCGTGCCGGTCTCGTGGACGAAGGCATATTCGAGCCCGTGCTTCTCGGCGATCGCGAGCAGCACCGGCTTCAGGTCGAGGAACCGGTTCGAGACGTGGAAGGCGATGACGCCCCTGGGCTTCATATGGCGCAGGTACGTCCCCACGGCCTCGAGGGTGATGAGATGGACGGGAATGGAGTCGCCCGAGAAGGCATCCACGGCGAGCACGTCGAATCCCTGGGGCCGCTCGCGCTCCAGGTTCAGGCGCGCGTCCCCGAGGATGATTTCGATTTTCGAGGGGCTGTCGCCGAGGTAGGAGAACCGCTCGCGCGCGATGCGCACAACGGCCGGGTTGATTTCGTAGAAGCGATACGTATCGTCGGCATCGCCATACGTGGCGAGCGTTCCGGCCCCCAGGCCGATGACGCCCACCTTGATCGCGAGGCCTTCGTGCGCGAGGAGCGTCATACCGATTCCCGAGGTGGTCTTGTAGTAGGTGGTCGCTGCGCGACGGTACTTCGGGCTCATCCACTGCTCGCCGTGCAGGATTGATCCGTGCACGAGCGAGCGATAGCGCGTCTCGGGGTCGCCCTCGCGCGCGAGGACCTCCTTCACGCGCAGCACGCCGTAGAAATTGCGCTCCAGGAGGACCGTATCCTCGGTGAAGTGCTTCACGCGGTACGCGAGCGCTCCGGCGGTGAACACGGCCACGACCGCGAACATCGCGACAATGGATTTCGGGCGGTCGAGGTTGAGGTAAACGGCGAGAAGGGCCACCACGAAGAGGGCGATCTCGAGTTCCAGGAATCCGGGCAGCGTGAGTGGCGCGACGATCCCGACGAGGATGCCGCCGGTGACGCCCCCCAGGGAGACGACCAGATAGAACAGGGTGAGGTGCTTCGGCCCGGGCCGCAGGCGCGCGAGCTCGCCGTGGCAGAACATGCAGACGACGTACAGGCCCACGGCGAACACGCCGACCTGCCAGGCGAGCTCGAACTGCAGGCGCTTGTCGGAAAGGAACCATGCCATCACGCACACGATCCAGACGAGGAAACCGAGGTACCCGTCGCGCTTGTACCAGCGCGTGCCCTCGAAGCACAGGATGAAGGTGAGCAGGTAGATCGCGAGCGGAATCACCCACAGCAGGGGGATGGACGAGATGTTCTGGGTGAGGTGATTGGAAACCGCGAGCAACATGACCGACCCCATCGTGGCGAGGGCCAGCCACAGAAAAAGGGTTCGCGCCGCGGGCCGGGGCTCGCCTGCGTCTTCCCGGGTCCGAACTGCGCGCGCGAGCGGGGCCAGCTCCCGGCTGCGCCAGGAGAGCCATGAGCACATGGCCACGAAGAGCGCATAGGTACCCGACCAGGCCCACGACTGCTGGGGGCTCGCAAGCCACGGCTCGAAGAGGAACGGGTAGCCCAGCAGGGCGAGCATCGAGGCGAGGTTGGAGAGAGCGAAGAGCCGGTAGGGGATCGAGCCGGGAAACTCCCGTGCGAACCACGCCTGGATGAGAGGGCTCGTGGTGGAAAGCAGGAAATAGGGCAGGCCGATGGTGGCGAAGAGGACGAGGAGAATGCGCACGACCGGATTCTCGTCGCCGGCGGGCTTCCAGTATTCGCCCGGCACTATCGGCATGAACGCAAGGCTCGCCACCAGGAGGCCGATGTGGATCCAGTTCTGGCGAGGCGAGGCCACCTTCGTCGTGATCCAGTGCGAATAGGCATAGCCCATCAGCAGCACGAACTGGAAGAACACCATGCACGTGGTCCAGACGATGGCCGAGCCGCCGAACCAGGGCAGGATCTGCTTGGCGAGGACGGGCTGGACGAGAAAGAGCAGGAAGGCGCTCAGGAATATCGTTGCGGCGTGAAGCGGCATCGCGCGATTCTGTCCCGTGTGGGGCGGCATGAAGGCCGCGAAATGGTATCACGCGCTGCGTGGGCCTCCGGGCGCTCCATTGCTATACTCGACGCGAATGCCAGCCAACCTCGTCCGCCTCGCGCTCGCCGCAGAGCTGTTCGCATGGACGGCGATCGGCGCTTGGCTTCGCGCGCGGAGCGGCTGGAGCATTCCGGCCCTCGCCGCGGCCGCCGTCGCGGGCGCCCTGGGCATGCGGCTCGTCCTCGTCGGTCTCACCCTGTGCATCTCGTGGTTCGCCCGCTCGCCCAGGGCGCCCGGCGAGCGTCTGGGCCTTGCAGGCACCGTCCGACTCGTCGCCGGCGAGTGGCGCGCGATGCTCGCCAATAATTTCCTGTGGCTGCCGTTCGAGCGCCGGGTCCTTCGCCCGGATCCCCCGCTCGTGCCCGATGCACGCGTGCCGGTGATACTCGTGCACGGTTACCTGTCCAACCGGGGAACGCTTTGCGGTCTTGCCCACGCCCTTGACGCGGCCGGCATCGGCCCCGTCTTCGTCCCCAGCCTGCCGGCGATCGTGGCGCCGATCGAGACGTTTGCCTCGCATCTGGATCGCGTGGTGCACCGCGTGACAGAGATGACCGGGCAGCCCCGGGTGATTCTGGTCGGGCATAGCATGGGGGGCCTCATCGCGCGCGCCTGGCTTGCGCGGCATGGGACAAGCCGCATCGCCGGGCTGGTCACTCTGGGAAGCCCGCACCACGGCACGGCGCTGGCCCCGCTGGGCACCGGCCGAAACGCTCGGCAGATGCGGATCGGGAGCGACTTCCTGCGCGAACTCGCCGGTGCCGAAGGAGGCAGCGGTCCGGGATGTGCGGCGCTTTCGGTGTACACGGCGCATGACAACCTGGTGGCCCCGCAGGAGTCGAGCCGGCTCGCCTGGGCCCGCAATGTCGCGATTCACGGCGTGGGCCATCTGGCGATGCTCCTCGACGCGCGCGTGCACGAGGCCGTCGGGGCGGAACTGGTCCGCCTTCGCGAACGGCCCGGGACCTAGAGAAGCGCCAGCACTTCCTCAGCGTGGTTGGCCACGTCGGGCCGATCGATGATGTGCTCGATGCGACCCTTCCCGTCGATGACGAAGGTGACCCGGTCGGCCATGCCGACGAGAGCCTTGGCGGCCGAGAGGAACCCCGCTCCGCCAATCGTCCCGTACGCGCGGCTCACCACGCCGCCCTTGTCGGCGAGCAGCGGAAAGTTGAGCCGGTATTTCTCCGTGAACCTGCGGTGCGAGGCCTCGTCCTGGGTGGACACCCCGAGGATGGCGGCACCCTTGGCCACGATCTGAGCGTTGTGGTCGCGAAGCGAGCACGCCTGCTTCGTGCAGCCGGGCGTGTCGTCCATCGGATAGAAGTACATCACGAGCTTGCGGCCCCTGAAATCCGCGAGCGACACGCCGGCGCCGTCGGTGGTGACGCCTTCGAAGTCGGGGGCCGGGTCGCCGGCCTGGAGTGCCTTTCCCATGAGCCGGCGCCTACCAGTGGATGCCTTGCGTGAGCTGCGCGAACGCCACCTGCTCCGGAGACAGCTCCACGTCCCTGGGCGCGCCGTCCTTTCGGCCCTGCGACGCGGTGGAGTCGGGGAACATGCGGAAGGCCGCGTTGAGGATGATCTGCGTGGCCTTCGGGGCCACGGCGTGCAGGAGTGCGCCGAAAATGCCCAGGCGCGTGGCGATGCGCACCGGCTTGTAGACGATCGCCTCCACGACGAGGTCGGCCGCCTGTTCCGGCGTGAGCGTGGGCACGTGGTTGTAGATCTTGGTCGGGGCGATCATCGGCGTCTTCACCAGCGGCATGTTGATCGTGGTGAACGTGATGTTGTTGTCGGCGAACTCGCTCGCCGCGCAACCGGTGAACGAATCCAGGGCCGCCTTGGATGCCACATAGGCGGAGAACCGGGGCGCCTGGGTGAGCACGCCGATCGAGGAGATGTTGATCACCTGCCCCTTCTTCTGCTTCATCATCGCGGGGAGGAAGCCCATGATGAGGCGAAGGCTGCCGAAATAGTTGAGCTGCATCGTCCGTTCGAAATCGTGGAAGCGATCGAACGATGACGCGATCCCCCGGCGAATGGATCGTCCCGCATTGTTCACCAGGAAGTCGCAGCGCCCGAACTCCTTGAGCACCGTGGCGACGAGGCGGTCACAGTCGGCGATGTCCGCGAGGTCGCAGGAGACGAACCTGCCCTTGCCCCCCATCGCCTTGATCCTGGCCATCACCGGGGCCGCCTTTTCCGGATCGCGGGCCACCACTACCACCTGGGCGCCGGCCTCGGCCATCTTGTAGGCGGTGGCCTCCCCGATGCCGGAGGAGCCGCCGGTGATCACGATGACCCTGTCCTTCACCTTGCCGGCGAGCGAACGGTCGATGAAGAGGTCGGGGTCGAGGTGGCGTTCCCAATAGTCCCACAGTCGCCACGCGTAGTCCTCGAGCGGCGGCACGCGGATCCGGGACCCCTTGAGCGCCTTGGCGCATTCACGGTTGTCGAATCGCGTGGGGTAGTTCACGAACTTGAACATGTCCTGCGGGATGCCCAGGTCCGAGAGGACCTGCTTCTGGATCCGCCGCACCGGGGCCAGGGACATCGCCGAATCGATCACGAAGGACGGGATGAACGCGAACATCTTGGCGTTCACGCGCATCGTCATCTGCGGCGCATGCGCAGCCTTGGCGAAGAGGTTCAGGACCTCGCCAATGCGGCGCGGCTCCGGGTCGGTCAGGTGGAAGCAGCCACCGTCCAGCCCCTTCCTGTGGGCGATGTGGTCCATCGCATCGACGACGAAATCCACCGGCACGATGTTGATGCGCCCGCCCTCGATGCCCACCGTGGGCATCCACTGGGGCAGGGCCTTGCGCATCTTCTGGATGAGCTTGAAGAAGTAATACGGCCCGTCGATCTTGTCGATCTCGCCCGTCTTCGAATGGCCGACCACGATGGCCGGGCGGTAGACGCGCCAGGGACGCCGGCACTCGGTGCGCACGATGCCCTCGGAGTCGTGCTTGGTGCGGAAGTAGGGATGGTCGAGTTCCTCGGCCTCCTCGAACATGTCCTCGCGAAAGTCGCCGTCGTAGAGACCTGCGGCGGCTATCGAGCTCACGTGGTGGAAGCATCCGGCCGATACGGCCCCGGCGAACTGGACGGCGTGGCGCGTGCCGTCGATGTTCGCCCTTTGCTGGCTCTCCGCGTCGGCGGAGAGGTCGTAGATGGCGGCGAGGTGGAAGAGGTGGTTCACCTTGCCCTTCAATTTAGCGAGGTCGGACGCCGCCACGCCCAGCTTCGGCTTGGCCAGGTCGCCCACCACGGCCACGACGCGCTTTTCCTGGCTTCCCCAGCGGGCACGCAGGGCATCGAGCTTGCCGACCGAACTCTTGCGCACGAGCACGAATACCGTGCCCTCGCGTTCGAGCAGGCGGTCGATGAGGAAGCGGCCGATGAATCCGGTGCCGCCGGTCACGAAATAGGACATGGAGTTCTCCTCGGGGAGCGCTGGGGTGCCGGGCGAATAATACACGCGGGGCGCGAGGTGCGACGCGAGCACTTCGTGGCCGCAAATTTAGTGTGACCCCTCTAATCCTTTCCAATAACTTGAATCCTGACACCGAGGGCAATTTCGCCCCGGACATGGCTCCCCGACAGGGGGAGCCGGTGGATCGCAATCGATGACGAAAGGAAGAAAAATGGCCCGCGCCACTCGCACTGCCCGCAAGACCCGCAAGCCCGCAGTCACACCCGCCAAGGCGGTCCGTACGATCCGCGCCTCCGCCCAGAAGGCACTCGAGGCCGGCGTTCAAGCGGCCTCCGGCGTTCGCCAATCGGCAGTCGGGGCGTTCGACGCCCTCGTGAAGCAGGGCGCTGCCCTTGAGGCGCGCAGCCGCCGGATGGCTCTTGCCAAGGCCGAAAAGGCCCGCGCCGTGGCATGTGCCCGTGCCGAAGAGGCCAAGAAGAAGACTTTCGAGGCGGTCTCCCACCTCGAGAAGGTCTTCGAGCAACGCGTCTCCCGGACGATCTCCAAGCTGGGCGTCCCGACGGTGCGCGACGTTCGCGCGCTGTCTCGCCAGGTCTCGCAGTTGCAGGCGAGCGTCGACCAGCTCCATCGCGCGCGGGCTCGGGCTGCCCGGTAGGGAATGTCCCGAAGCCCCGTCCGCGGAAAGGCCGGAGCGAAGGCGCGAGTGCCTTCGCGTCGGCCCTCGCGTGACCCGGCGAAACCGCGGATGGGTCTTGCCTTGGCGGGCGGCGGCCCGTTCGGGGTCATCTACGAAATCGGCACCCTGATGGCGTTGCAGGAATCGTTCGACGGAATCGACCTCGATGACCTGGATGTCTATGTCGGCGTGAGCGCCGGCAGCTTTCTCAGCGCGGCTCTCGCCAACGGCATCCCGGTATCCGAGATCTACGGAATCTTCATCGGGGGCGAGGAGGCCGAGGGGACGCTTACCCCGGAGGTCTTCATGCGCCCCGCATTCCGGGAATACCTGCAGCGTGCCCGCTCGGTACCGTCGATCCTGGCCCGAAGCCTTTGGCAGTACCTGCAGAGCCCGCTTTCGCGTGGGGCCCTGGAATCGTTTGCGGCGCTGGGAAGGGCCATCCCCACCGGCGTCTTCGACAACGACACCATCCACAAGTACCTGCACGCCGTCTTCACCCAGCCGGGAAGGACGGACGATTTTCGCCAACTCAAGCGCCGTCTCTACCTGGTCGCGACTGACCTGGACAACGGCGAAAGCGTGAGCTTCGGGCGTCCGGGACACGAGCACGTTCCCATCTCGCTGGCCGTGCAGGCCAGCGCCGCGTTGCCGGTGCTCTTTCCGCCGGTCGTGATCGATGGCCGCCATTTCGTCGATGGGGCGCTCAGGAAGACGCTGCACGCCTCGGAAGCCCTGAACGACGGGGCGAAGCTCGTGATCTGCGTGAATCCGATCGTTCCCTACGACGCGGGCCTTGCTGCCGAGAAAGGCAGGGGGCGCCACCACCAGCTTGTCGAGGGCGGGCTTCCGACCGTCCTGTCGCAGACCTTTCGCGCGATCATCCATTCGCGGATGGCGACCGGGCTCTCGAAATACCGCAAGGAGTATCGGGACGCGGACGTCATCCTTTTCGAGCCGGACGCAGACGACAGCGAAATCTTCTTCACCAACATCTTCAGCTACTCGACCCGGGCCGGGCTCTGCGAGCACGCGTACCAGCGCACGCGGCGCGACCTCCTGCGGCGCCGCCACGAACTGGAGCCTTTGCTCGCCCGTCACGGGGTGCGGCTGCGGATCGACCTGCTCAAGGACCCGAACCGGCGCCTCGGGCTGCAACGCCGGGGTCGCCCGGGCCTCATCCCTGCCGCCACGCAGCTGCCGATGACTGCCTCGGACCTTCGCGACACCCTGGTGGACCTGCGGCGCTGGCTCGCCGCCGAGGATCGCGCCCCGGCGTGATAACCTCTCCGGCCATGGCGAAATCCTCCGCCGGCCGGCCTGCCCTCGACGGCAACGCGGTGCGCACCCAGCGCACGCGCGAGCGCATCCTTGCCGTGAGCCTCGAGCTGTTCAACGGGCGCGGCGAGGCGCATGTCACCACCGGGATGATCGCCGACGAGCTGAACATCAGCCCGGGGAACCTGTACTACCACTTCCGCAACAAGGGCCAGATCGTCGAGCGGCTCTTCGAGCGATTCGAGGAGCGCATCTCCATCGCCCCGCCTGAGCCAGCCGCCGGCGCTGCGGCGATCGAGGACCTCTGGCTCTACCTGCACCTCATGTTCGAGGCGATCTGGGACTACCGCTTCCTGTACCGCAATCTCGACGACATCGTCGGCCGCAACCGCCGGCTGCGGGAACATTTCAACCGGATCCTCGAGGCGAAACTCGCTGCTGTCGAGGGGCTCTGCCGGGGCCTCGTGGGAGGCGGGATGATGAATGCGAGTCCGGGCGAGATCCGTGCGCTCGCCTTGAACGTGCTGGTCGTCGCGACCTATTGGCTCAATTTCCGCGCGGTCCGCGGAGACCGTGAGCCGGTCCAGCCGGGCGATCCGGGCACCGGTGCGTTCCAGGTGATGTCCCTGGTCGCCCCTTACCTGATGGGCGAGGCGAGGCAGCATCTCGAGCGCCTGGGCCGCGATTACATCGACTAGCGAGGAGCGAACAATGACGAAGGCGAAGTGGACCCCTTTTCCTTACCCGGCCAAGCCGTTCACCTACGCGGGAGAGGCGCTCAGAAAGAACTGGGATCGACTGCACCGCGGCGACTGCGAGCCGTTTCCGAAGGACCCGAAGGTCCAGGAAGCCTGGCGTGCCTACCATCGCGGCGCGTTCGCGGAGGCGGTCGAGCTGGGCCTGGCGGCCGGGGGCGGGGGCATTACCGCAGCCAACAAGGCGCAGTCGATCTACGCCAATGGCCTCGAGAAGAAGGAGGCCGTGCGCCTTGCCCTCCTCGAGCAGGCGATGGCACGGGCGCACGCCCAGGCCGCCGCGGAACCACGGAATGCCAACGCGCATTACCAGTACGCCTACGCTGCGGGTCGATACAGCCAGGGCATCTCGGTGGTGAAGGCGCTCTCCCAGGGCCTGGGCGGCAGGATCCGCGCCGCGCTCGAGGCGACGCTCAAGCTCGCCCCGAAGCATGCGGAGGCCCACACGGCGATGGGAACCTACCACGCCGAGGTGATCGACAAGGTGGGCGCGCTCGTGGGAGGCCTCACCTATGGGGCGAAGCGGGGAGCCGGAGAGGAGCACTTCCGCAAGGCGCTCAAGCTCGCGCCCGATTCGTCCATCGCCCATTCCGAGTTCGCCAACGGGCTCGTGATGATGCATGGCAAGAAGGCGTTGGAGGAAGTTTCCGCTCTCTACGCGAAAGCGGCGGCTTGCGAGCCGCGCGACGCCATGGAGAAGATCGACGTCGAGGCGGCCAGAAACGAGCTCGAATGAAATCGCGACGCAACCGCGCGTGTTGTCTGGCGGCGACGCAGAGCGGAAAAGCGCGTTTTCAGAGTGAAAATTCATTGACAAACCGTTTTTGCCGTGTGCATTCTCTCGCCTGTCACGCCTGTATGGGCGAGATCTGCTGAACCAAACGTCACTATCTGATTGGAGGATTCCGAATGGCAGCGAAGAAAGCCAAGAAACCCGCGGCGAAGAAGCCCGCGGCGAAGAAGCCCGCGGCGAAGAAGCCGGCCGCCAAGAAGCCCGCGGCCAAGAAACCCGCAGTCAAGAAAGCCGCGGCCAAGAAGCCCGCAGCCAAGAAGCCGGCAGTCAAGCGCAAGCCCAACGCCGCCTTCATGAAGCCCCTCATGCCGAGCGCTGCTCTCGCTGCCGTGATTGGTGCCGCTGCCCAGCCTCGTACCGAGGTGACCAGCAAACTGTGGGCCTACATCAAGAAGAACAACCTGCAGGACAAGGTCAACCGTCGCAACATCAATGCGGACGACAAGCTGCGCGAAGTTTTCGGCGGCAAGAAGACCGTCTCGATGTTCGAGATGACCAAGCTCGTTTCCAAGCACCTGAAGTAACGGGGTGCCCGGTGCCGGCGTCGCCGGTGCGATTGGAAGTGAAGCGGGCCGGCGAATGCCGGCCCGCTTCATTTGGCGGTCAGGCCGCCGTCAGGACATGAATCCGAGGTTGGCCGCCGGGAACCGCGCGAGGTTCGGGAAGATCGCGCCCAACTCGCCCGTGCCCACGCCGAACCAGGTGGCCAGCGTCGCAGCGTACTGGTCCACGGCCGTCGTGGGTATCCACAGGCCGCCGCTGCCCGTGTCGTCCGGGCCACCGCGCACGAGCGTCGGGAAAGTCCCGTAGATCCGCCCGCCCCGCACCGCGCCGCCGGCGACAAGGTGGTGATTGCCCCAGGCGTGATCGGAGCCCTTGCCGTTGGAGGGAAAGGTCCTGTTGAAGTCCGAGGCGGTGAAGCTCGTGACGAGGTCGGCGCAGTCGAGCTCGACGCTTGCGCCGTGAAGCGCCGTCATGGCCGCGCTCACCTCGCCCAGGAGCTCGGCCTGGCGCTGCAGCTGGTCGTCGCCGTGCGTGTCGAACCCTCCGATGGAGGCGAAGAAGACCTGGCGCTTCAAGCCGAGCGCCCGGCGAACGGCGAGCAGGCGCGCGATCATCTGCATCTGGTTGCCCAGGCCCGTGTTCGGGAACGCCGTGGTGAACGGAGGCACCGTGGCCAGGGCGGAGGCGAGGATCTGCTGGTTCTGGATCGCGCGGTCGATCACGTCCTTCCAGGCACCTTCGAAGAGGTTCGCGGAGGGAAGCGCGAGCAGGTCCGTGATCCCCTTGGAGAGAGGATCGGTCGAGCTCGTCCCCTTGTAGAAGTCGAGCCCCAGCAGGTTGCCCGGCGAAACCTTGAAGGACGACACGGTCGTCCCGACCTGAAACAGGTTGGAGCCCGATACCGAGATCAAGGTGGAGCTCGGGTTCGCGCCGTTTGCGGTCTTCATCAGATCGCCCAGCCGTCCGCCCCAGCCCGACCGGGGAGCGCCATCCGAGATCGAGCTCTGCCATTGGGCCTGCTGGTCGCTGTGCGAATAGAGGTCCGGCGGAATCGGAACTGATCGAGCGAGGTACTGGGCGCGGGTCGTCGGTGCCCGCAGCGGGCCCGCGTTGGCCACGATGGCGGCCTTGCCCTGGTTGAAGAGGCCCTGGAAGTCTGCCATCGCGGGATGCAGGCCGAAGGCGCGGCCGGGCGTGTTCTGGACGCTCAGCGGCAGGAGCGTGGACTGGCCAAGGGCGAGGGCGGGTGTTCGCCCCGACGCGTACTGCAGGTACTCCGAGCCGCTGGGAATCACCATGTTGTTGCCGTCGTTGCCCCCGAACATGAAGATGCACACGAGGGCGCGATAGTCCTCGCCCGCGGCCTTGGGGGCGCCCGGCGACAGGCTTGCCGCCGCCGCGATGCGCTGCAGGTCGCTCCACGCGCCCACGCCCCCGGTGGCCACGCAGGCCACCGCGAGCTTCCTGAGGAATTCCCGTCGATTCGTCATGGTCTGATTTCCTTTCACTTCTGGATCACGAATTCGGGGGACAGGGCAACCAGCACCAGGGCCGCCTTGACCCGGTCGGTGATGGAAGATCCCGATCCCGTCTTCGGCGCGGCCATCGCCCCGAGGGTGGACACGAGGGTGCTGCGCGTCGCGTCGGACATGCCGCCGTTCATGAACATCAGGTTCAGCCGGTCCGCCAGGGCTGCCGGATTCGCTGCCAGCTGGTTCAGGCCGGCGAGATCGAGCGTGAGGCGCGTATCGCCGCTGCCGTAGTAGCCGTTCCGCGCCAGGTGGGCGAAGAAGTTCAGTCCACCCACCATGCTCGTCTCGGTCGTGATCTGGAATTCCGGTGCGACGAGTCCCGCCGCGGATAGCGGACCCGGGTGGCGGTAATTGGGCGCGAAGAAGTTGAACACGCTGGGCGCCAGGAGCGGGCTCTGGTTGAGCCCTTCGTCGGCGCTGTCCAGGTACCAGATCTTGTTGCGGCCGCTCGGACTCGTCGCCTTCAGTGCACGCAGGAAGTTGGCGAAGCGGATCACCGGTTCGCGTTGCTTTCCCCAGCCCGGATTGCCCGTGATGGCGAGGTCGCGCGCCTCGGGGTCGAGGAGGACGGCCCGGATCACGGCGCGCAGGTCGCCGCGCACCCCCTGGCCGTTGTTGTTGAAGATGCCCGCGACGCGGCCGATGTACGGCGGGCTGGGGTTCGAGGTCACGAGCCGCTGTATCAGCTCCCGGCCGATGAACGGGCCCACGTTCGGATGGTTGAAGATCGCGTCGAGCGCATCCTTGAGGTCCTTTCGCGCGCCCTGGTTGGCGGGGATCGTGATGCCGTTGAAGAGTGTCTTGGCGGCATTGTCGTGCCATGTCTCCCACGGGATCAGGGGGTCGAGCCAGTTCTCCTTGGCCGGATCGAAGACCGAAGGCTTGCTGGTGTCGTTGCCGGCGAAGCTCCAGCCCGTGAAGGCGGCTGCCAGACCCTTGACGGCGGATTCGTCGTAGGTCGGCTGCGGCAGGCCCTGGCCGTCGAGAATGGGGGAGCCGTCCTGGTTGAGCTTGTGGAGGCCGAGCGAGAAGAGCTGCATCACCTCGCGTGCGTAATTCTCGTTCGGGTGAGTGCCCCTGGCCGCGTCCTCCTTCTTGCTGCCGATCATGTTGAGGTAGTAGCCCATGGCCGGATGCAGGGTCACCTCCTCGAGCAGCTGGCGGTAGTTGCCGAAGGCGTTGCGGTTGAGGACATCCATGTATGAGGCCATGGCGTAGGTGTCGAGGTCGGGCGCGATGTTGGAGATCACGAAGATCTCCGACAGCGCGAAGGACATGCGCGCGCGAAGCTGCCCCGGTTCGGTCAACCACTGTTGCCAGATCGCCTCGTAGGCACGCTCCTCCTGGACCTTGTCACCCGCGGCCTTGCGGTCATTCACGTACTGGACGTGAGAGGCGGCGTTCATCGCGAACTGGGCGTTCATCCAGGCCTCGTATCCCTGGGTCTTGATCGCATCGACCTCTTCCACGCCCTTCATTCCGAAGGTGGATTGCGTGAGGAAGCGCGCCGCATCCCGGGTGCTCGAATCGAGTAACTGGGCCGGACCGGCCACCGTGACCACGACGGCTGCGGAGATCGTCGTCCCTGACTTGTCGTCGGTCGCCACGGCCGTGAGGCTGTAGGTGCCTTGCGTCGCGCCGGCCCATGTTGCGGTCCACGGCGAGGCGGTGGCCTCACCGATCTTCGCAGCGTTGGCGATGAACTCCACCTTGACCACGGTGCCGTCGGGGTCGGAGGCGGTTGCGGAAAGCGTCACCGCCGCGCCCTGGACGTAAACGGCGTTTGCCGCCGGAGCCGTGAGCGTGACTTTCGGGGGCTTGTTCGTCGCGGGTGGTGGCGTTGCCCCGCCGACCTTGACTTCCCTTGTCGTGCTCTTGATTTCCGAGGTTGCGCCGAGATCGTCCGTCGCCTGGGCCGAAAACCGGTACGTTCCTGCCCCGAGACCGGTCACGGTCATGCGGTAGGGCGCCGTGGAGGCTTCGCCGATCTTCTCGTAGTTCTTGAAGAACGACACCTTGGCGATGCGCCCATCGGAGTCGCTTGCGGCGGCTTCGAGGACAAAACTGGCGGGCGCGATGACCGGATCGGCCGGCCCTGAAACCGCAAGCATCACCTCCGGAGGCCGGTTGGTCGTGGGCGTGCCGAAGGGCTGACGGGAAATCGTCTTGGTCTGCGTATGGCCGTTGACCGTTGTCGTGAACGTGGCCGTCGCGCCCTCGAAAACGATCGTGGCGATGCCGACTTCGGTGAGCTTCGTATTGGAGGTGATGAAGGGCTTGTCGTACGGCGAGCCGGTGGTCGTGTAGAGCTTGGCCGTGAAGGTGTTGCCGTTGAAGGTCCCGCCGGGCATGACGATCCACAACGGCTGCTGGTTCGTGTCGTACGTGTACCAGACGCCGAAGATGTTGTCGCCATGGTGGGTCAGGTTGAGACCCCAGCCCGACTCGCCGGGATTCCACCAGAGGTCGCTGAAATCGAAAGGCGGGTTGGCCGGCGCCGCCCCGAATGGCTGGCGCTTCACCGCCTTGGTGATGGTCTTCTCGAATGTGGAGTAGGAGACGGTCGCGGAGACGTCATCGGGGTCGAAATCGATCCTTGCGGTGCCGATCCTGTTCCGGGTCACCCGGCTGCTGGAGAAGGTCGGCTCGCGATAGGAGGGTCCCGTGGTGCGGTAGACGTCGCCGGAAAACGTGCGCCCGTTGTTCGAGAAGGCGCCATCGGGCATCACGAGCCATAACGGCTTGCCGGTGTCGTCGTAGATATACCAGACGGCGAAAACCTTGTCGTGGTGGTGGGTGAGCGTGAGCCCCCAACCGGATTCGCTGGCGTTCCACCAGATGTCGGTGTAGTTCGCCGCCCGCGCCGGCCCTTCGATGCCGACGAGCAGGAGGAGGGCGAACGCGATCCCGCGGATGGCGTTCAACGCAAGGCGCCGGAGGGCGCGGATGGAACGGGTTGCAATCACGAGGTTCCTCCCATGGATGTCCGTGTGCGGGCGGAGCCAACGCAACTTCGATGCCATGGCGGAAACGCCTTGTATTTCAGGCGCTTGGTGTTTCGTTGTTGAGATGAATTGTCGCCGGAGGGCTACAGCCGGAGGGCTGCGAAACCCTTGCGCGCAAGATCGCGCGAACGCCCCGCGGGTCAGAGGCCGCGGAAGCGCTTCGGAATCTTTGCGGGGCCGGCCGTCTTGGCCGCGTTCCTCTTCGAGCCACGGGCAGAATCAGGCGGGGCGACCATCTGCGCCCCGGCTGCCGGGGAGGGCGGCGATTGCGAATCCTCCCACTCAGACATCAGTGTGAGCCACATGAGCTTCTCGAATTCCTTGCTGAAGCGCGCGACGATTCGATCCGGGTCAGGCACCCGGGCCACGTCCGTGATGAGGCCGAACTGGATCCGGCCGTTGTAGGAGAGGAGAGACACCCCCATGCCGATTCCGCCGGACTGCGGCACCCAGAAATTCAGCTCGGTGATGCGGCGTCCTCCAAAATAGAGAGGGTGCTGCGGACCAGGCACATTGGTCATCACCGCCGAGGCGTTCCGGGCAAGCAGCGACGCGATCTGCTCCTGGAGGATCTTCGGCCCATGGCCCACGGTATGCAGCAGGCCCAGGACGATGAGGGGCTGGTACGAGCCCTTCAGGGCTTGCATCCGCCTGCGGACCTCATGGAGCCTCTCGAGAGGATGGTCGACGCCGATGGGCAATTCGAGGAACACGAGCCCGAACTGGTTGCCGAGTTCGCGTCCCTTGCCTTCGGGCCGCAGGTTCACGGGAACGATGGCCCGAATCTCGATTCCGTCCACGGGCTCGCCCCTGGAAGCGAGGTAGTCCCGCAGGGCACCCGTCGCCATCGCGAGCAGCACGTCATTGATGGAACAGCCCAGCGCCTTGCCCATCACCTTCACTTCCTCGAGCGGGAAGGGCTCGGCCCACGCCACGCGCTTGCGCACGCCCAGGCGGCCCTTGAAGCAGGTCTGCGAATCGCTGCTCATCAAGGCGAGCCGCGCGATCTCCGCGGCGAAATCCATTCCCTTGCGCGTGGCGCCTTCGAGTGCCTCCTGCGCGATGGCCGGGTTTGCCGCGAGTTCCCGGCCCTGGCCCAGGAGGTTGCGGCCCACACTCCGGGCGCCCTCGAGGGCGTCCGTGACCGGTTTCAGTATCTGCAGCCAGAAATCCGACTCTCCCGAGTCGGCCGTTTCGATGCGTGCATGCGGACGCGCGAGGCTCGCCTTCGCCGTTGCCTCCGTCATGGAGAGCATGACCTGCACCATCGCGATGCCATCGGCGTAGCAGTGGTGGATTCTCATCACCAGGGCGCTGCCGCCGTTGTAGGTGTCCACGAGGTGGTACTGCCAGAGGGGCTGGGAGGAATCCAGCGGCGTCGACGCGAGGTCGCTCACGAACGCCTGCAGTTCCGCCTTGCCCGCCTTGCCGGGCAGTGCAACCTGGTGGACATGGGAATCGATGTCGAAATTCTCGTCGTCCTCCCACCAGGCGCCTGTCGCGTCCTGCACCGCCTTCTGCCGGAAACGATGGAAGGCAAGAAACCGGTTCTCGATCGTGCGCTTGACGTGCTTCAAGTCCAGCCGACCCTCGAACATCATCACCCCCACGATGACCATGAGGTTCGTCGGCAGGTCCATTCTCAACCACGCGGTATCGACACCGGAAATGCGTTCTCGGCGCGGCGGGGACATGGGAATTCGGCTCCTCGATTCGATCGTTCGGGATGGCTCGCCACCGTTGCGGCGCGGCGCTGGTTGGGCTAACTTTAGCACCACCCCGAACAGGCAAGTGTGCGAGGAGACGAGCGATGGCGGATGTGAAGAAGCAGTTCGAAGCGGCCGCGGCGACGGTCCTGAAGGCGAAGAAGGACCCGGGCAACGACCTGAAACTGAAGCTCTACGCGCACTACAAGCAGGCGACCGAAGGCGATGTCGCGGGCGACAAGCCCGGGTTCACGGATTTCGTGAACCGCGCCAAGTACGAGGCGTGGGCGAAGCTGAAGGGAATGAGCGCGGGCGACGCGATGAGCGCCTACGTGAAACTGGTGGACCGGGTCACGCGAAACTAAAAAAAAGCCCGCGAAATTTCCGCGGGCCTTGAACATCCTTCGGTCCCCGGCTGGTGCCGGGGCTCGGACAAGGATGGAGGAGGAGCCTGGTGCGGGGAGGGCGTTGCCCTCCCCGAGTCATTTCATTTCGCCTTGCGGCGTGCGGGCTTGCGCACGCTGGCCTTCTTCCTGGCCGGTGCCTTGCGGGTGCGCTTCGCTGCAGCGCCGCCCATCAGGTCGCGCACGCTGTCGTTGAGATCGGACACTTGCCGCGCGAGTTCGTCCACATCCTTGCTCGTGAGGACGCCGAGGCGGTTCAGGGAGCGGGAAACCCGGTCCTCGAACACCTGCTCAAGCTTGTCCCACTTGCCCTGCGCGTTGGAAAAGGTCGCATCGGCCTGGGAGCGGACGCTCTTCAGGGCATGGTCGGCCGCAGTGCCGCTCTTCGTACGGATCAGTTTTCCCTGCTCGACGAGCAGGTCGAACAGCTTGTCGCCTTCGGTGCGGGCACGGGCGAACGCGCCCAGTCCTGCGAGCCAGATCTTCTGCGCCGATTGCGTGACCGCCTGCGCGAACTGGTTGTCCGCCGCGGTCAGGCCGGGCTTGGCGCGTGCTTTCGTTTTCCGGGTTGCCATGGTTTCCTCCTGTGATGTCTGGCGCCGCGCCCCCCTCGGGCCGGCCACCTTAACTACGATCAGATTCTAGGTGGGAGAATTAGAGCAATCACACTATTCTTCACCTGCGCCTGCCGTGAGGTAGACTTGCCCCGCCGATGCCGGTGGCGCTGCAAAGGTCGCCCCGAATGCCCGGCCGCACACCAGGCACCAGGGACAAGGTATCCCCGGCCATCGAGAGGAAATAATGGAACATCCCTGGCTCAAGTCCTACCCCCCCGGCGTTGCCGCCGATATCGACCTTGGCGCGTACGCAAGCATCCGCGACATTTTCGAGGGCAGTTGCGGGCGGTTCGCCGACCTCCCGGCCTTTACGTGCATGGGCGTCTCGGTGTCGTACCGGGATCTCGACCGCCTTTCCGGCGATTTCGGAAGTTGGCTGCAGAACGCCGCCGGGCTCGGCAAGGGGGCGCGCGTCGCGGTGATGATGCCCAACATTCTCCAGTACCCGATCGCGATCTTCGGCTTGCTCCGCGCGGGGCTGGTCGGCGTGAACTGCAATCCCCTGTACACCCCTCGCGAACTGGAACACCAGCTGAACGATTCCGGCGCCGAGGCCATCGTGATCCTGGAGAACTTCGCGCATACGCTCGGGGATGTGATCGGGCGCACCAAGGTGAAGACCGTCGTCACGACGCAGATCGGCGACCTGCTGGGTTTCCCGAAGTCGCTCATCGCGAACTTCGTGGTGAAGCGCGTGAAGAAGATGGTTCCGCCGTTCAGCCTGCCTGGCGCCGTGCCACTCCGCGACGCTCTGGCGACGGGGCGCAGCCACAGGCTGGCGCCTCCCCCCCTGGGGCAGGAGGACATCGCCTTCCTCCAGTACACCGGCGGGACGACCGGCGTCTCGAAGGGCGCCATGCTCACGCATGGCAATATCGTCGCGAACCTGCAGCAGGTGTCCGCCTGGGTGAGCACGGGGTTGGAGGATGGGCGTGAGACCGTCATTGGCGCGTTGCCCCTGTATCACATCTTCGCCCTGACGGCGGGCCTCACCTTCATGAAGATGGGCGCCAACCACGTTCTCATCCCCAACCCGCGCGACATGCCGGGATTCGTGGCGGAACTGCGCAAGCACCGCTTCTCCGTAATTCCCGGCGTGAACACGCTGTTCAACGGATTGATGCACACGCCGGGCTTTGCCCAGCTCGACTTCAGCCACCTGAAGGTTTCGCTCGGTGGCGGCATGGCGGTGCAGCGCGCCGTGGCGGAAAGATGGCAGGAGGTGACGAAGTCCCCGCTGCTGGAGGCGTACGGCCTCACCGAGACCTCGCCGGGCGCCTGCATCAACCCGCTCGTGCCGAACGCGCCTTTCAACGGAATGGCGGGCCTTCCGCTGCCCTCGACTATCGTCACCATCCGCGATGACGCCGGAAACATCCTTCCCATCGGCGAGACGGGCGAGATCTGCATCGCCGGCCCGCAGGTGATGAAGGGCTATTGGAACCGACCGGACGAGACGGCGAAGGTGATGTTTCCCGACGGGGCCTTCCGCACGGGCGACATCGGCATCATGGATGCTCGCGGCTATGTGAAGATCGTGGACCGGAAGAAGGACATGATCCTGGTCTCGGGCTTCAACGTTTACCCGAACGAGGTCGAGGACGTGGTGGCGATGATGCCCGGCATCCTCGAGGTGTGCGCAGTGGCCGCGCCAGACGACAAGTCCGGGGAAGTGGTGCGGCTCGTGATCGTGAAGAAGGATCCCGCCCTCACCCGGGAAGCGGTCCTGCAGCACTGCAGGAAGCATCTCACGGGATACAAGCTGCCCAGGATCATCGAGTTCTGGACCGAGCTGCCGAAGACGAACGTCGGCAAGGTCCTGCGCCGGGAAGTCAAGAACGCGCCCGCGCCGGCGGACGCGAACTGACGGAGGTCGCTCCCCCGCATTCCGGGGGAGCCTGCTGCAGGGGGGTGCCTCGCCGGGTCAGGCCTTGAGCGCGACCAGCACCTCGTCCAGCATTTTTTTCGCGTCCCCGAAGAGCATCCGGTTGTTCTCCTTGTAGAACAGCGGATTGTCGACCCCGGCATAGCCAGAGGCCATGGAACGCTTCATGACGATGGAGGTCCTCGCCTTCCAGACTTCCAGCACCGGCATGCCTGCGATGGGGCTCGCCGGGTCCTCCTGTGCGGCCGGGTTCACGATGTCGTTGGCGCCGATGACCATGGAAACGTCGGTATCCGGGAAGTCCACGTTGATCTCGTCCATTTCCATGACGATGTCGTAGGGGACCCTCGCCTCAGCGAGCAGCACGTTCATGTGGCCGGGCATTCGGCCGGCGACCGGGTGGATGCCGAAGCGGACGTTGATGCCCATGTCGCGCAGGTGCCTGGTGATCTCGTAAACGGTGTGCTGCGCCTGGGCGACTGCCATGCCGTACCCGGGAACGATGATCACGTTCTTCGCCTCCCGAAGCAGTTCGGCGGTCTCGGTTGCCGTTATCGGCGTGACTTCGCCGGCCGGCTCAGCGGCATCGCCCTTCGCGGCGACTGTGCCGCCGCCGGTGCCGAACCCGCCGGCGATCACGCTGATGAAATTGCGGTTCATCGCGTTGCACATGATGTAGGACAGGATCGCGCCGGAGGAGCCCACGAGCGCACCGGTGACGATCAGCAGGTCGTTCGACAACATGAAGCCGGTGGCTGCCGCCGCCCAGCCGGAGTAGCTGTTGAGCATCGAGACCACGACAGGCATGTCGGCGCCGCCGATCGCCATCACCATGTGGATGCCGAACAGAAGCGAAACCACCGTCATCACGATGAGCGGGGTCATGCCGTCGGCCACGTTGTGGGCGCCCAGGAATGCCCTTCCGTACCAGATCACCACCAGCAGACCGGCGAGATTCAGCCAGTGACGCGCCGGCAGCAGGAGCGGCTTGCCGCCGATCTTGCCGGAGAGCTTGCCGAACGCGATGATCGAGCCCGAGAAGGTCACCGCGCCGATCAGGATGCCCAGGTAGACCTCGACTTCGTGTATGGATTTCTCGGCGCCGGTGAGCTGGGTCGAGGTGTCGATGTAGCTTGCGTAGCCCACCAGACATGCGGCAAGGCCGACCAGGCTGTGCATCAGGGCGACGAGCTCGGGCATCTGCGTCATCTTCACCGTGCGGGCGGCGAAGAGGCCGATGCTCGCGCCCACGGCCATGGCGCCGGCGATCCACCCGAGGCCCGCAGGGGTCACTCTCGGGCCGAAGACCGTGGCAATCACGGCGAGCGCCATGCCGATCATGCCGTAGAGGTTGCCGCGGCGGGAGTTCTCGGGGTTGGAAAGGCCCCCGAGGCTCAGGATGAAGAGGATGGTGGCTCCGATGTAGGAGACGGATGCGAGGCTCTCGGACATTCTCTTCTTCCCCTACTTGCGGAACATGGCCAGCATGCGCTGGGTGACGGCGAAGCCGCCGAACATGTTGATGGCGGTCAGCGCGATGCCGACGACGGCCATCCAGCGGATCAGCTCGTCGGCGCGGTCGACGCCGGCCAGCGCCGGCGGTGCGATCTGCACCAGCGCCCCGATGCAGATGATGCTGGAGATGGCATTGGTCACGCTCATGAGCGGCGTGTGCAATGCCGGCGTCACGTTCCAGACCACCATGTAGCCCACGAAGCAGGCGAGCACGAAAACCGTGAAGTGGGCGAGGAAGCTCGCGGGCGCGTAGGCGCC
This sequence comes from Betaproteobacteria bacterium, assembly GCA_016720855.1. Lineage (NCBI taxonomy): Bacteria > Pseudomonadati > Pseudomonadota > Betaproteobacteria > Betaproteobacteria bacterium. The sequence goes on along the minus strand of JADKJU010000001.1, from coordinate 561,538 downwards.
GACGAATGCGAAGGCTGCGGCGCCTGCGCCGAACACGATGGCCAGGGTGCTCGCCGCCATCGGCGCGCCGGGGCCGTGGCCCTTGGGGGCGGGAGGCGGCGCTGCGGGCTTTGCCGCCTGGGGCGGCGCAGCGGAGAGCTTGGGCGGCGGTGGCGGCCAGGTGATGGCGCCTTCCTTGATCACCGTCAGGCCTCGGATGGCGCCATCTTCCATGTTGACGTCGATGTTGCCGTCCTTGGTCTTGCACAGCTCCTCGGCAAGACGGAACAGGTTGGTGGCGTACAGCGTCGACGACTGCCTGGACAGGCGGCTGACCAGGTCGGTGTAGCCGACGATGGTGACGCCGTGCTTGACGACGACCTGACCGGGTTCGGTCAACTCGCAGTTGCCTCCCTGCTCTGCGGCCATGTCGACGATGACGCTGCCCGGCCTCATGCTCTTCACCATCTCGGCGGTGATCAGTCTGGGCGCCGGCTTGCCGGGGATCAGCGCGGTGGTGATGATGATGTCCACCTCCTTGGCCTGCTTGGCGTACATCTCTCGCTGGGCCTGCTGGAAGCCCTCGCTCATCACCTTGGCGTAGCCGCCGCCGCCGGAACCTTCTTCCTCGTAATCGACCTTGACGAATTCCCCGCCCAGCGACACGACCTGGTCGGCCACTTCGGCACGGGTGTCGTTGGCGCGCACGATTGCGCCCAGTCCCGCGGCGGTGCCGATCGCGGCCAGGCCAGCCACGCCGGCGCCGGCAATGAAGACCTTGGCCGGCGGCACCTTGCCGGCGGCCGTGATCTGCCCGTTGAAGAAGCGGCCGAAGGCGTTGGCGGCCTCGATGACAGCGCGGTAGCCGGCGACGCCGGCCTGGGAGGTCAGCGCGTCCATCTTCTGGGCGCGGCTCAGCGTGCGCGGCAGCGCGTCGATCGCCAGCACGGTGACCTTCTTCGCCGCCAGCTGCTGCATCAGGTCGGGATTCTGCGCCGGCCAGACGAAGCTCACCAGGGTGGTGCCCTCGCGCATCAGGCCCACCTCCTCGGCGGACGGAGCGCGAACCTTGAAAACGATGTCGGAAGCCGCCCAGAGTGCGGCGGCGCCCTCGATGATCTCGGCGCCCGCCGCGCGGTAGGTGTCGTCGCCGAAGTTCGCCAGGTCACCCGCCCCGGACTCCACGGCCACCGAAAAGCCGAGCTTGATGAGCTTTTCCACGACATCGGGCACGGTGGCAACACGCTTTTCCCCGGCGAACGTCTCGCGCGGCACTCCAATCTTCAGGGGCATGCTCTTGACCTCATGGACATGGTTGTCGGAAACCTGCGGCATGATGCTTGCGGGCAAACAGTGTAGCGATTTGTTGGAAGCGGCGCCTTGCCGCGTCCGGCGGAAGGGCATTTCACGAGGTCCTCGCAGGCAGAGCGAGGGCTTGCGCCAGGTCGCTCGCCATTCGCGCGACAAGCGCATAGATCGACAGCTGCGGATTGGCGCCGATGCTGGTCGGAAAGACCGAGCCGTCGTGCACGGACAGGTTGACGACGTGGTGGTGCCGCCCGCGTTCGTCCACCACCGCGCGCCGGGGGTCCGGGCCCATGGGGCATCCCCCCATCACGTGCGCGCTGACGACGCGCGTGTGGAGCGCTTCCATCGGCATCGCCGCGATGGACGCCTTCGCCTCGGCCCAGCTCGACATCGGGCGGCCATCCTCGTGCAACGCCATGACCGTCCTTGCCCCTGCGGCGAACTGGATCTGCGCCATGGCGAGGTAGGCACGGCGCATTCCCTCCCACAGGAATTCTCCGAGTGGGTAGTCCAGCTCGGGGCTGCCGTCCGCGCGCAGCATCACGCGTCCGCCCGGGGAACCGGGGTGGAATCCGTCGCGCAGCAGCGCGATGACGACCTGCAGGTTGGCGAATTCCTTCATCCATCCGGCGTGGCCTGTTCCGTATCCGGGGAGCGTGATGCCGGCGAGTATCGGATGCAGGGGAGGGGATTCCAGTTTGTAGCCGATCGGGCCGTCGACGGGGACGGAATCGAGAAAATGATCCGAATAGATGGACTGTGGGGCACCTGCAAACGCGTTGACCGGCTGCGGCATCACGGCCGCCGAGACCACCGTCGGATGCAGGAAGGTGCGGCGCCCCACGAGTTCGTGGGGATCGGGCAGGGCGCTGCGCAGCAGCACTGCCGGTGTTCCGATGGCGCCCGATGAAAGGACGAAATGGCGGGCGGCCAGGCGGATGAGGTGCTGGCCGGGGGGCGACCCGGACCCTGCCACACCACGCGCCTCGGCGAGGGTGATCCGGTCACCTGCCGTCACGAGCCTGTCCACGCGCGCGCGGTGCAGGAGGGTCGCCCCTTTCGCGAGCGCGGCAGGAATCGTGGTGACCAGCATCGACTGCTTCGCGTTGGTGGGGCACCCCATGCCGCAGTAACCGAGGTTCCAGCAGCCCTTCACGTTGCGCCGGATGGCCGCCGCGGGTATGCCCAGCTTCTCGCAGCCGCGTCGCAGGATATCGTTGTTCTCGTTGGGTGCGACCGGCCAGGGGGCGATCGCGAGGCGCTCTTCCATGCGGACAAACCACGGGGCGAGTTCCGCCTCGCCCGTCTGCGCGAGCCCGTGAACGGCTCGCCAGTGCGCCAGTGTCCGGGGCGGCGTTCTAAAGCTCGACGTCCAGTTCACCGTCGTTGAGCCGCCCACGCTTCGCCCCTGCAGGATCGTGATCGCCTTGTCCTTCGTCTGGCGGCCCGCCGATTCCTGGTAGAGCTGGGGATAGGCCTCGCGCTCGCGCATGCGGAAGTCAGTCGAGCTCTTGAGGGGCCCTTCCTCGACGATAACGACCGTAAGCCCGGCTTGCGTGAGCACCTCGGCCGTGACGCCGCCGCCCGCGCCACTGCCCACGATGACGACGTCGGCCTCCAGGGTGAGGGGATGGTCGAGCGCCGAGGCGTCGATCACCTTCCAGCCGCCGGCGATGCCCTCCCGGATCGGGTCCGCGATCATGAGTGTCCCGATTCCAGGGTCGGGGGGCCGGGATAGGCGATGCGCGCCCACGAGGCGGGATTGCCGTACCACGCTGCGATGATCAGCTGCGTGAGCGCCTGGTAGCCTGCCCGAAGCAGGCCGAAGCGGCTCGTGCGCCAGCGCTTGAGGAATGCCGTCACCTCCTCGCCCGTCGCCTCGGCCCACGGGGAGCGGACGCCGGCTACGATGAATCGTCCCGCGGCAAGGCCCAGCAGGGAGAACAACTGGGCGATTTCCTTCTGCACGGCGGGGGAGAGGCCCGAAACGGCGCGGTCGAAGGCCTCGATTGTCTCGCGCACGGCTTCGCGCCGGGCCGGCTCCCCGGTGGGGAGCGCGCCTTCCAGGACCGCGGGCACCAGGGCTGCCGTGATCGAGGCCGAGCGTTCGTCCAGCCACTGGTAACTGCCGAATGGGGCGGAACCTCGATGCCATGCAAGCCAGCCTGCGCCGGCAAGCACGGCGCCTGCGGCGATGCTCACCTTGAGGAACTGGCGCCGCGTGGGCATGGTGCTAGCGCAGCAACAGGCGCACGAGGCGTTCGAAGCGCTTGCCGTACGGCGCGCGGAAGAGTTTCAGGCCATTGAGCCGCGACTGGCGGAAGACGGCCTTCTTCTTCGAGAAGGTGTCGAATCCTTCGCGGCCGTGGTAATGGCCTTTCCCCGACTCGCCCACCCCCCCGAAAGGCAGGTCGTCCTGGGCGATGTGGAGGATGGTCTCGTTCACCGTGACCCCGCCGGATACGGTTCGCCGGATCACCAGTTCGATGGCCTCGCGATCATGCTCGAAAAGATAGAGCGCGAGGGGCCGCGGCCGGGCGTTCACGTAGGCGATGGCGTCGTCGAGGCTGCGGTAGGGAACGAGCGGAAGCAGCGGGCCGAAGATCTCCTCGCGCATCACCGTCATCGAGTCGTCGACGCCGACGAGGAGGGTGGGGGCGCGCTTGCCGGCAGCGACGACATCCTCGCCCGCCGGGTTGATCTCGATCGCCTTGGCCCCCTTGGCGAGCGCGTCCTCGAGCAGCTGCCCGAGGCGATTCCGATGGCGCTCGTCCACGATGGCGGTGTAGTCGGGGTTGCCGGCGAGCGTCGGGTACATCGCTGCCACGGAGCGCCGGGCGGCATCGGAGAATGCATCGACGCACTCTTCCGGCACGAGCACGTAGTCGGGCGCGACGCAGGTCTGGCCGGCATTGAGGCACTTGCCGAACATCACCCGGTCCGCCGCCTCGTCCAGCGCAAAGCCACGGCCAATGATGGCAGGGGACTTGCCGCCCAGTTCGAGCGTGACGGGAGTGAGGTTGTCCGAGGCTGCGCGCATGACCTGGCGTCCCACGCTCGTCGAGCCCGTGAAGAGCAGGTGGTCGAAGGCCAGGCGGCAGAAGTCCCGGGCGACTTCCGGGCCGCCGTTCACGACGGAGATCTCGCCACGGGGAAAATAGCGTTTCACGAGCCGCTCGAGCAGCTCTCCGGTGGCGGGCGTGGTTTCCGACATCTTCACCATCGCCCGGTTGCCTGCCGCCAGCGCCGGCACGAGGGGGCCGATCGCGAGGTAGAGCGGATAGTTCCATGGAACCACGATGCCCACCACCCCCAGCGGTTGCGGCACCACGCTCGAGTGGCCGGGCATGAACCAGAGGCTGGTCGAGCGGCGCTCGGGGCGCATCCAGCGCCTGACATGGCTGCGTGCTTGCCGGAGCGCCTCCAGGGACGGAAATACCTCGAGAAGCTGCGTCTCATGCCGGGAACGGCTGCCGAAGTCCCTGGCGATCGTCTCGGCCCACTCGGAGGCATGGTCCTTCACGAGTGTTTCCAGCCGATTCAGGCGGTCTATCCGTTCGGCGGCACCGGGGAAGGAATCGCGGGCAAAGGCCTCCTGGTGGCGTTCGAATTCGGCCCTCAACGGGTCTTGCGAGGTACGGGCAGTGGTGGGTTCAGTATTGAGAGACAACGTTAGAAGGGGCTCATAAAGTATTGAGATAAATAGATAATAAATAAAATAAGCGTATGCCTTGACGGGGATTCAAACGAGCGTTTCAATCACTCGTTAGAATAGCCGTGGCATTTCCCCGAGGCAACCCGGACCATGGCCCCACCAGATACAGACACCGCTCCCGAGTCCTTGCGGCGACACCTCGAGAACCTGCGCGACATGCGCGGCCGGGAAGCGCACGGGCACGAGCCGCCTCGCCTTGTCGACGTCAAGTCGTGGCAGGCGGTGCGACTCGCGCGCACCTATGCCGACCTCTTGGTCGATCCGCGCTACGCGAAAGCGACGGCTTTCTTTCTCGGCGACCTGTACGGGGCGAAGGATTTCAGCGGCCGCGACGAGGCAATGCGGCGCATCTACCCGATCATGGTCCGCACCCTCCCGCGCGGGGCGGTCGAAACCGCGGCCCTGGCGATAGAGGTGGACGCGCTCTCCGAGGACCTGGACCGGCGGATGGCCGCCGCGATCGATCCCGGACCGGTGACCGAAGCGAGCTACGCGCGGGCGTACCGGCGGGTGGGGGCTCGCGCGGAACGGGTCCGCCAGATCGAGTTGATCGACAACGTGGGGCGACGATTGGACAAGCTGGTGGTCATGCCGTTCCTGTTCGCGACGCTCAAGGTCATGCGCGGCCCGGCGAAATTGCTGGGACTGGAAGAACTGCAGACGTTTCTCGAGCGGGGGTTCGTGGCGTTTCGCCACATGGGAGGAGCCGAGCACTTCCTCGCGACGATCTCGGGCCGCGAGAGCGAGATCCTCAACCGGCTTTTTTCCGGCCACCCGAACCCGATTTCGGGCTAGCGGGCTTCTTCACCGGTGTTGCCACCTCCGCGGGCCCGCGGGCGGGCTTGGGTCCCGTCTTTCCGGCGTGCTTCTCGAACAGGGAATCGAGTTCGCGGACGATCGCCGCCTCGAGCGGGGCCCTCATCATCTTCAGAAGGAAGCCCAGCGTGACCGTGAGGTGCAGGTGCTTGTCCGTGAGGTGCAGGCTTCCCGTCACCCCGGGGCGGTCGAAGTGGTGCGTATTCCCCGTCCAGCCGCCGCTAAGGCCGAATTTCTTCCCGAGATCCTCGACCATCCGGTCCGCCGCGTCGCGCGCGGCCTTCATGCCCAGGTCATGGTTGCGCGTGATGTCGATGTCGGCCATGCGATCTCCCTCGAGAAGCGGGCGGGTCTTCAGCGGCCGGGGCCCATGAGCATGTCCGGCAGCCACGTGGCTATGCCCGGAACGAAGCACATCAGGACCATGAACGCCAGCATGATGAAGACGTAAGGCACGGAGCCGCGCAGGATGACGCCGAGTGGAATCTCCGGCGCAACGCCCCGCAGGACGTACAGGTTGAGCCCGACCGGCGGGGTGATGAGCCCGACCTCGAGGTTGATAGTGAGCAGCACCGCGAACCAGATCAGGTCGAAATTGTGGGCCTCCAGCACCGGCGTGAGGATCGGCATCAGCATGAGGATGATGGCCACCGGTGGCAGGAAGCATCCCATGAGGAGCAGGAACAGGTTGATGACGAACAGCAGCACCCACTTGTTCATATTGATCGCGACCAGCCATTCCGCCGATGACTGGGAGACATAAAGGAGCGACATCATGTAGGAAAAGAGGGCCGAGGCCGCGATGATCATGAGGATCATGCTCGACTCGCGCACGGTGTCCCGGAAGATGTGCCACAGGTCGGAAAGGCGCCAGGCCTTGTAGATCACGATCACCAGCACCAGCGCGAGGAAGGCGCCGATCGCCGCGATCTCCGAGGGCGTGGCGAGTCCGCCGTACATGAAGTAGCCGATGGCGCCGATGATCGCGAGGAAGGGTCCCACGCGGACCATGCCTTCCATCTTCTCCTTCAGCGTGAAGTGCTCGTCGAGCACGACCAGTTCCCGCTTTGCCACCAGCGTGGCGAACCAGGCCCACGCCGAGAAGAGCAGCACCAGCAGGATCCCCGGAACCACGCCGGACAGGAACAGGCGCCCGATGGAGGTTTCCGTTGCGAGGCCGTAGAGGATCATCGTGATGGACGGCGGGATGAGGATCCCGAGCGTCCCGCCAGCGCAGATGGCACCCGTGGCAAGGGCCGGCGGCACGCCGCGGCGGATCATCTCCGGCACGCCCGCCTTGCCGATGGCCGCGGCAGTCGCGGGGGACGACCCGCAGACCGCCGAGAACATGCCACAGGCAAGGATGTTCGCGATGATGAGCCCGCCCGGAACGCGCGCGAGCCAGCGGTAGAGGGAGTTGTAGATGTCCTTGCCGGCCGCGGAGACCCCGATCGCCGCCCCCAGGAGGATGAAGAGCGGGATGGTGAGGAGCGCGAATGAATTGAGCTCGTCCATGAACTGGATGGCCACCACGGCGAGGCTCGTGGGACCCTTGAAGATAAGGAGGAACGAAATGGAGACGAGCGCGAGCCCCCAGGCGATGGGAAAGCCGGAAAAGAGGACGGCCGTCGTGACCACGAGGATGAGAAGGCCGATCTGGAGTTCGTTCACCTTTCAGGCCCCCTGCCCGGAAATGGGGGCTTCCGTATCGGGCGCGCCGTCCGGATCCTCGCGGAATATCTCCGCCACGTACTGCAATGCCGTGAGCCCCAGGCCGATGGGCATCATCGCGAAGAAGGGCCACCGGGGCGGGTTCCAAAGCGAGCCGCTGCCCTCCTTCTTGTGCCACGCCTCCACGGTGAGTTCGAGGCCCTTCCATGCCAGGTAAACGCACACCACGATGCCGAAAATTGCCAGGACACGCGCAAGAACACGACGGGCAGCGGGCGACAACAGGTGCGATACCAGATCGACACCGATGTGGCCGTGAGTCTTGAGGCAGAACGGGGAACCCACGAGGACCGCGCCGACGATGAGGTAGACAGCAGCCTCGATCTCCCAATAAGTGGAGTTCCCAAGCGCGCGGTAGATCACCATCCAGACGACGATCAGCATCGCCCCGACAAGCATGATCGAGGCCGCAACCGCGCACGCGTCTGACACGCGATCCACGATTCGAACGAATTGACGCACGTATTTCTCCGGCGGTCCGCGGGTCGCTGCGATGGGCCCTCGAGAGCAGGTCGGGGCGGCTGCCGCCGCCCCGCGAGGCTCACTTGACCGCGGTGATCAAATCCAGGAGCTGCTTCGCGTCGGGGGACTTCGCGGCGAACTCGGGCCACGACGTCTTCTTCGCCAGGTCGATCCAGGCCTCGAATTCCGGCTTGGTGAGCGCGCGCACCTTGGCGCCCGCCTTCGTGTAGGCATCCTCCATGTGCTTCACCGCCTGGCGCTGTCCCTCAGCGAAGAAAACGTCACTCTTGTCGGCCGCCTCCTCGAAGATCTTCTTCTGCGCGGGCGTCAATTTGTCCCAGGCGGACTTGGACATCACCAGCGGCTGCAGCAGCCACCACAACGTGTAGTCGCCACCGACGGTGGCGAACTTCGTCTGCTCGTAGATGCGCATGCTCACGAAGGTCTCGGCCGAGGTCAGGGTCGAGGTGAGAACCCCCGACTGCAGCGACGGGTAGATCTCTGTGGAGGGAATGTTGATCACGGAGGCGCCCGCGGCTTTCAGCATGCTTTCGAAGGTCGGGTCCGCCGCGCGCATTTTCTCGCCCTTGACGGTGTCCGGGCCGCCGATTTCGTGGATCTTGGAAGCGAAGCCGCCGGGCGTCCACCACCACGTGACGATGTGCACGCCGTTCTTCTCGGCCACTTCCTGGAGCTTCCTGTGAAAGGCCGTGCCTTTGAGGCGCATGGCGTGGTCGATGCTCGTGATCGTGCCGGGCATGATCGTGATCGACATCTCCGGCACCTTCCCGACCGCGTAGGACATCGGGAAAACGGCCATCTCGAGCGTGCCCGACTGAAGGGCGTCGAACTGCGCCACGGGCTTGATGTTCAGCGAGCTGCCCGGGTAGATCCGGAACTTGAGGCTCGGGTCCTTCTTGTTCACTTCCTCGACGAAGACGCGCGTGGCCTTGTCGCGGCCATCGGTATTGGCCTTGAACTGGTGCGAGATCTTGATTTCCTGCGACAGGACCGGCAGCGCCAGGGCGGCCGTGGCGAAGAGCGCAAGCGCGCCTTGCCGGATGAGGCTCTTCATGGGGTCTCCTCGTACTGGTTCGATGGGGTACCGTCTCGTGCGGCAGTGCCCGGAAGTTACGCGAATGCGGGCCGGGATGTAAACCGCCGCGATCAAGCCGCCTTGGCCGCGCTCGCGGCAGGGCGGGCGCAACTCGCCAGGTAGTCCATCGCGGCCTGCGCTCCGCCCTTGCGATGGGGAATGGAGGCGATTTCGAGGCCCATCTCGACACCTGAAAGCGTTCCCATGAGCGTCAGGTCGTTGATATCGCCCAGGTGCCCGATGCGGAATACCTTTCCAGCCAGGCGGCCCAGCCCCATGCCGAGCGACATGTCGAAGCGGTCGAGGATCGCGGCACGGAGCTTGTCGGCGTCGTGGCCGGCGGGCACCAGGAGCGCAGTGAGCGAGGAGCTGTATTCCTCCGGGGCCGCGCAAAGCACCTCGAGTCCCCACGCCGCGGCCGCCCGCCGAGTCGCTTCCGCATGGCGGTCATGGCGGGCGAACACGTTGTCCAGGCCTTCCTCCTCGAGCATCCGGATTGCTTCCCTGAGGCCGTAGAGGAGATTGGTGGCGGGCGTGTAGGGGAAGAACCCCTTCTCGTTGGGGCCGAGCATTTCGCCCCAGTCCCAGTAGGAGCGCGGCAGCTTCGCCGATTTCTGCGCGGCCAGCGCCTTGTCGGACAGCGCGTTGAAGGAGAGCCCGGGCGGCAGCATGAGGCCTTTCTGCGAGCCGCCGACGGTCACGTCAACGCCCCATTCGTCGTGGCGGTAGTCGATGGAGGCGAGCGACGAGATCGTGTCGACGAGGAGCAGGGCGGGATGGCCCGCGTCGTCCATGGCCTTGCGCACCAGGGGAACGCGGGTCGTGGCGCCGGTCGAGGTCTCGTTGTGCACGACGCACACGGCCTTGATGGCGTGCCCCTTGTCAGCTGCGAGGCGAGCCTGGATGGCGGGTGCCTCGGCGCCTCGTCGCCAGTCGCCGGGGATCAGCTCGATCTCGAGCCCGAGTCGCCTGGCGAGCTTGCACCAGAGGGCGGCGAACTGCCCGGATTCGTACATGAGCACCTTGTCGCCGGCGGAAAGCACGTTCACGAGAGCGGCTTCCCAAGCTCCCGTCCCGGAGGCCGGGTAGATCACCACCGGATGGCGCGTCTTGAAGATGCGCTTGATGCCGGCCAGCACTTCCTGCCCCAATGCCTGGAACTCGGGCCCGCGGTGGTCGATGGTGGCGCGGTCGATGGCCCGCAGGACCCTGTCGGGAACATTGGTGGGTCCCGGGATCTGCAGGAAATGGCGTCCGGCTGGCATGGAATCTCCTTCGTTCAGCCACGTGCGTCATTGCAGCGGGGCGGTGTTTTCTGCCCATAATGCCGCAGACGGCCGCGGGACTCCATCCGCGGGCGAGTAAAGACCCTGATGACCACCACGCTCCCAATCCGCTTCTCCCCGGATCGCAACGCCCCCATCCACCCGCTCGCCGAGCGCCTGAAACGGGAAGTCGAAGGCGACGTGCTCTTCGACAAGGCGAGCCGGGGCCACTATTCGACCGACGCGTCCATCTACCAGATCGAGCCCGTGGGCGTGGTGGTGCCGCGCACGATGGAGGCGGCGGTCATCGCGCTGCAGATCGCCGCGGAGGAGGGCGTGCCCATTCTGCCTCGCGGTGGAGGGACGTCCCAAGGGGGCCAGACGGTGGGCGCGGCGCTCGTGGTCGATGCAAGCAAGCACCTGAACAGGCTCGTCGAGGTCGATCCGGTGACGAGGCGCGCGGTGGTGGAGCCGGGCATCGTGCTCGACCATCTCAATGCCCAGGTGCGACGGCACGGCCTGTGGTTTCCTGTGGATGTCTCGACGGCCGCGCAGGCAACGCTGGGCGGAATGACGGGCAACAATTCCTGCGGGTCGCGGTCCATCGCCTACGGCTATATGGTCCACCGCGTCGCCGCGATCGACGCGTGGCTCGCCGATGGAACGCGCGGCCGCTTCGGGCCGGCGGCCGAGATGAACCATCCGGCCATCCGCGCGCTTTCGGCGCGGGCGGCGGCGCTCTGGGATCGCGAGAAGGACGAGATCGAGGCGCGATTCCCCAAGGTTTCGCGCCATGTCGCGGGTTACAACCTCGACTGCCTGGCCTCCGAGGGGCAGAACCTCGCCAAGCTCCTCGTAGGCAGCGAAGGCACGCTCGCGTGGTTCGAGCGCATCACGCTCGACCTCGCGGACATCCCGAAGCACAAGGCGCTAGGCGTGGCGCATTTCCCGCGCTTCCACGACGCGATGGACGCCGCGCAGCACATCGTGAAGCTGGGGCCCTGCGCCGTCGAGCTGGTTGACCGGACGATGATCGAGCTCTCGCGGGCGATTCCGGCTTTCGCCCCGACCATCAATGCCTACGTTCGCGGCCAGCCCGACGCGATCCTCCTCGTGGAGTTCGCCGGGGAGGACCGCGACGAGCAGGTGCGTGGCGTGAAGCGACTTACAGAGCTGATGGCGGACCTGGGCTTTCCGGACGGCGTCGTCGAGCTTCTCGATGCCGGGCAACAGAAGGCCCTGTGGGAGGTGCGCAAGGCGGGCCTCAACATCATGATGTCGATGAAGGGCGACGGGAAGCCGGTGTCCTTCATCGAGGACTGCGCCGTGCCGCTGGAGCACCTGGCGGAATACACCTCGAAGCTGACGGAGGTCTTTCGCAAGCACGGCACCGAAGGCACGTTCTACGCTCACGCATCGGTCGGCTGCCTGCACGTGCGCCCGATCCTCAACATGAAGGGCGACGGGACGATCCGCATGCGCGCCATCGCCGAGGAGGCGGCCGACCTGGTGCGCCGCTACAAGGGCGCCTATTCGGGAGAGCACGGCGACGGCCTGGTGCGTTCCGAGTGGATCGCGCCTTTCTTCGGGCCGCGGCTCACGGCGGCGCTCTCCGAAATCAAGGGATGGTTCGACCCGAAAGGGCTCATGAACCCGGGCAAGATCGTGAACCCGACGAAGCAGGACGACCGCTCGCTCCTGCGCTACAAGCCGGACTATCGCGCCCAGGCGCCGGCCACGGTACTCGATTGGAGTGCGTGGGGCGGTCTTCCCGGGGCCGTGGAGATGTGCAACAACAACGGCCACTGCCGCAAATTCGACGCCGGGACGATGTGCCCCAGCTACCGGGTAACGCGGGACGAGGCCCACCTCACGCGAGGCCGGGCCAACACGCTGCGCCTCGCCCTTTCGGGTCAGCTCGGCGTGGACGGCTTCGCCTCGGCTGCCGTCAAGGAGGCCTTCGACCTGTGCGTGTCCTGCAAGGGCTGCCGCCGCGAATGCCCCACGGGCGTGGACATGGCGCGCATGAAGATCGAATACCTGCACCATGACCGGGCCCGCAACGGCTACAGCGTGCGCGACCGGCTGGTGGGAATGCTGCCGGCCTATGCGCGGTGGGCGTCGCGATTCGCCCCGCTCGTGAACATGGCGCAGCGGCTTCCCGGAGTTTCGCACGCGATGCGCGCGCTGGCCGGCTTCGATTCCCGCCGCAAGCTGCCCGCCTTCAGCGGCAAGCCGTGGCTCGCCAGCCAACCGGCGCACGCCTCGAAGGGGGGACGCGAGGTGGTGCTCTTCGCCGACACCTTCAACAACTGGTTCGAGCCGGACAACCTCGCCTCGGCCCGGCTCGTGATCGAGGCCGCCGGCTTCGAGGTGGTACCGGCTCGCGGTACCGATGCCCGGCCACTTTGCTGCGGCCGGACGTATCTTTCGGCTGGCATGGTGGATCGTGCGAAGGCGGAATCGCGACGGATGATCGATGCCCTGGCGCCATGGATAGAACGCGGCACGCCGGTCGTGGGGCTGGAGCCGTCATGCCTTTATTCGCTGAAGGACGAATTCCTCGCGATGCATCCCGGCGACTCCCGCGCAGCCGCGCTCTCGGAACTCGCGGTCTCTTTCGAGTCCTTCGTGGCCGGCGCCGTGCGCGAAGGCGCGAAGATCGCCTGGCGCGAGGGCGTTGTGTCCGAGATCCTCGTGCACGGTCATTGCCACCAGAAGGCCTTCGGGAGCTTCGAGGACACCATGGATGCGCTCCGCGCGATCCCGGGGGCGCGCGTGAGCGCGGTGGAATCGAGCTGCTGCGGCATGGCCGGTTCGTTCGGCTACGAGCGCGCGCATTACGACGTCTCGATGGCGATGGGAGAAGCCTCGCTCCTTCCGGCCATCCGCGCCGCCAGTGTGGCGACCGTGGTCGTCGCCGCGGGGACGAGTTGCCGTCACCAGATCGAACACGGCGCATCGCGCGAGGCCGTGCATCCCGCCGTGGCCCTCGCAGCCGCGCTGGCGTCATGAATGCCGTTCCCGCAGCAGCCAACGTACTCGATGCGCTGCGCAGCACGCTCGGCTTCGAGCCGCTCGGCACCCCGGTCGCCAACCTCACGATCGGCAAGGGGGTTCTGGACGGCCGTCCGGTGCGCCTGGCGCTGATCGAGAATCGCATCGCCAGCGGGTCGATCGGCAAGAGCGAGGTGTCCAGGCTGGTACCGCTTCTCGCGATCGCCGCGCGCGAGAAAGCACCTTTGATCCTTTACCTCGATTCGGCCGGCGCCCGGGTCTCCGAAGGGCTCGACGCGCTCGGCGCTTTCCGGCGCCTGTTTCGCGAGGCGCTGGCGGCACGCATAGCCGGCGCGTCCATCGCGGTGGTCCTGGGACGCAACTGCTACGGTGGGGCCAGCATGCTCGCGCACGTGGCCGGGAAGCGGCTGTTCAGCCCGGAAACGCAGCTCGCGATGTCCGGCCCGTCGATCCTCGCGCAGACGGCCGGCGCAAACGCGCTGGACGACATGTTCCGGGCCATTGCGGCGGCATCCATCGGGGCCGGCGCGCGCGCCAAGGCAAGCGACGCCAACACCGTCTGGGTGCCCGGCATGGATCTCGCCGCATGGCTGCGTGAGGCGCTGGCCGCTGGGGCGGGCTCATGGGGTACCTTCCACGAACGCCATCAATTGCTTTTCGCCCGACTCGAGAAGGGGCTCACGACGCGCCAACCGGAAGCCTTGCGCCGCAAGGAACTGGAGAAGCTCTTTCCGCAGGGCTACCAGGCCCTGGAGTGCGAGGGCGTCATCACCGGAGAGGCGACCCGCGATGGCGTCACGGTGCCCATCCTGGGATTGGCCGGCAGGTCACACGTCGGCGCCGAGAGGGCGTGGCGCTTCGCGCAGGCGGCCTGGCGGCTGGCGATCCAGGCGCCGGCTCGCCTCGAGGTCATCCTCGATTGCGAATCCCATGCCGCGCGGCTCGAGGACGAGAAGGTCGTCCTCACCGAGTTCATTGTCGATATGGGCGTGGCGCTCGCGGCGCTTGCCGCGCGGGGAACCCACGTCGAGCTGACGATTCTCGACCGCGCAGGTGGGGGCGTGTACGTGGCGCTGGCGTCGCCGGCCTCGCGCGTTGCCGTGCTGTTCGGCGCGGATGTCCAGGTCCTGCCCGGCGCGGCGCTCGCGAGCATACTGGGCGTGAACCGGGACGCGATTGCCGACATTGCCGAGTACCGCAGCGCGGGTGTCGCCGACGTGGAACTCAAGCTCGGCCTGGTGCCGTGAGCCTGCGCATGAACGACAACCTTTACTCGCTGTTCGAATCGCGCTTTCCGGCTGACCGCACGCGAGCGCTCCTGATCCTGCCTGACGGACGCGAGATCGCCTATGGCGAGGCCGAGCAGACCTGCGCCCGATACGCGTCCTGCCTTGCCGCGCTGGGCCTTTCTCCCGGCGACCGCATCGCCGTGCAGGTCGAGAAGTCACCCGAGGCGCTGCTGCTCTACCTGGCCTGCCTGCGCGCGGGCCTCGTCTACCTCCCGCTCAACAGCGCCTACCAGCAAGGGGAGGTGGGGTACTTCCTCGAGAATGCGGAGCCGGGCGCGGTTGTCGCCCAACCGCGTTCGGCGCCCTGGCTCGAGCCCCTCGCGGCGAAACGCGGCATCCGGCACGTGTTCACGCTGGATGAGAACGGGGAGGGCAGCTTCGTCGAGGCGGCCCGTGCCGGGAAACCCCGGTTCGACACGGCGCCCAGGCGCGCCGACGATCTCGCGGCGATCCTCTACACCTCGGGAACCACGGGGCGCTCGAAGGGGGCGATGATCACGCACCGCAATCTCGCGTCGAACGCGAAGGTGCTTCATGCGTACTGGGGTTTCCGCCCGACGGATGTCCTGGTGCACATGCTGCCGCTTTTTCACGTGCACGGCCTGTTCGTGGCGTGCCACTGTGTGCTGATGAACGGGACGGCAATGCGCTTTCACGGGAAGTTCGATTCGCACGCAGCGCTGGAGGATTTCCGGCGCAGCACGGTATTCATGGGCGTGCCCACCTTCTACACGCGCCTGCTGAATGAGGCCGGGCTCGATCGCGACGCGTGCTCGCGGATGCGCCTGTTCATATCCGGCTCGGCGCCGTTGCTCGCGGAGACGCACGCGGAATTCGGAATGAAGACGGGCCAGCGCATCCTCGAGCGCTATGGCATGACGGAGACCGGCATGCTCACCTCCAATCCACTGGATGGCGAACGGCGGCCCGGAACGGTGGGATTGCCGTTGCCGGGAACCGAGGTTCGCGTCGTCGGCGACACCGGCGAGCCCTGTGCGGCGGGGGAGATCGGCCAAATCCAGGTGAAGGGTGACAACGTGCTGTCTGGCTACTGGCGCATGCCCGAGAAGACCAAGGAGGAGTTCACGACCGACGGATTCTTCCGGACCGGCGACGTCGGTTCGTTCTCGAATGACGGATACCTGTCCATCGTCGGGCGATCCAAAGACCTCATCATCACCGGCGGCTACAACGTGTACCCGAAGGAAGTCGAGCTGGCCATCGACGAAATGCCCGCTGTGGCGGAATCCGCGGTGATCGGCGTGCCACACCCGGATTTCGGCGAGGCCGTGACGGCGGTCGTCGTCACGCGCCCCGGACAGCCCGTGCCCACGGAAGCGGAAGTCATCGCCTGGCTCAAGTCCAGTCTCGCGAACTTCAAGGTGCCGAAGCGCGTCTTCGTCGTGAAGGAACTGCCGAGAAACACCATGGGCAAGGTGCAGAAGAACGTCCTTCGCGACCGCTACTCGTCGCTTGCGGGGTGAGCATGCCCGGCACGCGCGCGATCATCGATCGGCTGGTCGGCACCTTCGCCGCAGCCACCCGCGGGCGCAGCGAGCGGCGTGCGCTGCGCTTGGCCAAGTTGCTCCACACGCTGATTTCCGAGAGGGGTGAATCGTCGGGCGCCATGATGGCTCGGCGCTCGGTTGCCTTGTACAACGGGCTGGACGAGGACGGCCGTCGGCTCTTCTTCGACATCCTGGCACGCGATTTCTCGCCCGATCCCGACGAGGTGCTGGCGGCCGCCGAGGCCTACCGGCGCGACACCGGCCCGGCGACTCTCGCCCGGCTGCAGAAAGTGACCGAGCCGCCGCGGCAGGAGGTGTTCCGGCGCATGAACACGGCGCCCAACGGCACCGTGGCGCTGGTGGGAATGCGCAAGGTGCTTCTGGAAGCGCTTCCCGCCAACCCGCAGCTCGCCGCCGTGGACGACGATCTCACGCACCTCTTCGGGTCGTGGTTCAACCGCGGATTTCTCGAACTCCGGCGCATCGACTGGGGAACGCCTGCGTCGATCCTCGAAAAGCTCATCGCGTACGAGGCGGTCCACGAAATTCAGGGGTTCCCGGACCTCAAGCGCCGCCTCGAGCGGGACCGCCGCTGCTTCGCCTTCTTTCATCCCGCCTTGCCCGGCGAACCGCTCGTGTTCGTCGAAGTCGCATTCGTGGACGAGTTGCCGTCCGCGGTGGCGCCAATTCTTTCCACGGACAGTGCCGTCGGCGACCCGAGGAAGGCGCGCTGCGCGGTCTTCTACTCGATCACCAGCTGCCTGCCGGGGCTGAAGGGCGTTTCCTTCGGCAATTTCCTGATCAAGCAGGTCGCCCAGGATCTCCACGAGGAGCTGCCCAACCTGCGCCAGTTCGCCACGCTCTCTCCCATGCCGGGTTTCCGCAAGTGGCTCCGGGGCCAGCCGATCGATCAGGGACTCGCCTCGGCCCCGCCCATTCGCTTTGCCGCGCAGGCGCAACCGGCAAGGCTGCCTGGAGACGAGCTTCGCGAACCCCTGGAGGCCCTCGGGGTGCGCTACCTTGCCCACGAGTGGAAGGATGGGCACGTGCTCGATCCGGTGGCCCGCTTCCACCTGGGCAATGGCGCCCGCCTCGAGCGCATCAACTGGCGGGCGGATGCCTCGATGAAAGGGCTGCACCAGTCGCTCGGCCTGATGGTGAACTACGTCTATGCCCTCGACGACGTGGAGCGAAACCACGAGAGCTACGTGAACCGCCATGTGGTCGCCTGTTCGCCCGCGGTCGAACGCATGGCCCGGCTCGCGGAAGGCGAGCGGCGCGGCATGGCGGGGACATGAGTGGCGGCGTGGAAGTTGAATTACCGCTTCCGCTCCCCATTTCCTTTCCATGAAGGTCTTTCGACTCTCCTGCAGCCAAGGGCACGACTTCGAGGGCTGGTTCGCCTCTGCGGACGAGTTCGACCGCCAGCACGCGGGCGGCGAGGTGCGCTGCCCGCTATGCGATGACCAAAGCGTCGCCCGGTTGCCCTCTGCTCCTTACGTGAACACGGGGGCTCGCGGCACCCAGACGATGCCCGTGGTCGCCCGGGATCCGGTCTCCGCACCGGAGCTTTCGGCTGCCCTCGCGAAGCTCAAGTCCTACGTGGCGACCCATACCGAGGACGTCGGGCGGATGTTTCCCGAAGTCGCGCGCCGGATCCACTATGGCGAAGAATCGTCGCGCGGGATCCGCGGTCGCGTGTCGGCCGATGAAGCGGTCGAGCTGCGCGAGGAGGGGATCGACGCCGTGCCACTACCGCCGGGCATCGTGCTGGACGAAGAACTGCATTGAAGGCGCGCGAGGCGTTCGCGGTCAGAAAGCCGATATTCCCGTCTGCGCACGCCCGAGGATGAGCGCATGCACGTCGTGCGTGCCCTCGTAGGTGTTGACCGCCTCGAGATTCAGCATGTGGCGAATCACGTGGTACTCGTCGCTGACCCCGTTCCCGCCATGCATGTCCCGCGCCACGCGCGCGATGTCGAGCGCCTTGCCGCAGGAGTTGCGCTTAACCAGGGAGATCATCTCCGGCGTGGCACGGCCCTCGTCGAGCAGGCGCGCCACGCGCAGCACCGCCTGCAGTCCCAGGGCGATCTCCGTCTGCATGTCCGCGAGTTTCTTCTGGATGAGCTGGTTGGAGGCGAGAGGTCGCCCGAACTGGCTCCTGTCCATCGTGTACTGGCGCGCCGCCTGCCAGCAGAACTCCGCGGCGCCCAGGGCTCCCCAGGCGATCCCGAAGCGCGCCTTGTTCAGGCACCCGAACGGACCCTTGAGCCCCTTCACGTTGGGCAGGAAGTTGTCGTCAGGGACGAAAACCTCGTCCATCACCACTTCGCCCGTGACGGAGGCCCGCAGGCTGAACTTGCCCTCGATCTTTGGGGCCGAAAGCCCCTTCATGCCTTTCTCGAGCACGTAGCCGCGGATGTCGCCCGCGTCATCCTTGGCCCACACCACGAAGACATCCGCGATGGGCGAGTTCGAGATCCACATCTTGGCGCCGCTCACCCGCCAGCCGCCGTCCACCTTGCGCGCGCGCGTGATCATCCCGCCCGGATCGGACCCATAGTTGGGCTCGGTGAGGCCGAAGCACCCGACAAGCTCGCCGGTCGCCAGGCGCGGAAGCCATTTCTCGCGCTGGGCCTCGGTGCCGTAGGCATGGATCGGATGCATGACGAGCGAGGATTGCACGCTCATCGTGGAGCGGTAGCCCGAATCGACGCGCTCGATCTCGCGTGCGATGAGACCGTAGCAAACGTGGTTCACACCCGCGCAGCCATAGCCTTCGATCGTGGAGCCCAGAAAGCCGAGTTCCCCCATCTCGTTCAGGATGGCACGGTCGAATCGCTCGTGGCGATTGGCCTCGAGAATCCGGGGCTGGAGCTTTTCGTGGCAGTAGGCGCGGGCGCTGTCGCGAACCATGCGCTCTTCCTCGGACAACTGGTCCTCGAGGAGAAAAGGGTCTTCCCACCGGAAAGCGGGCTTGGTATCGCTGGGCTTCATGGGATCTCCCGAATTTGCGCCCATTCTACCGCCCGCCGCCGGTAGAATCGCTCGCCATGGCCACCAAATCCCAACGCCTCGGCGCCGAAGACCTCTGGCGGATTGCGCGACCTGCGCAGCCCACCCTTTCACCCGACGGCGCGCAGGTGTGCGTTTCCGTCACCACCTACGACATGGAGGAGAACAAGGGCCGCTCCAAGCTTTGGCTCCTCTCCACGTTCGGGGGTGAGCCCCGGGCCCTGACGGAGGCCGGGGAAAAGGACGGCGAGCCCCGCTGGTCGCCGGACGGCACGAACATCGCGTTCGTCGCGAAGCGCGACAAGGATGAGGAACCGCAGCTCTGGCTCATCGCGCCCGACGGGGGCGAGGCGCGCCGGGTCACGCAGATGCCCACGGGAGTTTCCGGCATCAAGTGGTTCCCGGATTCGCGCCGCGTGGCGTTCATCTCCTGGGTGTGGCCCGACGCGGTCGGCTACCAGGCCCACGAGGCGCGCTACAAGGAACACAAGGACTCCAAGGTCAAGGCACACGTCGTGGAGCACGAGGCCTACCGCTATTGGGACCACTGGCTCTCGGATGGCCGCGTGCCCCGGCTCTTCGTGGTCGATGTGGCCACGCAGCGCATCACGGACCTCTTCTCGGGTACGCCCTACGAACTGCCGGCCGCCGATCCGTCCGCGCATCACTACGACATCGCGCCCGAAGGCGGTGAAATTGCCTTCACTTTCGACCCGGCCGAGGAAAAACGCTTCGACCACGAATACCACGTCGTCGTGCTCGACCTGCGCGGCAAGCGGTTCAGCACGGTCACGAAGGGCTCCCGGCTGAGCCACGGGAGCCCGAGCTATTCGCCAGACGGACGATGGCTGGCGCTCCTCACGCGGGACATCCGCCGCAGCCCGGTGGCCGAATCGCGCATCGCACTCATCGAGCGCAGGACCGGTCGGCTGAAACCGCTTCCGGATGCGTGGGACCGGGACGTGCACGGGCCGCTCGCCTGGGAGGCAGACTCCTCGTCGCTCGTGTTCGTCTCGGAAGATCGCGCCCGCACTCACGCGTTCCGCTGGCGGCTGGGCGAAAGCAACCCGGAAATTGCGGCGCTGGGAGGTACGGTCTCCGAATTCGCCGTCGCGCAGAACGCGATCGTCTTCGTGCGCAACGCGATGAGCACGCCTCCGGCGGTCTTTTGCACTTCGCCGGACCGGGGCGAGCGCCGGATCGACCGCTTCAACGACGACGTGATGGCCGGGATTGCGCTGGGGGAAGTGCGCGAGTTCGAGATCCGCGGCTGGAATGGCCGGAAAGTGCAGATGTGGGCGATCTACCCGCCGAACTTCGATCCCTCGAAGAAATGGCCGCTGCTGCACAACATCCACGGCGGGCCGCACGGGATTTGGGGCGACAACTTCCATTTCCGGTGGAACAACCACGCCTTTGCCGCGCAGGGCTACGTGGTCGTTTGCGTGAACTACCACGGTTCGTCGTCGTTCGGACAGCGCTTCCTCGAGTCCATCAATGGCGAGTGGGGCAAGCGCGAGTACGCCGACGTCGAGGCCGGGACCGATTTCATGTTGCGCACCGGATACATCGACCGCCGCCGCCTGCTGGCCGCCGGGGGGAGCTATGGCGGCTACATGGTCGCCTGGATGAACGGCCACACGGACCGCTACAAGGCCTTCGTCTGCCACGCCGGATGCTTCGACTGGGTGGCGATGTTCTCCGATGATGCCTGGTACTGGCATCCCAAGGAACTGGGAGCCTTCTACTGGGACGACCCGGGCAAGGTGGACAGGCAGAATCCCCGGGCGCAAGTGCAACGCATGAAGACACCCACGCTGGTGATGCACGGCCTCCTCGACTACCGCGTGCCGGATTCGCAGGCGCTCGCCTACTACAACACGCTCAAGGCAAGGGGCGTTCCCGCGCGCCTGGTGTTCTTCCCGGATGAGAACCACTGGATCCTGAAGCCACAGAACTCCAGGCTCTGGTACCGGGAGTTCTTTGCCTGGCTCGAGCGCCACGCGCCCGCGCGCCGCAAGCGCCGGAAGTGAAGGCGCCTAGAGCCGGAAGAGGGCGACGGCGAGAATCAGCACGACCAGTACGCTGACAACGGTGCGAAGGTCCACGAACCAGCTCGGCAGCAGGCCCCGGCCCGCCATCCACTGGTCGGCAACCCACACCGCAGCGAAGAGAGCCAGGGCGGAGCCCACCTGCCACCTGGGCGAGGGAAGCCAGAGCAAGGCCCACGCGGCGAGCGATGACACGGTGCTCAGCCCGAGCGCGGCGACGCGCGTGGCCTCGTTTCCGCTCTCGTCGCGGATCGCAAGCCCCCATTCGATGCCCCCGAGGAAGGACAGGATCACCGCTGAGTAGGTGACGAGCGCGGTGATGGCGGGCACGCGAACGCTGGAGGCGTCCGATGCGTAGAGCGCGCCCGTCGCGAGAACGAAGGGAACGGCACCTGCGAAGGCGAGAAACCAGGCCAGGCGTCGAACCATGGCACGTCCTTTCAGTCGACCGTGGCGCCCGAAGCCCTGATGAGCTTCGCGTACCGGGCGGCCTCGGTCTTCACGTAGGCGGCGAACTCCGCAGGCGTGCTGCCGACCGGCTCCGCGCCGAGAGCGAGCATCTTCTCGCGCACATCGGGAGCGGCGAGTGCCCGGACGAACTCGGCATGCAGGCGATCGACGGCAGGCTTCGGCGTGCCGGCCGGCACGAAGATCCCGAACCACGTGCTGATGTCGAAACCGGGCAGGCCCGACTCGGCGATCGTGGGCAGGTCGGGCGCCAGATCGGAGCGCCTGGCGGTGGTGACCGCGAGTGCCCGGACGCGGCCGCCTTTCACCTGCGAGAGCGATGAGGCCAGGTTGTCGAACATGGCGTCGATGCGCCCTCCGACGAGATCCTGCATCGCGGCTGCCGCACCCTTGTAGGGAACGTGAACCATGTCCACGCCGGCCATCGACTTGAAGAGCTCGCCGGCGAGGTGGCCCGCGCTGCCCGTGCTGCCGGACCCGAAGTTGAGCTTGCCGGGCTGCGCTTTCGCCAGCGTGATGAACTGCGCCACCGAAAGGGCCTTGACCGCGGGGTTCACGACCAGCACGTTGGGCGTGGAGGCGACTTGCGTGACGGCGATGAAGTCCTTCTGCGCGTCGTACGGAATGCCCGGATAAAGCGTCGGGTTGATCGCGTGCGTGGCGACGGCGCCCATGAGGATCGTGTGGCCGTCGGGGACAGCTCTTGCGACCGCATTCGCGCCGATGTTGCCGCCTGCCCCGGGTACGTTATCCACCACCACGGGCTGCTTGATGCTCGCGGAAATCTTCTGACCGAGAAGGCGGGCTACGATATCGAGCGGGCCGCCGGCGGGGTAGGGCACCACGAAGCGGATCGGCTTGGCCGGAAAAGCCCCGGCGGCGAGGCCGGCTGGCGCCGCCAGCGCCACGAGCGCGGCGGCAGCGGCGAGTCTCAGGACGTTCATGGGGACGATCTTATCGCAGAGCTCCGTCGACCGCTTCGAGCAGGGCGTTCACGGCCGCCTCGTCGTGATACACGCCGAAGCCGAAGCGAAGGCGACGATCGCGCCGGTCGATGTAGATGCCGCGTGCCGCCAGGCGCTGCTGGGCGTCCTCGGCGCACTCGAGGTCGAAAGTGAGGAAATTGCCGCGTGGCGATCCGGCCGGCGGTACGAGGCTATCCCGGGGCAATCTTTCGAGAGCCAGGCCATCGAGACCGTCGAGGAATTGTGATTGCAGGTGTTTCGCGTGGGCATGGATGGCGGCGACCGTGACGCCCAGGCTCGAAAGCCAATCCATCGCCGCGTTGAAGCGATACAGCCCGGAAGGGTCGAACGTTGCGCCCCAGAACCGGAACGCGTCGGCGGAATAGGGAACCGCCGCACCAGGCTTGCCGGACAGGGAATCGTACGCGGCGTACCAGCCCGTGTCCGCCGGCCGCAGGTCGCAGCCCGGCGGAATGGCGAGAAAGCACGCGCCTTCGCCCGACATCGCGTACTTGTAGCCGCCCGCCATGTAGAAGGCGCGCCGATGGAGTCGGGAAAGATCGACCGGCAATGCATGGAAGGCGTGGTACCCGTCGATGGCGACGACCGCTGCCGGCGGCGACGCATTCACGATCGCTTCGAGGTCACGGACGACGAACCCGGAATCGAAGAAGACATGGGATACCCACACCAAATCCCATTCGCCGCCCGATGCCGCAGCCGCGAATCGCCGGTCGAACGTCTCATAGGGCTCGGCCGGGATCTCGGTGAGCGAAAGCCTGCCCGTTTCCGCCAGGCGCCTCGTCTGGCGCCGGAAGCTGTGAAACTCGTGCGCGCTCGCCAGGACGCGCACCGGGCGCGACCAGTCGAGGCAGGAATACAGGCGCGCCACGAACTCGTGGGTGTTGGGCGCGAAGGCCACCTGCCTCGCATCCGACAGCGACAGAAGCCGCGCGATGTGGGCCTGGGAGTCCGGAAGCACCTTGCCCAGGACATGCGCCCACTTGCGATCGGCGAGCGTGGCCGAGTCGGTCCAGTAGCGTGCGTGCGCGGATTCCGTGACGTCGGGCCAGGGATGGTGGCTGTGGGCCGCGAAGTGAAGGAGATCCGGGTTCGCGGCAAAGAAGCGGGAGAAGTGGGAGGCGAGCATGGCCGCCAATTTTGTGGTGTCGCTGCCCGGCGTGCAAGAAAAAAGGCCGGCGGTGCCGGCCTCATTTCGCAGGCGCGAACTTCCCTCAGTCCTTCAAGGCTTCCACGTTGATGCGCAGCGTAACTTCGTCGGCGACGTTGGGCACCGCGTACTTCATGCCGAAGTCGGTCCGATTGATCTTCGCGGTGAACTCGCCGCCGCAGGCTTTCTTCCTGGCCATCGGATGGTCCGCGCACTTGAACTGGCTCGCGGTAAGGGTCACAGGCTTCGTGACGCCAAGGATCGTGAGTTCGCCCGGCACCATCTTGACTGTGTCGCCATCCATGGTGAATCCGGCCGACTTGAACGTGAGCGTGGGAAACCTCGCCACGTTGAAGAAATCCTCGCCCTTCAGGTGCGCCTCGAGCTTCTCGTTGCCTGTGCTGATCGATGCGGCATCGATCGTGATGTCGACCATGCCCTTCTTCGCAGCGGCGTTTAGGGTGATCTTGCCGCTGGTCTTGTTGAACCGGCCGCGCTGGATGGAGTAGCCGAAGTGGCCGATCTCGAAGCTCGGGTAGGTGTGCCCGGAATCGATGGTGAAGGTTTCCGGAGCCGCGAAGGCAGCAGTGGACAGCGCGCTGGCGACCAGCGCGGCGAGGGCAATGCGTTTCATCGGGACAAGCTCCTTACCTGGTGGTGGACGGAATGACGAACTTGAAGCGGACGATGATCTCGTCGGCCACGGTGTCCGTGTCCGACCAGGCGCCATCGCCGATTTTGAATTGCAGCCGCTTGAGCGGGAATTGCCCCTCGACGGTGCGAGCCCCGCTCGCGTCCACGACGGTGAACGGTGCGGTGATGTTCTGGGTGGCGCCCTTGATGGTGAGGGGGCCGGTGGCCTCGAATTTTCCCGGGCTGGTGGACTTGACGGCAGTCGCGACAAACTTCGCCTTGGGGAATGCCTCGATGTTGAGCCATGGCTTTCGCTTGGCTTCCGTTTCGCCTTCGGGATTGCCCAGGTCGATGGATCCGAGGTCCACCTCGAACTCGGCCCTGGTCGCCTCGGGCTTCTTCGGGTCGAACGAAACCGTCGCGTCGAACTTGCGGAAGCGCCCTTCGACGGGGACGTTCATCTGCTTGAAGGCAAAGCGGATCTGGCTCTTGTCGGCGGCGATTCTCTGCGGCGCCTGGGCGAGGGCGGGGAGGGCGATCGCGATCGCGACGGCGGCACTGGCAATCAGACGGAGTCTCATGGGTCAGGACCTTGTCTTGAGAAACGGGAGCATGCGGGCAAGCACGTCATCGCCATCGACGACGTGGTGCTTGAGGGCCGCGGCCGCGTGCAACACGACCAGGGACGCGAGCGTGTAGTTGGTGAACCGATGGACGAGTTTCAGGATGTCCGCCAGGTCCTTGTTCTTCGACAGGAGGTCCGGCAGGGGCAGCACGCCGAAATAGACCGTCTGGAATCCCGCGGCGGAACTGAAGAGCCATCCCGTGAGGGGGGCGGCGAAAAAGAGCACGTAGAACATGTGGTGCGACGCCTTCGCGATGGTGCGCTGCCAGGCGGGCATGGACGAGGGCAGGGCGGGCGAGGGATGCGAAAGGCGCCACAGGAGGCGAACCGCCGAAAGCAGGAAGATCGTGACCCCTGCCCATTTGTGCCACGAGTAGTACTTGAGCTTTGAAGGCGAGAGGGGCAGGTCCACCATGTAGAGGCCGAAAGCCAGGTTCCCGATGATGAGGAGCGCGGCGATCCAGTGCAGGCCGATGGCGGTGGCGGTGAATTCGGTGGTGTTGCTAGAGCTCATCGCTTTTCTTCTCCAGGGCCTCGCGCAGTTGCTTGAGGCGCTTCTCCAGTTCCTTGCGTCCGCATTCCGGCATCGATTCGAAGGCAGGAGCCAGGAAATCCAAGTGCGGTTCGAACACCTTCCCGAAAAGGAGCTGCCCCTCGGGCGTCAGGCGCACAAGGGTGGAACGACCGTCATTCGGGCAGGCCACGCGCTCCACCAGGCCGCGGCTTTCGAGGCGATCCACGACCCCGGTCAGCGTTCCCTTGGTGATCAGCGTGCGGTTGCCAAGTTCCTTGAACGAGAGGCCGGGCGTATTACCGAGCGTCACCACGATGTCGAACTGGGGCGGGGTCAGCCCGGTCCGCCGGACGTGGGTGTCGGAAACCCGCTGGAAAGCCTGGTAACACCGGGCCAACTCCCGGATCACCGGCACCGCGATATCCTTCGACACTTTAGACCATTAATAGTTCTAACACGAACTATTATGCCCTTATTTCAGGGGATCTGCAAGGCAGAACTGAGCATCTCTTCGTTTGGGGCACGACCCGCCTTGTGACGTCTCCTCCGTCCATCGGCGCCAAGGGGTGACCTGAATGCCCCCGGTCCAGTAGAAACGATCTCGTGGACGGATAAGGCCACCTTCCTCGGCACGAGACGCATCAAGTGCGGTCCGGTGGCGCGCTTCCGCAGTATATTCACGGCATTTGACAGCGTTAACTAAAATGTACACTATTTTAACGTATAAAATTGAATCGATTTTGCTCGATTGCTTCGTGAACAATTCGCGGCTAAACGCAATACAGGAAACTGTTCCTTGAATAGAGCTATCGCAGCAGTGGCATGTGTTCTCCAAGTGACGACCCTCGCGCCACTGCAGGCGCTTGCCTCGCCAGCGCTGCAAGACCGAAGCGGTAGCGGGGGCGAAGGCTTCTTCGCGCCCGAACTGAAGAAGGGCGATCGTCGCGCACATATCGAGATCGGATCGGACGGGCGAGCCTCACGTATGATCGGCAATGACGGCGAGGCATCCGACATCACCTACGATCACCGGGACCGCGTCAGAGGCATCCACGGGGCGAAGATCAACATCGACACCTACTTCGCGAACGACTCGGACATCCGCCCCTCGATGATGCGGCGGGACGGGAAGCTCTACGATGTGGTCTTCGACAACGCTCAGGCCGTGCGCTTCGTGCTGCGAACCAGTGACAAGGTGTGGGTCCAGAACGATGAGCCGACCACGGTTGGCGAGGACGCCGCCGCCCAGGCAGCGGTGGGGGCGCACGCACAAGGCGGCTCCGTCGAGGCGATCCTGCAGGACATCCGCGCATTCGCCGACCGCGTTGCGGCGTATATGTGGTGGGCAGGATTCGCAGGCTCGGCATCCTACGCCATCCTGGCCGGGGTCGAGTCCGATGCGGCGTTCGCCGCCGGGTTGGCCTTCTGGGGCTTCGGCGGCATGGCGGCCGTTGTCGTGGGGCTCGGCGCATACGGGTGGGGGGTTATGATGTACGACGCCTTCGGGGACGCGTTCTGGATGTGGATGCCTTACTGATGAAGAAGCCGACCCCTATGCAACGTGCGCCCTCCGAACTGAGTCCCCGGCAGGAGCTGGCTTGGCTCGTAATGGCGGCAGTCACCATAATCGGCATGGCCGCCGGAATGCGGGAGTTCTTCAACGTCGACTTCACGCAGCCGCACGTGGTAGTCATTTACTGCATCGCTATGTTCGCGATCGTCTACGTTGAGCGAAAGTTTATCCGCGACAACAGCACCCATGACGGGATGCCGAAGCGAGACGACACTGAGAAGTAGTGGATTGCGACTAGAGAGGCGCGGGTGCGCCCGGGGTCCTCGCCAGACGCCGTGTGTTGACATAATACAAAGTCGAACATCCGGTCGCCGGCGGGTGTCAGCCGGACGAGGGTGGAACTGCCATCCTGCTGGCAGGCCACGCGCTCCACCAGGCCGCGGCTTTCGAGGCGATCCACGACCCCGGTCAGGGTTCCCTTGGTGATGAGCGTTCGGCTGCCGAGTTCCTTGAATGACAGGCCGGAGGTATTGCCCAGCGTGGCTACGATGTCGAACTGGGGCGCCGTCAGGCCGGATTTGCGGATATGGGCCTCCGAAACCCGCTGGAAGGCCAGGTAGCAACGGGCCAGTTCACGGATCACGGGAACCACGACGGCTCTGGGCAAGGGAATGCTCATATAGTTCTAGTACAGACTATTATTCATGGCAATACACTGATTGGCAAGCAGGTTTTCAATTCGTATATCAGATGGCGCATGGTGCTGCCATGCCATGGACCTTATCGAGCAAAATGCCTCGGAAACCACTTGAAAGGCAATATCGAATGGTCCTTGATCGCCCTCTCGCCAAGCTGTCATCCCTCGCCGGCCTGGCCACGATTGCATTCGCCACTGTCGCGTCGGCCGCCGACAGTGGTCATTCGTTCAGCGGAAAGGCGGCTCTGTATTCGGAGTACGAATACCGGGGCCTTGCCCAGACGTCGGAGGATCCCGCTCTTCAGCTCACGCTCGACTATGCCCACGCGAGCGGCTTTTATGCTGGAACCTTCCTCAGCAACGTCAAGTGGCTGGAGGACACGGGCGAAGTGCTGGGCAAGCCCACGGACGCCAAGGTCGAGTGGGATTTCTATGGCGGCTATCGCAGGAGCCTCGCTCCCGGATGGACGGCGGACCTGGGAGTCCATCGGTACCAGTACCCGTCGACACCGTCATTCGAGCCCAACCTGGGTAGCCCCAATACCACCGAGGTGTACGCGGGTCTCGGCTGGGGGCCGGCCACGCTCAGGTATTCCTACGCGCTCACGCAGTTATTCGGCGTTCCAGACAGCGAGGGTTCGGACTATCTCGAGCTTTCGGTGAACCACCCGGTGACGGCGAAACTCACGCTGAATGGCGTGGTGGGCCACCAGCGATATCGGGGTTCGCAGCCTGCCGCGGGGCAGCAATTCGACAACGGGAATTTCGACTACACGGTCTGGAAGCTAGGCGCGACGTACGACTTCGGCAGCGGGTTCACGGCCGGGGCGTACTACAAGGGCACCGATGCCAACCCCCTGTACTTCACCTTCAACGGAATGGACTGGAGCGACGACCGGCTGGTCGCCTTCGTGGCCTATTCGTTCTGAGCGTCGCTTTGGCTCAAGCGGGCTGCGAAGGCCCAACCAGCTTCGCGATTCGGGAGCGCTGCGCGCCGTGGTCCACACCGATGTCCCCGATGACCCCAAGCGCCTCGTCGCTTTTCACTTCATCGGTGGGTCAGGACCGACTGGGATAACAGTTTACATAATACAAATTATGCGACATTCAGGAGGCTGCCCGGAGGCGGCTCCGCACAAGGCCGGGCCCTCATTCGCGCCCGGCCTGCCATAACCGGAACAGCCAGACGATCGCTGCGAGCATCACGAACACGGCCACCCATCGCGTGAGCCCAGCCATCAGCGTGTCCCGGTGAAGGATGTGCCATCGGCTGAAGATCTCGGCCCAGTCGTGGTCGCCGCCTCCCACCAGAGGCAATTCCTGCACGCGCGCGTCGGCCATATAGCGCGCGACATTCAACAAATTCTCGCCGAGCCATACGGCTCCTGCTGCGGTTCCGGCAGCATGCCCGCGACGGTGGAAATGCACCGCCACGGCCACGGGGAATGCGAGCTGGAACAGCGTACCGCCGTAGACGCTCGCACGGCTGCTGAATAGTCCGGTAAGCGGGTGTCCCGCCTCGTGGAGCGCGAGATTCGCGCTGTCGAGAATCGGGACCCAACCCGTTCCACTGAACGCGTGAAAGGCCAGGCAGATGGCGGCAAACGAAGCTACCGCTACAAGAGCGGACAACGTGACCGGAATGACGTCCGTTTCGCTTTCTGGCATCTCGAAGTATTGCCGAATTGGCATTATACATTACGTTATATCAATAGCTTATAATATCTAATTAAAGTGTCTCTTTAAGTGTAGGCTAGCTACACTATTCCCCCGGCCGCTACTCGACGAGGCCTACTTGTCCGTTTTACGCCGCTCTTCCCTGCCGATTCAGGAGCGCCGTCGGGTATGACACAATCAGGCTCAACGTCCTCCACGCCCGGGCGTGGCTGTGAGGTTCGTCAGCGAACCGGAACTTACCCGACATACGATTTGCCGACTACGATCAAGACAAAGGGGGGACCATGAAGATCAGAACCGTGCTTGCCGGATTCGCCGCTGCCGTCGCGTTCGCCGGGCCAGCTGCAGCTGCCGATGTCATCTGCTACAACTGCCCGTTCGAGTGGGCCGACTGGGGCACGATGCTGAAGGCGATCAAGGCGGACCTCAAACTCGACATCCCGCACGACAACAAGAACTCCGGGCAGACGCTCTCGACGCTGATTGCCGACAAGGCGAACCCGGTAGCCGACATTGCCTATTTCGGCGTGACCTTCGGCATCAAGGCGGGCGAGGCGGGAGTGATCGCGCCCTACACCCCCAAATATTTCAACGAGATTCCGGCTGGCCTCAAGGCGCCCGACGGCAGCTGGTTCACCATCCACTACGGCACCATCGGCTTCTTCGTGAACGTCGACGCGCTGCGTGGCGTGCCAGTGCCGAAATCCTGGAAGGACCTGCTGAAGCCCGAGTATGCGGGGCTGGTGGGCTATCTCGACCCGACGAGCGCCGCTGTGGGGTACGCCGCGGCAACCGCGGCCAACCTCGCGCTCGGCGGCACCACCAGCGACTGGGGGCCGGGCATCAAGTACTTCAAGGACCTCAAGAAGAACCGTCCGATCGTGCCGCTGCAGACCTCGTATGCGCGCGTGCTCTCCGGCGAAATCCCGATCATGTTCGACTACGATTTCAACACGCTTCGCGGCAAGTACAAGGACAAGTGCAATTGCGTGTTCGTGATTCCCCAGGAAGGCACCATCGTGCTTCCCTACGTGATGAGCCTGGTCAAGAACGGCCCGCACCCCGAGAACGCCAGGAAAGTGCTCGACTACCTCATGTCTGACAAGGGGCAGGCGATCTGGGCCAACGCCTACCTCAGGCCGATCCGGGCGTCCGCCATGACCCCGGAGATCGCCGCCAAGTTCCCGCCCGCCGAAGAGTACAAGCGCGCCAAGGTGATCGACTACGCGAAGATGGAAGCTGGGCAGAACGCCTTCCGCGATCTGTACCAGAAAGAGGTCCGCTAGCGGTCCACCGCGCCCGCCCATGCGAGGTAGCGAGAGCCGCAACCTGCTGCTGATGGTGGCGCCGGCGATCATCGTCGGCGCCGCTTTTTTTCTGCTCCCGCTGGCTCGCCTGGCGCTTGTCGGCGCAACGGGCAAGCTCGGCCTTGCAGCGTACACGGCCGTGGTCACGAACCCGCAGTACTTCGGGGCACTCACCTCCACCATCGTGCTGTCGGTGACGGTCACCGTCGCGACCCTCGTGATCGCTGGCATCGCGGGCGTGTTCCTCGAGCGCAACCACTTCTTCGGGCGCGAGGCGCTGATCTCGATGCTCACCCTGCCCCTTGCCTTTCCGGGCGTGGTGGTCGGCTTCATGGTAATCATGCTCGCCGGGCGCACCGGCCTCATAGGCGAGCTCACCTCCCACTTCGGCGCGGGCCGCCTGGTGTTCGCTTATTCCATCGCGGGCCTCTTCACGGGCTACATCTATTTCTCCATTCCGCGGGTGATCCTCACCATCATGGCGGCGGCGGAAAAGCTCGACCCCGCGCTGGAGGAGGCGGCCAAGTCGCTGGGCGCCAACCCGTGGCGGGTAATCGTCGACGTGATCCTGCCGGCCCTGAAACCCGCGCTGATCGCCTCGGGCGCGATCTGCTTCGCGACCTCGATGGGCGCGTTCGGCACGGCGTTCACCCTGGCGACCGACATCAAGGTGCTGCCGATCGTGATCTACACCGAGTTCACGTTGCTCGCCAACATCGGCCTGGCGGCGGCGCTGAGCATGGTGCTTGGGGTCATCACCTG
Organism: Betaproteobacteria bacterium; assembly: GCA_016720855.1. Taxonomy (NCBI): domain Bacteria; kingdom Pseudomonadati; phylum Pseudomonadota; class Betaproteobacteria; species Betaproteobacteria bacterium. Next base: position 529,953 of record JADKJU010000001.1, on the reverse strand, counting down.
GGCCACGCTGGCGATCTCCCGGGTGGCGGCGGGCGCGACCGCGGCGGCGGCGGGCTGAGGCGGCCATGCGGCGAACGCCCTACTTCTACCTGCAACTCGCATTCACGCTGCTGGTGTGCTCGTTCCTGCTGGTGCCGGTATTCATGTCGATCGTCGCGGGGCTGACGGAGAATTTCTTCGTCGGCGTGAAGAGCGGCTTCACCGTTCGCTGGATCGGCGTGGTCTGGGAGCTCTACGCGCCGACCATCTTCCGCAGCATGTACATTGCGCTCGCGACCCTCGCCGTGACGCTGGTCATCGGCGTCCCCGCCGCCTACGTGCTCGCCAAGCGCCCCGGCATGATGACGCGCCTCATCGAGGAATTCCTGGTGCTGCCGGTCGCCATCCCGGGCCTCGCGATCGCGCTGGCCCTGATCATCACCTACGGCGGCTTCCGCGACTTCCGCACCAGCTGGGGATTCATCCTCGTCGGGCACGTGCTCTACACGCTGCCCTTCATGGTGCGCTCGGTGCTCGCGGTGCTGTCGTCGTTCAACTTCCGCGTCCTCGAGGAAAGCGCTGCGAGCCTGGGTGCGGGCTTCTGGCGGCGCTTCTTCGGCATCGTCCTGCCGAACGCGCGCTCGGGAGTCGTCGCCGGCGCCCTCACCGTGGTGACGCTGTCGATCGGCGAGTTCAACCTCACCTGGATGCTGCATACTCCGGAAACCATGACGCTGCCCGTGGGGCTCGCGGACAGCTACGCCTCGATGCGTCTGGAGATCGGCAGCGCCTATACGCTCGTCTTTTTCATCATGATCACCCCGCTGCTCGTCGCGCTCCAGCGCTATGGCGTCCGGAGCAACCGCACAAGAAAAGACGCATGAACCGCAAGACCGGCACCGCAATTCGGTTGGTGGACTGTGCCAAGACGTTTCCCAACGGCACGCGTGCGCTCGAGAAGACCTCTCTCGAGATGCGGGGGGGCGAGACGGTGGTCTTCCTCGGTCCCTCCGGTTGCGGCAAGACGACGTTGCTTCGCGTGATCGCGGGGCTGGAGTTGCCGGATGCGGGCGGGCGCGTGTATTTCGACGACGAGGACGTGACCAACCAGCCGATCGAGCACCGCAACGTCGGCATGGTGTTCCAGTCCTACGCGCTGTTTCCGAACATGAACGTCGAGGACAACATTGCCTACGGGTTGAAGGTCCACGGCGTCGCACCGGACAGGCGAAAGAAGCGCGTGGACGAGATGCTCTCGATGATGCAGATCGCGGAGCTGCGCGAACGGCGCATCACCGAGCTCTCCGGCGGGCAGCGCCAGCGCGTGGCACTCGCCCGGGCGATTGCGGTGCAGCCGCGGGTGCTGCTCCTCGACGAGCCGCTCACCGCGCTCGACGCGCTGCTGCGCGAGCGGCTGCGCATCGAGATCGACGTGCTGCTGCATTCCCTCGGCATCACGGCGGCCTACGTCACCCACGACCAGGGCGAGGCGATGGCAATCGGGGATCGCATCGCCGTGATCAAAAAGGGGGCGATCGTCCAGACCGGCACCCCGCGCGAGATCTACTACAAGCCGGCGAGCTCCTTCGTCGCCGACTTCATCGGCACGATGAACCGCGTCACCGGAACGCTGCGCGACGGGTCGCTGGCGCTGCCGGGCGGACATATCGAGTGGAGGGGGCAGGAAGGCTCCGGCGAGATGCAGGTCCTCTTCCGCCCGAACGACGCGCGCATCGTCGACGAGGCCGGGGCGCCGCTGCGCGGGGTGGTGGAGGAGCAGTTCTTCCTGGGCGACCGCACGCGCCTGCACGTGACGGGCGTGGCCGACCGGACGGTGGTGGTCGAGACCACGGAGCACCGCGAGTTCCAGGTCGGCCAGGTCATCGGGCTGCGCATCGAGCCGGACGCACTGCTTCGGCTGCGCGACTGAAATGTTGATTGCCCAGGTCACCGACACCCACATCAAGGCCGCGGGCCGGCTCGCCTACCGCCAGGTGGATTCCGCAGTCAAGCTGGCGAACTGCGTGGCGCACCTCAACGCGCTCGACCCGCGGCCCGACATCGTCCTCCTGACCGGAGACCTGGTCGATCTGGGCAGGCCGGAGGAATATGCCCTGCTGCGCGAGATCCTGGCACCGCTTCGCATGCCGCTGTACGTCGTGCCGGGCAACCACGACGAGCGTGGCGCCATGCGCCGGGCGTTCGCCGATCATGCCTACCTGCCGCAGACAGGCGAGTTCCTGCACTACGTCGTGCAAGACTATCCGCTGCGCCTGATCGGGCTCGATACCGTGGTGCCGGGCGAGCCGCGTGGCGAGCTGTGCGCCCGGCGCCTCGCCTGGCTTGACTCGGAACTCGAACGTGCGCCTGACCGCCCGACGGTGCTGTTCATGCACCACCCGCCGTTCCTGACGGGGCTCGCCAACATGGATTGGCAGAACTGCCACAACGGCGACGCGCTCGGGACGCTGCTCGAACGCCATCGGCAGGTCACACGCATTCTGTGCGGCCATGTCCACCGTCCCATCCACCTTGCCTGGCACGGGGTCACGGCGAGCATCGCGCCGAGCCCGTCGCATTCCTGTGTTTTCGATCTGAACGCCGATGCCTCGCACGATTTCGTCCTCGAGCCGCCGACCTGCGAACTGCATTACTGGCGCGAAGGCGCGGGCCTGGTGAGCCACATCACCTTCATCGGCGACTACGGCGGGCGCTTCCCGTTCTACGACGAGAGCGGCAAGTTGATCGACTGAGGCGGCCTTGCAGGTTCGCGGCCCCGGTATCGATGCGGTCAGTGAAAATCGTGGCTCGCCGTTCGAAGCTCACCCAAAAGCCTGGAAAGGTCCTCGAATCGCTTCGCCAGGACGTGAACGACGAGCCCTTCCTTCTGCACCTGCCCGCCGACTGCGAGCAGCCGCGAGCCCAGGATCTGGCGGCGGTTCTTTTCCACCAGATCGTTCCAGACGACCAGGTTCACGTAGCCGGTCTCGTCCTCCAGGGTCACGAAGAGGACGCCGCTCGCCGTGGCCGGGCGTTGCCGGCAAGTGACGATGCCCGAGGTGCGAATCCACTGGCCGTGACGGGCGCCGGCTACTTCCTCGGCCGTGCGCAGACCCCGGGTGCGGAGCCGATCCCGGAGGATGGCGAGCGGATGGCGTCGCAGGGTGAGGCCAATCGAGGCATAGTCGCTCACGACTTCCTGGCCTTCGGTCGGCGCTTCGAGGCCAGGCTTTGATGCCTCGACCCCAGACGGGAGCGCCAGCCGCGTTGCCGAATCCACGGCCAGCGTAGACCACAGGGCCTCGCGCCGGTGGCCGGCAAGCGTCGCCAGCGCGTCCGCCCGGGCCAGATTGGCGAGGTCTGCTTTTTCCAGTCCCGCCCGGTAAGCCAGATCATCAACGGATTCGAAAATCCTTTTATTTCTTGATATTATGATTGAATTCGTAGATTCAACTTTAAGTCCTCCGACCAGCTTGAGCCCAAGCCGAATAGCCGGTTCCCCGCGTGCTCCTGGCTCCAGAGAGCTGTCCGCCTCGCTTGCCAGGACATCGACCGGCCGTACCTCGACTCCGTGCCGGTGAGCGTCCTGGACGATCTGGGACGGGCTGTAGAAGCCCAGCGGCTGGCTGTTGAGGAGCGCGCAGGCGAAGGCCGCCGGCTCGTGGCGCTTGAGCCAGCAGGAGACGTAGACCAGAAGCGCGAAGCTGGCGGCGTGGGATTCCGGGAAGCCGTACTCGCCAAACCCCTGGATCTGCTGGTAGATCTGCTCGGCATAGGCCTCGGTATAGCCGCGGGACCGCATTCCCTTGACGAGCTTTTCCCGGAAGGGCTCGATGCCCCCGCGGCGGCGCCAGGCGGCCATGGCCCGGCGCAGCTTGTCGGCCTCCCCGGGCGTGAAACCAGCCGCCACGACGGCCAACTGCATCACCTGCTCCTGGAAGATGGACACCCCGAGCGTGCGTTCCAGGACCCCTCTCACGGCCTCGCTGGGATAGGTGACCGCCTCCTGGCCCTGTCGCCTCCGAAGGTAGGGATGCACCATGCCGCCCATGATCGGGCCGGGCCGCACGATGGCCACCTCGATCACGAGATCGTAGAAACAGGCCGGCTTGAGCCTCGGCAGCATCGACATCTGCGCCCGCGACTCGATCTGGAAGACGCCGATGGTGTCGGCGCGCTGGGCCATCTCGTAGACGGCGGGATCCTCGGCGGGAATGCCAGCCATCGTGAGGCTCGTTTTCCGGTATCCGTTCACCAGATCGATGGCGCGGCGGATGCAGGAGAGCATCCCCAGGCCCAGGACGTCGACCTTGAGGAGCCCGAGCGCGTCCAGGTCATCCTTGTCCCACTGGATCACCGTGCGGTCCGGCATCGAGGCGTTCTCGACCGGGACCAGACGCGAGAGTCGCCGGTTGTCGATCACGAAGCCGCCAGGGTGCTGTGAAAGGTGGCGAGGAAAGCCGACCAGTTCCCCGGTGAGTTCGACCACCTGCTTCACCACGCGATTGGCGGGGTCGAAGCCCGCCTCGACGAGGCGAGTCTTCAGGGCATCGCGGTCGTCCCACCACGAGAGGGACTTGGCCAGCAGGTCCACCTGGTCCAGCGACAACCCCAGCGCCTTGCCCACGTCACGAAGGGCGCTGCGCGGCTGGTAGGTGATGACCACCGCCGTGAGCGCGGCCCGCTCCCGTCCGTACTTCCGGTAGATGTACTGGATCACCTCCTCGCGCCGCTGGTGCTCGAAATCGACGTCGATGTCGGGAGGTTCATTGCGCTCCTTGGAGATGAAGCGCTCGAAGAGGACTGACATGCGGCCCGGGTCCACCTCCGTGATTCCCAGGCAGTAGCAGACGGCGGAGTTGGCAGCCGACCCGCGCCCCTGGCAGAGGATCGCCTGGCTGCGTGCGAAGACCACGATGTCGTGCACGGTGAGGAAGAAGGGCTCGTAGCCCATCTCGGTGATGAGGCGAAGCTCGTGCTCGACGGTGGCCGCGACGGAGGCGGGCGGGCCTCCGGGGTAGCGGCGGTCGAGGCCCTCTAAGGCGAGCTTTCGCAGATGGGTTGAGGGCGTCTCGCCCTGCGGCACCAGCTCGCGGGGATATTCGTAGCGAATCTCGTCCAGCGAGAAGGCGCAGCGTGCGGCGACCTCGAACGTGGCGGCCAGGAGCGCGGGCGGGTAGATCGATGCAATCCTGCCGATGGGACGCAGGTAGCGCTCGCCGTTGGGTTGCAGGCGACGGCCGGCCTGCGCGACGGGCATGCGAAGGCGGATGGCGGTGAGGACATCCTGCAGGCGCTTTCGCTTGCGGCGATGCATGTGCGCATCGCCCGTGGCGACGAGCGGAAGGCCGAGTGTTTCTCCCAGCGCCGAGAGGGATTCGAGCCGCGCCGCATCGTTCGGCCCCTTGTGCAGTTCCACCGCGATCCATGCCCTGCCCGGGAATTGCGCGCCAAGCCAGACCCCCGCCTCCGCTTTCGCCTCCCTTGCCGGCAACCACAGGGCGAGCAGGCCCTCGGTCGAGGCCGGGAAGTCGTCGCGAGCGAGCCGGTATTCGCCCTTGGGCGCTGCGCGGCGGGCACGGGTGATCAGCTCGCAGAGCGACTCATAACCGGCGAGCGACTGCGCAAGGAGGACGAGCTTCAGCCCGCAGGCAAGGCAAATCTCCGTGCCAACCAGGAGACGGATGCCGGCATCCTTTGCCGCCAGGTGCGCGCGCACGATGCCGGAAACGGAACATTCGTCGGTGATGGCGAGTGCCGCATAGCCGAGCTGAGCCGCGCGGTGGACGAGTTCCTCCGGATCCGACGCGCCGCGCAGGAAGGAATAGTTCGAGACGCAGTGCAGCTCTGCATAGCCCGGCACCATGGTCGGCGCCTCATGCGAAGACGCCGTGCAGGTACCACGCGCCGGGATCTCGCCGTTCGCGGTAGATCCAGACCGTCTCGCCGGCGGGATTCGCAGCGACGAAGTAATCGCGGCTGACCGGTGCCCCGTCCCACCAGCCGGTCTCGATGCGTTCCGGCCCGGCGACGAGTTGCAAGACGCCCTGCAGTGTGGGGCCCTCGGCGCGGGCCACGAGCTTTTGCGGGCGATTCAGGAGCCATGCGGGGCGCGCGCCGCCGTCGAAGGCGGCACGGGGCGATGCGGCTGGGGGATTCCTCCAGCCCCGCTCGGGGCGATGGTCGTCCGCGAGCGCAATCCCGAAGACGCGGCCCTGCCCCAGCCTTGCTGCGAGGCGCTCGATAAGGCGGGCGCGGCCCACGGCGCGCTCCTCCCGGCCGGGAAGCCAGGTTCCCTCCCGCGGGGCGAAGGGCTGCAGGCGATCCGCCACGAGGCGCAGCGCGATCGTGGGCGCAGCAAGCTCCAAGCGGCCCAGTTTCTCCCGCGCAATGGCGAGGATGAACTCGGCTTCGCGTTCCGGCGTAGCGAAGGAAAGGGTGAGGCGCGTGCGGCTCTTCTTCCCGTGCTCGAGGTCGAGGTCGAGTTCCTGCACGCCCGCGCCGCGCCCTCGAAGATAACCTTCCATCTCCGCGAGCAGCCGCTTCAGGGGAAAGAGGATCGCCTCCACGCCCTCCGCTTCGGCAGGCAATTCCAGCCGCGCACGGTAACGGGCGGGCGGCACGTAAGCGAGCCGCGGATCGGGCACGCGGCCGGCCAACCGGTCGAGCCTGGCTAGTGCCTCCGGGCCGAAGCGCTGCGAAAAGCCGCCGCGCGGCAGCGCCAGCGCATCCTTCACACGGACGATGCCCAGATCGGCGAGGAGTTCCAGCGTGCGCCCCGGCCACTCGAGGAGGAAAAGCGGCAGGTCGGCCAGGCGCGAGGACAGGTCCGCCATTTCCGCGCAGCTGCGCATCGCGATGCCGCGCGCTTCGGCCCGGGCGAAGGCCCGTGCGGCCAGTGGCGTGGGCGCGATGCCCAGCGTGGCCTGCAAGCCCAACGCACGCACTCCGCCACGCAGGGCCGAAAGGAGCTTCGCGAGCCCGCCGAAGAGATTGAGGCTCGACTCGACCTCGAGCACGAGCCCCGTGGGTTCGATCGAGACCGCGGGCGTGAACTGCGCAGCCCAGCCGGCCAGGCGCTCGAGGGCCTCGCGCTCCTCGCTTTCGTCCCGCTCGATGCACTTCAGGTCTCCGGCCAGGGCTTTCGCCGCAGCGACGGCCATGCCTTCCTTCACCCCGGCCTCGAGTGCGGCCGCATTGGCATGCGCCACCACGGGACGTTGCGAGGGGCCCTCGCCAATGACGAGCGGCGTCGGCATTGCCCGAGCGCGCTCAACGAGTTGCAGGGGCAATGCAGGCAATTCGAGCGCGACCCAGAGCACGGGATCGGCCTTTCAGACCGAAACGCGCGCAGAAAGAATGGAGACGGGTTCGGTTCCTCCCGTGGAGGAGCCGAACCTGTCCCCGATTCTTCTGAATCCGTCCCCATTTCTCGCGGGGCGCCCGGTGAGGCGAATGGCAATCGGGCGCAGCAGCGGCGGCCCCCGTCTCTTCGGAAGCGAAACGAGCAACTGCCCGTCCTGGCTCGTGACGAGCACGCGTAGATGCGCAGGCGTAGCGATCATGGAAGCCGATGCCGGCCGGAAGAGCACGGCGAGCGTGCGCCCGGATTCTGCCGCCATCTGCAAGCGGCGCAGCCAGGCGTAGTCGGTCTTTTCGGGCAGCCAGAAAAGAGCCGCCCCGCACGCGCCCGAGCGTAGCGTCTGGTCGGCTGACCAGAGCGCATCCTCGGCCGAGGCGGGGCGGACCACCAGGCAAGCGTCGAGCGGCACGCCGGCGCAAGCCAGCGCAGGCGCATAGGGGAGATGCGGCGGGTTGATCCAGGCAACGGCCCGGCCCTCTTCCGCGACCGTCCTGAGTGCGCCGAAGAGGAGCGAGACCTCACCCAGGCCCGCGCCGTCGTGGAGGATTTCAATGAGGGAAGCGCGCGGCCAGCCGCCGCCGGGCAGTTCCCTATCCAGGCGTGCATGACCCGAGGCAATGCCGGCGGGCACGGCCCGATCCACTTCCCCTGCTCGCCAGACGCCGGGGAGCTTGGCGGGGTCCACGATCGCGTTCATGAGCGGGAGACCTTGCGCGCACGCGTTGCCTGGGGGAGCCCGACCGAGAGGTTGCGGACGACGCCGACAGCGACCCCCTCGATCTCCAGCGTGTCGCGGCTGAGATCCAGGTGCAGCGTCTGGAAATCGGGGTTGGCGGGGATGAGCTCGGCCTTCATCCCGCGCATCTTGAGGCGCTTTACCGTGACGTCGTTGCCCAGGCGGGCCACGACGAGCTGGCCGCTCTTCGCCTCGCTCGTGCGGTGGACGATGAGCCAGTCGCCATCGAGGATGCCTTCGTCGCGCATGCTCAGGCCGCGCACCTGCAGCATGTAATCGGCGCGGGGATTGAAGAGCGAAGGATCGATCGGGTAGCGGCCCAGCACGTTCTCGATGGCGAGCACGGGGCTGCCGGCGGCCACGCGGCCCACGAGGGGAAGCCCCGCGGCTTCCAGCAGGCGGATGCCGCGGGCGGCATTGGGGATCAGCTCGATGGCCCCCTTGGCGGCGAGCGCGAGGAGGTGCTTCTGCACCCCGTTGGTTGAGGTGAGATCGAAGGCGCGCGCGAGTTCCGGCCGCGTGGGCGGACGGCCCTCTTCCGCAAGGTGGTCGCGGATGTAGGCGAGGATTTCGGCCTGGCGGGCAGTCAGCTCATGCATGGTGAAAACATTATCACCTATGCATTCCGGAGCGCAAGCCCCCTTGAAAAGGGGTCGGGTTACTTTGCATCGGTGCCTGGCGCTCAAACGGGCAATGCAAAGTAACCCGACCCCTTTTCAACTTACAATCCGTCGCTCATGCCCCGCAGACACGACGACAAGCTCCTCTTCCCACCGGCCCCGGAGCGCGCCCTTTGAGCCGCAACCTCTTCCGCCAAGAGGCCATCGATGCCCAACGCGAGAAGTACCTGGGCGAAACGACCCTCGCCCGCCCCGTGGCCTATTGGGTCTATACGCTGCTCGCCGCCGCGATCGCGTTGCTGCTCCTCGGAGTAGCCATCTGGGGCGAATACACGCGCCGGGAGCGCGTCGAAGGCAGCCTTGCCCTCGACGTGGGCGCCGCCCGGGTCCTGATCCCCGATGCCGGGCGCGTTTCCGAGCTTTCGATCAAGGAAGGCGACGAAGTCCGGGCCGGCGTGCCCATCGCCAAGATCGCCTACGACCGGTCCACCGCCGAGACTTCCGCCAATGAGCTTGCCAGCCGGAAGCTCCTCCTCGAGCGTGAGCAATCGCAATTGAAGGAGCTGGGCGAGCAGCAGGCGGCGCAGGTGAGGAAGCGGATGAAGGACCTGGAGGGCGAGCTGGCCCAGGCCGACCGCGAGATCAAGCTGCAGGAGACACGGGTGAAAAGCGCCCGGGACCAGGCCACGCGCTTCCAGCAATTGGCGGGGGACAAGTTCGTCTCCGACCTCGTGGTGAAGCAGAAGCAGGACGAGGTGACCGAGCAGGAGATCAAGCTGCAGGCGCTGCGCCGCACGCGCTTGCAGGTGGATCGAGACCTGTCCGCCAGCCGGATGGAGGAGCCCTCGATCCAGTTGCGCTCTCGCGGGCAGGTGGACCAGGTGGCGCGCCAGCTTTCCGAGCTGCAGGAAAACCTCGCCAGCGCCGAGGCACGGCGCGAGACCATCATCAAGGCGCCGGTGAGCGGCACCGTCACCAACATCGCCGTGGCGGTGGGCCAGTCCGTCGCGGCGGACACGCCGCTCGCCACGGTGCTTCCCAAAGGCAGCGGCCTGCACGTGGAGCTGCTCGTCCCCTCCCGCGCCATCGGCTTCATAGCCAAGGGGCAGGAGGTGGTTCTGCGCTATGAAGCCTTTCCGCACGAGCGGTTCGGGCAATACAAGGGCACGGTCTCCGAGATCAGCCGCAACGTGTGGACGCCCGGCGAGAAGATCGGGCAGCTCACGGTGAAGGAGTCCGTCTACCGCGTGGACGTGAAGCTCGAGCGCCAGAGCGTGGTGGCGCTGGGCAACGAGATCGCGTTGAGGCCCGGGATGCTCGTGAACGCCGATATCCTGCTCGAACGCCGCACCCTGCTGGAATGGCTTTTCGAGCCCGTGCTGCAACTGCGAGGAAGGCTCTGATGACCGGGATCTTCAGCCGGCGCGTGCCGGTGATCCTGCAGAGCGAGGCGCCGGAATGCGGCATCGCATGCCTGGCGATGGTTGCCTCCTATCATGGTTACCGCACCGACCTTTCCGCCATGCGCGTGCGCCTTTCGCCATCGCTCAAGGGCGTGACGCTCAAGAACCTGGCGCAGATCGCCGAGGGCATGGGGCTGACCGCCCGGGGCGTACAGGCCACGCTGGAGTCGCTGGGAAAGCTTCAGCTTCCGGCCGTGCTGCACTGGGACATGAACCACTTCGTGGTGCTGGTGGCCGTGAAGGGCCGCAAGCTGGTCCTCCACGATCCCGCTCGCGGCCGTCGCGTGTTGCAAATCGAGGAAGCGTCGCGTCATTACACCGGGGTGGCGATGGAGTTCTCGCCGACGGCGAGCTTCAAGCCCCGCGACGAACGCGAGGAGATCAGCGCGACTCAATTGCTGGGCGTGGCGCGAGGACTCAAGGGAACGCTGGCGCAGATTCTCATCCTGTCGCTCGCCCTGGAAGTCTTCGCCATCGCGATGCCTTTCTTCCTGCAACTCGTGGTGGACCGCGTGCTGGTGGGGCGCGACCGGGACCTGCTGACCGTGCTCGGCGTGGCCTTCGGCGTGCTCGTCATCATCACCGTCGCAGTTTCGGCCGTGCGAGCCTGGGTGAGCGTCTATCTTTCGACCAACCTGAACCTGCGGCTGCTTTCCACCCTCTTTGCGCACCTGGTCAAGCTGCCGCTGACGTGGTTCGAGAAGCGGAACATCGGCGACATCGTCTCCAAGTTCCGCAGCGTGGACGCGGTGCAGCGCACGCTCACGACCACCTTCGTAGAGACGGTGGTGGACGGGTTGATGGTCGTCCTGACCCTTATCGTCATGGGGTGGTACAGCATGACGCTGACCACCATCGTGATAGGCGCGACCCTTCTCTATGTGGCGGTGCGCTGGGGGCTCTATTACCCGCAGCGCTACGCGACCGACGAGCAGCTCTCGCACGAGGCGAAGAGCGGCACGCACTTCATCGAGACGCTGCGCGGGATGATGGCCATCAAGCTGAACCTGCGCGAGAACGAGCGGCGGGCGGCCTACCAGAACCTGGTCGTGGACCAGGTGAACGCCGGGGTCAAGGTGCAGAACGTGGGCATTGCCCAGCGTGGAGCAGCCGCCCTCATCTTCGGGGTGGAAAACGTGGCAGTGATCTGGCTTGGCGCGATCGCCGTGATGGACGGGAAGTTCTCCGTGGGGATGCTCTACGCGTTCCTGGGCTTCAAGATCGTGTTCCTGGGGCGGGTGAACGCGCTGGTGGAGAAATGGAACGACTTCCGGATGCTGGACCTGCATGCCGAGCGGATCGCCGACATCGCGCTTGCGGAGGAGGAGCCATCGCGACCATCGCTGCCCGGCGAAATCACGGGCGCGCCGATCACGATCGAGGCCAAAGGCGTGGGTTACGCCTACGGTCCGGAGGGGTTCACATTCAGGGGGGTGGACTTCTCGGTGGCACCCGGGGAGACGGTGGCCATCGTGGGGCCATCGGGGTGCGGCAAGACCACCCTCATCAAGGTGCTGGTGGGGCTGCTCGAGCCCACCGAGGGTGCGGTGCTCATCAACGGGCGGAACCTGAAGGACCTGGACCTATCCCAATACCGGCGGCGCATCGGCGCCGTGATGCAGGACGACCAGCTCTTCGTCGGCACGATCGAGGACAACATCAGCTTCTTCGATCCCGAGCATGACCCCGAACGCGTGCGCGATTGCGCACGCCTGGCCATGATCGACGCGGATATCTCCGCGATGCCCATGGGGTACAACACAATCGTCGGCTCGCTGGGTGCGGCGCTTTCGGGCGGGCAAAAGCAGCGAGTGCTACTGGCTAGGGCTCTTTACAGGAAACCGCAGGTTTTGTTTCTGGATGAGGCGTTTGATCAGCTGGATGTTTCACTGGAGAGAAAAATCTCCGATGCAATTTCCAAAGTTGGTCAATCACTAATAATCGTCAGTCATCGCCCTGATTCAATCTCAGGAAGATTCCGAATTATAGAGTTGGGCTAAGCGAGGGAGAATTTCATTAGCCCCAGACGATATCGCCGATGCCGCCGCCGACGAGGGTCAGTTGAAGATCGCTGAGTTCGCGAACGGCGCTGAGGGCAGCTTCCTGGATGGTTTCTTCGACAACGGTCATTTCGATCTTGGTGAATTCCATGTGGATCACTCCTGGTAGGTGTTAAGAGGTCAACCCCAGACGATGTCGCCGATGCCGCCGCCGACGAGGGCCAGCTGAAGATCGCTGAGTTCGCGAACGTCGCTGAGGGCAGCTTCCTGGATGGTTTCTTCGACAACGGTCATTTCGATCTTGGTGAATTCCATGTGGATCACTCCTGGTAGGTGTTAAGAGGTCAGCCCCAGACGATGTCGCCGATGCCGCCGCCGACGAGGGCCAGTTGAAGATCGCTGAGTTCGCGAACGTCGCTGAGGGCAGCTTCCTGGATGGTTTCTTCGACAACGTTCATTTCAATCTTGGTGAATTCCATGTGGATCACTCCTGGTAGGTGTTAAGAGGTCAGCCCCAGACGATGTCGCCGATGCCGCCGCCGACGAGGGTCAGTTGAAGATCGCTGAGTTCGCTAACGGCGCTGAGGGCAGCTTCCTGGATGGTTTCTTCGACAACGGTCATTTCGATCTTGGTGAATTCCATGTGGATCACTCCTGGTAGGTGTTAAGAGGTCAACCCCAGACGATGTCGCCGATGCCGCCGCCGACGAGGGCCAGTTGAAGATCGCTGAGTTCGCGAACGTCGCTGAGGGCAGCTTCCTGGATGGTTTCTTCGACAACGTTCATTTCAATCTTGGTGAATTCCATGTGGATCACTCCTGGTAGGTGTTAAGAGGTCAGCCCCAGACGATGTCGCCGATGCCGCCGCCGACGAGGGCCAGTTGAAGATCGCTGAGTTCGCGAACGTCGCTAAGGGCAGCTTCCTGGATGGTTTCTTCAACAACGGTCATTTCGATCTTGGAGAATTCCATTGGTGTCTCCCAAATAAATGGTGAATACGAAAACGCAATACAAATTCGACCAGCTAGGCAAGGCGAAAATCCTAATTCTGTCGTGCGGATACGTCAAAACAATACCAACCCCTATGAGGAATCTGGAAGTCACAGGATGTAGTAGCTTGCGCGCGGGCTTAGGTCTAACGGCCCCATGGGTTCGTCGGCAAATTTCACCTACCCCTTCTTTATGGTATTGACAAGAGTGTGAACTAGATTGCGGATTCCGGTCCATGCCGGGCCAGCGTTCCGGAGCATGCCGGGCCACCATTCCGGAGCATGCCGGGCCAGCGTTCCGGTCCATGCCGGCCGGGGGTGATGCGGGTAACCAGGGCTACCGTGGGCTCCTTTCCCATCTGGAAGGAGTCCGGCGGTGGCGCAACCGAGGTTACCCATGCGGAAGATCCGAGAGGTTCTGCGTCTCAAGTTTGAAGTCCGTCTGAGCGACCGCGAGATTGCCGCGGCCGTCAGGGAGCGCCCGTTCGACGGTGCAGGAGTGCCTGCGCCGCGCGCGCCGCGGGCGTGGGCTGGCCGCTGCCGGCCGGGCTTGACGAGGCGGGCCTTCAGGCGCGGCTCTACCAGCGCGAGTGCCGCTGTCTCGCACCCCGCAGCCGGACTTCGCGTTTCTGCACCGAGCTCAAGCGCCCCGGGGTGACGCGGCAATTGCTCTGGCAGGAGTACAAGGCGAGGCTCCCCGATGGCTGGCGGTACAGCGTCTTCTGCGACCAGTACCGGCGCTGGCTCGCCAACCAGGATCTGGTCCTGCGCCAGAACCACGTTCCCGGCGACAAGCTCTTCCTCGATTACGCCGGGCAGACGATGCCGGTCGTGGATCGCACGAGCGGGGAGCTCGCGCCGCCCAGATCTTCGTGGCCGTCCTGGGCGCGAGCAGCTACACCTATGCGGAAGCGACCTGGACGCAGGCGTTGCCCGATTGGCTGGGCTCCCAGGTGCGCACTCTGGAATTCCTCGGCGGCGTTCCTCGTGCCCTCGTGCCCGACAACCTGAAGAGCGCCGTCCACAAGGCGCACCGCTACGAGCCGGACTTGAATCCCGCCTACCAGGACTTCGCCGAGCACTACGCGGTGGCGATTCTGCCGGCGCGGGTGCGAAAGCCCCGCGACAAGGCCAAGGTCGAGGCGGGCGTGCTGGTGGTCGAGCGCTGGATCCTTGCCCGTCTTCGTAACCGGACGTTCTTCTCGCTTGGCGAACTCAATGCCGCGATCGCGCTCCTCGTGGCCGATCTCAACGCTCGCCCCTTCAAGAAGCGCGAAGGGTGCCGCGCGAGCCTGTTTGCCGACATCGAGCGTGCGGCGCTGCGCCCGCTTCCGCACAGGCCTTACGAATTCGCCACCTGGAAGAAGGCCAAGGTGCACCTGGACTATCACGTCGAGGTCGAGCGCGCCTACTACTCCGTGCCTTACAAGCTGGTCGGACGCACGGTCGAGGTACGCCCTGAGCGCGCGTGTGATTGAGATCTTCCATCGCCAGCACCTGGTCGCCACGCACCTGCGTGCGCCCTCGCGCGGGCAGTTCGTGACCCTCGCCGATCATCGTCCCGAGCGGCACAGCGCCGTCATCGACCTCACCCACGAGCGCTTGATGCAGCGCGCCTTGGCCATCGGACCGGCCACCGCCGAGGTGCTCACCGAGCAACTGCACCGCAGGCGCCATCCCGAGGAGTGCCTGCGCTCGAGCCTGGGGATCCTTCGCCTTGCGCGCGACTTCAGCCCCGAGGCGCTCGAGGGGCCGCCACGCGGGCGGTTGCGATCCGCAGCTTCAGCTACCGCTCGCTTCGAACGCTCATCAACACGCCCGCGCCCGCCCCGCCCGCCCAGGCCGCGCTCCCCTGGAGCACGACAACGTGCGCGGCGAGAAGTACTTCCAGTAGGCCCGTCACCCACCCCAGAGGACATCGATGCTGACCCAACCGCTCGTCGAGCAACTCCAGCAACTGCGCCTGCGCGGCATGGCCGCCGCCCTTGAGCAGCAACTGTGCACCCCGGATCGTTCGCAACTTACCTTCGAGGAGCGCCTCGGGCTCATGATCCAGCACGAGATCACCGAGCGCGGTTCGGCTCGCCTGGCACAGCGCCTGCGCTGGGCTCGCTTGCCGCAGGGCGCCGTCATCGAGGACATGGACACGAGCGCCCTTCGCGGCCTCGACCCCGGCGCCATGGTCCGGGTGCGCGACCTGGCCTGGATCGCCGAACACTGAACGTGCTCATCACCGGGCCCACCGGCGTCGGAAAGAGCTTCCTGGGCTGCGCGCTCGCCCACTCGGCCTGCCGTGCGGACTTCTCGGTGCGCTTCTTCCGCCTGCCGCGGCTCGTCGATGAACTCGCCCGCTATCACGCGCTGCAAAACCGCTCCGCCTTCCTCAAGCTCCTGGCCAAGGTCGACCTCCTGGTCCTCGACGACTTCGGCCTCACCCCGCTCGCCGAGCAGACCAAGCGCGACCTCCTGGAAATCTTCGACGACCGCTATGACCGCCGCTCCACCATCGTCACCAGCCAACTGCCCGTCGAACAGTGGCACACGCACCTGGCCGACCCCACCCTTGCCGACGCAATCCTCGACCGGCTCGTTCACAACAGCTATCGCCTCGCCCTCAAGGGCGCGCATCACGCCACGGCCCGGCATCGACCGGAACGATGGCCCGGCTTCCGCCGGAACGCCGGCCCGACTTCACCGGAATCCGCACTAGATCACACTCTTACAAAGCATAATTGAATTGATTTGTGAAAACAACGACTTGTGAATAATCAAACCGACGAAGACCTCCAACTGATTTCCCAGCCAGCCCCCGCCCTGGACGCTGGCCGCTTTCGCTCGGCTCTGGCCAGAGTTGCTGCCGAAGTGGGGGCCCGTGTTCAGGCCGGCTCCGCCGCGTCGAGCGAATATGTTCGGTCTGTGGTGACGGCTATTAAGCGCATACCAGGAACACAAAGTGCCGAAGATCGAATCGGATGCCTCCTGGATGCCTCCCACTACTTCTATGTAACCGGGCAAGGATTTGCGGCGATCGATCCTGCGAGTGAGGCCGTCCGACTCGCTGATAAAGCAAACATTGCGCTGCTTCACAGAAAAGCGCTAACACTGCTAGGCGTTACACAGGCGGATACCGGGAATATCTCGGCGGCCGTCGAGTGTTATGCCAAGGCCCTTGATCTTTCTCGGCAGCTTGGGGACCGCGCTTCTGAATGCATTGTATGGATAAACCTTGGGGTGGCACTCCTCTATGCTGCCCAATATCGTGATGCAATCGTGTGCTTCGAGCATGCGATTGACATGTCTGCGAATGCCCCGGCCCTCGCTGCAATTCGACCGAATGCATATTCGAATATTGCGCTTTGCGCATTACATCTAGAGGATTTCGGGAGAGGGATAAGAGCTGCAGAAACTGCAGTGAGGGAAAGCGCGACACCTGTTACCGCAGCCGATAAATTGTCCCGAGTACTTCGCGAAAACTACTACACCAGACTGCTGCTGGAAGTAAATAACCTCGATAAAGCTCGGGAGCGATGCGAGATTGCGCGAGTTTATGCTCGCGAATCGCAGTCGCCGAGAGCGGAAATCGCGGCCGCAATTGCAGAGGGACTGTACGAAGTTCATGCGGGAAAGGTCGACGTTGGCATTTCTCGTTTGACTGCAACATTAGAGCGTGCGCGACAGGTCCGCTCAATGCTGAGAGATACTTTGGGTGCTCTAGTCAAAGCGTTTGAGCTTGTCGGGCAGCCCGAGCGGGCGTTGATTTATCTTCGCGAAATGATGGAGGCAATCAAGCAAACGCAGCAAGAAAATGCGCTCAATCACGTTAAACGGCATCTAGAGACACTTGGTCAGGTTTCCGAAGGAAAGAACTCGGAAGAAGTCAGGTTGGCAAGGCAAGAGGCGGCATTGAGAGGAAAAGTTGCCGAACAAGAGCTATTTAGGTCCCGGATAGAGATGCTTGAACGCCTCGCAGTTACTGCCGAACTGCGGGACGACTCCACGGGCGAACATTCATATCGAGTTGGAATGCTCTCGGGACTGATTGCCGAAGAGTACGGATGCGATCACGAGACATGTTTCATGGTCGAACTTGCTGCGCGCTTGCACGACATTGGCAAAATAGGCGTTCCCGATGCGATCTTGTTGAAGCCCGACAAGCTAAATGATTCAGAGCGCCAAATCATGCGCACGCATACGACCGTCGGTGCTGAGTTGCTCTCGAAGAGCAACATTCCTCATATGCAGATGGCAGAGGAAATCGCGCGTCACCACCATGAATGGTGGGATGGAGGCGGGTATCCAGGAAATGTTTCGGGGTCAGCAATTCCCCTTTCGGCAAGAATTACTGCCTTGGCTGACGTATTCGATGCACTAACCCATAAGCGCCCATACAAGGAGCCTTGGCCCATCGACAATGCCCTTGCGGAAATTGCGCGTCTCAAGAGTAGCCAGTTTGATCCTCAACTAACGGATGTGTTCCTGGTTCTAATTGCCAAGCTCCGAAAGCAGTATATGGATCTTGATGGATACCTCGGAAAGGCCGCCCAAGCTTCCCCGTTCTTGCAGGCGAGATCCAAGATCTGGGAAACGCTCCGCAAGAGCAAGGAAGGTGGCGAGACCGGAAGTGGTAGCAGGCTTGACCTTCAGCGGTAACATTTATTAAACTTGGTCTGTAGAAAGGCGGCGCTTCTCAATATCTATTTGGACTAGCAATTTGCGGGAGGCAAAGTGAGCATCTCGGAACTCTCGATGTCTCTTGACCGCCTTACGCGAATTAGCCCACTTTCCTCAGATCCACGCATTCGCGTGGTTCTAAGCAGTCTCGTACCCCACTCTCTGGACTTGCTTCGGACTCAGTCAGGAAGCGCTACCGCGCAATTCCGAACTATAGGAAACTGCCTTGTCCGGCTTCGTGGAAGTGCGAATGCCGCACTACGCTTGTGACCTGCCTGGGTTTTTCGGACCGATCATAACTTGAGAGAATGGCTCCTGCTCTGCCAAGAGGAGCCCATGAAGAAAAGCCGATTTACAGAAGAACAGATGGTCGCGATGTTGCGCGAGGCCGACCGGACTACGATTGCCGACGTATCGCGCAAGTACAAGGTCAGCGACCAGACGTTGTACAGGCTGGCGCAAGCGTTTCGGACAGCTCCAGCCTGCGGACGTCAAACGGCTGCGCGCCCTGGAGGCCGAGAACGCCAAGTTGAAACGCATGCTCGCCGAGCGGGAAATGGCGATCGATACCTGAAGAAATCAACCGGCGAAAGTGGTAAGCCCGCAGGCGCGTCGTGAGCAGGTTGTGTTGGCCGTGCAGCGCGGCCACTCGACCAGACGTGCGTGCGGGCTGATTGGCGTGGCGCGATCGATGATGGGATACCAGTCGATTCGAGCCGAAAGAGACGTGCCGGCGATTTCGGCCATGCGCAGGCTCTCGGCGCAGTATCCGCGCTATGGCTATCGGCGCATCCGGATCTTTCTGGGACGCGAGGGCCACGGGATGGGGCCAGAACGAGCTCATCGCCTCTGGAAGTCGGCAGGACTGCAACTGCCGCGGCGCCGGCCGCGACGCCGCATTGCGACGAGCCGCCCGCGTCCCTTGCCGCCCCAAGCCCCGAACCATGTCTGGGCCTATGACTTCGTGTTCGACGCCTGCGCCAACGGCCAGCAGATCAAGTGCCTGACGGTAGTCGATGAATTTACCCGGGAAT
The DNA here is from genome assembly GCA_016720855.1 of Betaproteobacteria bacterium. Classification (NCBI taxonomy): domain Bacteria; kingdom Pseudomonadati; phylum Pseudomonadota; class Betaproteobacteria; species Betaproteobacteria bacterium. Next base: position 511,098 of record JADKJU010000001.1, on the reverse strand, counting down.
GCCTCGCGATCGACGTAGCCGGGAGCATCCGCTCGAATCGAGTGATCGAGGTGCTCTCGCGCCTGGTGAGTCTGCACGGAGCGCCGACGGCCTTGCGTTCCGACAACGGCCCCGAATTCGTCAGCCGCGCCATTCTCGAGTGGCTGACGCGCTCCGGCATCCATACGGCCCACATTGATCCCGGAAAGCCTTGGCAAAACGGCACCGACGAGAGTTTCAACGGGAAATTCCGGGACGAGTGCCTGAGCCTCGAGTGGTTCCGAAGCCGCGAGGAGGCCCGCGTCGTGATCGAGCAGTGGCGCCGACACTTCAACCATGTGCGTCCGCATTCGAGTCACGACTACCTCACGCCCGTTGAATTCAAGCTACGCTACGATTCCACAACCGCGGGGGCCATTTCCAAGTTATGAATGGCCCGGAAATCCCCATGCAGGTCACTTGGATCTACTACACCACTGCTGCCATCACTTGTATTTGACCGGCAGTACCGTCGACTCGATCGTTCTTGCCAAATATGGAGTCGACCTCGCAAGGCGTACCCGCAGATCACCTGATCTTCGCAGATACTTGAGCGTTCTTGGTATCGTATACGCCGAGACCGGTGACCGCTGCCGTGGAATTGAGTTTCACACCATGGCGCTCTCGCTTGCCTACAAGTTAGACGATAGATACGCCCAGTATGTCTCTTGGTCAAATCTCTCATCAACTCTTATCGACTCAGGCCTATATAGCGAGGGTGTGGCGTGCGCGAATCGAGCCCTTGATTTCATTAGCATGAATAGTGCTGACGCAGATGATCAGCGCGCTTGCGTATTCAATAATACGGCTCTTGCAATGCACCTCTTAGGGGAGTGCTCAACTGCCGAAACATACGCATCTAAAGCGATTGAATTGAGTGGATTACCGAACTCTCACAAGAGTGCCGTGGTCCGCCTTCTGAGAGAGCTTAATTTGATTATGATCTTGGTTGGAAACAAGAAGTATTCAATGGCAAAGAATCACGCAATGTATATCCGAGAGCTGGCAAATCGCTTTCCGTCACGACGCACGGAAGGCACTGCTCGCCTTTGCGAGGGCCTGACCGAAGTCTATTTAGGTGACCCCGATCGTGGTTTGACGATGGTGGAAGAGGTGGCCGCGTCCCTCAAGGGGGTCATGGTTCCCCTCTACCTCGATTCACTCTCACAACTTGCAAGACTGTACGGCGACCTTGATCGTCCAGAAGATGCCTTGCGCGTATTGCGAGAACTGCTCGCGCACGCCAGATCCGTCACTTCCGAATCAGTTGCAACCCAATTACGGGCTTTGGGTGTTCGAGAGGATTCAGTAGCCGCCTCGTTAAGAAGGAATCTTGGCGAACACGAGCGGGTTGAGGCCGAACTAAGAGTCAGAGTGGCAGAGCGTGAAGTCTCCCGCTCCCGCCACGAAATGCTCGAGCGCATGGCCATTGCCGCCGACATCCGCGAAGATATCTCAGGCGAGCACGGCTATCGAGTCGGCCGCCTCTCAGCCCTACTCGCCAGGGAAATCGGCTGGGATCGGGATGCATGCAATGCCCTGGACATCGCCGCCCGCCTGCACGACATCGGCAAGATCGGCATCCCGGAAAAAATTCTTCTCGACGAAAAGACCCTGAAGGAAGCGGAAAAGCACTTCATCGCCTCCCACACGATCGTCGGGGCCGAGATCCTTTCGAAGAGCGACATTCCCCAGGTCCGCGTCGCTGAGGAGATCGCCCGTTGTCACCACGAATGGTGGGACGGCACGGGCTATCCCCGCCAGTTCAAGGGCATGTCCATTCCCAAGAGTGCCCGCATAGTTGCCCTTGCCGACGCCTTTGACGCGATGACTCATGGCCGGCCCTATGCGAAGGCCATCGCCACCGAGGCAGCGCTGGACCAGATTTCTGCTCTCAGGGGCCGACAGTTCGACCCCGAGCTCACGGACCATTTTCTCGCCCTCGTCCGCCGACTGGCCACGGAAAATGCTGATCTGGACGCCTACCTCGGAAAAGCCGCCCGCAATTCCCCGTTCCTCAAGGCCCGCGCCCGCATCAAGGAAATGCTGGCCCAGGGACGTGATTCAGCAGGTCTTTCGTCGTCCCCCCCGCCGCTCGGCACTCCTCTGAATTGACCGGAATCGCCCGGAAACCTATAATTCCGGGTTCACCGATTCCCCGATAGCTCAGTTGGTAGAGCGACGGACTGTTAATCCGCAGGTCCCTGGTTCGAGTCCAGGTCGGGGAGCCAGCTTTCAGGAAGAAGGCCCGCCATCACGGCGGGCCTTTGTCTTTGGTGCGTCCTTAAATTTCCGTCGCGTCGCGCATCAGTTCCCGCTTGAAACTATTGCGTCACCGGCCCAAGAGCCCGCTTCGCCTGCGCCTGGAGTGCCCGCCAGGTGCTTTCCCATTCCCCGTTTTTCGGGAAGGTCAGGGCGATCCGCCTGACCACCTCCTCCAGCGCCGCAGCCCTGGCCTCGGCCTGGGCGAGGTCAGCCTTGTAGTCGGCCGCGTTGACCATGTCGACGATCCGGTCTTCGCAGACTCCGATGCATTGGGCCGGCCCTTCAACGCGCCCGCAGCCGATGCATTGCCACACCTGGATCGTTTCCGCCATGGCCTTTGCCTCCCGCCAGCCCCGTTGCGGCAGCCCGAACGGAGTGATAATCTTAACCAGTATTATATATGCAGCTTAATGAAAGCCGCGCATGACCTACGTCGTCACCGAATCCTGCATCCGCTGCAAGCACACCTGACCTGCATGGGGATTTCCGGGCCATTCATAACTTGGAAATGGCCCCCGCGGTTGTGGAATCGTAGCGTAGCTTGAATTCAACGGGCGTGAGGTAGTCGTGACTCGAATGCGGACGCACATGGTTGAAGTGTCGGCGCCACTGCTCGATCACGACGCGGGCCTCCTCGCGGCTTCGGAACCACTCGAGGCTCAGGCACTCGTCCCGGAATTTCCCGTTGAAACTCTCGTCGGTGCCGTTTTGCCAAGGCTTTCCGGGATCAATGGGGCCGTATGGATGCCGGAGCGCGTCAGCCACTCGAGAATGGCGCGGCTGACGAATTCGGGGCCGTTGTCGGAACGCAAGGCCGTCGGCGCTCCGTGCAGACTCACCAGGCGCGAGAGCACCTCGATCACTCGATTCGAGCGGATGCTCCCGGCTACGTCGATCGCGAGGCATTCCCGGGTAAATTCATCGACTACCGTCAGGCACTTGATCTGCTGGCCGTTGGCGCAGGCGTCGAACACGAAGTCATAGGCCCAGACATGGTTCGGGGCTTGGGGCGGCAAGGGACGCGGGCGGCTCGTCGCAATGCGGCGTCGCGGCCGGCGCCGCGGCAGTTGCAGTCCTGCCGACTTCCAGAGGCGATGAGCCTGTTCTGGCCCCCATCCCGTGGCCCTCGCGTCCCAGAAAGATCCGGATGCGCCGATAGCCATAGCGCGGATACTGCGCCGAGAGCCTGCGCATGGCCGAAATCGCCGGCACGTCTCTTTCGGCTCGAATCGACTGGTATCCCATCATCGATCGCGCCACGCCAATCAGCCCGCACGCACGTCTGGTCGAGTGGCCGCGCTGCACGGCCAACACAACCTGCTCACGACGCGCCTGCGGGCTTACCACTTTCGCCGGTTGATTTCCTTCAGGGTATCGATCGCCATTTCCCGCTCGGCGAGCATGCGTTTCAACTTGGCGTTCTCGGCCTCCAGGGCGCGCAGCCGTTTGACGTCCGCAGGCTGGAGCTGTCCGAAACGCTTGCGCCAGCTGTACAACGTCTGGTCGCTGACCTTGTACTTGCGCGATACGTCGGCAATCGTAGTCCGGTCGGCCTCGCGCAACATCGCGACCATCTGTTCTTCTGTAAATCGGCTTTTCTTCATGGGCTCCTCTTGGCAGAGCAGGAGCCATTCTCTCAAGTTATGATCGGTCCGAAAAACCCAGGCAGGTCACACCGATTGCGTCGACGTGTGCCCTACCGACGCCTTTCGCGAGGGCCCCAACTTCCTGGCCATCGACCCGGACGAGTGCATCGACTGCACCCTGTGCGTGCCGGAGTGCCCGGTGGAGGCGATCTTCGCCGTCGACGACGTGCCGAAGGACCAGCAGGAGTACATCGAACTCAACGCGCAGCTTGCGAAGGTCTGGCCGGTCATCGTCGAGACCAAGGAAGCACTTGCCGATGCCGAAGAATGGGCCAAGGTGAAGTCCAAACGAACCGAACTCGACATGGGCGAATCCACGCCGGCCTGACCGCCCGCGACTTCAATTCCGATCCAATCTCAAGGAGAAAGTTCGATGAACCAGCCTGCCCACCCCCATATCCACCTCTCTCCGGACCAGATCTACCCATTCGACGCCCGCGGAGTCGCCAAGCGCTTCCGCCATGCCGCCATCTTCGGCGCGCTCGACTCCCTGCGCCCCGGCGAGACCATGCGCTTCGTGAACGATCACGATCCCCTGCCCCTTCTCGACCAGTTGCGCGCCCGCTACGGCGAAGCGGTGGCCATCGAGTACCGCCAGCGCGATCCGGGTGCCATCGTGATCGACTTCGTGGTGAAGCAGCAGTAGAACCACCTCAGATTCCCGTCGCCTCTCGCATCAGCGTCCGCCAGCGGGCGTAGCGCCGGCAGAGGGCTTCGTTGCCCTCCGGTGAGAATACTTCCTCGGCGGCGGCGTTGTTCCATGCTGCCGGCCTGCCGGCTGCCAGGTAGCCGATGCCCCGTGCCGTAGCCTCCGCATCATCGCGCCGATGCACCGGCAGCCCGCTCACGGTGGCCAGCCGCCGGCAAAGACCGTCCAGGCGCGACACTCCCCCGCTGACCCGCATGCGCCGTGCCGCCGGTACGTACTTCCCGATCTCGTCGATGTTGGCTTGAAGCAGGAACGCCATGCTTTCCACCACCGCCACGGCCTTCTGCCAGGGCTCGCCCTCGCCCACGAAGCGCGAGACGAAGTCCGGTTTCCAGAACGGCCCGCCCAGCCCGGCAATTCCATTGAGAAAGAGGGGCGGTTCCCCGGGCAGATCCAGCCACTCCGGAAGCCGTTCCACGGCGTTCTCTATTCCCAATCCGTCCTTCAGCCACTCGAGCGCAGCACCGGCGCCGTTCACGTTGCCTTCCACGGTGTAGACCGTGGTGCTGCCGTCGTCGAGGATGATCCCCGTCAGGCTGCGCGGCGCATAGTCGGGAGTGTGAGTGACGGCGCGCTGCACGAAGGCGCTGGTGCCGATGTTCACATAAGCGGAATCCTCCTCCGGCCAGCCGAAGGCGAACACGGCAGCGGACTGATCGCCGTTCACCGCGACGAGAGGCATTGACGTGTCCCCCACGCGCATCGTGCCGAACCGATGGCACGTGGGCACGCTCTTCGGAAGAAAACCGGGGGGCAGGCCGAAGAGCGAAACCAGCGCGGGATCCCAATCGCGCGTGTGCAGGTTCCACAACTGGGTCCGCGCCGCACACTGCGGGTCGGCGAACATCGAGTGTTCAGCCGTGAGCCGGAATACGAGGAAGCTCGACTGCGGCCCCCAGCAAAGCTTTCCCGCTGCCTTGGCTTCGCGCACGGCCGCCAGGTTGTCCAGCGCCCAGCGCAGCTTGCTCGCGCCGTAGTGGGGGGAAAGGAACAGCCCGGTCTTTCGGTGCACTTCTTCCGCATGCGGCTCGAACTGCTGCAGCCACACGTGCGCCCGACGGTCCTGCCAGCTGAACACGGGAGACAGCGGTCGGCCGGAATTGGCATCCCAACAGACGCAGCTCGAGCGCTGGCTGGCGAGGCCCGCCGCCGCCAGATCCTGCCGGCGGTCCCCAAGCGCCGAAAGCGCCTGTGAGACGGCGGCGTAGATGGAGGTGACCATCGCCTCGCCGTCCTGCTCGGCCCAGTCGGCTTGCGGTCGGGTGAGGCCGATGTCCTTCGACCCCGCAGCCATCACCGCGCCACGCGCGTCGAGCACCACCGCGCGGCTGGCGTGCGTGCCCTGGTCTATCGCGAGATAGAGGGGGTCACCACCCACGGGGGAACACCCGCGTCAGGCCGGCTCCGCCACGGACGGCAGCCCCGCCAGCGCCATGGCGAGCTCCTTCTCGTCGTAGTTGATGTCCTTGATCTTTCCGCCGAAGTAGTCGATGTAGGCTTGCATGTCGAAGTGGCCATGGCCGGACAGGTTGAAGAGGATCGAGCGGGAGACGCCCTCCTCCTTGCACTTTAGGGCCTCGACGATGGCGCCCTTGACCGCGTGGTTGGCTTCCGGCGCCGGCACGATGCCTTCGGCCCGCGCGAACTGCACGCCGGCCTCGAAGCACGCTACCTGGTGATAGGCGGTCGCGCTGATCAGACCGAGTTCCTGCAGGTGCGACACCAGCGGCGCCATGCCGTGGTAGCGAAGCCCGCCCGCATGGAACCCCGGCGGCGTGAAGGTCGAGCCCAGCGTGTGCATCTTGGTGAGCGGCGTGAGGTGCGCGGTGTCGCCGAAGTCATAGGCGTACTTGCCGCGCGTAAGGCTCGGGCAAGCTGCAGGCTCGACCGCCACCACGCGCACCTTCTTGCCGCCGCGCAGTTGCGCCCCGATGAACGGGAACGCGATCCCCGCGAAATTGGATCCGCCCCCGGTGCATCCCACGATCACGTCGGGATAGTCGTTGGCCATCTCGAACTGGATGATGGCTTCCTGGCCGATCACGGTCTGGTGAAGGAGCACGTGGTTCAGCACGCTGCCCAGGGCGTACTTCGTGTCATCGCGCTGCGCGGCCACTTCGACGGCTTCCGAAATGGCGATGCCGAGGCTGCCGGGGTGGTCCGGTCGCTTGGCGAGGATCTCGCGGCCCGAGTTCGTCTCGTTGGAGGGCGAGGCGATGCAGCGCGCCCCGTAAGTTTCCATCAGCGCCCGGCGATAGGGCTTCTGGTCGTAGGAAACCCGCACCATGAAGACCTCCACCTCGAGCCCGAAGACCGATCCCGCGAAGGCGAGCGAGCTGCCCCACTGCCCTGCCCCGGTCTCCGTGATGAGACGCTTCACGCCAGCCTGCTTGTTGTAGAACGCCTGCGGCACCGCCGTGTTGGGCTTGTGGCTGCCCGCGGGCGAGACGCCCTCGTACTTGTAATAGATGCGGGCCGGGGTCTGCAGGATCTTTTCGAGCCGCCGCGCCCGGTAGAGCGGCGTTGGGCGCCATTGGCGATAGACATCGCGCACCGGGCCGGGGATCTCGATCTCGCGCTCGGTGGAAACCTCCTGGAGGATCAGCTCCATCGGGAACAGCGGCGCCAGGTCATCCGGTCCGATGGGTTGCTTCGTTCCCGGGTGCAGGACGGGCGGAAGCGGCTTCGGCAGGTCGGCGGCGATGTTGTACCAGGATTTCGGGATGCGTCCCTCGTCGAGGACGTACTTGATGGTGTCGTTCATGGCTCTTGTCTCCGGAATGGGCGAAGCGATATCTCGAACGCCAGTGTACCCCGCGCTCAAGACACGCTATCGGCCGGCACGTGTTGGGTGCTTGACGCCGATCAACTGGCGCCGCCGCGGTAAGCCTAAGCTGACGACGTGAACGGAATGGCCAGCGATAACAAGATCTTACCGCCCACTACCCTATCGCGCTCCACCCAATGCCCCCAGGACGACATGGGTCTTTCTTGAACCAGTTCATGTAAGACCCCCCGGGGCATTCCCCACAATGTCGTCACGTTGCGGCCGAGCCCCGTCCCGCATCCACAACGCCAAGGAGAAACGCAACATGTTCGCTCTCGCCACTCTCAAACGCCACGCTCCCGTCGCGGCGGCCTTGCTCGCCTTTTCGGTGGCGAGCGCCTTCGCGCAGGAAAAGAAGCCCGAGCATCCGACCACCGAGGCAGAGATCAAGTACCAGGCCGCTGGCTCGCCGCTTGTCAACGTGGAGATGTATCAGGACATCAACCCGAAGGCCCCGGGAATGAGCAAGGCGGAGTTCGACAAGGCCCGCCAGATCTATTTCGAGCGCTGCGCCGGCTGCCACGGCGTGCTGCGCAAGGGCGCCACCGGCAAGCCCCTCACCCCGGACATCACGATCGAGCGCGGTACCGAATACCTGAAGGTCTTCATCAAGTACGGCTCTCCTGCCGGCATGCCCAACTGGGGCACCTCGGGCGAGTTGAACGACGCCGAAGTCGACCTGATGGCGCGCTATGTCCAGCAGACGCCTCCCACCCCGCCCGAGTTCGGCATGAAGGAAATGAAGGCGACGTGGAAAGTGCTCGTGCCGCCGGACAAGCGCCCCAAGAAGAAGATGAACTCGTACAAGATCGACAACATCTTCTCGACCACCCTGCGTGACACGGGCGAGGTCGCCCTCATCGACGGCGACTCCAAGAAGATCATCAACATCGTGAAGACGGGCTACGCGGTGCACATCTCCCGTGTGTCGGCCTCCGGCCGTTACCTCTTCGTGATCGGGCGCGACGCCAAGGTCAACATGATCGACCTGTGGATGGAGACGCCCGACAACGTGGCCGAGATCCGCACGGGGTTGGAGGCGCGTTCCGTCGATACCTCGAAGTACAAGGGCTACGAGGACAAGTACGCCATCGCCGGCTCCTACTGGCCGCCGCAGTACGTGATCATGAACGGCGACACGCTGGAGCCCCTCAAGATCGTCGCCACCCGAGGCATGACGGTGGACACGCAGGAATATCACCCCGAGCCGCGCGTGGCCGCCATCGTCGCTTCCCACTTCAAGCCCGAGTTCGTGATCAACGTGAAGGAGACGGGCAAGATCCTGATGGTGAACTACAAGGACATCAAGAACCTCACGGTGACCGAGATCCCCGCTGCGCGCTTCCTGCACGACGGCGGCTGGGACGCGACGCACCGCTACGTGCTGATGGCGGCCAACCAGTCGAACAAGATCGCGGTGGTGGATGCGAAGGAAGGCAAGCTCTCCGCGCTGGTCGACGTGGACAAGATCCCGCATCCGGGCCGCGGCGCCAACTTCGTGCACCCGAAGTTCGGCCCCGTCTGGGCGACCGGCCACCTGGGAAGCGAGAAGATCGCGCTCATCGGCACCGACCCCGTGAAGCACAAGGAGAACGCCTGGAAGGTGGTGCAGATGCTCGATGGCCAGGGCGGCGGGAACCTCTTCATCAAGACGCACCCGAAGTCGAAGAACCTCTGGGTGGACACGCCCCTCAACCCCGATCCCAAGCTCTCCAAGTCCATCGCGGTGTTCGACATCAACAACCTCGACAAGGGCTTCAAGACGCTGCCGATCGCGGAATGGGCCGGCATCGGCGACGGCGCGGGACGGGTCGTGCAGCCCGAATACAACAAGGCGGGCGACGAAGTGTGGTTCGCCGTGTGGAGCGCCAAGAACCAGACTTCAGCACTGGTCGTGGTCGATGACAAGACGCTCAAGCTCAAGGCCGTGATCAAGGATCCGAAGCTCATCACGCCGACCGGCCACTTCAACCTCTACAATACTCAGCACGACGTCTACTGACAGAGCTGTTCTATGCAGTTTCCTGTTGGCCGGCGGTTTACCGCCGGCCTTTTTATTTCCGCCGCTGCAAGCCTGATCGCGGCAGCCGCGCCACGGGCTGCGGCGATCGATGCTGCCTCCGCTGACGGGCGTTACCGGCTCGCGACGGACGATGTGGCAGGCGAACTCGTCGTCTTCTCCGCCCAAGATGGCCTGGAGCTGCGCCGCATCGCCCTCGTCGACCGCAGCCGCCGCACGGGCAAGCTCGGCTGGATCATCGACCTGCCACGCCGCAAGAGCTTCCTGGCGGGGTTCGAGGCGCTGCCGGAAGCGTGGGAGCTTCCCTATGGAGAGAAGGCGGACCCCGTCTTCGACGGGCTCGTGCACGACTACCGCATGGGCGAAGGCATCGCCGACCGCGGCCCGCTGCCGGTGCGCCGCATTCCCCTCGATGCTCCCCTGCCCCTGCCGACACCCGATGAGAAGCAGATCCACGTGGCCTGGGCCGATCCCGCGACGCCGGGCAAGCTCAATGTCCTGAACCTGGACGTGCGCCGCATCGTGGCGCAAGTTGATGCCCCCGCGCAAAGCGAGGCATCGCCCCGGGCAGTTGCATCGCCGCTTCCTGCGCCAATTCGTGGGGTGGCCCGTCCTGCGTCCGAAGCCGCAAGACTGGAACCCGTGACGGTCATCGCCGCCGCAAGCCGAGTCGAGGAGGATATCGAGTCCGTGGCCGCGACAGTCAGCGTGATCGAGCGCCAGGAGGCCTTTCGCGAGGTGACCGGCAACCTGCGCGACCTGCTTCGCTACGAGCCCGGCGTTTCCATCGAAAACGGCACGACGCGATTCGGGCTCGGGAACCTCAACATCCGCGGCCTGGACGGCAACCGGGTGCAGATGACGGTGGATGGCATCCGGCTGCCCGACAGCTACCGCGTGGGCAGTTTCTCGAATGCCTCGCGCAATGCGTTGGGGCTGGGGCTGTTGAAGCAGGTCGAAATCGTCCGCGGCCCCGCCTCCGCCATCCATGGTTCGGATGCGCTCGCGGGCGTCGTCGCCTTCACGACGCTGGATGCGGCTCCCTTCCTGGCGAGTGGCAAGGCGTACGGCGGCGAGGCGTACGCCGGCAACGCAGGGGCGGACGATTCGACTTCCGTGGGCGGGGCGCTCGCGCTCGCGGCCGGGACGACGCAGATTCTCATCGGCGCGGAGAGCAGCGACGGGCATGAAATGAAGAACCAGGGCACGGTCGGGGGGACGGGAGCACCGCGAACCGAACCGAATCCGCAGGACACGCACCAGGACAGCCAGCTCCTGAAATGGGTGATTCCGACCGACTCCGGCTGGCGCTACACGCTCACCGCGGAAAGATTCTATCGGGAGGTGATGACGGACGTCCTCTCGCTCAATCCGCAATCGACGAAGACGCAGAGCCTCACGGGCGAGGACCAGGCGCGCCGCACCCGCTACAGCATCGAAGCGCTGGCATACGGACTGGGACCCGCCACGCGCCTGTCGATCACCGCTTACGCGCAGCAATCGCGCACGCAGCAGGAAACGCACGAGTTGCGGACGAACACCACGGCCGTCTGCCTGACGGCGGCGGGCAACGTAAGCTGCCTGCGCGAGCCGCTCTTCCGCTACGACGCCGAGGAAGCCGGGGTCGTCGCCATCGGCCAGGCGGAACCGCGTTGGGGCGGGCTGGATCATCGCGTCGTGTTCGGCGCCGAGCTGTCGCGTATCCAGACCACCGAGATTCGCGACGGCACGCAGACCAACCTCAATACCGGCGAGGTCACCAACGTGGTGGGCGGCGAGGCGCTGCCGACGCGGGACTTCCCGGTGACCAACACGGATCGACTCGGCCTTTTCGTCCAGGATTCCGTCGCCTGGCTGGATCCGCGCCTTACGTGGATTCCGGGGCTGCGCTTCGACGCGTTCCGCCTGCGGCCCCAGCCGGACGACCTGTTTGCCTCCGGCAATCCGGGAAGACCCGTTGCCTCGCTCTCCGACCAGGCCCTGTCGCCCAAGCTGGGGCTCCTTTACCGTGCGAGCGATGCCGTGACCTTCAACGGCCAGCTCGCCACGGGTTTCCGGGCGCCACCGGCTTCGGACCTGAACATCGGCCTCACGAATCTGCCTTCCGGCTACACGGTCATCCCCAATCCCGACCTCCAGCCGGAGCATTCCCGCGGGGCGGAAGCGGGCTTGCGGCTGAAGTCGGGCACCGTTGAAGCCATGGTCACGGCGTACTACACGAGCTATGACGACCTCATCGTCTCCCGGGCGGCCCTGCCCTGTCCCGGCGACCCGGGTTGCGTCCCGGGCGCCACAGGCACTTTCCAGTCGCAGAATGTCTCGTCCGCCCGGATCTATGGTGTCGAGGCGAAGGCCGCGTGGCGATTCTCGAAGGGATGGACGGCCCGCGCCGCCTTCGCGATCCCGCGGGGCGACGACATGAGCAAGGACGTTCCCCTCAATTCCATCGACCCTCCGCAATTGGTGGCGGGCGTCGGCTATGAGACATCTCGATGGGGCACATCGCTTCACGTGACCCACGCCTGGGAGCAATCCCGCGTCGATCGGTCGACCGGCACGCGGTTCGTGCCACCGGCGTGGACGACCGCAGACCTGACCACGTGGGTCAAGGTGCTTCCGACCCTGGAGATCGCAGCGGGCATCTTCAACATGGCCGACGCCAAGTACTGGCTGTGGTCGGACGTTCGCGGACTGGCGAATGTGACCGTGGGCCTCGATCGCTACACACAACCCGGGCGTAACGTCGGAATCAACGCACGCTGGAGCTTTTGATCACGTTGCCAAGGCCGGTGTAGACTGCGCCGGTCGCCCTTGCCGGAACTCCCGCGATGAAACTGCGTGACGCAGCCTGCCTTGCGCTCCTGATACCGCTCGCGTCCATTGCCGCGCTGGATGCCGCGCAGGGCCGCAAACTCGTCGATTCGCACAAGTGCGAGGCGTGCCACGAGAAGAAGATCGATGGCCCCGCCGGTACCGTCTACCTGAGAAGCGACCGCAGGGTCGCGAGTTGGGCCAAGCTCAAGTCGCAGGTCGCGCTCTGCAATTCCGAGCTCAATATCGGCCTCTTCCCGGAAGACGAGGAAGACATCGCTGCGTTCCTCAACGCGACCTACTACAAGCTTCCCGAGAAATAGACCTCAGTTGAAGGCCTCGGCGCGCTTCATCAGGTCCTCGAGCCCCGGCTCGCCCGGATTGCGGGGTTTGCCGGGATGGATGATGGCGACCTGGCAGGTCTCTGCCGCCTCGACGAGCTGCTTGAAGGTGCCGGCGTTCACATCCTTGATGAAGGCCTGCTTGTTGTCGTTGTAGCCGAACAGCTCCGGATTGATGAGCTGGCACTCGTTGCAGCTCGGACAGCGCGCCGTCTCGATCCACGGGTCGTCCGACGGGGGCTTTTCCTCGGCGGCTTGCGCCGGCGCAGCCGACGCGGACGCAGCCGGACCCGGCGCAGCGGCTTCTGCCGCTACCGCGGGTACTGCTGCAGCCGCGGACTGGCGAAGCGCGTCCATCTCCTCGGACTTTTGTGCTTCCCAAGTCGCCTTCTCGCGGGCGAGCAGCCTCTCGGCATGCGAATCGTGGATACCGCCGTGCTCCTGGAGCCGGTGCCAAAGCAGCAGGCAGCGGCGGGTCGCCTGCATCATCCTTGCATCGACGATGACCCGGTGCAGCGCGTCCTTTGCGTCCACGGCCAGCAGGTATGGAATGCGCTCGGCCGCCTGCCTTTCCGGCAGCTCCAGCCAATCCGCGGCTGGGATCAATGCAGCAGTCCAGCGGTCGCGGGGCACGACGGCAAAGTGCTCGGTGTTCCGGCGGTCGCACATCGCGAAGTCGGCATAGGTGAAGGCCACCTGCTCCCGCACCCGCTGCATCGCCTCGTCGGCGTACTCGAACGGCTCCCTCGGCCAGTCGGTGTCGGGATTGCGGTTGTGTTCCAGCGAAAAGCGCGTCGCCCAGTTATCGCCCGCCGCAGCATCGTAGACAAAGGCCGGGAAGGCCCTCGACTCCATGGCGGCGGCGGCGGTAAGGTAGCGCGGAAGCTCGCCCGCGGCGGACGGCGCCCCGGCGAACACGGTGAAGAGCGCCGGTCCCGGGCACCCCATGCCGCTCTCGATCCTGTTGCGCATGCGATAAAGGCTCGAGCTCGCGGCCTGGAGAACGAACATCCCGCCCAGCCCCATCGCGGTGGTCGCAAGGCGCGCACTTCGCACACCGAAGGCGAAGTGCCCGGTACCGATCGACGCCTCCTCGAGAAGGTCGGTCACCTGTACCACCACCTTGACCGGAAGGCCCGAGGACAGCATGTCCATCAGGCCCGCGTTCTCCGGCGCGTCGTTGCGCTCGGCGGGGATGCAGACCAGCGTGTCCGGAAACAGCGACAGGTCGTCGGCGGTAAGGGAATGCTCGCCGTACGCCTCGAAGAACGGGCCGTGGTCCGCCTCGTCGTAGCCGTTGCGCGCCTCCAGGTCCGCGATCGCGATCGCCTTCACGAGCTCGACCGCCTGCGGGAGCCTTTCGCGATAGGCCGCCACGGCGGCAGCGATGTTGTCGAACAGGAAGTCGTGAGGCGCCTCGCCCGCGGCGAGCCCCGTCGGGGACGCGTGAAAGCGCTGGCCCTTGAGCACCGAGAGCGCCCACTCGATACGGCGGCGACGCGCTGCCGGCAGCTCGTCCTTCGGCGTGCCTCTCACGACGAGGCGCGACATTGCCGCGAAATCGAAGTCGTCGGCGGGCTGCGCCCCGAATGCGGCTCGCAGCGCATCGGGTTGCTGGCCCGCTTCGGAGTGCGCGAACGCGGCCCTCACGATGTCCGAGAGCTTTCTCTGCAGGTTGTCGAGGTGGCCGTGAAATAGCGCCGCCTTCTGCGCCTGGACGTGGCGCCAGGCATGGGTCATGAAGTGTGCAGGCAGGCGCTCGTCGCAGTCGGCCAGCTCGCCGTCCAGCTTGAGCGCATCGCCCGCAAGCGCGAGCACCTTGGCCACGCTCTCGTCCGAATCCGAGGCGAGCCTTGCGGCTGCAATCGCCCAGAGTTCCGACAGCGAGCCCCGCTCGCCCGCGGCCAGCATGGCGCGCAACTCGCGCTCGAGCCGCAGGACGTGCTTCCTCAGCCGCTCACCCTCGATGCCGCGCGGTGCGAGGGACTCGAGAACATGGTTCACAAGGAGTGAGAGCGACGCGGCGAAACCGTCGGCGGTGCCGCTGTCCGCCAGAACCAGCGGGAAGTCGTGACGTATGCGAGTCAGGTCCCGGTACCCGGCGAAGAGCGCCGGGCGCATTGCGTCCGTGTCGAGAGGAACCAGGCCATCGCCCGTGCGACGGCCCGTCAGGTGAAAGACCAACTGGTCCTGAAATCGCGCTGCCATGTCCATTGCCACTCGCCTCTACTGTCGTTATCGCGTCCTGCGCCTAGGCGGCGCGCTGCTGGCTACCGGATTCCGGCCAGATCGTGAACTTGTCGAACTCCGCTTCGAGCCCCTTGCGGACGCCCTCGACGGTGCGGGGGCGCCCGGCCCCGCGCAGGTCCTCGTAGCAGGGAATCTCGGGATTCCGGTAGAGGATGCCCACCGGGATCGGATCCTCCGACGAGGCGATCTCTCTGGCGCGATGGATGTCGAGCGGATCGTGCTCACGCTGGTTCCTGTAGATCCGGCTGGTCTCGGCGCTCGGCTGCAGCCCGTTCGGGTGGGTGAGGAGCAACGTCTTGCCGGGGTCGTGCAGCCAGGGCTCGAACATCTTGGGCAGGAACTCCGGGCAGCGCTGGAGGATGCGGATGAACGAAAAGCCGCGGTGGTGGAAGGCCTTCGAGACGATGTCGTAGACCATCTCGGGCATCCAGTCCACCGCCTGCGCGACGAACGAGACGTTCTGCACGCCGAGCGTCACCGTGAGCGGGTTAAGCGCCTCGAGAATGGACCCCCGGGGGGTCGTGTTGCTCTTGAATCCGATGGGCGACGTGGGCGACGCCTGTTTCTTCGTGAGCCCGTACACGTGGTTGTCGTGCAGGATCACCGTGAGGTTCATGTTGTAGCGGATCGCGTGGATCCAGTGCGCGGCGCCGATGCTGCAGCAGTCGCCGTCACCGGTGTTCACGAACACGTGCAGGTCGGGCCGCGCGAACTTCACACCCTCCGCGATCGGAAAGGCGCGGCCGTGGATACCGTGGAATCCGTAGGTCTTCATGTAGTGCGGGAAGCGGCTGGAGCAGCCGATGCCCGACACGAAAACCGTGCGCTCGGGCGCCAGGTTCTCGTCGCGGCAGAGCCGCTGCACCGCGGCGAGGATCGCATTGTCGCCGCAGCCGTTGCACCAGCGCGGGACGCCTCCCTGGTAGTCCTCGAGATCGTGGTGCTCTTCGTGGAGTTTTATGATGCACTGGGTGAGCGGCTTGCCCATGACTATTTCCCCTCTTCGAGTTTTGCGCGCAGCACTTTCGCGACGATGCCCGGCTTGATCGGCTGCCCGCGGGCCTCGCTCCAGCAATCGACATCCACCAGGAAGCGCGAGCGCAGCATCATCGCGAGCGCCGTATAGCGGCGGTTGTCCGCGTCGATGAGCTGGTCCTCCATGCGATCGCCCCAGCCGCCTTCCACCGCGATCACCTTGCCGAAGCGCCTCATGATCTCGCCGATGCCAGAGGGCATTGGTTGGATGAAGCGGATGTGCAGCGAGGAGACCTTGAGGCCTTCGGCGCGCAGGCGCTCGACCGACTCCTCGATGACGCCCTTGGTGCTGCCCCAGCCGACGACCAGGAGATCGCCCTCGGGATCGCCGAACACCGGCGGGGTCTTCAGGGTCTTCTGCAGCGCCGCAAGCTTGAGGCTGCGCGCGCGCAGGCTCTCCTCGTTGATCGACGGATCGTAGGCGACCTTGCTCATGCGGTCGTGGGCAAGGCCGGTCACCGTGTGCATGCCGCCCGGCTGCCCGGGCACGAAGCGCCGCGCGATGCCGGTGACGCTGTCCCAGTCGTAGGGCTTGGCCCCCTCGGGAATCGGCGACTGGTCCACCGGGGGCGCCAGCCAGTCCTCGCTGAACGTGGGCCGCGGAAACGGAGCCTGGGCCGTGGCCAGGCTCGCGTCCGACAGCACGACCACGACCATGTTGAACGTCTCGGCGATCTTGCGCGCCGTGATCATTGAGTAGAAGCAGTCCTCGATGCCGCTCACCGCCATCACGACCTTGGGCGCGTCGCCGTGGCTTCCATAGACGGCCGTGAGCATGTCGCCCTGCTCCACTTTCGTCGGCTGGCCCGTGCTCGGGCCGCCACGCTGGACGTTCACCACCACCAGCGGGATCTCGGCCATGACCGCGAGGCCCAGGCCCTCCTGCTTGAGCGAATAGCCCGGGCCCGATGTGATGGTCACCGCGCAGCGGCCCGCGTAGGAGGCGCCGATCGCGAAAGCGCAGGCGGCGATCTCGTCTTCGGCCTGGTGCACCATGCCGCCGACCTTCTCGAAGCAGTCGGACAGGTAATGCGAGGCGGAAGTCGCCGGCGTGATCGGGTACATGGCACAGATGTCCATGCCGGAGGCGACCACACCCAGCGCTATCGCCGTGTTGCCGTTGACGACCATCTGGGCAACCTTGCTGCGCTCGGCCGGAATCGCGTACTTGAAGTCGAGGTTGTGTTCGCCCCAGGCGAAGCCCGCTTCGAGCAGCTTCACGTTGGAGTCGATGATGGCCCGATCCTTCTTGCCGAAGGTGAGTGCCACCTGGTCGCGCGCGAGCTGCAGGTCGAAGCTGTAGATGCTGCAGAGCATGCCGAGCACGAACATGTTCTTGCCGCGCCTCGCATCGGACATGAGCGCTCGGCACTCCTTTTCGAGCGGGATCTCGATCAACCGGAAACCGTCCTTGACCAGCGAGGCGACGGTCTCGTTGAAGGACTTCACGATCGACGGGTCGCGGCTCTCCCGCCAGGTGTTCTCCAGCAGGATCGTGGCGCCGGCCTTCAACTCGCCAGCGCGAACGCGGCCGATGAGCACCTGCTCGTTGAACGCCACGGCAAGGTCGGTTTCGTCACCGCCGTTGGTGACCTCCTTCGCTCCCATCCGGATGCGTATGCCGCTGGCCCCCGCCACGCTTCGCGCGGGCGGCTGGATTTCCGCGGGAATGATCTCCACCGTCCAGATGCCGTTGCCGCTGCGCGCGGCGATTCCGGCGAGCGCCTGTCCGCAGCGCTGCGCGCCCTCGCCCGAATCGCTGATCACCTCGACGATGTGCTCGGGCAGGTTGACGACGGGCTTGCTCCGAACAGGGGGGGGGACGCCGCTTCCTGCCTGCATCTTGCGGTCCAGTTGGGCCGTATCACTCATGGGTTTGCCTCGGGGCTGATTCGTCAAAAGCGGGGATATTGTCTGGATGTCGAAGGGCTACGGGGTCTGAAGGAGCCGCACTCGCGCGAAGTTGTGCTCCTCGATCGCGATGCCGAAGCGACGCCCGCTCGGGTCGTCGGAATCGGGAGCGTAAATGCCGTCGGTGTCGCCAAGGCCAAGGTACGCCTTCATGCCCCGCGCGGCCTTGCGCCCGGCGCCCATGGCCTGGATCACGGTCGCGGCGCCGGTGACGATGTCGCCGCCGGCATAGACGCCCGCAATCGAGGTCGCGAGGGTGTCGTCGGTCTCGATGTAGCCGCGCTTGTTGAGCTTGAGCTTCGCCGTCTGCCCGAGGATCGGATTGGCGTTGGTGCCGATCGCGAAGACCACCATGTCCGTTTCGATCTCGAATTCGCTGCCCGGCACCGGCACCGGCTTCCTGCGTCCGGAATCGTCGGGCTCGCCCAGTTCCATGCGGATGCAGCGCATCGCGCGCACGGCATTCCCGGCATCGCCCAGCAACTCGATGGGGCTGGTGAGCCAGTTGAACTCGATGCCTTCCTGCTCCGCGTGGTGGACTTCCTCGACCCTGGCTGGCGCCTCGGTCTTGGAGCGCCGGTAGATGCAGAAGACTTTTTCCGCCCCGAGGCGAAGCGATACGCGCATCGCATCCATGGCGGTATTCCCCGCGCCGATCACCGTGACGCGCTTGCCTGGTTGCAGCGGCGTATCGAAGTTCGGGAAATCGCGCGCGCGCATGAGGTTCGCGCGGGTGAGCAATTCGTTCGCCGAGAGCACCCCGTTCAGCGACTCACCGGGTATGCCCATGAAACTCGGGTAGCCGGCGCCCGTGCCGATGAACACCGCATGGAAGCCCATTTCGGTGACCATCTGCTCGATCGTGAAAAGCCGCCCCACGAGGGTGTTGCATTCGAAGCGTATGCCGAGCTGGCGAAGCTTTTCGATCTCCGCGTCGATGACTTCGTTGGGCAGGCGGAAATCAGGAATACCGTACTTCAGGACGCCACCGGGCTGGTGGAACGCCTCGTACACCACGACATCGCAGCCCGCCTTGGCCATGTCCGCCGCGCAGGCCATTCCCGCGGGACCGGCGCCGACGATGCCGACCCGGTATCCGTTGGGCTCGATGTAGGGAATGTTGGCCCAGCCTTCCTTGATGGCCATGTCTCCCACGAAGCGCTCGAGGCGGCCGATGGCCACGGGCTCGAGCGTGTCGCCGACCGTGCAGACGCCTTCGCACTGGTTTTCCTGCGGGCACACCCGTCCGCAGATCGAGGGCAGCAGATTCGTGTCGGTGATGACATCGTAGGCGCCGTGGTAGTGCTTCTCCGTGATCTTCTGGATGAAGGCCGGGATGTCGATGCCGACCGGGCAACCGCGGACACACGGCTCATCGGCACATTGCAGGCACCGCTCCGCCTCGACGAGCGCCTCTTCGAGGCGATAGCCGAGGGACACTTCCTTGAAGTTGCGGGCGCGCTCGTGCGGATCCTGCTCCTGGGCGGGCGTGCGCTCCTGCGGAATCGTCCGGATCGTCCTTTTCTTGGCCATGGCGGGCGCTCTCTCCTGTTTGGCTTTCGTGTCGCTCCTCGACCGCTTCAGCCGTCCGTCGAGGGACGGTCGTCGACGGCGGCAACCGCTTCCGAGGATGCAGCTTCCTCGCCCCGGATCCTGCAACTTTCCTGGAAGCGATCCAGCGCTTCCTTCTCCGCCGTCTTGTAGCGGCTCAGGCGCGCCATCAGGTCGTCAAAATCGACCAGGTGGCCGTCGAAGTCGGGGCCGTCAACGCAGGCGAACTTTACGGTCTCGCCGATCTTCACGCGGCACCCGCCGCACATCCCCGTGCCATCGACCATCACCGGGTTCAGGCTCACCATCGTCTTGATCTTGTGGGCGCGAGTCGCCTCCGCGCAGCCCTTCATCATCACTGGCGGGCCGATGGCCACCAGTTCCTCGATGTCCGGATGCTTCGCGATGGTCTGCTTGATGCCCTCCGTGACCAGGCCCTTGATGCCGGCTGATCCGTCGTCGGTGCAGAGGATGAGTTCGTCGCAGCACGCACGGAACTTGTCTTCCCAGAAGACCAGCCCGCGATTGCGGAAGCCCAGCACGCCGATCACGTAGGCGCCGCTTTCCTTCCAGGCGCGTGCCTGCGGGTAGATGGGGGCGACACCAAGCCCGCCACCCACGCAGACCACCTTTTTCCTGGATCCGATTTGGCTCGGGATGCCCATCGGGCCGACGACGGCGTACAGGCTCGTGCCCGCCTGGCAGTTCTGCTGCATTTCGCGGGTCGTCTTGCCCACCGCCTGGATGACCAGCGTGATGGTGCCCGCTTCGCGGTCGAAGTCGGCGATGGTGAGCGGGATTCGTTCGCCGTGCTCGTGCTCCATCACGATGACGAACTGGCCGGCCCTGGCGGCTTTGGCCAGCATCGGATGGCGAACTTCGAGCAGAAACGTGACGTCGGAGAAATCCTCGCGGGCAACGATCTCGTAGGACGACGTTTGGGTCGAATCCATGGTGGAAACCCCTCTTCGGCTTGGCAATTGCCTGTTGTGACACGCCCGCCGGCCGGGGCCCTGGCCCCGGAGCGGGCCGATCTTGTAGGACTTTGGTGACACTACGGCGTCCGGAGGGGTCCGCTCTTGATCTGACGCAAGTCGTCCGGGGGTTTAGCCCGCCGGGGGGTATCTGCTCAACTCCGCGCGGCAAGGCGGGCCCGCGCCGACTCGAGCGCGGCGTCCAGGTACGCGGAATAGAAGTCCGGCAGGAGCATTCCCGACAGGGGATCGGCCGCCGCCCTTCCTTCACCGTCCAGGAACGCCACGACAGGTGCCGCTCGCACGTCGTGAGCCCTGGCGACCCGGGCATGGGTCGTGCGCTCGCCGGCAAAGCCCACGAGGGCCACGTCGCTGTCGATGTCTATCTGCCGGATGATCGCGCGCCCCGATTCGCGCGGATCGCGATGCATCGGGGCCAGGTGCGAGCGCCGCACGATCTCGCAATAGGGACAGCCCGGCAGGCTGAAGAGGATGACGATGGGTTCCTTTCGTGCGCGCGAGAGCCGGGCGTCGGCGCGCAGGTCGGTCGCCAGCGGAAGCGCTGTGCTGGGTGCGGCGAGCCCGGCAGCCGCGAATGCAAGCACCGGCGCAGCGAGGAGAAACTTGCGGCGGTCCGCGCCCTTGCTCATTTGCCCAGCGACTCGCGCTCCATGAGGAGGAAAGTGCCGTAGGCATTGACGCGGTTGGCCGCCTCGAAGGCCGGCAGATTCGCGTACCGGCTCCAGTCGGTGCGTTTGTAGGCGTCCTCGAACGGGACGAAGTCCTCGACCGCCTTGCCCATCTCGGTGCGCAGGAAAGTAAGGTAGTCGCGCGTGAGTTCGAGGTCCTTCGCGGGGTTCTTCGAGACCTCGCCATGCCCGGTGACGAGAAGGCGGGGCTTCAGGTCGATGAGGCGCCCGAGGCGGACGAGCCACGCCTTGCTGTCAGCCTCTCCCACGAAGGGCACACGGCCCGTGAACAGGAGGTCGCCGGAGAACACGACTCCTTCCTGCGGCACCACGATCACGAGGTCCTCGGGAGTATGGGCAGGCCCGAAATGCTGGATCTCGAAGCGGATGCCGCCCTGGATGAAGGATTCGTCGCCGTCGAGCCACCGATCGGCAGGGATGAGCGGCGTGTCCTGGGTTACCCAGGGAGACAGATCGCGCGTGCGCTGCTCCCGGCGCCGCTCGGCCTCCCCGTCCGTGAGGTATTCGAGGGCTGCTCGATGCGCCCAGATATCGGCGCCCGCATCCTTGAAGGGCTTCAGACCGTAGAAATGGTCGGCATGGTAGTGCGTCACGATGACGCGGCGGATCGGCTTGCTGGTGATCCGGCGTATCGCCTTGACCAGTTCGCTTCCGAGGGCGGGAGAACCCAGGGCATCGATGACGACCACGCCATCGTCCGTGACGACAAAACCGGCGTTGGCGTTGTAGGCCTCGTTGGTCGCGTTTGCGACACCCGCCTTGCCCTGGACGTACCAGACCCGCGCGGTGACCTTGACCGGTTCGACGCGGACTTTCACCACCGGGTAATCCTGTGCCCCGGCCGCTCCCGCGGCTGATGCAAAGGCAATTGCGGCGAGAAGGCCGGCCAGCCGCATCAGGCGATCCCCGGGTTGCCTTCCATTCCGACCAGCTTCGGCAGGTTGAGCTTCACCGGGGCGATCGTCTTCCTGTCCTGGAGGTACTTCGTGACGACCTCCCAGACGGGTTCGCCCTTCGCGCCCTCCGCGACCGGCGCCCATCCCGCCACCTTGTACTTGCGGTCGGCGGCGATGGGCTTGCCCGCGAGGCGCATGTCGGTAATGCGCTGGCCCATCGATGCGCCCGGCGTGCACGAGTAGGTGAGGCCGCCGACGCGCACCATGTCACCGCCCTGCTGGTAATAAGGATCGGGGTTGAAGAGGTTGTCGCAGACGTCCTCGAGGATGGTCTTGATCATTTCACCCGTCAATTCATTGAGGGTCGTCTGCGGATAGCTGATGGCCGACCAGTCCATGACGTGCTCCGTGGTGATCGCCTGACCCGGCAGGAGCGTCGTTCCCCAGCGGAAGCCCGGCGAAAAGGCAATCTGCGCGCCCTTCACCTGCATGAGCGCATCCAGGATCACCTGGTCCACGGTGCCGTTGAAGTTGCCGCGGCGATAAAGGAGTCCTTCCGTGACGGCGAGCTTCTCCGTGAGCTTCGCTTCGTGTGGTGCGCGGACCTTGGCGATGTGCGCCGCCATCTCGGGGTCCGGCGCGAGGAGGTTCGCGAAGACCGGCAGCAGTCGGTATTTCCAGCCGGCGATCCGGCCGCCCTTCACGTCGAAGTCGAGCACGCCGAGAAACTTGCTGTTCGACCCCGCGTTGGTGACCAGCGTCACGCCCTTCGCGTTCTTCACTTCCACCGGCTGCGGGACGCCGTCGTGCGTGTGCCCGCCCAGGATCGCGTCAATCCCCGTGACGCGGCCGGCGAGCTTCAGGTCCACGTCCATGCCGTTGTGCGAGAGGAGTACGACGACCTGCGCGCCCTTCCCTCTTGCCTCGTCCACGGCCTTCTGCAGTTCCGGCTCCTTGATGCCGAAGGTCCAGTCGGGCACCAGGTAACGCGGGTTGGCGATGGGCGTGTACGGGAACGCCTGCCCGACGATCGCGACCGGCACACCGTTGATCTGCTTGATCACGAACGGCGCAAAGACGGGGTCGTTGAAATCCGCGGTGACCACGTTCTGGGCGAGGAAGTCCACCTTGCCCTTGAAGTCGTTGTCCACGATCTCCTTCACGCGCTTGGCTCCGAGGGTGAACTCCCAGTGCCCCGTCATCACTTCGACGCCGAGAAGCTTGCTGGCATCCACCATGTCCTGCCCGTTCGACCACAGCGCCGTCGCGCTTCCCTGCCACGTGTCGCCGCCGTCCAGCAGGAGCGCGCCCGGGCGTGAGGCCTTGAGGTTCTTCACCAGCGTGGCGAGATGGGCGAAGCCGCCCACCTTGCCGTAGGTCTTCGCAGCCTGCGTGAAGTCCAGATAGGTAAAGGCGTGCGCCTGAGCGCTCTTCGCGCTGACACCGTAGGCCTTGAGGAGGTGCTCGCCCACGAGGTGGGGCGCTCTGCCCGCGGCGCCCGCGATGCCGAGGTTGACGTCCGGCTCGCGGAAGTGGATCGGCATGAGCTGCGCGTGGCAGTCGGTCATGTGCAGCAGGCTCACGTTGCCGAAGCGGGGCACGTCGTAGAGCCTGGCGCCATCCGCAGCAGCCAGCGCTTCACGGGAGGAAATCGGCAGCCCCGCGGCAGAGGCGATGGCGAGGATGTTCAGGAATTCGCGACGGTCCATCAAAGTGCCTTGATCTCGATTGCCGGATCGACCCTGGAACGCGGTCAGAACTCGAGGGAGTCGGCGATCGCCTTGATGCCGGCATTGGCGCATACCTCGTCTGCGTCGCCGCCGGGAGCGCCCGAGACGCCGATGCCGGCGACGATCGATCCGCCAGCCTCGATCTTCACCCCGCCACCAACGGCCACGACTCCCGGCAGGTTGCGGATACCGGAGGAGGGCTGACCTGGTTGCGTTATCTTCTGCAGGTCGGTCGTGTTCGTCCTGAATGACACGGCCGTCCATGCCTTGCTCGTCGCGGTGTCCGGGGAATGAGCGCCGGCAAATCGGTCGCGCAGCATCACCTGGACGAGACCGGAGCGGTCCACGACGGCCACCGACACCTGATAGCCATCGGCGCGACACTTGGCGAGCGCCACCTGCGCGGCCTTGAGGGCGGTCTCCGGCGTTAGCGCCTTCACGTTGAAGGTGGCCGGCTCCACGGCGACCACCGGGCTCGAGACAAGAAGAAAGGCCACTGCGGCTCTGGCAAATGCATTAGTCATGGCTAATGTTCCTTGGCGAAATAAAGGGCGGGCACATAACCCGCCCCGGGGTGGGTGGAACTCCTCCCTAGCGCTATTGGTTGACGGGCGACTTGGGGTCCATCAAGAGTGCGACGACATCCTTGATCTGCTGTTCGGTGAGGATTCCCTTGTATCCGAACCGGGGCATGCTGGAGCAGGCCGCGAACGCATGGGAGTTGTAGACCTTGCTCCAGGCGTATTTCTGGGCGTCCGGGCCGTATCCGCGAACCTTCGCGAAGTTGTAGAGGCTGGGCCCGATCGTCCCGTACGAGAGCTCCTGCCTTGTCAGCTGGTGACAGGCATAGCAGTTCGCCCCGGAGGGCTTCTTGGGGTCGTCGCTGTACTGCCCCCCCTGCCCCGACTGTGCGATCTTCTCGCCAGATTTCCAGTCGCCGAGCAACTTGCCATCCGCCGGGAACTTGATCGTGGCGAGTTGCTGCTTTTCGATGCGGTCGGAGACGTCCTTCGGCAGGGTCCTGTCCCCCGAATCGGTCGAGCACAGGCGCTGCAACTCGTCCTGGTCGAGCCGGTCGAGCTTCGCCTGCCCTCGCTCCTTGAATCCTGCCTTCATGGCCGCGTAGGCCTTGGCCGAGATCTCATCGTCGGAGGGCGTGGTCGCGCAACCAGCCGCCAGCGCGGCGAGTGCCGAAAGGGCAATGAATTTCGTCTTCATGTCGTCTCTCCTTCAGCGCTTGATCGCCGGCGCGTTGAACGGGGCGCCGTTGGCGTTTTTCGCCAGGAACATGGTCAGTGCGATCGAGGCTTCCGAGGTGAATTCCAGATGCGGGAATCGCTGCTGGCGGAAGCAGTCCTCGAGGCGCCACTGGAACGACCGGACCTCGCCCTGTGAAACCCGGTAGGCGGGCCACGAGGTGTAGGCGCGCTGGGCGTCCGCCTGTTTGGTCAGGTTGGGAAGGTCCTGCAGGCGGATGCGGATGTTGTCGACGCCGTGGCACGTGGAACATCCGAAATCGTACGGCCCGCCCCGGTGGAAGAAGATCTTCTTGCCGATCTCGTAGGCTTCCGTTTCCTTCGGGTGGTTCGTCTTCACGTTCATCGTGACGCCGCGCGATTCGGACGTGATGAAGGCCACCAGCGCGTCCATGGGAACCTTCTTTCCCGGACCGCCGAACGGATCCTTCTTCGCCTGCTCGGGAGTGAATCCCTGCAGCGTGACCATACACGTCACCAGCCGCGACTCGAGATCCTCGACCTTGCCGGAATCAGCGAAATAGCGCGGCAGTTCCGCGTAGGCGCCCTTCACGACGCCCGGCCCAAGACCGAGGTCGCACTTCTCGAGCGTCGCGCCTTTCGGGCCCCGCGTTTCCTTCCAGATGCCTTCGCCGCGCGCTTCCCACAACTCGGCGGGATTGCCGTCGCTGAGGGCCTGCCTGTACCGCTCGATCTCCTCGACCGCCGAGCGTCCCTGCGCGAACGCGGTGGCCGATGAAAACGCGGCGACGGCAAGGGCGGCGCGCGCCACCCGATTCAGGATCTGGTTCACGGTGCTCCTCCTTTGTCTCGTTCTGGGTTCGACGCCCGGGTTCCGCTAGGGCTTCAGGTAAACGAAGCCCTCTTTGGCCTGCAGTCGCCCGATTTCCGCCACGCCGGACGGGACGATCTTCGCCTGGGAGATCACCGTCTTCGGGTCGATCTTGCGCACGACGAGCGTGTTGTTGCACACGCGAAACTCCACGCCCCGGGACTGCAGTGTGTCCACCGTCACGTCGAACGGGTTGCCATTCTTGTCCTTCGCGCCCTCGAGGAGGAAGTCGATGCCGGGGCCGTGCGCGACCACGATGATCTTGGCTTGAGGTTCCGCATCCAGGTGATTGCGCACGTTGCGAAGCAGGGGTGCAGCCTTGTCGACGCCTTCATTGATGTGGTACACGACCTTGCTGCTGGGGTCGGCCAGGACCGTACCACTGAACGCCAATATCATGGCCGCGACGGCGGCCATCCTTGCGAGGCTGCTGTTCATGCGGGCTCCTCCTGCTGTTATGGGACCGACGGGCATCGAGGCCCGCCGAGGCGCTACGAAATCGTTGCTTCGTCGGTGCGCTTGTCGCCCTTGTTGTCCGTCCAGGTGATCGACACTTTCTCGCCCGGCTTTCCGCCCGAGAACTTGAAGGACATGAACGGGTTCTTCGAGACGGCCGGTCCCCACTGGGCCGAGAGCACGACCTTGCCGTTGTGCGTTGCGGTGACGCTCTGGATGAAATGCGCCGGGATCGCGGCACCTTTCGAATCCTTGCGCTGCCCCGTTTCCATCTCGTGGCTCATGAGAACCTTCACTTCAACCTTGTCGCCGGACATCGCCGCCCGGATCTTCATCGGATCTGCCATGGTCTCCTCCTGGATCAGCCGCCGCAGCCACCGAGGGTGACTTTGACTTCCTTGGTGGTGTAGTAGAACTTGCCGTCGGCCTTCACGAGCGCGGTGACGTTGGAGGTCTGCCCCATCTTCACGCGCGTGGTGACGCCGGCCTCGGTGCCCGCGGGAATGTCGAAGTTCGCGGCGAGCGTGTTCGGGTTCTTCTCGATCAGGAGCGCGATCGATTCGGTTTTCGGAAGGCGGCTCGAAATCGTGAACGGGACGACGGCTCCGTTCTCCGCGATGTCCGGCGAGGTGATCGCGATCTCCTTGCTCTCCATGGCGGTCGCCCCGCCCAGGGCCTTCACCGTGTCGGCCGTGTTCTTGGTCTCGAACGCGGCCTTGTTCCACGTTTGCGCCCAGGCGCTGCCCGGCTTGAAGAGGCCCGCGGAGACCGTCAGCCCCATGACTGCCATACCCCCGGTGCCCTTGAGCACCTTCCTGCGATCGTCGTTCATCACTCGCTCCTCGAATCCTCGTGCGTCGATGGGTTGCGTTCCGTGGAAACACTCGATGGTGCGCCCCCTTTTCAGGAGACCTCTGGCAGCCTGGATGCACCGAATGCCCCCGAATGGGGTTTGCAGAATCTGGGGGGTATGCGGCCCCAGGGTCTATCCCCGCATCGGGTTACGGACTTTACCCGAATGGGTAGGTAACGGGACAACCCCCGATTCCGCCGCCCCATGAATTAATGGTTGCTAATATTAGCGGGGGCTTCCCCTATGGGTTACGATTCGACGATGGCCGCCAACAAGACCGCAACCAAGGACATCTTCGACCTCACCGGCCGCGGCGAGGACATCAGGGAGGCGAGCGAGGCCCTCAAGGCGATGGCTCACCCGCTTCGGCTGAAGATCCTCTGCCTCGTGGGCCAGAACGAGCTGATGGTCCAGGAAATCGTGGAGTCCGTCGGCACCTCGCAGAGCAACATCTCGCAGCATCTCGCCGTGATGCGCGAACGCGGCCTTCTCGCCTCTCGCAAGGAGGCGAACAAGGTCTTCTACCGCATCGAGGACCAGCGCATCATCAAGATGATCGCGATGATGCGCGAGGTGTTCTGCAGCATCTAGGATTGCGCCGGTCCGTCCTCTGACCAACGCGCGGCCGCTTGGTCGTCGCTTGCCCGCGCCTCCACCCAGCGCTCGCCGGAAGGTGTTGCTTCCTTCTTCCAGAACGGCGCGCGGGTCTTCAGGAAATCCATGATGAACTCGCAGGCGGCGAAGGCCTCGCCCCGGTGCGCGCTCGAGACGGCCACCAGCACGATGGACTCGCCCGGCTCGAGACGGCCGACGCGGTGCACGACCCGCGTATCGATGAGATCCCAGCGCTGCGCGGCCTGCGTGCAGATTTCCTCGAGAGCCCGTTCGGTCATGCCGGGGTAGTGCTCCAGGGTCATGCCGCTGACCGCGGCGCCCTCGTTCAGGTCGCGCACGCAGCCGACGAAGGTCGCCACGGCACCGACATCGCGCCGTCCCTCGGTGAGCGCCGCGATTTCGCGGCCCGGATCGAAGGGCGACTCCTGCACCCTCACATGGGCCATGGCTCAGCCTCCGGTGACGGGCGGGAAGAACGCCACCTCGTCGCCCGGCTTAACGGGCGTGGCGAGATCCGCCATCCGCTGGTTGACCGCTACACGCCAGGCGCAACCGGGCGCGAACGCTTCCGACCAGCGGCCGTCGCGGGCACGAAGCCGGTCGATCACCGTGCCTACCGTGGGCGTGCCCGGGGGCAGCGGGACCTCTTCGCGGGCACAATCGACTCGCTCGCGAAGGCTGGCGAAGTAGAGAAGCGTGATCATGCGGGCCGTCGTCTCGGTTCCTGGCCGGGGTCAGTCGGGTATCGCGGAAAGGCGGGGGCGCCCCTCCTGGCCGGCGACGAACTTCAGGATGAATCCTGCAATGGCGGGCGCGTCGTCCAGGCCGAACTGCGGCAACCTGGTGTCGAGGTGCTCGTCGGTCGCCACCGCGATCACGTGCTGATCGCGGGGGAACAGCAGCGGCCGGTCGCCCCCCTTGCGGTGGACCTCGATCCGGGGAACGGGATCGTGCTTGTACCCTTCCACGAGGACCAGGTCGCAGGGCGAGAAATGCCGGAGCAGCACGTCGAGGGTGGGCTCCTGGTCACCCCGCAACTCGTGCATCAGCGCCCAGCGGCGCGATGAACTCACCAGCACCTCGGTGCAGCCTGCCTGGCGATGCCGGAATGAATCCTTGCCGGGCTGGTCCACCTCGAACTGATGGTGGGCATGCTTGATCAGCGACACCCGAAGCCCTTCCTTCAGGAGGATGGGCACGATCTTCTCGATCAGCGTGGTCTTGCCGCTGCCGCTGTATCCCGCAATGCCGAGCGCTTTCATGCGGCAAGATGATAGCGCATGCCCGGGTGGGGCCTTCCGGTTCCCCTCAGCGAGCCCGGGCGCGAAGCCGGCGCATGGCGAGAGGGGCGAAAAGGACGAGCACCGAGAGCGTCCAGAGTATCCAGGTGATCGGGCTCTCGAACAGGATCCCCAGCTTGCCGTCGGTGATCGCAAGAGCCCTGCGCAGGTTCTGCTCCATCATGTCGCCCAGCACGAAACCCAGGATGAGGGGCGCCATCGGGAAGCCGAGCTTTCGAAGCACGAAGGCGAAGACGCCCAGGGCGGTCATGAGGACCAGGTCGAACGTCGTGGCGTGTACGGCGTAGACCCCCACGAAGCTGATTGCGACGATGCCGGGCACGAGTATCCACTGCGGCAGGTGCAGCATCTTCGCGAAGAAGCCCACCAGCGGAATGTTCATCACCAGGAGCATCACGGCGGCGATGAAAAGCGATGCGATGAGGCCCCAGACGATCTCGGGTTGCTGCTGGAACAGCAGCGGCCCGGGCGTGATGTTGTACAAGGTCAGCGCGCCCACCATGACGGCGGTGGTGCCACTTCCGGGAACGCCGAGGGTGAGCATCGGGACGAACGATCCGATCGCCGAGGCGTTGTTCGCCGCCTCGGGCGCCGCGACGCCGCGGATGTCGCCCTTGCCGAAGGTGCCCTCGGTGTCGTTGAGGTTCTTCTCGACCATGTAGGCGATCGCGCTCGCGATCGTGGCCCCCGCGCCAGGGAGCACGCCGACCCCGAAGCCGAGGAGGCTCGAGCGCGCCGTGCCCCACCACGTGGCGGCCAATTCCTTCATGTTGAAGAGGTTCCGGCCCGTCGCCTTGATGACCGACTGCCCCGCGTGGCTCAGCTCCAGCATGAGGAGGATTTCGCTGACGCTGAACAGCCCGATCACGACCACGATGAACTGGACGCCATCTGCCAGATGCACGTCACCGAACGTATAGCGATAGACGCCGGTGCCGGCATCGATGCCGACCGTCGACAGGAAGAGCCCGATGAGGCAGGCGAGCAGGGTCTTTACCGGGCGATCCCCCACCATCCCCGCGAGGCAGCACACCGCGAAGATCATGAGCACGAAGTACTCGGCCGGCCCGAAGGCGAGCGCCCATTGCGCAAGCAGAGGCGCGAAGAGCGCGAGCCCCACGACGGCGACGACGCTGCCGACGAAGGAACTCCATGCCGATATGGAGAGCGCTACGCCTGCGAGGCCCTTGCGAGCCATCGGGTACCCGTCGATCGCCGTCATGAGCGCGCCGGCGTCCCCGGGGATGTTGAGAAGGATCGAGGAGATCCGCCCGCCGAACTCGCACCCCAGATAGACCGCGGCGAGCAGGATGAGCGCTGTTTCCGGAGGCAGCTTGAGGGCGAACGCGATGGGCAACAGGATCGCGACCCCGTTGATCGGGCCCAGGCCGGGCAGCAACCCGACGATCGTGCCGATGAAGGATCCTGCGAAGGCGACCCCCAGGTTCAGCGGCTTGAAGGCGACGACAAAGCCCTGTGCGAGGTGCTGGAACGTGTCCATGTCAGGCTCCGCCGAAGATCCTGCCCACGGGCAGCGTTACGTCAAGCAGCTTGTCGAAAAGAATCCAGAGACTGATGCCCAGACCGACTCCCGCGATCAGGCTGGCGCGCCAGGTCCCACCGAAGCTGCGTCCCACCGCGACGCTCACCAGGATCGTGGCCACGACGAAGCCCAGGATCTCGAACAAAAAGGCGTATCCGACGAGGGCGACCAGCAGGAGAGCCGACTTCCACAGGAGCTCCCCGCGCGGCCATTTGGGCTCCGCCCCGGGCCGGAACATCAGCCGGACGCAGGCGAGCGCCATGCCGGCACAAAGCAGCCACGGGAATGCGCGCGGTCCTATGGGTTCGTAGGAAAACGGCACTTCGATCTGCCAGGTCATCCACGCGATCAGCGCGATGATGAAGAGCCAGAGGGAGGCAAACAGCCTGTCGCTCATGGTGGCGGCCGTGACGGGAAACCCGGGCCCGGAAGGCGTCCGGGGGCTCCCTGCCTCAGTCTGCTATTTCTTCACCAGGCCGAATTCCTCGGCGATCTTGCGGTAGCGGGCGACCCCGTCCTTCACGAACTTGTCGAGTTCCGCGCCCGTGAGATCGAAGGGCTGAAGTCCCCGCTGGGCGCGCATTTCGCCGAATTCCTTTGACGAATACATAGCCTTGAACGCATCGGCCCAGGCCTTGAAGTCGGCTTCGGAGACCTTCGGCCCCATGTAGAAGCCACGGATGATGGGCCACTGGATGTCGTAGCCCTGCTCCTTGGCGGTCGCGATCCCCGCCGACTTGCCCACCATGCGCTTGTCGGCGAAGACGGCCAGCATGCGGATGTTGCCTGCCTCGGCCTGCGGCTCGTCGGCCGATACGTCACCGAACATCACCTGGATGTGGTTGCCCATGAGCGCGGTTGTCGCCTCGCCGTTGCCTTCGAACGACACCCAGCGCATCGCCTTCGGATCGACGCCCACCATCTTCGCGAAGAGCGCCGCCTTGGTCCAGTCCTGGCTGCCCACGGTGCCCCCCCCGCCCATCGGCACCTTCGAGGGATCGGCCTTGAGCGCGGCGGCGAGTTCCTTCAAGTTCTTCCAGGGGGCGTTCTTGCCGACGGAAATCGAGCCGAAGTCGGCCCCGATCGAGGCCAGCCACTTGACGTCGCTTTCCGTGTACTTGCCGAACTTGCCCTGGGCGATGTTCAGGAGCGAGCCTCCGGAGAACGCGACGATCGCGTTGCCGTCACCCGCCCGCTGGGCCACGACGGTATTCATGGCCACGGCACCGATGCCGCCCGGCATGTAGGTGATCCGCATCGGCTCTGGCGTGATCTTCAGGTCGCGCAGCGCCTGCTGCGCAAGCTTGCAGCTCAGGTCGAATCCGCCCCCCGGCTTGGCGCCGGCGATGCACTCGGGCTTGTCGAATGCGGCGAGCGCGGAAAGGCTCGTCACGGCGGCGAATGTGGATACGGCAAGAATCGCGAACGGCTTGCGCATGGAACTCCTCCGGAAGAACGGGTTGTTTTCGACGGGGGTTTCCAGGCCGAGCCTTCGAACCCCTCTGGTGCCTACAATGCATCATAGGCCGCAATGCTTACAAGTGGCTTTCAGGCTCATGGGGGGGACGATGCGAATCCTGCTGGTCGAGGATCACGTGGAGCTTTCGCGGTGGATAGGCCGCGCGCTGGAGAAGAGCCATTACACGGTCGAGCGATCGCTCAATGGGGCGGACGCCGATGCGCGCCTGTGCACCGAGCACTACGACCTGGTGATCCTGGACCTTTCGCTCGCCCGGATGGATGGGCTCGAGGTCCTTCGCCGGATGCGCACGCGAGGCTCGCGTACCCCGGTGCTCATCGTGACGGCGCGGTCCGAGGTCTCCGACCGCGTGCGCGGACTGGACCTGGGGGCCGACGACTACCTGGCGAAGCCCTTCGAGATCGGCGAGCTGGAGGCGCGAATCCGCGCGCTCCTGCGCCGGACCCAGGCGGGCGGCGAATTGCGGCCGTCGTGCGCAGGCCTGGTGCTGGACTCGGCGAGCCGCGCCTTCGAGTTGGACGGAAAGCTCCTCAGCCTCACGCCTCGCGAGCATGCCGTGCTGGAATCGCTGTTGCTGCGCGTGGGCAAGGTCGTGGCCAAGGACCAGCTGCACCAGCGCCTGTTCCCCCTCGAGAGCGGCGCGAGCCCGGACGCGATCGAGGTCTACGTGCACCGCTTGCGCCGCAAGCTCGCCGGCGCGCGCGTGCGTATCGTCACCCTGCGCGGCCTGGGCTACTTGCTGGAGGAGCTTGCTCCATGAACACGGCCGGGCCCGCGCGCAGCCTGCAGTCGCGCCTGCTCTGGTGGCTTGTGCCGGCCCTTGCGGTCCTGGTGGCGATCAATTCCGTGAGCGCCTACCGCACGGCTCTCAGGGCGGTGAACACGGCCTACGACCGCTCGCTCCTCGCGGTCGCACGCACCGTGGCCGACCGGGTCGAGCTGCGCCGTGGACACGTCGCGGTGGAGGTGCCCTACATCGCGCTCGACTTCTTCGAATCGGACCTGCGCGGGCGTGTCTACTACCGCGTCGGTGACCTCGACGGGAAGTCCGTCTCGGGCTACGACGACCTTCCCCCCATGCCGCCGGGAGTGCCGCGTTCCGAGGAATATTTCGCGTTGGCGCATTTCTACGATGACCAGTACCGCGGCGAGGCCGTTCGAGTGGTCGCGCTCTATCAGCCCGTATTCGACGAGAACGACCGTGGCATGGCCCTGGTCCAGGTGGCCGAGACCTTCGTCTCGCGCGAATCGCAGACACGAAATCTCATGGTCTCCACCCTCATCAGCCAGGGACTGCTCGTCGCCCTGGCGGCGCTGGTGATCCTGGTGGTCGTCCGGACAGCCTTTCGCCCGCTGGCGCGGCTGCGCTCCGAGCTCGACGCGCGCAAGGCGGGCGATCTGTCTTCCATCGATACCCGCGGCGTTCCCAGCGAGATCGGCTCGCTGGTGGTCGGCATGAACGGCTACGTGGCGCGGCTGAAGGACACGCTGGACCGGCAGGAGCGCTTCATCGCCGAAGCCTCTCACCAGCTGCGTACGCCACTTTCGGTGCTGCGCGCGCAGGCCGGGCTCGCACTTCGCGAGGACGATCCCGCGCAGCTGCGCGAGACGCTCGCGGCCATGGACCGCTCGGTCGGGGACACGATCCATCTCGCCAACCAGTTGCTCATGCGCGCAAAGGCACAGCACGGTCTCGCCGCGCCGATCTTCGGCGATCTCGACCTCGCGCAGGTTGCCCGCGAGGCCTGCCTGGACCTGGGAGCCGGGGCCGTCGCCAAGCGCATCGACCTGGGATTCGAGGGCGACCACGCCGTGGCAATGCGCGGCGACCCCACGCTCTTGCGCGAACTCGTGAAGAACCTCGTCGACAACGCAATCCGCTACACGCCGGAGGCAGGACGCGTCACCGTACGGCTGTCGGCAGCGGGCGAGCCGCCCGCCATCGAGGTCGAAGACAACGGGGAAGGCGTCGCCGCCGCCGACCGCGAGCGCATCTTCGACCCCTTCTACCGACTGACCTCGAGCGAGCAGCCGGGGGTCGGGCTGGGACTGTCTATCGTGAGGGACATCGCCCGCGCGCACGGCGCGGACATCGAGCTCACCGACGGTCCGGGCGGCGTCGGCCTCAAGGTGCGGGTTCGATTCCCGCCGCCGGCTGCTCCGGCTTCGGCACCACGGTAAGCTGGGGCGGGCTGGCCTCCGGCACCGCGCCGGCTTCCTTCGCGCCGGGGAGCTCCGCGCGCTCGATCGCCGCGAACTTCTCGCTGATCTTTCGGCCGGTGATCTGCACCTGGCCCGCATCCTCGTGGGCCAGGCGAATGTGCTCGGCGAGCTTCTTCAGGCGCTCGTCGAAGCGGCCGAACTCGCGCCCGAGCTTGCCGAGCTCGTCCTTGATGATGTGAATCTGCTTGCGCGTCTCGACGTCCTTCAGCACCACGCGAGCGGTGTTGAGTACCGCCATCAGCGTGGTGGGTGAAACGATCCACACGTGCCGGGTGCCCGCGTACTCCACGAGGTCGCGATGGCGGGCGTGGATCTCGGCGAACACGGATTCGGCGGGCAGGAACATCACCGCGCCGTCGCCCGTCTCGCCCGGGATGATGTACTTCGAGGCGATGTCGTCGATGTGGCGGCGCACGTCGGCCTTGAACACGCCCGGCGTCACCTTGTCCGGGCCGTCCGAGATCATGCGCTCGTAGTTCTCGAGCGGGAACTTGGAGTCGATGGCGATCATCCCGCTGGGCTCGGGAAGCTTCAGCACGCAGTCGGCGCGCAGGTTCTTCGCGGTCTGGAACGTGTACTGGAATTCGTAGGCCGCCTCGGGGAGCACGTTCTTCACGATGTCCTCGAGCTGGCGCTCGCCCAGCGCCCCGCGCGAGCTCTTGCTGCCCAGCAGGTTCTGCAGGCTCACCACGTTGGTGGTGAGCGTCTCGATCTTCTTCTGCGCGTCGTCGATGGTCTGCAGGCGCGTCATCACGCTCACGAAGGTCTCGTTGGTGCGCTTGAAGCCCTCGTCGAGCCGCTCGCTCACCTTGCCGCCGATCTCGGCCAGGCGCAGATCAACCTTTTCCTGGAGCGCGCGCTCGAAGTTCTGCAGCTGCTCGCGGTTGCGGGCCAGCTCGTCGCCCACGGCGCGGCGCAGGCGGTCGCCCTCCTCGCTCTGGCGCGAGGCGATGCGGTCGGAAGAACTGGCCAGCCCGCTGGCCAGATCGGTGAGTATGGCGCGGTGGTGGGACTCGCGGTCGCCGGCAACGGCTTCCGGGAGGACCTCGATCCGGCGGGCGACCCGGACGGCGACCACGAGCGCGGCCACCGCGGCAATCGCGGCGACGGCGGCGAGAGCGAGGAGGACGGCGTCCACGGGCCCGGTCAGGCGGCCTGGTCCTCGCGCGAGGCGCGCTTGCGGTCGTGTTCCAGCAGGTGGCGCTTGCGCAGGCGGATGTTCTTGGGCGTCACCTCGACCAGCTCGTCGTCGTCGATGAACTCCACGGCGCCTTCCAGCGTGAGGATGATGGGCGGCGTGAGCAGGACGTTCTCGTCCTTGCCTGCGGCACGCACGTTGGTGAGCTTCTTGCCCTTCACCGGGTTCACGATGAGATCGTTGTCGCGCGTGTGGATGCCGATCACCATGCCCTCGTAGACGCGCTCGCCCGGGGAGACGAACATGCGACCGCGCGCCTCCAGGTTCCAGAGCGCAAAGGCAACGGCCTCACCCTGCTCCGAGGAGATCAGCACGCCGCTGCGGCGCGAGGGCAACTCCCCCTTCACTGGGCCGTATTCGTCGAACACGTGGCTCTTGATCCCCGTGCCGCGCGTGAGCGTCATGAATTCCATGTGGAAGCCGATGAGTCCACGCGACGGGATCTTGTAGTCGAGGCGCACGCGGCCCTTGCCGTCCGGCACCATGTCCTGCAGCTCGCCGCCGCGCCGGCCCAGTTCCTCCATGAGACGGCCCTGGTTGTCCTGCTCGACGTCGACGGTGAGCAATTCCCACGGCTCGTGCCTCTCGCCGTTGACTTCCTTCACCACGACGCGCGGCTTGCCCACCGCGATCTCGTAGCCTTCGCGGCGCATGTTCTCGATGAGGATCGTGAGGTGCAGCTCGCCCCTCCCCGACACCCGGAAGATATCGGCGTCCTCCGTGTCCTCCACGCGCAGCGCCACGTTCGCGAGCAGCTCGCGCGTGAGGCGGTCGCGGATCTGCCGGCTGGTGACGTACTTGCCCTCCTGCCCGGCGAACGGCGACTTGTTCACCTGAAAGTTCATGGTGAGCGTGGGCTCGTCGACGCCCAGGAACGGCAGGGCCTCCGGCGTGATGGGGTCGGCAAAGGTGGCGCCGATCGTGAAGTCCTCGATGCCCGTGACGGACACGATCTCGCCTGCCGCGGCGGATTCCATCTCGACCTTCTCCAGGCCCTGGAAGGAGCGCACCAGCCCGATCTTCGCCTTGCGGGGCGCTGCGTCGCCCGAGAGGATCACGACCTCCTGGGCCTTGCGGATCGTGCCGCGACGGATGCGGCCGACTGCGATCCGCCCGAGAAAGCTCGTGTAGTCCACGGCGCTGATCTGCAACTGCAGCGGGCCTTCGGGGTCGCCCGTGGGCGCCGGCACGTGCTTGAGGATCGCGTCGAAGAGCGGGCGCATGTCCTCGCCGACCTTGCCGGCCTCGACTGCGGCCCAGCCGTTGAGCGCGGAGGCATAGATCACCGGGAAATCGAGCTGGTCCTCGGTGGCCCCCAGCTTGTCCATGAGGTCGAAGGTCTGGCTCACGAC
The DNA here is from genome assembly GCA_016720855.1 of Betaproteobacteria bacterium. Lineage (NCBI taxonomy): Bacteria > Pseudomonadati > Pseudomonadota > Betaproteobacteria > Betaproteobacteria bacterium. Next base: position 474,295 of record JADKJU010000001.1, on the reverse strand, counting down.
CCAGTCGGGACGCGCGCTCTCGCGGTCCACCTTGTTCACGACCACGATGGGCTTGAGCCCCTGCGCCAGCGCCTTGCGCGTGACGAAGCGGGTCTGGGGCATCGGGCCTTCCACCGCATCGACCAGCAGCAGCACGCCGTCGACCATCGAGAGCACGCGCTCGACTTCGCCGCCGAAGTCCGCGTGACCGGGGGTGTCCACGATGTTGATGTGCACGCCGTGATAATCCACCGCCGTGTTCTTGGCGAGGATGGTGATGCCGCGCTCTTTCTCGATGTCACCCGAGTCCATCACGCGCTCGACGATGTGCTGGTGCTTGGCGAAAGTGCCAGCCTGCTGCAGGAGCTTGTCGACGAGCGTGGTCTTGCCGTGGTCGACGTGGGCGATGATGGCGATATTGCGGAGCGGGCGCGACATGGGGGTCCTTGGCTGCGACGAAAATCGCAGAAAACTCAACAGTTTAGCACGGCCTGACGGCAAAGGCGATTTCGACATCATGCGCCGGTGCGCACCGACGTGCGAGTGGGGCCCGGGAAGTGGGGACGCGGCGGGCGCGTATGCTAGCATCCGCGACCTTTCGCCCTGCTCCGCCCGTGAAACTCGCCCTCAAGATCGACGTGGACACCTATCGCGGCACGCGCGAAGGAGTGCCACGCCTCGTCGACCTGCTGAAGAAGCACGGGGCGGGCGCCACGTTCCTCTTCAGCCTCGGACCCGACCATACGGGGCGGGCCATTGCGCGCGTCTTGCGTCCGGGATTCCTGGGCAAGGTCGGGCGCACGTCGGTGCTTTCGCACTACGGGATCCGCACCCTCCTCTACGGCACCCTGCTTCCCGGGCCCGACATCGGCAAGCGCTGTGCGCCCATCCTGAGAGGCGTGCGAGACGCGGGCTTCGAGGTCGGCATCCACACCTGGGATCACGTGAAATGGCAGGACGGCGTGGGCTCGGCCGACGAGGCCTGGACGGAACGCCAGATGGCTGCCGCGCGCGACCGGTTTCGCGAGGTCTTCGCCCAGGAGCCCAAGGTCCACGGCGCCGCCGGCTGGCAGATGAACGTGCACGCGTATCGCCGAACCCAGCGCTTCGGGTTCGACTACTGCTCGGACACGCGCGGGACGTGCCCCTTCATGCCCGTCCACCGCGCCGAGATCGTCGCGTGCCCGCAGGTTCCCACGACCCTCCCCACGCTCGACGAACTCATCGGCCTGGACGGCGTGACGCAGGCCAGCGTGGCTGAAGCGATTCTCGAACTCACGAAAGTGCCGCTCGGGCAGACGCTTCCCGGCCCCTGCCCGGACCACGTTTTCACGCTGCATGCGGAGCTGGAGGGCATGAAGCTCGCGCCCGCCTTCGAGCGTCTGCTGGAGGGCTGGAAGGATCAGGGCTACCAGCTCGTGGCAATGCGCGATCTGTACGCCGCACTGGAGCCGACAGCCCTTCCCCTGCACTCGGTCCGCGACGGCGAAATCCCGGGCCGCAGCGGCACGCTTTCCATGCAGGGGCCGGCCTTTCTTCCTTCCCCATCAACCCCATAGCTTGCGTTTTTCAGGGAAGTTGGCCACCATAGGTCGCGGTCAACCCATTGGATCCCCTGGATGAGCGAACGCACGGCAGTTCCGGATTTCGAGCTCCCCGCCACCGGCAACCAGCGCTTCAAGCTTTCGGCCTTCAAGGGCCACCCGCTCATCCTCTATTTCTATCCGAAGGACAACACCCCGGGCTGCACCGACGAGGGAGTGCAGTTCCGCGACCTGCATGCGCAGTTCGCGAAAGCCGGCTGGTCGGTCTTCGGCGTCTCCCGCGACTCGGTCGCCTCGCACGAGAAGTTCAGGCAGAAGATGACGTTCCCTTTCGAACTGCTCTCCGATGCCGACGAAGCGGCCTGCGGCATCTTCGGCGTCATCAGGATGAAGAACCTGTACGGCAAGCAGGTGCGCGGCATCGAGCGAAGCACCTTCGCGATCGACCGGGAAGGCCGGATTGCCCGCGAATGGCGCGGCGTGAAGGTGGCCGGGCACGCGAAGGAAGTTCTCGACTTCGCCCGCACGCTCTGATCCCCGGCGGATTTCCACCCCTGGCACCCTGTCCTGATGCCCAACGACAACCTGCGTGACTCGCGGCGTTCCGACGCCGGCGAGGCGTCTTCCCACGGCACGGATTCCGCGGAGGCTCCCATGCAACGAAAACGCGACAGCCACGGCGAGGGCCGGGCCGCACGGCAATCGGCCGCCGTGAAGCTCTTCGTCCTCGACACCAACGTGCTCATGCACGACCCCACGAGCCTCTTCCGGTTCGAGGAGCACGACGTCTATCTCCCGATGGTCACGCTCGAGGAGCTGGACGACAACAAGAAGGGCATGAGCGAGGTGGCGAGGAACGCCCGGCAGGCGAGCCGCTTCCTCGACGAGATCGTCTCCTCCGGGGCCGGCGACATCGAATCGGGCTACGCGCTCAAGGGCAGGACGCACGGCGACGGGCTCGGGCGCCTGTTCCTGCAGACGCACTCCGTCACCGTCGAGATCCCCGATTCGGTCGCTTCGCAAAAGGCCGACAACGTGATCCTCGGTGTGGCGATGCACCTCAAGCAGCGCCACCCCAAGCGCCAGGTCGTGCTGGTGTCCAAGGACATCAACATGCGCATCAAGGCGCATGCGATCGGGCTGGCGGCCGAGGACTACTTCAACGACAAGGTGCTGGAGGACACCGACGTCCTCTACACCGGCATGCTCGGGCTGCCCGAGGACTTCTGGGACAAGCACGGCAAGGATGTGGAGAGCTGGCAGGAGCACGGCCGCACGCTTTACCGCGTGAAGGGCCCGCTGTGCCCTTCGCTCCTCGTGAACCAGTTCGTCTTCCACGAGGGCGACCGCCCTTTCTACGCGATCGTGAAGGACGTGAAAGGCAAGACCGCGACGCTGCAGACCCTGAAGGACTACTCGCACCACAAGAACAACGTCTGGGGCATCACGTCGCGCAACCGCGAGCAGAACTTCGCCCTGAACCTGCTCATGGACCCGGAGGTCGATTTCGTGACGCTGCTGGGACAGGCCGGCACCGGAAAGACGCTCCTCACGCTGGCCTCGGGCCTCATGCAGACCCTGGAATACAAGGTCTACAGCGAGATCATCATGACTCGCGTGACGGTCCCGGTCGGCGAGGACATCGGGTTCCTCCCCGGCACGGAAGAGGAGAAGATGACCCCGTGGATGGGGGCGCTCGAGGACAACCTCGACGTTTTGATGAAGACCGACGACGAGGCCGGTGACTGGGGGCGCGCGGCCACCGCGGACCTCATCCGCAGCCGCATCAAGGTGAAGAGCCTGAACTTCATGCGCGGCCGGACCTTCATCAACAAGTACCTCATCATCGACGAGGCGCAGAACCTCACGCCCAAGCAGATGAAGACGCTCATCACGCGCGCAGGGCCGGGCACGAAGGTCGTTTGCCTGGGCAACGTGGCGCAGATCGACACGCCCTACCTCACGGAGGGCTCATCGGGCCTCACTTACGTGGTGGACCGCTTCAAGGGGTGGGGGCACAGCGGGCATGTCACGCTCACGCGCGGCGAACGCTCGCGGCTGGCGGACCACGCGGCGGAAGTGCTTTAGGCGCGCCCTTATCCCCAACCCTTTTCCGGCGGCAGGCTTCTCTGCGCTTGTCAGGAGCGGAGCCGGAGGTAAGGCACGGTTCCGGCCCATCGCCCCTCTCCTTCAGGACAGGAGTCCGGGGTGAGGGTCAGTCCGCCGCTGCGGAACTGCGGAAAAACGACCCGAACGCGGAAGTCGCGCGATCGATGCCGGCTTCGTCCACGTCGAGGTGCGTGACCAGTCGCGTGCGCGGCGACACGATGGCGACGATCCCGCTCGCCTTCAGGTGCTCCTGAAGGGCTGCGCAGCGCTCCCTGGCGACCTTCACGAAGACCATGTTCGTCTGCACCGGCTCGACTTCACAGCCTGCGCCGGCCAGCCCGCGCGCCAGCCGCTCGGCGTTGGCATGATCCTCCGCCAGCCTCGAAACGTTCCGCTCCAGGGCGTACAGCCCGGCAGCGGCGAGAATGCCCGCCTGCCGCATTCCCCCGCCCAGCATCTTGCGGATGCGCCTGGCCCGGTCGATGAGCCCCTGGTGACCCACGAGGACCGTGCCGGCCGGTGTACCGAGCCCCTTCGACAGGCAAACCGAAATGGTGTCGAAGCCCGCGCACAGGAGATTCACGGGCATGCCGAGCTTCACCGCGGCGTTGAAGATGCGCGCGCCGTCGAGATGCGTGGCCAGCCCTCGCTTCCAGGCCAGCGTCACCGCCTTCGCGAGATAGTCGCGGCCGATGACCTTGCCGCCGATCGTGTTCTCGAGAGCGAGCAGGCGCGTGATGGCGAAGTGCGGATCGTCCGGCTTGATGGCCGCCTCGACCATCGCGAGGTCGAGCGTGCCGTCAGGGAGGTTCTGCAGCGGCTGCGGCTGGATGGAACCGAGGACCGCGGCGCCGCCGCCTTCGTAGCGGTAGGTGTGCGCGTCCTGGCCGACGATCACCTCCTCGCCACGCGCGCAGTGGGCCATGAGGGCGGCGAGATTCGACTGCGTGCCGGAGGGAAAGAAGAGCCCCGCCTCCATGCCGAACATCGCGGCGGCCTTCTCCTGGAGCGCGATGACAGTCGGATCGTCGCCGAAGACGTCATCGCCCACCTCGGCGCGCGCCATCGCGTCCCGCATGGCGGCCGACGGGCGCGTGACGGTGTCGCTACGCAGGTCAACCACGGGGCGGGTCCTTCGGGGGCGCCGGCGCCAGGTGCCATCGAGCCGGCGGCACGACCTTCGCCTCGGCCGGGTCGCCCAGGTAGTGCGGCGACATGATCTGCACCCCGTGCTCGTTGAACACGTCCTGGATGTTCGCGTGCAGCTCGGCCAGGACCATGGCCCGGGGCCGCGGGTCGGTCGGGACGGCTTGCGTGACCAGGCGGTATTCGACGTAGAAATCCGCGAGCGCCGTCTGGAAGACGACCGGGGCGGGATTGTCCAGCACGCCCGAGGTGCGTTTCGCCGCCTCGACGAGCATCGCCTGCACCTGCCGCCATGGCGCGTCGTAGCCGATGGTGACGGTCGTGTCGAGCACGAAGCCCACGCCCTTCACGGCCCGCGAGTAGTTCCTGGTGACCGCACCGGCAATGAGAGAATTGGAGATCGTGAGCTCCTCGCCCAGTCCCGTGCGGATGCGCGTGGTGAACGCGCCCAGTTCCACCACCGTCCCCTCGTGTTCGCCGATGCGCACGTATTCGCCGGGGCGAATCGTGCGGGTGTACATGAGGATGAGCCCGTTGGCTCCCTGCCCGATGATGCTCGTGGATCCAAGCGAAATCATCACCCCCACCAGCACCGAAAGGCCCTTGAACGCGTCGCTCTGCGCGCCGGGAAGGTACGGATAGGCCATCGAGAGCGCGAATATCCACAGGGCTGCCGCGGTGAGATTGCGCGTGGGCAACGCGGTGTCACGGTCGAGCCAACCCGATTGGCTCTCGCCGGCCACGAACGGCGCGAAGAAGCGGTTGGAGGTGCGCGTGGCGACCGCCGCGATCATGAAGATCGCGGCCGCCACGACCAGGTTCGGCAGCGCCCCAGCGACGTCCGTCGCCGCCGAGGAGGCTAAATTGAGGGTGGCATCCTGCAGTCCCTCGCCCCAGGGCCGCGTCCAGGGAAACTGGATGAACGCGAAGCCGAGCCACTCGTAGACGATCGCCGCGACCAGCAGCCAATAAATTCCCGCGGTAAGTGCCCGGGCGCCTGTGAACACCTGTTCGCGGCCGACCACGGCCTGTCCGCCGACGAGCAACCGCCCGGCATGACGGCTTGCGAGGCCGGCCAGTGACAGGGCGATCCAGCCTCGTACCCGCCTGAGCGCCCAGAGAATCGCCAGGGCGATGGCCGTGCCGATCGCGACTTTCACGAAAGCGCCCAGCAGCCTCTCGACGTTGCGTGCTTCGCGCGTTTCCTCGACCACGCGCTTGAGCGCCTTCGCCGCGTGGTCTGCCTTCGAATCAAGCGTCTCGCTGCCGAGGTCGTTCACATCCGCGGGCTGCAGGATGAACGCGAGCTTGCCGTCCACGGTGATCGCCCGACCCTGGGGGATCGTCTTGACCGCGATTTCGCCCGGTCCGCTTTCAGCGAGAATGTCGCGCAAGGCGTCGGCCCCGCGTCGCGTACGCTCCTCGGGAAGGAAGCCCAGGAACGAGCTGCGAAATTCGGTGATGGTCCGGTTGAAGACCTTGAGCGTCGCGACCCTGCCCCCCGCGGGTGATGCCGCCCCGGCAGGCGTTGCCGGGGCCGGTGGCGCTTGCGTCGCAGCAGGCGCGTCCGCAATCGCCGCTGCGGGCGGCACGTCAGGTGCGCCGGCGCCGGTGGAAAGCGCTGCGAGGCAGGCGAAGGCCGCGAACGCGAATCTAGCGAAGCGATGCATTGAACTTCGCGAGCGCGGCGGAGCCGGGGCAGAGCTCGGGCTCGCCGAGTTCGTTGAGCGGACGATCGACCGTGCCGAGACTCGCATGAAGGTCTTCCGCATCAGGCTCGATATAGAGTAGCCCGGTCACGATCTCGCCCTTGGCGTAGCGAGTCTGGACGTGGCTCATCGCAGAGATCCGGCTGCTGGAATCGTAGTCCCCGTCCAGCTTGCGAAGCCGAATCACCGAACCGTCATGCTGGCGCACTTCCTGAAGCGTGCCGGGCTCATACGCCGTGGTGATCTCCCTGTGCACGGTGATCACGTCGAGGGCATTCACCGCTTCATTGTGGTGGCGCACGTAATCGTAGCTGCGGGTCGATCCCTCGTGGTTGTTGAAGGCCACGCAGGGGGAGATCACGTCGATGAACGCCGCGCCATGATGGGAGAGCGCGCCCTTGATGAGGGGCACCAGCTGCGCCTTGTCGCCGGAAAAACTTCTCGCCACGTAGGTGGCGCCCAGCTGGAGCGCGAGGCACACGAGGTCGATGCCCTCCTCGCTGTTCACGGCGCCGCGCTTGGACTTGGACCCGCGGTCCGCGGTGGCCGAGAACTGCCCCTTGGTCAACCCGTACACGCCGTTGTTCTCGACGATGTAGGTCATGTTCACGCCGCGGCGCATGCTGTGCGCGAACTGGCCCAGGCCGATAGAAGCGGAGTCACCGTCGCCCGAGACTCCCAGGTAGATGAGGTGGCGGTTCGCCAGGTTGGCTCCCGTGAGCACCGAGGGCATGCGCCCGTGCACCGAATTGAAGCCGTGCGACTTGTCGAGAAAGTAGGTCGGCGTCTTCGACGAGCACCCGATGCCGGAGAGCTTGGCCACGCGGTGCGGCTCGATGGCGAGCTCCCAGCAAGCCTGGACGATGGCGGCGCTGATGGAATCGTGCCCGCAACCGGCGCAGAGCGTGGAGATCGTGCCCTCGTAGTCGCGGCGCGTGAATCCCAGCGAGTTTGCAGGGAGGTCCGGGTGGTGCAGCTTGGGTTTGGCCAGATAGGTCATGTCAGCGCTCTCCTGCGGCTGCGCTGCGGCGCAGCGGCCTTACGTTGAATGCCGCAAGACGTTCCTCGATCTCGCTCCGGATGAACCGGGCCGTGATCGGCGTCCCGTCGTAATGCGCGATGGAGGAAATCTGCGCGGGATCCAGGACGCCCTCGTTGATCAGGAGGGTACGAAGCTGCCCGTCGCGGTTCTGCTCCACGACAAAGACGTGGTCGTAGGCCTTCGCAAAATCGATCACCGAGTCCTGGAACGGGAAGGCACGCACCCGCAGCGCATCGAGCGGCACTCCCTCGAGCTCGAGGTCCGCCAGCGCCTCTTCCATGGCGCAGGCCGTGGAGCCGTAGTAGATGACGCCATGGCGCGCCGGCGTGGGCGATTCGTGCAGCACGGGCGCTGGAACGTACTGCTTGGCGGTCTCGAACTTGCGCAGCAGCCGCTGCATGTTGTCCACGTAGGCGCTGCCCTCCTCCGTGTAACGCGCGTAGCGGTCGCGACTCGTGCCGCGCGTGAAGAACGACCCCCGCTTCGGGTGGGTGCCGGGGTAGGTGCGGTAGGTGATTCCGTCGTCGTCCACGTCGAGGTAGCGGCCGAAACGCTTGCCGGACTCGAGGTCGTCGTGGGTCAGTACCTTGCCGCGGTCGTAGGTGCGCGAATCGTCCCATTCGAGGGGATCGCAGAGGCGCTCGTTCATGCCGATGTCGAGGTCGGTCATCACGAAGACCGGGGTCTGCAGCCGGTCGGCGAGGTCGAGCGCGTCGGCGGTCATCTCGAACGCCTCCTTCGGGTCCGCGGGAAACAGCAGCACATGCCTGGTGTCGCCGTGCGAGGCGTAGGCGCAGGAAAGGATGTCCGCCTGCTGGGTGCGGGTCGGCATGCCGGTTGACGGGCCCGCGCGCTGGACGTTCACGATCACCGACGGAATCTCGGCGAAATACGCGAGCCCGATGAATTCCGTCATGAGCGAAACGCCCGGGCCGGAGGTGCAGGTAAACGCCCGCGCACCGTTCCACGCCGCGCCGATCACCATGCCGATGGAGGCAAGCTCGTCCTCCGCCTGCACGATCGCGAAGTTGTTCTTGCCGGTGGCGGCGTCCGTGCGGAACTTGCGGCAGTGACGGGCGAAGGCTTCCGCCACGGAGGAGGACGGTGTGATCGGGTACCAGGCGCAGACCGTCGCTCCCCCGTACACGGCGCCTAGGGCCGTCGCGCTGTTGCCCTCGAGGAACACCTTGTCACCCACCTTGTCGGAGCGCTTGACGGTGATGCCGAGCGGGCACGGCAGGTGGGCGAGCGCGTAGTCGCGCCCCAGGTGCAGCGCCTTCAGGTTGGGCTCCAGGAGCTTTTCCTTGCCCTTGTACTGCTCGGCGACCAGCTTCTCGACCTCCGCGATGTCCATGTCGAGGAGCGCGGCGAGGGCCCCCACGTAGATGATGTTCTTGAAGAGCTGGCGCTGGCGCGGGTCGGAATAGGTGGCGTTGCAGATCTCCGTGAGCGGCATCGCGAGCACGGTCACGTCGCTTCGGAACTTGTCGGTGTGCAGGGGCTTGGTGGAGTCGTAGAAAAGATAGCCGCCCGGCTCGATCTCGACCACGTCCTTTTCCCAGGTCTGCGGATTCATGGCGACCATGAGGTCCGCCCCGCCGCGCCGGCCCAGCCACCCGGCCTCCGACACGCGCACCTCGTACCAGGTCGGGAGCCCCTGGATGTTGGACGGAAAGATGTTGCGCGGGCTGACCGGCACGCCCATGCGCATGATGGCCTTCGCGAAGAGCGTGTTGGCCGAGGCGGAGCCCGACCCGTTCACGTTCGCGAACTTGATGACGAAATCGTTGACGGCTTCCAGCTTCATCGGCATGCCGCGCCATGGCGGCCAGGGGGACGGAAAGGCGCAAGTTTACCTTGAGCCGCGCCTGCGGGGCGGGCCCCCGGAACTTCAGAAGATTTCGACCCTCTTGTCCGGCGGCCGGGTCCCGTCGGCTTCGGCCGGCTGGTCCGCCTCGTCGAGTCGGCGCGCCTGCTCGCCCTTGCTGTCCTCGAACTGCGGCTTGAGGGCGCTTTCCGAGTAGGCGCGGACGGCGCGGTAGAGGTCACGCTGCAGGAGTGCCCGGGTTTCGTGCGACAGAAGCGACAGGGAATCGGCCGCCGCGCCCAGCGCGGGCTTGTGCAGGCGCTCCAGCTTCTGCCGCGTGATGTCCTGGAACTGCATCGCCACGATGATCTGGTTGATGTCCCTCTGGATCTCGACGGAGAGCGCGTTGATGCGCTGCAGCGTCGATTCGATCTTGCGGGTCTGCTCGGTCGTCGCGGCATTGAGCGAGGAGATCTCCGCCCGCGCAACCCCCACCGCGCGGCGCGCGGCCTCGGCCACCTGCGTCGTGCGGCGGTTGCCCTGCCTGACCTCGTCACCGATCGCGTCCAGGCCCTGACGAGTCTTCCGGGTGAGGTCGTGCGCCTCGGCGCTGATCCCGCGGATGCGGTCCGTGATCTCGACGAAGTCCTGGGACGTGAACGTCTGCGATGTCATGGCGACGGAGCCGTCCAGCGCGATGCGGGAGATCTGCGCGGCCATGTTGCGCAGGCCGTCGATCGTCTCCTCCATCACCCGGGCGTGCTCGGTGATGCGCTTCTGGTGGCTCGCCATCTCGTCGGCGGCCTGCGAAAAGCTCGTCATGTGCGACGTGACGTTCAGCAGCTGCGAGTCGTAGGCCTTGATGAACTCCGGAAGCGACAGGATGCCGCTCGCCCCGCTCTCCCCCTCGCCCTTCAGCAGCGACATCACCGCCTCCGTCTGCTCGTTCGCCCTGGCGACCACGACACGGAAACTCTTGCTGATCTCGGTGACGGCGCTTTCCGTGAGCCGGATGACGTCCTCGACGGACTCGGTCACCATCTCGAGCTTCCTGCGGTTGATTTCCGCAGCCGCATCCCAGCGCTCCAGCATGGTGTCCAGGCCGATCACCACTTGCTGGAAAAGCCGCGTGCGCTTGCGCCACTTGATGAACGGTTCGCTCCCGGCGTCGGGGGGCTCCTCCTCCTCCTCGGCGGTCATGTCCCGCACGACGAGCGCCAGCCCCGCGAAAGCCGCCAGAGGCACCAGTGCGAGCGAAGTCAGGAGTGCCCAGGCCGGCACGAGGAACGCCATCCACACCCAGGGCAGGAAAAACACCACGATCAGCGCCACCAGCAGGTATGGATGGCGGGCGACGAACCGCAGATATCGCTTCATGCAGCGTTGTCGGCGGAGGCCGTCACCCCCCCGAGCAGGTCGAGTTCCCGCGCGGACAGGAAACTCTCGATGTCCAGCAGCAGGATCATGCGATCGCTTTGCGTGGCGAGGCCGGCCAGGTAGGTGGCATCCACGAGGGACCCGAGGCGCGGGGCGCTCTTGATCTCGTTGGCGGTGAGCTGCACGACGTCGGAGACGCCATCGACCACGATCCCGATGACCCGGGAAACGATCCGTAGCACGATCACCACCGTGAAGGCGTCGTAGGTGGGCTCCGGCAGGCCGAACTTAACGCGCAGGTCCAGCACCGGCACGATCGTGCCGCGCAGGTTCACCACGCCCTTGAGGAAATCGGGGGCCGAGGGCAGCGCGGTCACCTTGTCGTAGCCGCGGATCTCCTGCACTTTCAGGATATCGACTCCGTATTCCTCGCCGCCCAGCCGGAAGACGAGCACTTCCCGGGTTGCCTCACGTATTGCCTGGCGTGGTCGCATTGCCTAGAACTCCTTCCACTCATGGGGATCGGCCAGCGCGACCGCCCGCGCTCGGCCAGGCGCGGCAAGGGCGGCCATCGGCATCTCGCTCGCGGGCGTCGCGCCAGCGGACGCGAGCGGCTTAAACTGGAGACTGGCGACTCTCATCCGTTGGCCCGCATCAGTAGAGCGTCACGTTCTTGCCACCGAGGAGTTCCGCGAGGGCGGTTTCGGCGTGCACGAGCCGTTCGGCCATCGTCGCCAGGAACGCCTTGTGGAACTGCTGCATCGTCTCGGCGCTGGCAAGCCACAGCACGTCAGGGTCGAACTCGATGAGCGCGCAGTCGGTGACGGCCGTGAGCGTGCTGAAGCGATGCGCCCCGGAGCCGCGCAGGAAGCCGGTCTCCGCCAGGCACTCGCCGGCACCGCGGATGCCGAGCAGCGTTCCTGCCTTTGTGACGCGCATCTGCCCGCGCGCCAGGACGAACAGGGAGTACCCCGGATCGCCCTCGCCGACGAGCTGCGACCCGGCACGAAGCGTGAACCAGCGGCCCATCGAAGACGCTTCCGCGACCGATTCGGCAGTGAACTGGCGAAAGAACGAAAGTTTGCGCAGGCGGACCAGGCGTTCGGCCTCCGTCATCTCGCCCCCGGGCTGGGCGACCGTGCGCAGGTCGGCGGCGAAATCCTCCCAGGTCGGATAGCGCATCGCCGGGTCACGCTCCGTCGCCCGCGCGAAGATCAGGTCGAGCATCGGCGGCAACCCCGGCCGGACCTTGCCCGGCGGCGGCAGGTTTCCCATCATGATGCAGGCCGCGAGGGCGGCGGGCGATTCCGCCGTGAAGGGCAGCGTCCCGGTCAGAAGCTTGTAGAGGACGATCCCCAGGGAATACATGTCGGTCCGGGCGGTGGAGGGTTGGCCGCCGATCTGCTCGGGAGCCATGTAAGCCGGGGACCCCACGACCATCGTCCGGGTCGAGTCGAAGGCAAGGTTGGAGAAGGCCACGCCGAAGTCCGCCACTTTCGCCTCCCCGTCGGCCGCCATCAGGATGTTGGCGGGTTTCAGGTCGCGGTGAATCACGCCCTGGGCATTGGCGTAGGACAGCGCGTCGCAGCAGCTCTCCAGCAGTTGCGCGACCTTGGGGGCTTCGAGCAAGCCTTCGGCAGTGGTGAACCGCTCGAGGCTGCCCTCCTGCGCGTATTCCATGACGATGTAGGCGCGATCGTCGTCGAAGGCCGCGTCGTAGACTTGCGTGATGGCCGGGTGGGTCAGCCGCTTGGCGAGAAGCGTCTCCTTCAGGAACAGCGAGCGGAAGATCTGCCGGTCCTCGGAGTTGAGCCGCTGCGGGTCGTAGACCTTGATGGCGACTTCCCGGGCCGGAAACAGCTCGCGGCCGAGATAGATCGTCGCCGACTGGCCGCGACCCAGCACGCCGAGGATTTCATAGGGGCCGATGCGGCTGGGCACGTCGCGGACGGCATCAGCGCCCTGTCCCGGCGGCATGCCGGTCTTGATGCTCACGGCTTCACCGCGCGAACGCGCCTGAGCACGTGACCCACGTCGAGGAGCATCACGCTCGCCCCGTCGCGCCGGCCGATGCCCTCGATCGCCGCACCGATGGCGCGGTCGCCCAGATCCGGCGCGGGAAGGATCTCCTCGGTTGCCAGTGCGATCACGTCCGACACGCCCGACACCGCCAGTCCCACGAGCCGGCGCTCCGCGTTGAGCACGATGACGCTCGCGCCCTTGAGCGCAATGGGCTGCGCGAAGCCGAACATGAGGCCCAGGTCCACGACCGGCACGATCGCCCCGCGCAGATTGATCACCCCGCGCACGAACGCAGCAACGTGCGGCACCCGGGTGACGTGGTCGATCTCGCGGATCTCCTGTACCTGGAGGATATCGATGCCGTAGGCCTCCTCCCCGAGCCGGCAGGTGAGGAATTCCCTTCGCTCCAGCTCGCCCGCGGCCTCGGCCGCTGCGCCGATGCCCATCGCCTGCTGCGCCGTTCCGATGCTCATCGCGCGGCCTCCCGCCTGGCGCCGGGGGCGCTGCGCGCGAGAGCGCGCTCGCGCAGGCGGTAGAGCGGCGCCACCTCATGCACCGCATCGAGCTCGATCGCCTCGCGCGGCATGCCGAAGATGACGGAGGTCGCCTCGTCCTGGGCGATGTTCCAGGCACCCGCCTTCTTCATCTCGAGCATGCCCTCGGCGCCGTCCCGGCCCATCCCGGTCATGATCACGCCGACCACGTCAGGCCCGAGGAATTTCGCGGCCGACAGGAAGAGAAAGTCCACCGAGGGGCGGTGCAGGTTCATCGGCGGTTCGGTGGAGAGCTTGGCCAGGAGCTGCGTGCCCTCGCGCTTCACCCAGAGGTGACGCCCGCCGGGGGCGATATAGGCATGGCCCGGGAGGATGGGATCGTTGTGCTCGGCCTCCTTCACCGTGATCTCGCAGAGCCCGTTGAGCCGCTCGGCGAACATGCGGGTGAAGTTCTCCGGCATGTGCTGGACGATCGCGATGCCCGGGCAGTCGACCGGCATGCCGATCAGGAAATCGCGGATCGCCTCCGTGCCCCCTGTCGATGCGCCCACCGCGATGAGCCGTTCCGAGGTCTTGACGCCCTTAGGCACGGGACGCTTGACCACTGCCGCGGGCGCGGGGGCGGGCTTTTCGCCGGGCGCCTCCGCGCGCCTGGGCACCTTGAGCCGCGCGCTCTTGGCCGCGCGGATCTTCTCGGCGATCATCCGCCCGTAGTCGTCGGGCGGCATTTCATTCAGCTTCGGCTTGGTCACGAACTCCACGGCGCCCAGCTCGAGGGCCCGGAACGTGATCTCGGAGCCCCGTTCCGTGAACGACGAGATCATCACGACCGGCGTCGGCCGGGCGCGCATCAGGCGGTCGAGGAATTCCAGCCCGTTCATCTTGGGCATCTCGACGTCCAGCGTGATCACGTCGGGCTTGAGGTCGCGGATCATGTCACGGGCCTCGTAGGCGTCGGCCGCGGCGCCCACGACTTCGATGTCGGGCTGCTCGCGAAGGATGTCGGTAAGCACGTCGCGGATCATCCGCGAATCGTCGACGATGAGGACCCGGATCCGGCTCATTTGAACAGCTCCGCTCCGCCCTCGAGGGGCGCATGGAAGAGGCGGGCGCCGTAGTCGCGCTCGCGCAGTACGATCGTGTCGTTGTTCACCTTGCGCAGCCGCTTGACCATCACCTTCCCGCTACGGGGGAAATAGTAGATCTTGCGCGGGCAATCCTCCAGCAGGTCGCGGGCGACGATGGGAATGCGCTCGAGGTTAAGGTACTCGACGATGAACTCCGCGTTCTGCTGTCCCACGTTCGAGAGCATGAAGCCCTGCAGCACGTTGCCGCCCCCGAACACCTTCGCCTCGAGCCGGTCGCGCCGGCCGCCCAGCTTGAGTATCTGGTTGATCAGCAGTTCCATCGCATGCACGCCGTACCGGCCACCGGCGCTGATGTTGCCGTGGGAGCCGGCGAGCTTGCCTTCGTCCGGGAGCATGAAATGGTTCATCCCGCCGATGCCGGCCTCCCGGTCGCGCAGGCAGGCCGACACGCAGGAGCCCAGCACGGTGACGAGCGCCATGTCCCGGTCCGTGGCGTAGTACTCGCCGGGCAGGATCTTCGCCGTGTCGATCTTGAAGTGCGGATCGAAATAGCGGTTCGAGCGCTCTTCGCGGGGCGGGTCGTCGTCGCGCATCACGCGGCCCCGGGCGCGTCGGCGCGCTGGTAGACGGTCTGCCCCCGGAGACGGAAAACCCGCCCCTGATCGAGCAGGCTTTCCGCGTGACCGGCGAAGAACAGGCCCGACGGCTTGAGGAGAGCGGCGAAGCGCTCGATCAGGCGCCGCTGCGTCGGCTTGTCGAAGTAGATCATCACGTTCCTGCAGAAGATGGCATCGAGCCCGCCCTGGACCGGCCATTGCGCATCCATGAGGTTCACGCGAAGGAAGTCGACGTGCGAGGCGATCTCGCGCCGCACTCGCGCCTTTCCCTCGTGGCGGCCCGTGCCCTTGAGGAAGAATCGCTTCTGCCTCGGCTCCGGAAGGCGCAGGACCGCCTGCAGCGGGTAGACGCCCTCGCGCGCAGAAGCGAGGACCTGGGTGTCGAGATCGGAGGCGAGCACGTGAAAGTCGGCCGCGCCGAAAGTGTCGGTGAGGCACATGGCGATCGTGTACGGCTCCTCGCCGGTGGAACAGCCCGCACTCCAGACGCGGAAGCGCTCGCCTGCCCGCGCCGTGGCGCGGGCGTGCTCCGCCAGGATCGTGAAATGATGTTCCTCGCGATAGAACGCGGTCACGTTGGTGGTCAGGGCGTTCGTGCAGTGCTCCCACTCCGCAGGCTCCAGCTCGAGGAAGCGCACGTAGTCGTCGAACGACCCGATTCCCAGCGTGCGCAGGCGGCGCGCAAGCCGCGCATAGACCATCTCGCGCTTGGTCTCGGGCAGGCGTATCCCGGAGAACTCGCAGATACGGTCGCTGATCTGGCGAAAGTGCTCGACGGTGAACGGGAACTCGCGTCCCGCGGGACCGGCGCCTCCCCGACGCGGCTCGGCGGCTGCGCTCACGCCGCCCTCCGGGGCACGGCGCGCGTGGCCAGCGTGCGCGTGATCGTGCTCACGTCCAGGATCAGGGCGACCCGCCCGTCGCCGAGTATCGTCGCCCCGGTCACGCCGGAGACCCCGTGCAGGTTCGTCTCCAGCGACTTCACCACAAGCTGCTGCTGCCCGATCAGGCTGTCGACCAGCAGCGCGGTGCGCCGGTCGTCGACTTCGACGACCAGGCAGATGGGCTCCGGCCTGGCATCCTCGCTCGCGGGCAGCTCCACCACCTCCTCGAGCCTCACGATCGGCAGGTGCTCCCCGCGCACCGCCACCAACGAAGGCTGGTTCACGATGCTCTGAATGTCGCCCGGCCCGGGCTTGAACGCTTCCGAGACGAACTCGAGCGGCACGATGTACTGCTCGTTGCCGACGCTCACGATCATGCCCTCGAGCACCGCCAGCGTGAGCGGCAACTGGATGGTGAGCGTCGTCCCTTCGCCGCGTATCGAGGAGACGGACACGCTTCCGCCGAGCGCCGTGATGTTTCGCCGGACCACATCCATCCCCACGCCGCGGCCGGAGACGCTGGTCACCTCCCGCGCGGTCGAGAACCCGGCCTCGAAGACCAGGGCCCAGATCTGCTGGTCGCTCATGGCGTCGTCGACCGGCATTGCCAGCTCGCGCGCCTTGGCGATGATTCGCTCGCGGTCGAGCCCGCGGCCGTCGTCCGAGACCTCGATGATGACGCTGCCGCCGCGGTGCGTGGCGCGCATCCCGACGGTCCCCGTCTCGGGCTTGCCCGCCTGGCGCCGCTCCTCGGGCGGCTCGATGCCGTGGTCGATGGCGTTTCGCACCACGTGGGTGAGCGGGTCGACGAGGAGTTCGATCAGCTCCTTGTCAAGCTCCGTCTCGTGCCCCTGGGTGTGCAATTCCACCTTTTTCCCGAGCCGTGCGGAAACGTCGTAGACGAGCCGCGGGAAGCGGCTGAAGACGAACTCCATGGGCATCATGCGGATCGACATCACCGTCTGCTGCAGGTCGCGCGTGTTGCGGTCGAGCGTGGCGAGGGTATGGTTGAGGTACTCGTCCTCGCGTCCGGCCTCGGAGCCCACCGCCTGCTGCATCATGGCCTGCGCGATCACGAGCTCGCCGACCAGGTTCACGATGCGGTCGATCTTCTCCACGCTTACGCGTATCGAGGACTGGTCGCCCATGCGCCGGTTCTTCTCCGAGCCTGTCACCGCGGACTCGAACAGTCCGTACTTTTCCGCCTCCGCCGGCTTGGCGGCCGGCGCTTCCTCGAACAGGCCGTAGGCCGTGCCCTGCGGCCTGGGTTCGTCCTTCGATTCCTCCACGGTTCCGAAGAAGGACTCCTCCGTCGGGGCCGGGTCCGACGCCGGAGGCGTTTCGGGCGCCTTATTCGCCTGCGCGCCGCTTCGATAGTTCCCGAGCCGTTGACGCATGTCGTCCATGGCCGCATCGGCACCGCGGTCACGCGCCTTCAGGCGCGCGAGGTGGGCCTTGAATACGTCGCAGGCGTCCAGCAGCAGTCGAACGGTGGTTTCGTCGGCGCTGCCCAGACCCTTGCGCAGGCCGTCGAAAAGCGTCTCCATCTCGTGCGTCGCGTCCGCGAGCTGCGTGAACCCGAACGTCCCGCTTCCGCCCTTGATCGAGTGGGCGGCGCGAAATATCGAGTTGAGCAGTTCCGGGTCCTGCTGGCCCGAGCCCAGGGCCATCGCCCGCTCCTCGATCACCTCCAGATGCTCCCTGGCCTCGTCGAAGAACGTCGCGATGAAACGGCTGAGATCGATTGCCATCTCGTGCGCCCCTTATCGAAGAACCTTGCGAACGACTTCGAGAAGCGTTGCCGGGTCGAAGGGCTTCACGAGCCACCCGGTCGCGCCAGCCGCCCGTCCCTGTGCCTTCATCGAATCGGAGGATTCCGTGGTGAGCAGGAGGATCGGGACGCTCTTGTATTCGCGCAGCTCGCGCAGCGAGCGAACCAGGGTGAGGCCGTCCATGTTGGGCATATTCTGGTCCGTGATCACGAGATCGAACGACGTCGTGCCGGCCCGCTCCAGCCCACGCGCCCCGTCTTCCGCCTCGATCACGCGGTATCCGGCGGACTCAAGGACGAACGCGACCATCTCGCGCATGGTGGCGGAGTCGTCGACGGCGAGAATTGTCTTCATCGGGGATCCTGTTCAGAAGAGATCGACGCTGCCGGCACTCGGCGGTTCGCGGCGGTGTGTTGAGGCATCCTGGTCGATCTGGGCGATGCCCGCCACGATGCAGTCGAGCATCGCACGGGAGCGCTCGATCCACTCCTCGGCCTGTGCAGGGTGGTTCAACGGCGGGTGCGAGAGGTTGACCGCCTCGCCGAGCTTCGCGCGCATCTTGTCCACCCGCAGCTTCTGGGCGTCGATCAGCTGGTTGACGAGGTCGTGCGACTGCAGGTGGTGCACGGCGCGGTACAGGTGTTCCAGGACCACCCCGTACTCCGTCGCGCGGCCTTCATGCTCCCCGGCATCCGCGCGCTGCGCGGCGACGATCCGGTCGGCGGCCCCGCGGAACGCGGTCATCAGTTCCTCCGAGGCTTCCCGAAGCATCGTCTGGCTGCGCGCGAGCTCATCGGCGGTGACCGCCAGGCGCTCGTTGAGCGTCTCCGCCACCGTCACGAGCAGGTCGGCTGCCTGTTCCGCGTCCCTTGCTTCCCTCGTTGCCTGAGTCATCGGTCACCCCTGCGGCGCTACGGCCGGATTGCGTGCTGCCTGAATCACCTGGAACCTCGCCCCCCCGACTTCGATCACGTCGTCGGGGGCGAGCGGATGCGTGCCCGGGCCGAGGTCCCGGCCGTTGAGCCGCGGCAGCTGCTGTCCCGACAGCCGCGCGATGAACAGGGACTGCCCGCGGCGCACCACCAGCGCGGTGTCGCCGCCGGCATGGCCGATCATCGTGTGCGCCCGCTCGAGCTGCAGCGTCTCTCCCTCGTGCGGACCTTTTACCACGCGCAACGTCAGCTCGCAGGCCGTGGGCGCCGCATCGACGCCGGCGGGCCGGGATTTCGGCGCGCGAAGCGAAGGATCACGCTCCATCACCATCGCATGCGCCAGATCGTCCCATCCCTGCTTCGCGGTCGGCGTGGCCGGGGCCGCAAGCCTCTCCGCCGCGACGTGGGCGGACATGACGGTCCGCTCGTAGTCGGTCAGCACCGTGCACTCGAGGCTCCCGATCTTCCCCGAGAGCAGGGCGTCATCGAAGAAATGCAGCTTGTGAAGCCCGATCTCGATCGCGTCGAGGTGATGGAGCACGTGGTTCTCCGTGAGGATCCCGTTGACGACGAGGCCGTTGGTGCTCCCGAGATCCTCGGCGTAGACGCTGGTGCCCACGAGGCGCAGCAGCATGTGGCGGCCGGACACGGCGGGATGCTTGATCACCATGTCACAGTCCCGATGACGCCCGACGACAGTCACGGGCTTCGAAAGCGCGAACTCGTAAACGATGGCCCCCTCAAGGCTGATGACGATTCGCGCCCCCACTCACCCCTCGCGCCGATACCGCGACCGTGAATCGGAGGTCGCCTTCAACTGGTTGTCCACGCGCGCCACGCCCTCGACCCCGGCCGCGACCTGCGCAGCCGCGGCCGCCTCGGCCTGCGTCTCCACCACGCCCAGCAGTTGCACCGCCCCTTCGTCGCAAGTGATGGAGATGCTCACGCCGGCGGTGCGGGAGTCGCGCCGGAGCGCCGACCTCACGCTCCAGGCGAGGGACAGCCCCTCCACCTTGCGCACGGAGTCCTGCGTCTCCTGGAAGCGCTTCCTGGCCATCATGTTCTCGATCTCGTCGACGCACTCCTCGACGCTCAGCCGCTCCGTGCTCAGGACGATGTCGTAGTTCTCGGGATCGCGCCAGTTCACCGCGAAATGACGCTTCGTGATCGCCGTATGCGCTTCCTCGGACAGGTTGATCTCGTTCGCGACCGTCTCGCGGTCGTCCGTGCCCAGGCGCTCCATCATGCGATCGATGCGGATCTCGAGCGGCGCGCACACGCGCACCCGGATAACGTGCGGGACCTCCTTGAGCAGGTGGACCGCGCCCCAGCCGCGGATCACGCCCGTAGAGCCGTCGCGAAGGAAGCGGAAGGTCTCGTCGGCCGTGAATATGGACAGGCTCGTCTTGTCGGTGGTGAGCCGCTCCCAGATGCCCGCCTTGCCGTCCAGGAAGCGCTCCACGTGGCTCTTGCGCAGGCGCATCTTGTTGGCGATCGGCTCGATGATCTCGTGATAGACCACCTTCTTGTGGGACCGGGCAGCGATCCCTTCGGCGACGTCCTTGCCGAGGGAGCCCATCTCGCGCGTCATGGCGATCATTGGCATTGCGTACATTCCTGTTATTGTACTTTTCCGTTGCGGTGCGCTCGCGCGGCTGGTGGGGCCGCAGGTCAAAACTCCTTCCACTCCTCTTCTTCGTCCCGGGCCGGCATCGAGGGCTCGCGCCGCGGGGCGATCGCAGTACGCCCCTCTCCTCCCGTGGCATGCCGCGCACGCCTCGGCACCCCGCCGACCGAGGCCAGCTTCGGCTCGGCGACACTCGCCTCGTCCACGCGGAACACCGACACCACCCTCGCCAGGCCGGCGGCCTGGTTCGCCATGCTGGTGGCCGCGGCGGTGGCCTCCTCGACAAGGGAGGCGTTCATCTGCACCACGGTGTCCATCTGCGTGATCGCCTTGTTGATCTGGTCGATCCCGGAACTCTGCTCGTGGCTCGCCGAGGCGATCTCGGTCATGATCTCCGCGACCTTCCGGACGGAAGAGACCAGCTCGTCCATCGTCTTGCCCGCCTGCTCGACCAGCCTGGCCCCGGCCTCGACCCGGCCCACCGAGTTCTCGATGAGCCCGCGGATCTCCTTGGCGGAGGCGGCCGAGCGCTGTGCCAGGCTGCGCACCTCGGAGGCAACCACGGCGAAGCCCCGGCCCTGCTCGCCCGCGCGCGCGGCCTCGACCGCCGCATTGAGCGCCAGGATGTTGGTCTGGAAGGCAATCCCGTCGATCACGCCGATGATGTCGGAGATGCGCTTGGAGGATTCGGTGACCTCCTGCATCGTGGTGACCACCTTGCTCACCACCTGCCCGCCCTTCTCCGCGGTCGTGGAGGCGCCGCCCGCCAGCAGGCTCGCCTGCTTCGCGTGCTCGGCATTCTGCCGCACGGTGGTGGTGAATTCCTCCAGCGTGGAGGCGGTCTCCTCGAGCGAGCTGGCATGCTGCTCGGTCCGGCTCGAAAGCTGCTGGTTGCCCGCGGCCACCTGCCCGGCGCCGGCGGCGATCGCTTCCGACCCGGTGCGAATCTGGTTCACCATCCGGCCGAGTCCCTCGTTCATGTCGCGCAGGGCGACGAGCAATGCCGCCGGCTCGTCCCGGCCGTTCGGCTCGATGTGCGACGTCAGGTCACCGGAGGCGACGCGGCGGGCCACTTCCACCGCTTCTCGCAACGGGCCCGTGATGCTTCGCGCGATGACCAAACCGATGTAGGCCGCCACCATCACCACGAACGCGGAGACGACATAGACGAGCAAGGCAAGCCGGTTTCCGGCGGCGGCCGCAGCGTCGATGGCTTCCAGGTTCGCCTTGCGCTGGATCTCGATCAGGCGGTTCAACTCGGAAAGCGTCTTCTGGACGATCGGGTCGAGGTCGGTCATCAGCACCTTGGCCGCCTCCTCGTTGCGAAAGCTGGTCGACAGGCCGAGCGCCTGGAGGAAGGGCTTGTCGACTTCCTTGTCGAGCTTCGCGAGTGTCTCGATGATCGCCCGCTCCGACGCGAGCAACGGCAGTTTCCCCATCCTCTCGCGAGCCTCGTCATAGGACTTGCCGAGCGCCCGGGCACGGTCCTCTTCGCCCTGCATCGCCTTGATGTCGGAATGCAGGCCGATATTGCGCATGACCGCGGACTGCTCGAGGGCAAGCGCCTTCATCTCGGCGGCCAGGTTCTCCTTGGCCGCCGCCGCCTGAAGCACGCCCGTGAGGTCCTCCCGGCCTTTCGTCATGAGAACGGTGCCGCCGATCGCGCCGACCACCATCATGACGACGAACATGCCGAAGCCGACTGCCAGGCGGGTGCCGATTTTCAGGTTTCGAAGGATCATGTCGAAGTCTCCCGGAGGACGGCCTTCCGGCCACCCCCCGACGGATGGGGTTCGCCTACTTGTAGATGCCGCAACCGACCATGATGTCCTCGTAGCGCTGCAGGAACATCGACTTGGGTTCGATCTGGTTGGTGACCGGGTTCATGAACTTGTAGTCCTGCCAGCCCTTGGCGTTGGGGCTCTTGGACATCATCTCGACGCGTTCCCTCACGAAGTACTTCCCGTCGTTGTCGCGCAGGTCGATCACGTCCCGGCCAATCATCTTGGCGTTGGCGCCGTGGGAGAGGACCTTGCCTTTCAAGTCGTAGACGACCACGTAGAGGTCGCGGTCCGTGAACTGGCCCTTGCGGTTGTTGAATTCCGCGAACGCCTTGTCGCGGCCGTTCTTCTTGATGTAGGCGATTGCCTTGTCCACCATCGCGGTGGCCTCGGCGGCTGTGCCCTTCTTTTCCTGGGCGGTGGCAGGCATCGCGCCAAGGAAGGCGAAAAGACCGGCGAGGAAGATCGAAGCGATTCGATTCATGCGTACCCCCTTCATGGTTGTGGCCGGGAAGGCCTGGGATGCTGCGGAAAATGGCGCAGGTCATTGTGTCCGGGGGAATGCCCGGCGCGTATGTGGCAGTTCACAGAACGCCCGTCACCCTTGTTACCCCTGTAAGGGGGCCCTCTCCCGCCCCGGCCTATGCGGCCAGCCGGCGCGCGCCGCCGCCCTGCCGGCAGCCCGGCCCGGCATGCGTCATCTCGAGCAGGAACTTCTGCATGTCCCAGGCGCCGGTCGGGCAGCGCTCTGCGCACAGGCCGCAATGCAGGCACACGTCCTCGTCCTTCGCCATGATCCTGCCGGTCTTGAGCCCGGCCCCCACGTATAGGTCCTGCGAGGGATTGCGGGCCGGGGCGCTCAGGCGCACCCGCACCTCCGCCTCCTCCCCGTCGGCGGTGAAGGTGATGCAGTCCATCGGGCAGATATCCACGCAGGCATCGCACTCGATGCAAAGGCGCGGTGCGAACACCGTCTGCACGTCGCAATTGAGGCAGCGCTGCGCCTCCTTCCAGGCGAGTTCCGGGTCGAAGCCGAGCTCGACCTCCTGGCGGATGTCCTTCAGCGCGATGGTGAGTTCCTTGAGCGGAACGCGGCTCCTCGCGTCGGTGACGATCTGGTTGTCGTAGATCCACTCGTGGATGCCCATCTTCTGGGACACGAGGTTGGTGAGGGGCGCCGGCCGGACCTTGACGTCCTCGCCCTGGCAGTACTTGTCGATCGAGATGGCCGCGTCGTGGCCATGGGCGACCGCCCAGATGATGTTCTTCGGGCCCAGGGCGGCGTCCCCGCCGAAGAAGACTTCCGGCCGGGTGGACTGCAGCGTCGCCGGATCCAGGACGGGCATTCCCCAAGCGTCGAATTCGATCCCGATGTCGCGCTCGATCCACGGAAAGGCATTCTCCTGGCCGACGGCAACCAGCACCTCGTCGCATTCGAAATGCTGGTCCGGCTCGCCCGTCGGAACCAGGCTGCGCCGTCCCTGGTCGTCGCGGACGGCCCGGACCTTCTCGAAGGTCATGCCGGTGAGGCGGCCCTCCGAGTGCACGAACGCCTTGGGCACGAGGCAGTTGAGGATCGGGATCCCCTCGTGAACCGCGTCCTCCTTCTCCCAGGGGCTCGCCTTCATCTCCTCGAACCCGGAACGCACGATTACCTTGACGTCCTCGCCGCCCATGCGCCGGGCGGAACGGCAGCAATCCATGGCGGTGTTGCCCCCGCCCAGGACGATCACCCGCTTGCCCACCCGGTCGATGTGGCCGAAGGAGACGGACGCCAGCCATTCGATGCCCACGTGGATGTGCTTGGCGGCCTCCGACCGCCCGGGGATGTCCAGGTCACGGCCGCGCGGAGCGCCCGAGCCGACGAAGACGGCGTCGTAGCCGTGGCCGAGCAGCTCCCGGAGGGACTCGACGCGGTGGTTGGGGCGGAAGTCCACGTCGAGGTCGAGGATGTAGCCGACCTCCTCGTCGATGACGCTCTCCGGCAGGCGGAATTTCGGGATCTGGGTGCGGATCATGCCCCCGGCGCGCGGATCCGCCTCGAAGACGGTCACGTGATAGCCGTGCGGCGCGAGGTCGCGCGCCACGGTGAGGGACGCGGGGCCGCCCCCCACGCAGGCCACGCGCTTGCCGTTCTTCTTGGCCGCGGCCTTGGGGAGTCTTTCGCGGATATCGCCCTTGTAGTCGGCCGCGACGCGCTTGAGACGGCAGATCGCCACCGGCTCGGGCTTTTCGCCCTGGTTTTCCTCGACCCGGCCGCGCCGGCAGGCGGGCTCGCAGGGACGGTCGCAGGTCCGCCCGAGGATGCCGGGAAACACGTTGGACTGCCAGTTGACCATGTAGGCGTCGGAATAGCGCCCTTGCGCGATGAGACGGATGTACTCCGGTACCGGGGTGTGGGCGGGACATGCCCATTGGCAGTCCACGACCTTGTGGAAATAATCGGGAACTCCGATGTCGGTCGGCTTCAAACGGCGCTACTCCTGGTCGGATCGGGTCGGTCGTCCGGATCGACCACTCGGGCCCTGATGGTTCTGCCCGGGGATCGCTCGGAAACGGGAGTATACCGGCGCGCAGTCCCCAATCGTCCAACGCGCATGTGCGCAAGCCGGCCGAGGCTTGCCGACGGCCGGTCAGCGGGTCAGAACTGCTCCCAATCGTCGTCTGCAGATATCGTGCGTGCCGCCGCCGCGATTCCCCTCCCGGTTAGCGCCGGTCGAGGTCCCGACTTCGCCGCACGCGCCGGCGCGGCGCCCGAGGATTCCCCGGCATCGCCCTCGAGAACCGGAACGCCGGCGTCATCGCGGGAAATGCGGAAGGCACCGACCGCCTGCAGGAGCGAACCGGCCTGCTGGCGCATCGATTCGGCCGCCGCCATCGATTCCTGGACGACGCTGGCATTCTGCTGCACGACCTTGTCCATCTCCGTGACCGTGCGGTTCACCTGCTGGACGCCACGGCTTTGCTCCGACGATGCCTCGGCGATCGAGCGCATGAGGTCGCTCACCCGCTGCACGTCGACCACGAGCGCCTGGATCGTGTCACCGGCCTGCTCGACCACGAGAGTCCCTTTGGTGACCGTCGCCTCCGAGTCCGCGATGAGGCCCTTGATCTCCTTCGCGGCCTGGGCGCTGCGCTGGGCCAGCGTGCGCACTTCCGCCGCGACCACCGCGAATCCCCGCCCCTGCTCTCCCGCGCGCGCCGCCTCGACAGCCGCGTTGAGCGCCAGGATGTTCGTCTGGAAGGCGATCGCGTCGATGACGGAAATGATGTCGCCGATCTTGCGTGCGCTGTCGCTGATGCCGGACATCGTAACCACCGCCTGCACGACCTCCGATCCTCCCTGCTGCGCGCGCCGCGAGGCGTTGCGTGCCAGTTCGTCCGCCTGGCGGGCGTTCTCGGCGTTCTGCTTCACGGTGCTCGCAAGTTCCTCCATGCTGGCCGCGGTCTCCTCGAGGCTGGAGGCCTGCTCCTCGGTGCGCTGCGACATCTCCGTGGTTCCGACGGCCACCTGACGGGCGGCGCTGACCACGGCCTCCGCCGAATTGCGCACCCGGGAAACGACCTGCGCCAGACTGCCGTTCATGGCCGCCAGGGAACGCAGCAGTTGCCCCGTCTCGTCGCGCGAGGATGAGCGGATGTCCGCGGTGAGGTCTCCCCGGGCGATCCGGTCTGCGTGACCCACCGCCGCCTCGATCGGCAGAAGCACCGCGCGGCGCACGAAATACCACACCGCCAGGATGACCAGAACGATCACGGCGCCTGTCATGGCGATCGCGAAGCGAAGCGCACTTTCCGCACCCTTCACCGCCCGGGTCACGGCGTCGGCGCCGAGGTCCCTCGCTGTCTTGCCGGCTTCGAGAATCGTCTCCGTGGGCCGCCGGTCGATGCCGGCTACGGCCTTGTCGCCTGCGCGCGGATCAGCGCGGCTGGAACGAAAAACCTCCATGCCGCGGCGATAGGCCTCGCCTGCGGCCTTGTGTTCGGCCAGGAACTTGTCCAGCCGGTCGCGGACCTCGCGGTGCGGCGTCGCCGCCTTGGCCTGGCGCGTCTCCCCGTCCGTCGCCTGCTCCGCCGCCTCGAACGCCTTCCAGGTTTTCTCGAACGAGGCCGCGTCGTCGCCGCGCAGCAGCACGTTCTTGAACTCCTGGACCTGAACCTTGAAGTTCACCGTGGCCTGCAGAATCGACAGCTGGGAATCGAAGTCCTCGCGCGAGATGCGGTCGAGGTCCCGCGTGGAATCGTAGACGCGGAAGAGGGAAATGACGCTGGCCGCCATCGCGACGGCGAGGAAGCCCGTTACGACGAGCAGGAACCTGAACTGCAGGCCGGTAGCTTTCATGTGGGGAGTTCCTGCTATCGCATTCCGGGTTCGCGCTTCCGGCGGTGCCGCGGGACACGAGCGGCGCCGGCAAGCGGTCCGCGTCCCGAAGAACCGGCCTACTGCTTGTAGTGCAGTTCCATCTCGATCACGCGCGCCGACGCAGCGGAGGCGTAACGCCACTGCGAAAGGGCGCGAACCGTGGCGCGGTCGAAAACGCGCCGCGGATTGGCATCGACCACTTCGACGCGGCTCACTTCGCCCGTGGGATCTACGGTCATGCGGACCTTGACCAATCCTTCGCTGTATCCCGCCTTGATCGCCTCGCGGGGATACTCGGGAGGATCGCCCTTGAGCGGTCTTTCCGCGGCCGCGGCAAGCAGGGACAGGGACAGTGCCGCAACTCCGAGGAGCGCCGCCGCGGTCTTGATGAAAGCGGGCTTACGCATGGCAGTCAATCTATCGAGGGATTGGACAAGTTCGCATTGTAGTGCTCGCCGGACGCCGGTACACCCCGTCGAATGTTGCGGTTGTAGCTTTGTCCGCGGCGCGGCAGGTCTGGAAAAGTAACGATCACCGGGTGCGCGCTTCCCCTCCCCCCGGGACCCGGTACGAGGCCGGGACACGGGCGAGGTCGAGAACCCGGATTCCACCGAGGATCCTGCCCGCCGGATGTGCTCCAGTTCACCGCGCGGCCAGGGGCAATCGCCTACAAAGTGTTACAAACGGCGATGGGGTGCTCCACAATTCCGAAACAACCCGGACGCCAGGATGGCCTCGTGCCCATGCACCCGCAAGTTTCGGTAAACGACGATTACAGGGGTGGCGCTCGAGGCCGCGCCCGGGAGGATGTGATGCGACGGATTCGTGGCGGGATCGCCCTGCTGCTCGCCCTGCCGGCCGGCGCCATCGCGGCGTCCACCCCCACCGCCACCGCCGTGGAGTACTACAACGCCGGCCTCGGGCATTACTTCATGACGGCCAATCCCGTGGACATGTCGATCGTCGAATCCGGCGGCGCCGGTCCGGGCTGGAGCCGGACCGGCGGCACCTTCGGCGTTTACGCCGCTGCGGGAGACGCGCCCGACGCCGTTCCCGTCTGCCGCTTCTACGGCACGCCCGGAATCGGACCGAATTCGCACTTCTACACAGCCAACGCCGGCGAGTGCGCCTTCCTGAAGACCACGATCGGCTGGACCTACGAAGGCATCGCCTTTTACATCGAGCCCGTGGCCGGGGGCGCGTGCAGCCCGGGCACGACGCCGGTCTTCAGGTCCTACAACAACGGCGCGGCTCGCAACGATTCGAACCACCGCTTCACCGTGGACGCGACCGTGCAGGCCAGGACGGTGGCCGCGGGCAGCGCGCCGGAGGGGGTTGCGATGTGCGCGCCCCTGTCCCAGGCCGATCTCGATGCGGACGCCCTTCGGCTGCTTCGCCAGGCCACGTTCGGTCCGACGCAGGCCGACCTGGCGAGGGTACTGGCAGCCGGGCCCGCGGCATGGGTCGATGAACAGTTCGCGCTCCCGATCACGCCATACACCGCCTACGCCTATACCCCGTCCAATCGCCCCGACTCGTGCGTGGACGACCGTACGCAGCCCGTTCGCCCGGACAGTTACTGCGCCCGCGACAACTACACGCTGTTCCAGCTGCAGCTCGAGTTCTTCCGTCAGGCCGTCACGCAGGCCGACCAGCTGCGCGGCCGGGTGGCCTTCGCGCTCTCGCAGATCTTCGTGACCTCGGGGTTGGACAACAGTCGCAACTATGCGATGCGCCACTACCAGCAGATCTTCCGCGACGGCGCGTTCGGCAACTACTACGACCTCCTGCTTGCCGTTTCCCTCTCGCCCGTGATGGGCGACTACCTGGACATGGTCAACAACAACAAGGCGAATGCCGCCACCGGCACGAACCCCAACGAGAACTACGCCCGCGAAGTCCTGCAGCTCTTCTCCATCGGCCTCTGGAAGCTCAATGCGGACGGAACCTTGCGCCTGAACGCCGCCGGCAAGCCCGAACCCACCTACGATCTGGACGAGATCGAAGGCTTCGCGCGCATCTTCACCGGGTGGACGTATCCGACGCTTCCGGGCGCCAACCCGCGCGGCAACAACCCGCGCAACTACCTCGCGAACATGATCCCCGTCGTGACGAACCACGAAAGCGGAACGAAACTGCTCCTGGATGGCGTCATGGCCCCGGCGAACCAGACGATGGAAGTCGATCTCGCCTTTGCCCACCGCAACATCTTCAACCACCCCAACGTGGGCCCCTTCATCGGCAAGCAGCTGATCCAGAAGCTCGTGACGAGCGACCCGACGCCCGGTTACGTAAGCCGCGTGGCCGCCGTGTTCGCCGACAACGGCGTCGGGCTCCGGGGCGACCTGCGTGCGGTCGTTCGCGCGATCCTGATCGACCCCGAGGCCCGGGGCGCCCGCAAGATCGATCCCGCCTACGGCAAGCTCTCCGAGCCGGCTCTCTTCATGACGGCCATGACCCGGGCGTTGGGCGGGCGCACCGACGGCGTCTTTTTCAGGGGCGCCTCCTCGCTGCTCGGGCAGTTCGTGTTCTATCCCCCGTCGGTCTTCAACCATTACCCCCCGGACCAAACCGTGCCCGGGACAACGCTGCTCGGGCCCGAGTTCGGCATCCAGACGACGAGCACGGCGATCTCGCGCTCGAACATCGCCAATGCGCTCATCTACTCGGCGCAGATCAACCCCGATGCCAGTGTCTTCGGCGCCACCGGGTCCGCGCTCGACCTTTCGGCCTACCAGGCCGCCGCATCCGATGCCGGCGCGCTCGTGGAGCGCTTCAACCGCTACCTGCTGGCCGGCCGGATGAGCGCGGCGATGAAGGGCGCGATCGTCACCGCCGTGAATGCGCTGCCCGCCACGGACCCCCTCGGAAGAACCCGCGCGGCGGCGTACCTCGTCGTCACCTCGCCGCAGTACCAGGTGGAGCGATGAAGGCCATGAAGACGGATCGCCGCGATTTCCTGCGCCGTGCGGGCGCCCTCACCACCACCGGCCTCGTCGGGCGCCTGGCGCCCGTCGGCCTGGCGAGCCTCGCCACCGCTGCCCACGCGCAGGCGGCTCCCGCCGATTACAAGGCGCTCGTCTGCGTATTCCTCTTCGGCGGCATGGACGGCAACAGCGTCGTCATCCCGATCGACGGCGCCGGTTATGCCCGGTATTCGGCCGTCCGCCCGGAAAGCTCGGGCGTCAACATCGCGCAGGCCCAGCTGCTGCCGGTACAACCCTCGGGTTCCGGCGTCCCCTACGGGCTGCATCCGGAGCTGTCGGAAATCCAGCCGCTGTTCGGCGCAGGCAAGCTCGCGATCCTCGCCAACGTCGGCACGCTGAACGCGCCCACGACGCGGGCGAACTATGCCTCGCTTCGTCCCGACAACCTCTTCTCGCATTCCGATCAGCAGACGCAATGGCAATCCGCGGAGTCGAGCAAGGCGAGCCGCACCGGCTGGGGCGGCCGGCTGGCGGACTCGATGACGACCGCCAACGGCGCGCAGGCGTTCCCGGTGATCACCTCGATCGCGGGCACGAGCCTGTTCACCACGGGCAATGCCACTTCTCCGCTGGCCTTGCCTGCCACGGGCGGCCTCGCCCTGCAGGGCTTCAACAACACGGCAGTGTCGAACGCCCGCCTCGCGGCGATGCAGGCGCTCCTCGCCGCGGACCGGGACAACCTGTACACGAAGGCGGCGGGCGACATCACCTCGCAGGCGCTTTCCCTTTCCGCCGTGGTCAACCCTATCCTCACGGCGAACAATTCCCAGGTTGCGACGCTCTTCCAGGGACAGACTTCGTCCCTCTCGCAGCAATTGTTGCAGGTGGCGAAGCTGATCGAGGCGCGCGCGCAGACGGGAGCCAGGCGGCAGGTCTTCTTCGTGTCTCTTGGCGGCTTCGACACGCACACGAACGAGCTGGCGACGCTCACGACCCTGCTGGGCCAGCTTTCACCAGCGCTCAAGGCGTTCTACGATGCCACGGTGATGCTCGGTGTCTCGAACCAGGTCACCACGTTCACGCTGTCGGATTTCGGCCGCACCTTCATGCCGGCCTCCGGAGGCGGCTCCGACCACGCCTGGGGCAACCACCACTTCATCCTGGGCGGCGCCGTGCGCGGCGGCTCCCTGTACGGAAGCTATCCCGTGCTGGAACGCGCGGGACCCGACGATGTGGATTCCGAAGGGCGCTGGATACCGACGACCGCGGTCGATCAGTACGGCGCAACCCTCGCGCGGTGGTTCGGCGCATCGAGCGTCGACCTGGCCACGATCTTCCCGAACCTCTCGCGATTTCCCGCTTCGGATCTAGGCTTCCTGGCCTGATCCCGAGTCCGGCCCGACCTGTCCGCAGGAGGGTTGGGCCGCGCTTTATCCCGTAGAATGGCCGCTGGCCGGCGCTCGCGCGGCACTTCCACGACGATTCCGACGCAATCATGTTTTCAAAGGTGGCCACCAAGGACCTCAGGATCGGCATGTTCGTTGCCGACCTCGATCGCCCGTGGATCGACACGCCTTTCCCCATCCAGGGCTTCCTGATCGCCGACGGCCTGCAGATCGCCGAGCTGCAGCGCATGTGCAAGAACGTGGTGATCGATCGCGCCCGCTCGACGGGCGAGGAGTTCCGCAAGCCCATCGCGGTCACCATAACGCCGTCGACCGCATCGGCCGAGGCAACGCGCCGGGCGGCAGCCGCGCCGTCGGTGACCATCGAGTCTCCTCCCGGCACCGCGCAGGCTCCCCTGCCGCCCGAACCCGCCGCCCGCGAGTACCGGCCCGCTCGCCGCAGGTGGGGTGTTCAGGGGTTCATGGATTCCCTGCGCAGCCTGGTGCGGCGACGTCCCAGGGGCCTGCCCGAATTGCCCTCCGAGCTTTCCCCCGACGCGCGGCGGGAGTCGTTCCTCCCCCCCTCGGTCCAGGTCACGATCTATCCGGACACGAGTCCGGTCGAGGAGGAGGTCGCCCCGGCGCGCGCCGCCTACGACCGCTCTTCCGAAATGCTGCGCAAGCTCGCCGCCGACGTGTGGGCGGGACACCCCGTCGCGATCGCGCGCGTCGAGGAAGTGGTGGACGAAATGGTCGAGAGCATGGTGCGCAACCCCGATGCGCTCATGTGGGTGGCGCGCCTGCGCGAGAAGGACATCACGACCTACGGGCACGGGCTGCAGGTGGCCGTTTACCTGGTTGCCTTCGGCCGCCACCTCGGATTTCCGCGTGCCGAGCTGGCGCAACTGGGCACCATCGGCCTTCTACTCGACATCGGAAAGATCCGCCTCCCGCGCGCCTTGCTTGAAAAACACGGACGCCTCACCCCGGACGAATTCGAGACCGTGAAGGGGCACGTCGCCATCGGACTGGAGGTCCTGTCCGCGACGCCGAACTGGCCTGCGGAGGTCCTGGAGGGCATCGCGCAGCATCACGAGCGGATGAACGGCAGCGGCTATCCGCACGGCCTCAAGGCGGAAAAGATCGGGATTTTCGGCCGCATGGCGGGCATCGCCGACTGTTTCGCGGCGATGACCAAGGCCCGGCCCTATGCCGAGGCCGTTTCGTCCTACGAGGCCCTGCGCAGCATCACCTCCTGGGGCGGCGACTATTTCCACGAGCCGCTGACCGAGCAGTTCGTGCAGGCCATCGGCGTATTTCCGGTGGGTTCGCTGATCGAGCTCTCGACGGGAGAAGTCGCCGTCGTCGTCTCGCACAACAAGGTGCGCAGGCTCAAGCCACGCGTGCTCCTGCTCACCGCACCCGACAAATCGCCCTCTGCCTACCCGATCATGGTGGACCTGCTCTATGACCCCCTTCTGGGGGGCGAGGAGCCCGCCTTCATCCGCCGCAGCCTGCCGACCGGCGCCTACGGGCTCAATCCGCGCGAAAACTACCTTTCTTGAACCCACCATTGCCCCCTGCCGATCCCAGCCGGCGCGCTCCCTCCCCGAGCGACGGCGCGCGCGAGGATCTGCTGCGCTTCCTCGACCGCGAGGCGGCGGTGGCGCAGGCAACCGATGGGCGGCTCGCGGTGCTGCTCGTGGAACTGCGCCGGGTGGACCGGCTGCAGGCTTTGCTCAAGGGACCGCCCGCGGCGCTCACGCTCTCTCTCGTGCTCGAGCGCCTGCGCCCGGCGCTGCGTTCCGAGGACCGGATGGCCCCGCTCAGCGAGGAGCAGGTCTGCATCGTCCTGCCACGCATCGCGCACCCGACGCAGGCCGTGCTGGCCGCCGTGAAGTGCCTTCGCGCGCTCGACCGGCCGATCGCCCACGAGGGGGGCACGGCGATCCTGCGCCCCTGCGTCGGCATCGCCACGGTTCCCGAGCATGCCGCCGATCCCGCGCGCCTGCTCATGGCGGCCGACGTCGCGCGACGAATTGCCGGAACCCGCGAAGAGGGCTACCACGTCTACCAGAGCGACGACAGCGTCGAGGCCGAGGTCTACCATGGCCTCGACATCGACCTTCAGCGCGCCATTCGCGCCAACGAGCTCGAGGTCCACTACCAGCCGCAGATCGACCTGGTGGATGGCCGCCCCGTCGCTGCCGAGGCGCTGCTGCGCTGGCGGCATCCCACGTCCGGGTACATCTCGCCCGCTACCGTCGTCGGCATCGCCGAGAATACCGGGACCATCGGCACGCTCACCTACTGGGTCCTGAATGCGGTGCTGCGAACCGCCGCCCACCTCGCCAAGGAAGGCATCGCGCCCCGGTTCAGCGTGAACCTGTCCACGCGCACGCTCGTGGACGCGGATCTGCCTGATATCGTCGCGCAGTCTCTTGGCACCTGGAACGTCCCGCCCGGGAGCATCACGCTCGAGATCACGGAGAGCTCCATGATCGGCGATGCGGAGCGCACCATGGCCATGCTCACGCGCCTGAAGGGCACGGGCGTGCAGCTTTCGATCGACGATTTCGGCACCGGCTACTCGTCGCTCGCCTACCTCAAGCGCTTCCCCGTCGACGAGCTCAAGATCGACAAGCTTTTCGTGAGCGGGCTGCTCGCCGATCGCGGCGACCACCAGATCGTGCGCTCCGTGATCGACCTGGCGCACAACTTCGACCTGAGGGCCGTCGCCGAGGGGGTCGAAGAGGAGGCCACGCGCGCCGAGCTGGCGCGGATGGGGTGCAACCTCGCGCAGGGCTACCTCATCAGCCGGCCCCTTCCGGAGCGCGATTTCCGCTCCTGGTGGACGGCACGGGACAAGCGCCGATGAAGCGCGGCTTCTACACGATCATGGCCGCGCAGTTCTTTTCGTCCCTGGCCGACAACGCCCTGCTCATCGCCTCCATCGCCCTTCTCCTGCAGCTCGAGGGGCCCGCGTGGCTCACGCCGCTGCTCA
This sequence comes from Betaproteobacteria bacterium, assembly GCA_016720855.1. Lineage (NCBI taxonomy): Bacteria > Pseudomonadati > Pseudomonadota > Betaproteobacteria > Betaproteobacteria bacterium. Next base: position 440,686 of record JADKJU010000001.1, on the reverse strand, counting down.
AGTTCTTCTTCACCGTTTCCTATGTCCTCCTCGCCCCCTTCGTCGGCGCGTTCGCCGATTCGATGCCGAAGGGCCATGTCATGTTCGCGACGAACTTGATCAAGATCGCCGGCTGCGCCCTGCTCTTCTTCCACAACATGGTGGACATCCCCAGCCTCGAGCCCTACTGGTTCGTGCTCACGGCCTACGCCGTCGTGGGTCTGGGCGCGGCCGCCTATTCGCCGGCCAAGTACGGGATCCTGACCGAGCTCCTGCCCCCCGAGCAGCTTGTCGTGGCCAACGGCTGGATCGAGGGCCTCACGGTGCTGTCGATCGTGCTGGGCACCGTGATGGGCGGCATCCTCATCGGGCCCAAGGTGTCGGCCGCGCTGCTGTCGTTCGATTTCCCGTTGGTCGACACGGGCGTGGACACGCCGCCCGAGGCGGCGATCACCGTGATCGCGTTCATCTACCTGGTTGCCGCGCTCTTCAACCTGGCCATCCCCGACACCGGCGCGCGCTACTCGCACCAGGAGCGCAACCCCACCCGGCTCGTCTCGGACTTCGCGCGCTGCTTCAGGACGCTCTGGAAGGACAAGCTGGGCCAGATCTCGCTCGCGGTGACCACGCTTTTCTGGGGCGCCGGGGCGACGCTGCAGTTCATCGTCATCAAGTGGGCCGAGCAGCACCTGAACCTGCCGCTCTCGCAGGGCGCGATGCTGCAGGGCGTATCCGCCATCGGCATTGCGATGGGCGCGGTGCTCGCCGCACGCCTCATTTCCCTCAAGCGCGCGGTGGCCGTGCTCCCGGTGGGCATCGCGATGGGCTTTTGCGTGATGACCCTCATCGGCGTGACCTGGATGCCCCTGGTGTACGCCCTACTCATCCTCGTTGGCGCGATGGCCGGGTTCTTCGTCGTCCCGATGAATGCGCTGCTCCAGCACCGCGGGCACGTGCTCATGTCGGCTGGTCACTCGATCGCGGTGCAGAACTTCAACGAGAACGTGAGCATCCTCGTGATGCTGGCGCTCTACGCAGTCATGATCAAGGCGAACCTCCACATCAACGTCATCATCGTCATGTTCGGCGGGTTCGTCGCCTGCGCGATGTTCCTCGTGATGCGCTGGAACGCCGCCAATCACCAAGCGGACCCGAACCTCGACCGCCTCATTGGAGAGGCGAAGCACTAGGGCGCCGGGCCTGTCCCGGATTCCTCCCCCCTGCTCAGCGTTCCGTGGCCCCGGCGTAGTTGAGGAACTCGTCCGGGCTCACGCGAATGGCGGCGCCCGTGGGACAGGCGCGCACGCAGGCCGCGCCGCCCGGCAGGTTCTTGCACATGTCGCACTTCACGGCCTTCTTCGGGATGTCCTTGCCCTTCGGCTTGGGTTCCATGCCCGGTTCGGTGCCCACGCCGAGCACCAGCCACGACCACAGACTCGGGCGCCGGCGCTTCGGATCGACGGGAGCCAGCTGGATAACACCGTACGGGCAGTTCTTCTCGCAGTTGCCGCAGCCGATGCAACTGTCGTTCACGTACACCTCGCCGTTGGCCGAGCGGTGGATGGCGTCCGGCGGGCAGTCCTTCATGCAGTGCGGGTGCTCGCAATGGCGGCAGGAGGTCGGCACGTGGATCTCGGCAAAGGTCGGCCCCGCCTCCCGATCCAGACGCGAGGTGCCGTCGTGCACGTCGGCGCAGGCCTTCTCGCAGTTGTCGCAGCGCACGCACAGCGATTCGTCGATGAGGAGGACGTCGGTCGCCTCGCCCACGCCCTGCTGCAGGAGGAACGCGATGACGTTGCCGGGATCGGGCGTCGCCTCCATCGCCGCATTCACGCGCAGGCGCTCGAGGAAGCGCGTTTCCATCTCCTCCCGCCATAGGGGGTTGCGGCCCAGCACGCGCTTGAAGGCGCCGGCATCCAGCACGATGGCCTCGGTGGTGACCGCCGCGCGCACCGTGGCGGATCGGGGCGAGTCGGTCAGCAGGGCCATTTCGCCCACGTAGTTGCCCGCCGAGAGATAGGACAGGACCACTTCGCGCGACGCGATCCGGCGCGAGACCATCACCGAGCCCCGGCGCAGCAGGTACAGGCCGTCGGGGGCAGCACCCTCCTCGAACAAGACCTCGCCGCCGCCGTACTGGCGCACTTCCACGCCGCCCGCGACAAGTTCGGAGAGTTCCTCCTCCGGAAGCATCGGCGCGAGATAGGCGCGCACGGCGCGCTTGAGGAACGTCTCGTCGATCTGCTTCCTGATCGACTCGACGGAGGCGATCAGCTTGAGCATCGGGCGGCGCGGCGCCTCGACGAGGACGCAATGGGGGCCGGCACGCACCGTGGTCGATCGGCGCCGCCCTGAAACGAGGCCCAGCTCGCCGAAGAACTGGCCGGCGCCCAGCGAGAACTCCCCGCCGCCGTCAGTCTCGATGCGGACGTCGCCCGCCACCACCATGAAGAACGAATTGGTGTAGTCGTTGCGCTCGAATATCGCTTCGCCTTCGGGAGGCGTCCGAAGGTCCCCTTCGAGGAGGAATTCGCGCAGCTGCAGGCGGTTGATCCCGGCCAGCAGAGGAACCGTGGACTGGATCACGTCCAGGACCTGCGAGACCGACTTCGTGCGCGAGAAGTTCGCGAATTTCCTGGCGAGCAGGGGCTCGTCGGCGGGCTCCACCTTCCTGCCCAGGGCGGATTCGACCACCTCGTAGCCCTGGTTCATCGCCTGCTTGATGAGCGGGTAGCCGCCCAGCGCGCCCACGATGTAGAGGCCCTTCACATTGGACTCGTAGGTGTCGGAGAGCTGCGGCACCGCGTTCGGGTCCGCCGACGGGAAGGTCACGCCGAAGCCTTCCACGAGCTTGCGAGGCGGGATGCCGCCGAGACGGGCAATGATGCGGTGACACTCGATCGTGTCCGGGCCGTCCGGGGACTTCACGCTGAACCGCAGCGGCACTTCCCCGCCCGCGCGTTCGACCTTTGCCGCGGACGTGCCATAGCGGATCTCGACCCGGCCTTCCTTGATCGCGCTCAGGACCAGCGTGAGGTTTCCGTCCTTGCAGCGCGTGAACTCCTCGTTGCGGTTGACCAGGATGACGCGGTTCTGCTCCGCGAGCGCGAGCGCGTTCTCGATGGCCGCGTCTCCCGCGCCCACCACGACGATGGTCTCGTCCTCGTACTCGCCCGGGTCGTCGAGCTGGTACTGGACACCCTCGAGGCTCTCGCCCTCCACGCCCAGCTTCCTCAGGTTGCCCTGCAGGCCGATGGCCAGAACGATCCTGCGGCAGAGGAACACTTCGCCCTGTTTCGTGCGCACCTCGAACGCGCCGTCCTCGCCGGCGATGGCGCAGGCCTCCTGGCCGTACCGGATGTTCACCTTGTGCTTCGCAATCTCCTCGTCCCATTTATCGAGGATTTCCTCGCGCTTTCCGGCCACGAAGCTCATCGGGCTGCGCAGGGGCAGGATCTGCGGCTCCGCCATCACGTGCTTGCCCTTCTGGTACTTGAAAATCGTGTTGGAAGCCTGGGCCTCGCTCTCGAGCAGGACGTGCGACACGCCGAGCTCGGCGGCATGGGCTGCGGCGGAAAGTCCCGCCGGTCCCGAGCCGATGATGCCTACGTCGAACCAATCGATCTGGGTGCGCTGGTCGAACTGGGAGGACATGTCCGTCACCTCGCCACGGTGTTTTTCAGGCCGCCCAGCGCGGATCGGAATCGCTCGGGGCGGAATTTCTCATCGTCCTTCACGGTCTCGAAAAGACGGTCGAGGGCGGCGTTGGCGCCGCGCACGTCGGCGATGGCGCCCCGCTTCGCGAGGAAGTTGAGCACGCTCGCGACCGCCATCGATGCCTGCTCCGCGCCCGCGTAGTCGGCGAACTGGCCGGCCATGCCGTCCTCGAGGAGCCCCGCGAGGATGGCGTGCAGGTCGCGATCGTCGAAGTCGTGCACGCGCAGCTTCGCCACGACCGTGTCGAGCCCGGCGCGCAGCAGCCGCGCCGCCTCGATCGCATCCCCGCCCTCGCCCGCCACGGCCCGGTGAAGCTGCAGCACGAGGTCGTTGAAGGCCGGGGAATCGGCCGGAGTCACCTGCCGTACGATCTGGCGCAGCATGAGCAGGTTCGAGTCGTTGAACCGGATCGTGCCCGGGCGTGTGCCCACGCGCGGCTTCCAGCGGGTCTCCGACATCGGGTGATGGCAGGCATGACAGTCGAAGACGGCAAGCTCCGGGAAAAGCCCGTCGCGCCCGCGCTTCGGGTCGAGCACGACGTCGAGGCTTTCCTGCGCCGCGAGCGCCTGCCCGATGGCCCAGACCCGCACGCCGTCCCACCGGCCCTTGCGCTTCTGCCAGTCGGCGTCCACGACGAAGTGCGGCGGCTGGGTCTGCGTGAAGGTGTCCAGCTCGAAGCTGATCCGCGGGTGGCCCGCGCCCATGATGCGGTGCGTGACGAACTTGTCCTTGTTGCCGGAGTGGCACGACAGGCACAGCCGCGCGAGCGCAACCGGCTCATCCGTCGGGTAGAGCCCGTTCTTCACGTTCTCCTCGTGGGTGGCTCCGGGTGCCACGTGGGACTTGATCCAGTTCTCGGCGGGACCGTGGCATGCCTCGCAGCTCACGCCGTCCGAGGCCTTGAAGCGCTCCCCGCGGCGTTCCGGCGGCGGATTGTGGCCGTGGCAATCGACGCAGAGCTTCGCCTCGTGGGCCGGCACCTTGAGCCCCAGGTTCGCCGCGATGCGCCTGCTCTTCTCATTCCAGAGCACCTGGCTTGCGCGCAGCGCGTGCTTGTCGACGCGCGACCACGTGACGTACTCGTTCTGCAGGACGTTCGACCCCTTCCATTCGCTGATCGAGCCGTGGCACAGGCTCGAGGCGCAGTTCACCACGCCAAGGTGCATCGCCCTGGCCTCGTAGGGCAGCGGCGGCGCTTCCCCCGCCCGCGCGCCGATTGCCGCCAGCGCCAATCCGAGCGCCAGAATCGTTCTCATCGCACCTCCGCCTTCCGCGTGCCGCCGGGCGGCTCCGGGCGCAGGCCCGTCGCCGTCCGCGCGTCCCGGAAATCCCCGGGCTTGCCGGTGTCGCTCACGGACCAGATATCGTTGTCCGGTCCCAGGTAGAACCGCCCCTGCTCTGCGCGCGTGAACGGGCGAGAGCCGATGCGCCCGAACACCGCGATCTGGCCGCCGGTCTCGTCCACCGCGCGGTCGCGATCCAGCCCCTTTGCGAGCGACAGGGCGGGCGAAGCGGTTTCGCGCCACGCGATCACGCGCGGCCTCGGCTCGGGACTGAAGCCGTAGAACTTCGGCTGGATCTCCGGCGAGGTCAGCTGGAGCACCTTGAGGCCTCCCCCGCCGTCGGCCACGTAGGCGAACGCCGAGGCGTTGGTCGTCGCCACGACCACGTCCGTCGCATCGACGAGCTTCCCGCCGTCGTCGAACTTCGCCTGCAGCCTCGGGCGCTCGGGCGCCTCGACGTCGACGATGGCGAGCCCGTCCCTGCCGGCCGCGACGTAGGCGTACGTGCGCGCCACGTAGATGCGCCGGGCGTCGGCGAGCGGCACGAGTGCGCCGGGAACGGGGTGCGCCTTCTCGGGAACCGTCACGTCGATCACCTTCAGCCCCTCGCGGTCGGCCACGAAGAGGTAGCGGAACTGCAGCGCCGAGGCACGCGCGCCCTCGAGGGGAACCACGGCCACCCGGCGCGGCCTGAGGGGATCGTCGAGGTCGAGCACGACCAGCCCCGCGTCGGCGGTCACGTACACGTAGTGCCCGCCGATCGTGAGATGGCGTGCCCCCTTGAGGACACCGTCCTCGTTCCACGTCGCCGCGCGCGTGAGGAAGTTGTTGCGCGGCTCCCCGTCGGCCAGCGTGTTCACGTCAACGAGGATCAGGCCCTCCTCGGCGTCGGTGATCAACGCGTAGTTGTAGATGGGATGGAAGGCCTGCTCCTGGTTGGTGATCCGCATCAGGTCGCCCTCGTTTCGCCTGGGCGCGATGGGCTGGTTCGTGGGCAAGGCCACGCAGGTCGCGTTCCTGGAGACCACGTGCGTGTCCTGGCCGAGCGGCGAGAAGGGCGCCGTGATGATGCGTTGCGACACGCCCTTGTTCGCGATGGAGGCCACGTCATACACGCGCATGCCGCCCGGCCCTTCCGCGGAATAGAGATACTCGCCCCGGATCATGACGCAGCCCGCCGGCCCTCCTGTCCCGTGATCGTGCGCCTCCGGCAGCCGCCGGCCGCGCTTCTCGTGGTCGGCGAACCAATCGGGGTAGGCGTAGCGGTGCAGGTAGCTGCCGATCACGGCCTGCGGCTCCTCCCACTCGGTGACCTGCACGGCCTGCACGTGCCGCTCCTGGCCCATCCAGACGTTGAAGCCCACGAAATTCACGAAGTTGGTTCCCTGCAGCAGCAGCTGCGCCATGATCGCGTTGTTGTCCCCCTTGTCGGACACGTGGCAGTCGGAGCAGCCCTTCGTCTCGGTCTTCCTTTCCGTGTGCGGATAGTGCGGCGCGAACGCCTGCGAGGAGAAGCCGCTGGCCGCCACCGGCGGCTGCTGGACGTAGATGCGCTCCCGGTTGATGTTGGTGGAAGAAAGCACCAGCGCGGACGACGAGCGGACCGGCGCGATCCTGCCGCCCTTCACCGGGCCGTGCCTGCCGAGCTGGAACAAATCGTCGCGCGCAACCTGCGGATTGTAGGTCGCGAAGTTCCTCGTCTCGCCGCCTTCGTAGTGGTGGCGCTCAGTCTTCGCGTTGGCCTGGACCGGAAGGTGGCAGCCGCCGCAACTCGTGGTCCACGAAAGATGGCAGGTGAAGCACGTCATCTTCTCGTCCGAATGCGCGTATTCCTTCGAGCCCGGGCCCCACTGCCCCTTGCGCCCTTCCTCGCCCACGTGCATGAGCTTGGCGCGGGCCGCCTTTTCGTTGTACCGCCGGTTGCCGGGCGTCACGGTGTCCTTCACCAGCGTCATCTCCCATTCGCGTTCGGGATACACCGCGGAACGCTGGTAGAGCCTGCCGTCGCGCCATTCGAAACGCTTGCGCCCATCCTGGGTTCGCAGCAGCGACAGGTCCATCCCGCCGGGCCGGGCCGCCGGCCCCGAGGTGCGCAGCGTCGGGTACCGGGTCGCCGTGCCGTGGCAATCTCGGCAATCGATCTCGACGGCGGCGGCGACCTCGCCGTAGATGTGGCCGTTGCCGTGCATGTCCTGCCCGAAGTGGCAGTCGACGCACTGGAACCCCAGGTCGAGGTGGATCGAGGTGAGGTGGACCGCTTTCTTGAACTTCTGCGGATCGTCGTCGGCGACGGGCTTGCCGTTCTTGTCGAGGAGCGTGCCCTTGCGGTCGCGCTTGAAGACGGCACGGAAGTTCCATCCGTGGCCGTGGTAGTCGGCGAACTGCGTGTCCTTGAGCTGCGGGTTGAGGCTCGAGACGCCCTTCAGAAACGCCGGGTCCGCCCATTTTCCGCGAATCGACGCCTCCTCGGGGTTGCGGTCGAGGATCCTTCTCGCCTCCTCGTGGGACGGATACTTCTGCTTCTCCGGCCACATGAACGGGGCGTCGGACTCGTAGTCCCACATGATCGTGCCGTAGTAGCTGTTCACGAACACGTTGGGCTGGTGCATGTGGCAGACCATGCACTGCGAAGACGGAATCGCGCGCGTGAACTCGTGGCGGATGGGATGCCCCGGCTCCTTGCGCGGGATCGTCGGGTCCTTCGAGTCGCTTTCCCCGGCGTGGCCGAATCGGGCGTAGATCGCCGAGTGCTTCTCGTCGCGGTCGTTGGCGTACACGGCATGGCAGGCGCTGCAGCCGGAGGAGCGGTAGTCGCCGGGCTGATCATTGGTGCCGAGGAACCACAGGTGCGGGTCGTTCAGTCGCGTCTTCGTGATGTTGAGCACCGGCAGGGCGATGCGGCTTCCCGTGCCGGGCCCGCGATTCGACTGCTTCAGGTCCGGCCGGCCCGGCTCGTCCAGGCGCTGCAGCACTCCACTGCTGTTGGGCAGGCCGATCTCCGGAAACTGCGAGGAGATCACGCGCCCGCCACGCTCGAAGACCCGAAAGACGTCCGCTGGCGGGACCGTCTCCCATGCCGGCAGCGCCGTGAGGCTCGGGAGGATGCCCTTGAGCGTGAGGAACTCGGTGGGCTTCACCGGATTGAGCAGCGTGGCGCCGATGCCTTCGCGCGTATAGGCCTCGCCGAGGATGTAGCGCTTGAACGGCAGGATGCCGTTGTTGTAGGCCCCCCCGCCCCAGAGCATCGCGGAGGTCGCCATGAGGCTGCGCTCGGAGGCCTGGATGATCGGCAGGTGGCACGCCCCGCAGGCCTCGCGCGCCGCGCGCAGGTCGCCCGGGTTCACGAAGCGGATGTATTCGGGTGCCTCGCGGTTGAGAAGCGTGTAGCTGCCTTCCGGGTTGGCGCTCGAGGGCCATTTCCACGCCAGCGGGTAGCGTGGCAGCACATGGGCTTTCCCGAGCGCAAGGGCGTATGCGGCGTCGTTTCGCCCGGCTCGGTCGGGCTTCGCGGCCGTCGCATCGCCGCCATGGCAGTCGGCGCAGCCGAGCACCACGGCCGGATTCTGGTGCATGGTGTGGCGGTCGGTCGTCGTGTGGCAGCTCAGGCATCCGGCGCTTTTCGCCTGTGCCTGCTCCGGCGCCTGCTTCGCGGGCGCGGGCGGATGCGGGGCATGCGCGCTCGCCACGGGCTTCCCGCTTCCGGAATCGGCGTGCACCGCGAGGGCGAGGACGATCGCAACCACGGCGATGGGCAGTCGCGACTTCATGTTCCCGTCGGCTCGTTCATCGGCCATGTCGGTCAGTAGGTCAGGAGGAGGTTCAGGAGAATGGAATACTGCGGCCCGCGACGGTCCTCGTCGTAGAGCTGCTTGAAGCCCTTGCCCGGCACGAGCGCTGCGGCCGAGGCGTTGAGGACGAGATTCTGGCTCATGTGCGGACGGTACTGGACCGCGGCCGACACGTCCCAACCGATCTCGCGGTCCGGCGGCGCCTGGTTACGAAGGACGCCCAGCACCGTCGTATCCTGGAAGCGCAGGTAGGAGAGGTTTGCGACGGCGCGCAATTGCGGCAGCACGTCCGCATCCATCCCCATCCCCACGAGCAGCAGCCCCGGGTTCACGAAATTGGACTGCCCCTGGTCCCTGGAGGAACGCAGGCTGGGCAGCACCGCGTTGCGACCGGAGATCGCGACGCCGCCGCCGCCGACCAGCGGCACGGCCTGGCGGATCCAGAAGCTCGTGTCCGCCCCGGCGAATTGCGGGTTCTCCAGGATGGCGTCGAAGCCGGTCGCCCTGGCGTCGAACGGGTCCTTGTCTCCCGAGGCCGCAAGTGCATTCAGGCGCAGCCGAATCCAGCTGAAATCGCGCGAAAGTTCCGCCGCCGCGAACCCGGCGCGGATGTCCTGCGGACGGCCAGCCAGGGGATGGCGCTCGTCGTGGCCGATCGCCGCGTACACCGAGACCTGCAGGTTCCAGCGACCGATGTGCCCATCGCCGTTGTAGCCGAGATAGCCGACCGTGTAGTCGTGCGGGCGCTCGTCGCCCAGTGACGAGGGCCGCTCGAGGAAGCCGTTGTTGTTGTAATAGGCCCCGCTGCCCTCCCGGTTCACGTCGAGGATGCCGATTGCCTGTGACGTGAACCCCGGGATCGGGAAGTCCTGGCGGTAGGCGTTGGCCACGAACAGGTCGTCGCTGCGCATCCGGACCGTGACGTCGTTCAGGCCGGAGTTCGTGTCCTTTTCCAGCCTTCGGAACCAGCCGAGGTTGTACTGCCACTGGTTGCTGTCGCGCGTGCCGAAGAGCCGCACGCCGAAGGGAACATCCTGGAAGACGAATCCACGGAAGTCGGAGGTGAACGGCTGGATGCCGATTCGCATCGAATCGAAGTCGTATTGCGCCGAGACGTTTCGCAGGTGCACGTCGGCGAAGAGTTCCTGGATGCCCACGTGGGAGTCCGTGCGCGTCGTTCCCTGCTGCGGGTCGAGCGTCAACGCGCGCACTTCCTCGACACGCGACTGGTTCACGTTCAGGGCGGGAACGAATCGAAACTCGTAATCCGGCGGCTTGAATGTCGTGTCGCCCTTGATGAGCCCGAAGGACAGGATGACGGTCTGCGCGATGGTCGATTGCCGGCCCTGCCCGAAGACGTCGTCGGACCCCGGCCTGCGGGTCGTCTGCGGGCCCACCGGCGTGGGCAGACGGCGCGCCTCCGCCAGTGTGTCGGAGACCGCGCCGACATTGAAGAACCAGTCGGGGGAAAGCCGCCGCGCGAGGTCGGGGAATTGCTCCCTGAACCAGGGGTCGTCGCCAATGGGCAGGTCGCCCTTCAGGATGTTCTGGTGGTAGGGATCGGAGAGGGGAAACGTGAACCCGAGCGCCTGCATGATGCGCCAGCGATCCGGCACCGGAATGGCCTGGCGCAGCGTTCCGGCCATTGGCGCCGGGACCTGGCTCGGGTCCGCGGGCGGCGGAAAGAACTCCAGGGGTTTCGAGTCCCCGGCGCGGCGCGGGCCAATCTGCGTGTCCACCGGCCGTTCCTGGGGGAGCTTCGAGTCCTCGTTCGCCGCGGGCTTGAGTCCTTCCTGCGCCAGCGCCACGGGAAATGTGCAAACGCCGGTCATCGCGAGCGCCACAAGCAGGAAGCGCGCGCTCTCAGAGGCCCGCACAGGCGTTCTGCTCCGTCGAACCGTTGAACGGCGACTGCGGGCATTGCGCGTAACGAAGGCGTACGCCCCGGGGCGAGAGCTGGTCGGCGCGCATCGCGCCCGGCGCGTTGCCGAATCCCGTGCCCATCGCAAGCGCCGCGTTGGCGAGCCCGAGGAGCGCCACCATGTCGTCCTGGTCCACGCCGTCGCCCGAGATGCCGACGGCGCCGACGAGGACCCCGGCGCGGTAAACGGGCACGCCGCCCGGAAAGATCTGCACGCCGTTGCGCGCGACCGGCAAGCCCGCGTCGGGCGTACCCGCGATCGCCCCTGCGGCCGCGCGTCCGGCGCAGCCTGTCGACGTGTCTCCCAGGGCACCCTTCACGAGCTGGTTGTAGACGAGGTCAAGCTGGAAGCCCACGTTGAACGGGCTCCACGTGTCGAGGCCCTTGGAGAGCGGCCCCGGCGGCGCGCCCGAGATGCCGTCGGGAAAGGTCGGGCGATGCAGGTTGGCGATGGCGCGCATGGACCAGGCGGTACGCCCGTCGAGCTCACCGCCCTCACCCACGAAATCGCGAAAGGCAACGGCATAGGCGCCGATGGACGAAGTGGCGCCTGCCGGGACGAGGTAGCTTGCCGCGGGGAGCCCGGTGAGCAGCGCGAACGCATCCGGCCGCGAAAAGAGAAGCGCACCCCGGCCCTTCTGCACGGCGACGTCGGTCCCGAAGACCGGTGCGTCCGCTGTCATGACGAGTCCCAGCACATCGCCATTCAGGTCGACCACGCTCAGCGTTACCTCCGCCGACGAGCCGAGCGGGCGGCGGATCTGCGCGCGCGCGCGATTCGCAACGCGAATGCCCTCCTCGAGGATTCGCGAAACCTCGACCGCCGTCAGGGCGCCGGTGCCGGTGCCGGCCCGAGGCGGGAAACGCTCGGCGTTCGCGGAGTCCACCAGCGCATAGGCCCCGAGGGCGGCGAACACCCCGGTGGCGGGGCGATACCCGGAGTCGGGCGTTCCGTAGGAAACGCCCGGGTGCACGGCGGCATCGACATAGCCCGGCACCGCGACGAGTTCGCCGGGAAGCGCGGAGAACGCCGGCGCACTCGAGGGGTCCGTGACGAGCGATTCGGAATCGACATACCGGAAAGTCTTGCCATCGGCGGTGATGCGCTCGCCCCGAATATCGGACGGTGCCGCGAAGCCGGAAGTACCCGCCACCGCGATCAGCTCGTCCAGGTCCTCGTCGAGATCGGTGACCACGAGGTCCAGCCCGTAGAGGCCGTCGGCCATCACGCCGATTCCGCCCACGACGGCGCCGTTTCGGTAGAGGGGCAATCCTCCGGGATCGGCGGAAAGCCCCAGCGGGGACCTCTTCGGCCCCACCGTGCCCTGCCCCGTGTTGCGGTTCACGTCCGAGCACGAAAGCTGCGAGAACTGCACGCCGTAGAGTGGGCCCGAAGGCGCCTGCGATTCGCCGGGCAGGAAATGCTGCTGCACGATCTGGCTCGCCGTGCGCGTGGAAAAGGCGTTCCCCGACGACGAGAGATAGGCGCCCGTGATCGCCTTGGCGATGGCCCCCGCGGTCGAGGGCAGCGTGTCGCGCAACCCGTCGAGACCCCCTTCGACACCGAGCCCGGAAAGGATGTCGATCGTCTGCCGGGCGCCGGCCATCCGGAACACCGCGAGAACATTGCCTGCCCGGTCCACGATGGCGACGGTTGCCCTTGCGTTGCGCGCCCCCGCCTCCCCAACCGCCTGCGCGATGACCCGGCGGACGTCGTCCTCGGAAAGAGCGTTCGCGGGTGCGTTGCAGTTCGGGACGCAGGCCGTGGATCCGGCGTTGCCCGAGGAGCCCGAGCAACCCGAAATACAGAGCGCCAGCGCGGCGGTTCCGATTGCCGCAAGCAGGGTTTCAGCTCGCACCGATCCCTCCGGAAGCGGCGCGCCTGGCGGCCTTCGGCTTGAACTGCGGGTCCCACGGATACTCCTGCTCATGGAAGCCGTGGCAGAGCAGGCAGTTGGAAGTGACTTTCTTCTCCACGGGCTTCGAGCCACCATGGCATTCGCGGCAGCCCTCTATCCGCGGCATCGCCACGTCCAGGCTGCGCTTCGATTTCGCCTCGTCGGCGCCGGGCTTCGATTTCGCTACGTCGTGGCAAACGGTGCATTTCGACTGCGCGTGGCTCTTGTGGTCGAAATGCGCGTGCGGCATCCAGCGGTTGTTGGCCTGCACCTCGGCGACAGTCCACTCGCTGCCCTGGGGGCCATCGGTGCGCAGGATCACGTGGCAGGTGAGGCACAGGCGTATCTCGACGATCTCCTTCGCCACGTACGTGGCCTTCTTCGAGGCCAGCCCAAGCGCCGCCTCGCGCTGGGCCGCAGTGGGCTCGCCGACGCGGCGCAGAAGCCCCTCGCCCGGAACGCCGAACGCTTTCTCGAAGCTGTCCCTGACGCCGTTCAGCGCGAGGTTCGCATAGAACTCGCGCACCACCGTGATCGCCTCGGCCGGCCTTCCGTGGGGCACCTGGCGCGCGCTTATCGCGGGCTCGAATTCGAGCCGGTGGCAGTCCTGGCAATGCTTCGCCATCGTCACCGGTTCGAAGCCGCGACGGGAAGCGTCGGGCTGGTGGCATGCTGCGCAATCCAGCTTCACCTTGCCCTTGTCAGGGTGCTTGACGCCCGCGGGGTCGAGATGAACGGCGTGCGTGAAGACGAGGTTGGAGGCCTTCTGCATCGGCGCGCTTGTCTGGCGCACGCGCTTGAAGCCCTTGTCCGCAGGCAGCGTGAGCCGGAAGGCCGGGTGGTCCCTGGCGAAATCGGTAACGTTCTGCGACTGCGCTCCGTTCGCCTTCGAGCGCACGTCGCGATGGCAATCCACGCAGAAGCGATCGTCGTCGCGATCGGTGGTCCTTGCACCCTTGTGATCGCGGTGGCACTCGGCGCAGCGCGTGCCGGCGAAGAGGACGGCCGGCTTGAGGTCCTGCCCGACGTGATGGCCGATTTTCGCATGGCACTCGAGACAGGCGGCATCGCGCACATGCCGGAAAGCGATTTCGTGACACGCCTCGCACCTGCGTTCGATCGGCTGGTGCGCGAGCATGACCTGACCCGGATTCCAGAAGCTGTCGCTCGCGATGGCAATCCCGCTCGGTTGCCGCCAGGGCAGGTCGAGGATGCGGCCGGCCGGAAGCAGGAAGAACACGATCGCGACAAGGCCGAAAAGCGCAAGGGCGATCGCCCGGCGGGACAGCCCGAGCGAGGCGAGCGTGAGTTTGCCCGCCCTCGCCAGGAACTCCGGCGCCATCTCACCCGCGGGCCGCACCAGTTCCACGGTGATCGCCCCGGAATAACCCTCGGGAGTGGCGATGGCGGTCAGCCGGTAAGGTCCGACGTCAATGGTGGTGCCGGGCGCCAGCCGCACGGATCGCACGGCCTTGCGCGTCGTGTTGGTCGTGGTCCCCATCTCCCCTTCGGTGTAGACGGGACCGTTGCGATCGACGATGAGGCCCTGGCTCAGCGCAACTCGCGAATCGGCAAGCAGCACTTCGCTCGAAGCGTTGCGACCCACCCGCACCCAGTCGGCCGTGACGTCCCGGCGCACCTGCACGATGCGCCCGGCGCGATTGCGGCTCTGTGAAATGACGAGCAGTTTCAAGTCGGCTCCCGGAGCCCGCTACCAGTAGAGGAAAACCGAGGCCACGTGCGTGGCGAGCGCCGCGAGCAGGGCGATCGCGAGAGGAACGTGAAGGTACAGCCAGAGATCGAGCCGGGCCTTGAAACGCAGGTCTCGGCGCGCACGCTCCAGAATCTCGTTCTTCTGCAGCAGCAGGCTATAAACCTCGTGGTTCAGCTTCGCCACGTCGCCGGTAAGGCGCTTGCCGATATCGGGCAGGTCCCGGACCGCGGCGGCCGTCGGGCACGTCAGGTCACGTCCGGAAACGATACGCAGGAAGCTGCCGCCCATCCGCGTGCCGTCGATGGATGCGTTCACCACGCGGAGAATCTGGTCCGGGAGGGAGAGCGCCCGGTCGCGAATCTCGCGGTCGAGGTCCGCCACCTTCAGGAGCATCGCATCGAGCGTTTCCTCGCCGCGATTGGCGGTCATCAAACCCGGTACCGAGAGATAGATGTACACGCCGTAAAACCCGCTCGCGACCGTGGCGACCGTCAGGACATAGGCCAGCGTGTGCACGTTCCAGCCCAGTTCGAAGCCCGTGTGCAGCGTCGCCACGACGACGAGGGCCGTGCCCAGGTAGATGTGGGCCGAAAGCCATCCCTGCACCGTGCCGGCACGTGAAGCGTAGCTTCGCTTCCTCACGCCGTACCACAGCAGCCACAGGATGAGGAGCGCCCCGAGGGTTCCCAGCGTGTAGCCGAGCCAGGTGCCTCCGTAGGGCTTGAGGGGCGGGTCGTGCCAGACATAGGCCGCGCCCGCGACGAGCGAAAGCCACAATGCCGCCTTGAACCATCGGAAACGCGCGTACTCCAGGATCGACTGGTGCCGCACCGGCTGCACTCCCTTCCCCGCTCTATTGTCGTTTTAAATGGAACGGCATTGCCGATCGCAACGTCGATGCGCCACCGCATTGTAACGGCCCGTTGACCGTTCGCAAGGGAAACACGTCGCCGCCTCCGGTATAATCCTGCGTCGCATTCCTGCCCGCCCGCCTCCTCCCCGATGCTCACTTTCTGGATCGTGGCCGCCCTCCTGATCGTGGCGGCTCTCGCCTTCGTGCTTGTGCCCCTCCTGCGCCCCCGGGCGATCTCCGGCCCCACCCTGCGCGACGCCAACCTTGCCGTCCTGCGCGGCCAGCGGCAGGAGATCGAGGCCGACGTGAGCGTGGGCCTTCTCGCGAAGGACGCACGGGAGTCCGCGCTCGCGGAACTCGCCTCGCGGGCCGAGGAGGACCTCGCCACCGCTGCAGAAGCCCCTGCCGGCCCCTATCGCCGCCCCTGGGCGGTGGCCGGCTTCTTCGCGCTCCTCATTCCCGCCGTCGCGGTCGGTTTCTACCTCTGGGTCGGCACGCCCGAGGCGACCGATCCGAAGCTGCTCGCGGCGGCGGCCACCGCGACGCCCGGCGATCACCAGATCGAGGAGATGGTCGCCGCCCTCGAGCAGAAGATGAAGGAGCAGCCCGATGATGTGCAGGGGTGGATGCTGCTCGCGCGTTCCTTCGCCGCGACCGGCAAGACCGAAAAGGCGCTCGCGGCCTATGCGCACCTTGCGAAGATCGCCCCGCAGGAGGCCTCGGTGCTCGCCGATTACGCGGACGCGCTCGGCGCATCGCGCGGCCGCAACCTGGCGGGCGAGCCCACCGAACTCGTGATGCGCGCGCTTCAGGTGGATCCGCGGCACCCGAAGGCCCTGGCACTTGCCGCCAGCGCGAAGCTGAACAGCGGCGATTTCGCCGAATCGCTCGCGTATTGGGAGCGCCTGTACGCCGTCGTGCCCCCGGGATCGGAAGATGCAGCCGAAGTGCGCAACGTCATCGAGGACGTGCGCTCCCGCGCGGCCGCGGCCGGCAAGCCTCAGCCGCCTTCGAAGATCCTTGCCGCTGCCCCGGCCACGCTTGCGCCTGCCGCCCCGGCAAAGGCACCTGCATCGATGCCGCCGACCGACGCTGCGCCGGCCAAGGCCGCTGCGGTTGCGGGCAAGTCCGTGTCCGGCACCGTGCGGCTCGCCGACGCGCTGGCCGGAAAGACAGCGCCCACCGACACGCTGTTCATCTACGCGCGGGCCGAAACCGGTTCGCGCATCCCGCTGGCCATCATCCGCGGTGGCGCGGGCGAACTGCCCAGGGCCTTCGAGCTCGACGACTCCATGGGCATGTCGCCGGCGGTGAAGCTCTCCACGACCCCCTCGGTGGTGATCGAGGCGCGCGTCTCCAAGGCCGGTGGCGCCGTGATCCAGCCCGGCGACCTCGTCGGCACGAGCAAGCCGGTCGCACCCGGCGCCAAGGCAGTGGCCATCGTGATCGACCGGGTCGTGCCTTGAGGCACCACACTCGATGACTGAAAAGCATCGCAGCGGCGCGCCCGATATCCTCCAGGTTCGCGACCTCGCCTGCCGCCGCGGGCCCGCCCTGCTCTTCTCGGGAATCGGCTTCGAAGTGGCGAGCGGCGAGTTGCTGTGCGTGCGCGGCCCCAACGGCTGCGGAAAGACGACGTTGCTTCGCTGCGTGACGGGCCTCACGCGACCGGACGAAGGAACGGTCCTCTGGCACGGCAAATCATCCCAGATCGATCCGGAGCGAATGCGCGCCGGAACCGCCTATGCGGGGCACCTGCCGTCGCTCAAGGACGACCTCACGGCCGAAGAGAATCTCGAATTCTCGCTGCGCCTTCGCGGAGTCGGCTCCACGGACCAGGAGCGGCGCGAAGCCCTGGCCGCCGTCGGCCTGGAGAAGCGCCGCCGAATCCCGGCGCGGCGCCTTTCCGCCGGACAACGCCGCCGCATCGGCCTGGCGCGCCTCGCCATGGATCCCGCCGAGTTCTGGGTGCTCGACGAGCCGCTCACCGCACTCGACGACGCCGGGCAGGCGCAATTCGTGGATCTGCTCGACCGTCATCTGGCCAGCGGCGGACTCGCCCTCGCCGCCACCCATCACCGGCTGGCTCCCTCCTCGGGAGTGGTCCGCGAGCTTCGCCTCGCATGATGGCATCGCGCCAATGAACGCGAACTCCGCCACCCGCATCCAGGCGCAGGGCTCGTTCTCGGGTGGGTTCAGCTGGGCCATGGCCCGCGACCTGCGGCTGGCGTGGCGTCATCCGGACGAAGCCGTTCTCACCGTGGCGTTCTTCGCGCTCGTGGCCTCGCTCTTTCCCCTGGGGATCGGCGCCGAGCCGCAACTGCTCGCGCGCATCGGGCCCGGCGTGATCTGGGTCGGTGCCCTGCTGGCCGCTTTCCTCGCGCTGCCCGGCCTGTTCGCCGCCGATTACGCGGACGGCTCGCTGGAGCAGATGACGCTCTCGCCCCACCCCGCGCTCGGCTGGGCGGCCGGCAAGATCGCGGCGCACTGGATCGTGTCCGGGCTTCCACTCACCCTGCTTTCGCCGCTCATCGGGCTGCAATACGGACTCGCCCCGGACACGCTCCTCATCCAGGCAGCCTCGCTCGCCATCGGCACGCCGGTGCTATCGCTGCTGGGAGGGGCCTGTGCGGCTCTCGCCCTGGGCGCAAGGGGCGGCGGGATGCTCCTGGCGCTGCTCGCCCTGCCGCTCTTCGTTCCCGTGCTGATATTCGGCGCCGGCGCGTCGGAGGCCCAGGCCACCGGCCTTTCTCCCGCCCCGCACCTCTCCCTGCTCGCCGCCGCGCTCATTGCCGCGCTCGTGGGGCTGCCATGGGCCGTGGGCGCCGCCGTCCGCATCGCAGTCGATTGATTTCACAACATAAATTGGCATTTTGCGATCCCGCAACCGGATTTTCCCCGTGCGGGCGATACTCCCGAATCAGGAAATCCACGCCAACCCCATGAACTGGTTCTATTTCTCGTCGCCTTCCACCTTCTACGGGCTCGCCGGGCGCCTGGCGCCCTGGTTCTTCATCCTGGCCGCCGTACTGGCGGCCTGGGGCCTGTACCTCGGGCTGCTCGTGGCGCCCACCGATGCGCAGCAGGGCGCCGTGTACCGGGTGATCTTCATCCACGTCCCCACGGCCTGGATGTCGATGTTCCTGTACTTCGTCATGGCCTGCTATTGCGGGCTCACCCTCGTCTTCAACACGCGGCTGTCGGCCATGATGGCCCGCGCAATCGCCCCGACCGGCGCGATGCTCACCTTCATCGCACTGTGGACGGGCTCCTTCTGGGGCCGTCCCACCTGGGGCACCTACTGGGTGTGGGACGCGCGGCTCACTTCCGAGCTGGTCCTGCTCTTCCTCTACTTCGGGTTCATCTCGCTCGCCAACGCCTTCGAGGACCCGCGCCGGGGCGACCGCGCGGCGGCCCTCCTCGCGCTCATCGGCGTGGTGAACCTGCCGATCATCTACTTCTCGGTGCAGTGGTGGAACACGCTGCACCAGGGTTCCAGCGTGAGCTTCAAGGGCACCAGCATGCACGTGACGATGCTCACGGGCATGCTCGTGATGAGCCTGGCGGCCTGGATGTACGCGATCGGAGCAACGCTGGTGCGTGTGCGCTCAGTCATCCTGGAGCGAGAGCGTCGCAGCCAGTGGGTTCGCGACCTGGGGGCGGCATGACGATCTGGTGGTCGAGCTGGGCGGACTTCTGGGCGATGGGCGGCCACGCGTTCTTCGTGTGGATGTCCTACGGGGCACTTCTCGCCGCCATCGTGGTCGAAATCGTTTTGCTGCGGGTTCGGCGCAATCGTGCGCTGGCCGCCATCGACGAGGAGCGGGATCTTGAAACCGAGAACTAGGCGCGCTGTTGCAATCGTCGGGGGGCTTGCCGCCCTGGGCGTGGCAGCGGCGCTCGTGCTGAATGCATTCCAGTCCAACCTGGTGTTCTTCTTCACGCCAACGCAGGTGGCGAAGAAGGAAGTGCCCCTGGACCGCAACTTCCGCGTCGGCGGCCTCGTCGAGGGCGGCACGGTCGTGCGCCACAAGGACGCGCTCTCCGTGACCTTCACGGTGACCGACGGCGCCGAGTCCGTGCCGGTCAGCTACACGGGTATCCTTCCGGACCTCTTCAAGGAAGGCAAGGGCGTGGTGGCCGAGGGACGCATGACCCCGGACGGCACGTTCAAGGCGTCCCAGGTGCTGGCCAAGCACGACGAGAACTACATGCCACCGGAAGCGGCCATGGCCCTCAAGCAGGCCGGGCACCCGATGGCCAAGGAAAACTTCGCAGGGCAAGGGAGCGTGAAACGATGATCCCCGAGATCGGCCAGCTGGCACTCGTCCTCGCGCTGCTCCTCGCGCTCGCGCAGGCATTCCTGCCGCTCGCCGGCGCGGCACTCGGCAAGAACGCCTGGGTATCGGCCGCGCGGCCCGTTGCCCTGGGGCAGTTTCTTTTCGTGCTGCTCGCGTGGGCCGCGCTCGCCGCGTCTTTCGTGAACAACGATTTCTCCGTGGCCAACGTCGCCAACCACTCGAACCTGCGCCTGCCGATCCACTACCGGTTCGCGGCCTCCTGGGGCTCGCACGAAGGGTCGATGCTCCTGTGGGTCCTCATGCTCGGCGGCTGGACCGCGGCCGTGGCGCTCCTGTCGCGTCACCTGCCCGAGCGGATCGCCGCCCGCGTGATCGGGATCATGGGCCTCATCTCGATCGGGTTCCTGCTCTTCATCCTCACGACGTCCAACCCGTTCGAGCGCCTGCTGCCGCCCGCCGAGGATGGCCGCGACTTGAACCCGCTGCTCCAGGACCCGGGCATGGTGATGCACCCGCCCCTGCTCTACATGGGGTACGTGGGCTTCGCCGTCGTGTTCGCCTTCGCGATCGCCGCACTCGTGGAGGGTCGCCTCGACAGCACGTGGGCACGCTGGTCGCGCCCTGGACGACGGCCGCCTGGTGCTTTCTCACCATCGGCATCGCGCTGGGAAGCTGGTGGGCCTACTACGAGCTGGGCTGGGGCGGATGGTGGTTCTGGGACCCGGTGGAAAACGCCTCCTTCATGCCGTGGCTCGTGGGAACCGCCCTCATCCACTCGCTGGCGGTGACCGAGAAGCGCGGCGCGTTCAAGAGCTGGACGGTATTGCTCGCCATCGTTGCGTTCTCGCTGTCGCTCCTGGGAACCTTCCTCGTTCGCTCGGGCGTCCTCACGTCCGTGCACGCCTTCGCGACCGACCCGAGGCGCGGCGTCTTCATCCTGTGCTTCCTGGCCATCGTCGTCGGCGGGTCGCTCACGCTCTTTGCCTGGCGCGCGCCGCGCGTGGGCCTCGGCGGAAAGTTCTCGGGAGCGTCCCGGGAGTCGATGCTGCTCGCGAACAACGTGCTCCTCACGATCGCCATGTCGGCGGTGCTGCTGGGCACGCTCTACCCGCTGGTGCTCGACACGCTGAACCTCGGCAAGATCTCGGTGGGCCCGCCCTACTTCGACACCGTGTTCTTCCCGCTGATGGCGCCTGCGGTGTTCCTGATGGCGATCGGCCCGATGGCCAGCTGGAAGAAGACCGACCTCCCCGAGCTCGCCACGCGACTGAAGTGGGCGCTCGGCGTGGCCATTGCGTGCGCGATCATCGTGCCCCTCGCCAAGGGCAAGTGGTCCGGGCTCGTGGCCCTGGGGCTCTTTCTCGCGTTCTGGGTGGTGCTCGCCACGGCCGTCCAGTTCGGCAATCGCATCAGGACTTCGCCGCAGGCCACGCTCATGGGGAAGCTTCGCGCCAACACCGCCTCCTGGTACGGCATGCAGTTCGCCCACGTCGGCGTAGCCGCCTTCATCATCGGCGTGACGATGGTGAAAGGCTTCGAGACGGAGCGCGACGTGCGCATGTCCCCGGGCGAGACGGCCACGATCGCGGGTTACGAGTTCAAGTTCGTGGGAACCCGCGAATTGCCGGGCCCCAACTACGCCTCCATGCAAGGCATCTTCGAGGTGCGCCGAGCCGGTTCGCCGGATCTCATGTTGACGGCACACCCGGAGAAGCGCATCTACCAGGCCTCAGGCCAGACCATGACCGAGGCCAGCATCCACCCCGGCCTGACGGGCGACCTCTACGTCTCCCTCGGCGAGCAGGTGGAGGGCAACACCTGGGGCGTGCGCATCTACCACAAGCCTTTCGTGGACTGGATCTGGGGCGGATGCCTCCTGATGGCCTTCGGCGGATTCATGGCCATCGCCGATCGCCGCTACCGGCTTGCGAGGCGTCCGGCTGGCGCCCCGGCGGGCGCCGTGGCAACCGGGGACTAGCCCGACAAGCCATGAAATCTCTCAAGTTCATCATCCCGCTCGCGATCTTCGTGGTCATGTGCATCTTCCTGGCCGTCGGCCTCACGAAGGACCCGCGCGAGGTCCCCTCGCCTTTCATCGGCAAGACCGCGCCGGCCTTTACGCTGGCGACGCTGCAGGAACCGCAGGTTGCCTTCTCGCCCGAACAGATGAAGGGCAAGGTGTGGCTGCTCAACGTGTGGGCCTCGTGGTGCGTGTCCTGCCGGGTCGAGCACCCGGTCCTGAACGACATGAACCGCCAGGGCCTCGTCCCGATCGTGGGCCTCAACTACAAGGACGCCAGGGCCGACGCCACGAAATGGCTGCAGCAGCATGGCAACCCGTACCAGCTGTCGGCCTGGGACTTCGAAGGCAAGGTGGGCATCGACTACGGGGTCTATGGCGCGCCGGAGACCTTCGTGATCGACAAGCAAGGCGTGATCCGCTACAAGCAGATCGGCCCGATCACTCCCGAGGCCCTCGAGAAGACGATCCTTCCCCTCCTCGCGAAACTCAACGCATGAAGCGCTTCCTGCTGTCCCTCGCCCTGGCCGCCTCGCTCGCCGCGTGGGGCCAGTCCAACGAGATCGCCCATCCGGACCCGAAGGTGGAGGCGCGCCTGAAGTCGATCGCCGAGGAACTGCGCTGCCTCGTGTGCCAGAACCAGACCATCGCCGATTCCAATGCGCCGCTCGCGCTGGACCTGCGCCAGCAGACGCGCAGCATGATCGCCGCCGGCAAGACCGACGACGAGATCCGCAGCTACATGGTGGACCGCTACGGCGACTTCGTGCTCTACAAGCCGCCCTTCAACGCGGCCACCGCATTGCTTTGGGTCGGGCCGGGGCTGCTCATCCTCCTGGGGTTCGCCGCGCTGGTCATCATGATCCGCCGCCGCAATGCGGCCACGGGCGAGGCGCCATTGCCCGATGCCGCTCGCCGGCGCGAGATCGAGGCACTGCTGCAATCCGACGGTAACGGGAAGACCAAAGCCTGAACGTTCAGAGCATCACTGGCTCGTCGGGCAACTCGTTCCGGTTGGCCCCTTCGGCCGGGAAGTGCTTCGCAAGCAGTGCCGAAATCTCGGTGACTCCGGTCACTGCCCCTTCCTCGAAATGCCCGACGCGGAACGCTTCCTGCATCTTCGCGCAGATCGACTGCCACCCGGCCTGTCCAACCCGGTCCGAAATGCCGCGGTCGGCGGCGATCTCCACCTTCTGGTCGGCAAGCAGCACGTAGACCAGCACGCCTGTCTTCTCGGCAGTGTTTCCGACGCCCAGCCTCGCGAAGACCTCGATCGCGCGGGCACGCGAACCCAGGTTGGCCCACAGTTGCATCGAGGAGAGTTCGGCTTCCACGGCAAAACGCACCTCGCCACGGTGGCGCTTTTCGTGCTCGGCCACCGCGCGGGCGATTGCCTCCCGCGTGGCAGGCGAGAACGCCCGTCCCGCCGTCCAGCGCGTCATCACGATGTGCCGCCAGAATCGTCGCAGATCCATCACCAGTTTCCCGAGGCGCCGCCGCCGTCGAAGCCTCCGCCGCCCCCGCTGAAGCCGCCACCGCCGCTGGACCACCCGCCTCCCCCCGACGATCCTCCCGTGGACCAGCCGCCCGGCCCGCCGAAGCGGATGCCCATCAGCACGGCAATGAAAGCGATGACGCCGACGATGCCGCCGACGAAGAGGCTGCCGAAGATGAACCACGTCGCAAGCCCCGTGATGCCGGAGGTGAGCGCGGCGCCGAGAAAGCGCCCCACGAGGGCGCGAAGGATCATCCCGACCACCGGGACCACCACGATCGCCAGCCAGAACAAATTCTCGATCGACGCGGACGACGACGAGGATGAAGGGGCCGTTCCCCGCGACGCCTGCTTCGCGGGCACGGGAAGCGACTCGCCTTCGATCGCCTTCAGGATGGCGTTCACGCCCGCGTCGATGCCTCCCGCGAAATCGCCGGTGCGGAAACGCGGGGAAACGAGTTCGGCGATGATGCGCCGGGAAAGCGCGTCGGTGAGGACGCCCTGCACGCCGCGCCCCGTCTGGATGCGCATGCGCCGTTCCTGCTTTGCGATCACGAAGAGCACGCCGTCGTCGACGCCCTTGCGACCGAGTTTCCAGTCGTCGGTGACCCGCGTCGCGAATTCCTCGATAGTCTCCGTGCCGATGGAAGGCACCATGAGCACCGCGACCTGCGATCCCTTCGTCGCCTCGAAGGCCTTGAGCTTCGCGGCAAGGGCGTCGCGCTCGGGCGCAGCCAGCGTGCCCGTCAGATCGACAACGCGGTCCGTGAGCTTCGGGACGGCAATGGGCTCCGACACGTCCGCGGCCAGGGCCGCGAACGCGACGAAAAAGGACACGGCCGCCCCCCAGAGGAGGCGGCCGGCGGTGCGGGTCACTTGGCGGGCGCGGGCTGGGCCGGAGCGGCGGGTTGTGCGGGCGCGGCGGCGGGCTTGGCCGTGAAATCGACCTTGGGCGGCTCGGCGATCTGCTTTTCGTTCTCTACGGTGAAGTTAGCCTTCTCCTTGTAGCTGAAGAGCATCGCCGTGAGATTGGTCGGGAACTGGCGCGCGAGGATGTTGTATCCCTGGACCGTCTTGATGTAGCGGTTCCTCGCGGTGGTGATCCGATTCTCCGTGCCCTCGAGTTGCGCCTGCAGTTCACCGAACCTGGCGTCGCTCTTCAACTGCGGGTAGTTCTCGACCACCACCATCAAGCGGGAAAGCGCGCTCGAGAGGTCTCCCTGCGCGGCCTGGAAGTTCTTCATGGCTTGCGGGTCGTTCAACGCCTCGGGCGTCATCTGCATCGAGCCCACCTTCGAGCGCGCCTGGGTCACTCCCAGGAGGACGTCCTTCTCCTGTGCGGCGTAGCCCTGCACGACGCTAACGAGATTGGGGATGAGATCCGCGCGGCGCTTGTACTGGTTCAGCACCTCGGACCACGCTGCCTTCACCTCTTCGTCCTTCGTCTGGAAATCGTTGTAGCCGCAGCCGGAAAGGGCCAGCGCGCCGGCGAGCGCGAAAAGGGTCAGGAACTTGCGCATGGAAAGGGGTACTCCCGGTTGGGGGTTGGAAAGCATGGCAATCATGGGGATGGGAAGGGTCCGATTCAAGGGTCGTGCCGTTCTCGGGAGGCGCCCGCGCCGAATGTTCGCCTCGCGAAGAGGATATCCTCCCATGCCTTGGCCTTGTCGGGCAGGTTCCGGAGCAGGTAGGCCGGGTGGTAGGTGATGACGAGCGGGATGCCGCGGTAGGCGTGCGCCTTGCCACGCAGGCTCGCGAGGCTCGACTCGTTGCCCGTCAGGCGGATGGCTGCAGTCTTGCCCAACGCCACGATGATCCGCGGCCGGATGAGGTCGATCTGCCGGTCGAGCCACGCAGCGCACGCCGCGGCCTCCTCGAGCGCCGGCACACGATTGCCCGGCGGGCGGCACTTCACCACGTTGGCGATGTAGACCTCCCGGCCGCGAGCGAGCTTCGCCGCCGCGAGCATGCTGTCGAGGAGCTTGCCGGCCTGCCCCACGAACGGCTCGCCCTTCTCGTCCTCGTCCGCGCCGGGGCCCTCACCGACGAAGAGCCACGGGGCGGATTCGTTGCCCACGCCGAATACCGCCTGCTTGCGCTGCTCGCACAGCGCACATCGCCGGCAGTCGCGTACGGCAGCACGCAGCGCGGCCCAGTCCATCGATTCGACGCCTTCCGGGAAAGGCGGGGCCGCCGGCGGGGGCGTGCGGCGAGCCGCTTCCGCCGGTGGCGGCCTCGGTTCGATCGCCCGAGTCGGTGCCGGCGCTACGGGGACCGGCGCCACGGGGGCCGGCGTCGGGACGGGAGACGCCGCGCGAACGGGTGGCGAAGCGAGCCCGTAGAGGCGGGCCACGGTCAGCAATTCGAGTTCCTTGAGTATTCGATCGTCCATGGGTCTAGAGAGTGATTCCGAGGAACAAGGCATCCTCCCGCCCCGACGGGGCGGGATAGTAGGAGGGCCGGATGGCGATCTGCTGGAACCCCGCCTCGCGGTAGAGATGGCGGGCAGCCACGTTGGAGGGCCGGACCTCGAGGTAAACGATCATGCAACGGGCCTCACGCGCTCTGTCGAGCATGAACTGGAGAAAGGCACGCCCGATGCCCTGGTTCTGCCAGACGGGACCCACGGCGATATTCAGGAGGTGCGCCTCGTCGAGAGCGACCATGAGGATTGCATAGCCGATGACCTGCTCGCCGTGGCAGGCCACCCAGCAGTCGTAGCCGGCGTTCACGGAATCCCGGAAATTGCCCAGGCTCCAGGGGAAGGGGTAAAGGGCCCTCTCGAGCTCGGCGACCGCCCCCAGGTCGATGGGGCGCATGGGACGGTAACCGACCTGGAGCCTGGGAAGCGCGCTCACCGGGCGGCCTGCCTCTCGCGAGTGGTCAAGGCCACCTTGTCGCGCAGGTACAGGGGTGCCGCCTGCTCCGGTGGTACCGATTCGCCGCGCGCCAGCCTTCGCGCGGCGACGCGCGCCACGGAACCCGCCCGGGGCAGGTCGCCGCCGATCCGCGTTGACACCTGTGACGCATAGGCTTCGCGCAGCCAGTCGAACGAATCGAACCCGCTGCCGGTGGCCACCCAATCCCGACCCGGAAGCGCGGGCAGGGACGATTGCGGGAAAAGGCCCGGCTCGATGGCCGCCTGCCAGTCGCCTCCCATGCGGGAGTAGGCGGCAAGGTAGGTCTCGCCCATGCGCGCATCCAGTGCCGTCAACACGCGGCTTGCATTGGCCTGCTCGGCGAGGGCAACCAGTGACGGGACGGGCACCACAGGCCGCTCCGATCCGAACGCCAGCCCTTGAACCATGCCGCAGGCGATGCGAAGGCCGGTGAACGAGCCCGGCCCCTGTCCGAAGGCAAACGCATCGATGTCGCGCGCGGTCAGCCCCGCTCGATCCAGCAGTTGCCGGACCATGGGGGCCAGCCGTTCGGCATGCTGGTTGGGTGCGAGGATTTCCTCAACGAATAGCTCGTCGCCGCGCAGGAGGGCGACTGAGCACAACTCCGTGGAAGTCTCGACGGCCAGGAGGTTCAAGGAAGGCGAAGGTCCGGGAAATGGGCCCATTATACCGACGATGCTCGCTGGCAGCCCGGCCTAGTTATTATCTAGATAACAATATGTTACGCTATATATTTAATGTTATTTCTTAAACCAGATCAAGCCTGGACGAACCCCAGCTTGTCGAACTGCCCGCCGAGCAGGCTGCGAGTCTCCACGCTCCATGCCCCCTCCAGGAGGGTCGAGTAGAGGCTTCGGAAGTCCACGGTGAATGCGGGATTGCCCGAAGCGTCGAGGCTGTCGAGGCGTGGTGCGGCCCCGTACCAACCTCCTTTCACTGGCCCGCCCATCACGAAATGGGCAGCCGCCGTCCCGTGGTCGGTGCCCCTGCTTTCATTCTCGCGCGGACGGCGCCCGAACTCCGCATAGGTGGCTACGAGGGCGTCATTCCATCGTCCGACTTCCAGCAGCCCTTCGCGCAAGGCGGCAAGTCCTTCGCCCAACTGCCGCAAAAGTCCCGCATGGGTGCCCAGCTGGTTGGCATGCGTGTCGAATCCGTTGAGCGTCACCCGGATAACGGATACGCCTTCCGGGTTGGCGGCGAGCTGCACCGCTGTCCTGATGGCCGCACCGAAGGGGCCCGCGGGGAAGCTCGTCCCCAGGTCGCTGCCGGGCTTCAGCCGCTCGGCGGAAAGCAGGATGTCGTGTTCGACGCGCAGGATATGCGCAAGCGAAGGGTTGCTGGATGCGCCCGCCTCACTCTTGGCGAGCCTTGCGCTGCGCAGGAACTGCTCGGGGTTCGCCAGGGCGATCGTCCGGGCGCCCGTGCCGGCCAGGGGTCCGAGGTCGGCAGACCCGACGACGACTCCATCCGCCGCGTAGCCCGGGGGTGACGGGCGTTTCGCAAAAAAACGCGTGAGCCACCCTTCGTCGAGGTATTCATCGCTGCGCGAGGCCGTGTCCCAGATTTCGATCGAGCGGAAATGCGAGAGGTTGGGCGCCGGATATCCCACGCCCTGCACGATCGCAAGCCCGCCGTCATTCCACAGGGGCAGCAGTTTCTCGAGGGAGGGATGCAGCCCCGCCGTTTCGGAGATCTCGAGCAACGATTCCCGCGGGAGCGCAAGTCGCGGCCGCAACCGTGCGTAGGCCGGATCCGCGAATGGCACGACGGTATTGAACCCGTCGTTGCCGCCCTTGAGTTCCACGAGGATGAGGAGGCGCCGCGACGCGGCGGCGAGCGACGGCAGGCACCACGCGGCCACGGGGGCCACGGCGGCGAAGCGAATGAAGTCGCGGCGCTTCATGGCGGCCCCTACTTGAGCTGGTAAGCCGGGTCGGCCGTGAGCGCGCGAACGAGCGCAGGGCCATCCAGCAAGGCCGCGGACGGGTCAACCGGGGCGATCGCGAGCACGACGCCTTGCACACGGGCTGCCCGGCCCGCCTCGCCCGGAAACGCGCGCGCCCACCGGTCCCAGTCGAAGGAATAGGTCGCCATCCCGCGCTCCATCATGTGGCGAAAGCGAGCCTCGGGCGTTGCCTCGGCCGTCGCTCCCCCCTGCGCGGTCATGGCCTGCATCGGTATCGCCGCCATGGCGTCGGAACCCCGGAAGAGGCGATCGAGGAACT
Organism: Betaproteobacteria bacterium; assembly: GCA_016720855.1. Classification (NCBI taxonomy): domain Bacteria; kingdom Pseudomonadati; phylum Pseudomonadota; class Betaproteobacteria; species Betaproteobacteria bacterium. Next base: position 412,589 of record JADKJU010000001.1, on the reverse strand, counting down.
GCTTGCGCCCGAGGAGCGTGGCGGAGTTGATCCACGCATCGCCGCCGGGCCAGCCCTTCACGTTGGGGGGAGACATCACGTTCTGCCCGAGCAACGCGGCGCCCGCGACGGCCGGGCGAAGCGTCGTGGGACTGATCTCGAAGGTTCGAAGCGTGCCCACCACGAGCTCGACCGGCGACTTGACGATCGTTCCCCGGTTCGAGGGCGACCAGAACGCGTCGGCCAGGAGAATCGCGCGAATGAGTGGTGTCACCTCCAGGCGCGCCTCGCGGAACACGGCCGCGAGCCGCTGCACCTCGCGCTCGTCGGGGTTCGGGGACACGAATTCCTTCCAGAGTTTCCTGGTGATGAAGGTGGCGGCCTCGGGGCGCTCGAGGAGGAGCGCCAGCACGTCATCGCCGTCAAAGCGTCCGGACCGGCCGAATATCGTTTTCATTCCGCCGTCGTGGAAAAAAGGGCGGTAGCGGAATTCCCCGGTGTCGCGATCGAGGCTCCAACCGGTAAACGCACGCGCAGCCTCCTTGATGTCCTTCTCGGCGTAGTGGCCTTCGCCGAGCGTGAAGAGCTCCATCACCTCGCGCGCGAAATTCTCGTTGGGCGCCTCACGCCGGCTGCCCGCGCTGTCCAGATATACGAGCATGGCCGGGTCCTTCGACACCGCGCGCAGCAAGCTCCCGAAATTGCCGAGGGCGTGGCTGCGCAGCAGCGCGTTTTGCCGATAGACCAGCAGGCTGCTGCGCACCTTCTGCTGGCTGGTGGCGAAATGGCCGTGCCAGAAGAGGGTCATGCGTTCCGTGAGCGGCGAAGCGGTGGTGAGCATCTCGCGGAACCACCACTCGCGAAGCTGCAGGCCCTCTTCGACATTGCGGCGCTGGTACGCCATGCGCTCCTGCGCGGAAAGGGCGCGCACCTTGTAGTACGGGAAGAACGGTTCCTCGACGAACGATGGCGGCGCCAAGGTCGCCTGCGTCCGGGCACCTGCAAGAATGCGCTCGACGGCGACCCTGCGATCGAGGCGGGCGAAGTCCGCCACTTCCGCCGGCGTGGCGCCGAAACCGGTGCGCGCCAGAAGGTGTCGCGCGTCCGCCTCCCCGAGGGGTTCGGCCCAGGCGGACAGGCAACTGCCCGCGAGACTCGCGCCGGCGAAGAAAACGATCCGGGCGAGTCTCGCGATCAGGTGGTGCATGAGGCTTGCTGCCTCAGGACGGACGTCCGCGACCGGCGTAGCGGCCACGGGCGGCCTGCAGTTCCTCGGCTGAAAGGAATCCGTCCTTGTTCGTGTCGATCGCATCGAAGTCCTGCAGCAGTCGCGGCGCGTTGGCGACTTCATCGCGGGAAAGCCGGCCGTCGCCGTTCGCATCCAGCTTCTTCCACCCTTCCCCGCGATTCGGACCGCCGGCGACATGGGCGCGACGCGCATTCTGCAATTCCTCGGCTGAGAGGAATCCGTCCTTGTTCGTATCGAGGGCGTCGAATTCCTGCGCCAGGCGCGGGGCATTGGCCACTTCGTCACGGCTCAGCTTGCCGTCGCCATTGGTGTCCCACTTCTTCCAGCCTTCGCCGCGTCCCGCCGGTCCGTGGGCCGCGCGGGCCGCCTCGATTTCGGCCAACGAAATGAAGCCGTCCTTGTTCGCGTCGATCGCATCGAAGTTCGCAGCGAGCCGAGGCAGGGAGGCCTGGGCTTCCTCGCGGCTGATCATGCCGTCGCCATTCGTGTCGGCAGCCTTGACGCGGTCGAGCATTCCGGCGCCGCGCATGCCGGCTCCGGGGCCAGCGCCGGGACCATAACCCGCCCCGGTGCTGCGGGGTGCGAAGAAATCGGCCTGCGCGGAAACGGCGAACGTGGCAAAGACTGCGGCGGCGAGGATCGTGGTGGCTTTCATGGTTTACTCCGTGGTGGTTGGGAATGGACTGTCTTGCACGTGAACCGAGCCTATCCCGCTGCGCACCCCCAAGGCGTTTCCGCGAGCCTGCACGATCGTAACCGGTTGTAAGCAACCGGGCGCCCCGGGCACCGCTGTTAACATCTCATTACAAAGCGCACGCGGCGCCCGTACCGCCGCAGCCGTTACGATGGCTCCCATGCTCCCCCCGACCAGGCACCGTATTCTCGTCGTCGACGACGACCTGCGGCTTCGCGACCTCCTCAAGCGCTACCTGACCGAGCAGGGCTTCGGCGTCGAGACGGTTCCCGACGGCGCGGCGATGGAGCACAACTTCAAGCGCACGCGCTACGACCTCGTGGTCCTCGACCTCATGCTGCCTGGCGAGGACGGGCTCGCGATCTGCCGGCGCCTGCGCGCGACCGGCAACGACATTCCCGTCATCATGCTCACCGCCAAGGGAGACGACGTGGACCGCATCCTGGGCCTCGAGATGGGCGCCGACGACTACCTCGCCAAGCCCTTCAATCCGCGCGAGCTCGTGGCGCGCATCAATGCCGTGATGCGCCGGCAATCGCCCCCGCCTGCGCCTGGCGCCCCGGCGCGGGAGGAGACCATCGTCACCTTCGGGCCCTACTCGCTGAATCTGGGCACGCGCGCCCTCGCGAAGGATGGCGAGCCCATCGCCCTCACCACGGGCGAATTCTCCGTTCTCAAGGTGTTCGCCGAGCATCCCCGGGAGCCGCTCTCGCGCGACAAGCTCATGGACCGCGCGCGCGGCCGCGAGCACGAGAGCTACGACCGATCGATCGATGTGCAGGTCTCGCGATTGAGGAAGCTCCTGGGCGAAGATCCGCAGAGTCCCCGCTACATCCAGACCGTCTGGGGCTTCGGCTACGTGTTCGTTCCCGACGGGACGCCGCAGAAATGAAATGGTGGGCGGGGTCCTTCTTCTGGCGCACGCTCGCGGTGCTGGTCATCGCGCTGGTCGCCTCGCAGGCCGCCTCGTTCTGGCTCTTCCGCCAGCAGGTGCAGCAGCCGCGCCTGGCCATGGGGATCGGACAGTTCGTGAGCCACCTGAAGACGATCCAGGCGGCGCTCAACTCACTGCCGCCGGGCTCCGACCGCGAATTCATCGAGCGGCTGGCCGAGAAGGAAGGCATCCGCGTCTTCCCCGCCCGCGGCAACGAGCCCGGCGTCCCCGCCGGCGACATGCCGGGCCTGCGCATGTTTCGCGAGCGGATCAAGGGTGTGTTCGGCGGCGACGCGGAAGTCTTCGTCCGGCCGGGCGCGCCGGGCGTGCTGTGGGTCCGGCTTCGCGCCGGCAACCGCGACTTCTGGGTGGCGTTCCCGCGCAACCGCGTCGAACGCGCCAGCACCGACGCCCTTCTCTACTGGATGCTGGCCGGCGTGGCGATCGCGATCCTCGCCACCGCCCTCATCGCGTGGCGGCTCAACCGCCCTCTCACGCGCCTTGCGAAGGCCGCGGAAGACCTGGGCCAGGGCGGCGATCCGGCGCCGGTCCCCGAGACCGGCCCGTCGGAGGTGCGCGCGGTGGCTCGCGCCTTCAATCGCATGAAGGAGAGCCTGAAGAGCGAGGAGCGCGAGCGAACCACGTTCCTCGCGGGGATCTCTCACGACCTGCGCACGCCGCTCTCGCGGCTGCGGCTCGACGTGGAGATGCTCGAAGGGCGAGTCGAGTCCGGCACGCAGGAGGGCATGGTGGCCGACATCGAGGACATGAATGCGATCATCGACCAGTTCATCGACTACGCGCGCAGCGAGGCCGCGGAGGCGTTCGTGCCCGTGAACCTGTCTTCGCTCGTTCGGGATTGCGCCGAGCGCGCCGCGCGCGCCGGGGCGCAGGTCAAATGTGAACTGGGCGAGTTTCCCGTCCTCATGCTGCGCCCTCTGGCGGTGCAGCGACTCGTGGACAACCTGATCCAGAATGCCGTGAAGCACGGCGGCGGCGAGGTCCTCGTTCGAACCTGCGCTTCCGCGAGCGAGGCGACGGTCTGCGTCCGCGACCGCGGCCCCGGGATTCCCCCCGGTGACATGGAGCGCCTGAAGGAGCCCTTCACGCGCCGCGACGAGGCACGCAGCGGCCGTTCGGGAGCGGGCCTGGGCCTTGCCATCGTGGCGCGCATTGCCAAGGTCCACGGGGCACGCTTTGATCTCGCGCCGCGCGACGGTGGGGGGCTCTCGGCGTCGGTGGCCTTTCCGGTCGCGGCATAGGGGCGTACCGCAGGGTGGTAAAATTGCTGTTCACCGAAGGAGTTCCCATGACCGTCTGCCCGATCGCCATCGCCGTTGGCTGCAAGAAGTGCCCGGCCTTTTCCGTATGTCCCTTGAAGACGGTACTCGGCGACCAGCCCAAACCGGGAGAAGATGTGCCTGTAAAACGCGCGGCGACCGGCAAGAAGAGAAAGGGCTAGCGCGGCCTCAGGGCAGCGCGGCCGGGCTTGGCGCGAACCTGTCACGATCCCGCGGGCCGGGACGCCGAAGCGGTCAACGCGCGCCCCGCCTGCGACGTTGGTGGTGGTGTCGATCATCGATTCGTGCAATCAGGAGATCTGCATGAGCCAGACGCGCACTGCTTTTCTTGCCTGCCTGGCTGCCGCAGGCCTGCTTGCGTTCGGGCCGGCGGTGTCGGCCCCCGCTTTCCATCCGCTCTCCGGCGGATCATCGGGCGCCAGGCCTCCGGGCGGCTCCGGCCAGGGCGGCCATCGGTCCTCGTATTCCGGCACGCAGGGATACGGATATCGCGGTCATTACGGCCGAGCCGGGCACTACGGCGGCTACCCGTACTACGGCGCGTCCTATTGGGGGTGGGGCCTGGGGTGGGGCCTCGCGCTCGGCGTTCCCTGGGCATGGGGATGGAACGGCACCTGGGGCCCTTCGTACTACCCCTCCTATGCCTACGGTCCCGTCGCCCCCGACTACGCTTACGCTTGCGATCCGAACGAGGATTGCTGGCGCGAACGCGTCACGCAAGGCGAGTCCTCCCCGCCCACCACCCAGGTGCCGCCCGCAGCCGCCGGGGAAGATGGCGATCCGACGCAGCGCCCGCTGCATCTCAACTATTGCGACTCTGCCCGGGCCTGGTTTCCGCAGGTGCGCCATTGCCTCAGCGGCTGGCGCTTCGTTCGCCCCGAATACAGTCCGGCCCCGCCCTGATCAGCCGGCTGCGCGAAAAAAGCCCACGGCCTCCTCCTGGCTGCGTGATCGGCGAAACGGCGGCAGCGCTCGCCAGATGCGCTTTCCGTAGGGCTTGGACACCAGCCGCGGGTCGCAGATCATGAGCACGCCGCGATCCGTTTCGTCCCGGATGAGGCGTCCGGCGCCCTGCTTCAGGGCGATGACAGCCCGCGGCACCTGGTATTCCATGAAGGCGTTGCCGCCGGCGCGGTTGATCTGGTCGATGCGCGCGGCGAGCACTGGATCGTCAGGCGGGTTGAAGGGCAGCTTGTCGATGACCACGAGCGACAGTGCATCGCCCTTCACGTCCACGCCCTCCCAGAAGGACTGGCTGCCGATGAGGATCGCGTTGGGCGTGTCGCGAAAGCGCTCGAGCAACTCGTTCTTGCCGGCGGACCCCTGAAGGAACACCGGCCAGTCGAGTCCGGCGCCGGAGAGTTTCTCTTTCAGGCACGCGTGTCCGATGTCCATCGCGCGAAGGCTCGTGAACAGGAGAAAGGCGCGCCCCTGCGCCGCCTCTATCACCGGGAAAGCTGCATCGATGACGGCCTCGGTATAGCCCGGGCTGTTGGGTTCCGGCAGGCCCTCCGGAACGTAAAGCAGCGCCTGGTTGGCGAAATCGTACGGGCTCTCCCAATGACGCGCCGTCGCCTCCGCGAGACCCAGCTCCGACTGGTAGTGGCGAAAATCGCCCGCGACCGATAGCGTGGCGGAGGTAAAGATCCAGGCACGCTTTGCGCCTGCGAGCTGTTGCGCGAAGATGGGGCCGACATCCAGGGGCGTCCGGTTGAGCACCGCCGACTGCGCATAGGTCTCCACCCAGCGTACGGCCCCCTCGCCCGCTTCACCCCGCCAGGCAGAGACGGCCGCCCGCATTTGCTCGGTGCGCGTGTGCGCGTTGCGCAATTCGTCGGCGCGCTCGGCCTGTGCCGCGAGCAGCTCGCCCAGCGCGCCGAGCTTCTCGTCCAGCGAGTCGAGCGCCTGCGCGAGCTCGGCATTCGCCCCGAGCTGTGCCGCACCGAATCGCCCGATGCCAACGCCCAGCGCGATGCGCACGTCGCGGGCAGCCCGGTCGGCGGCCATGGCCGCCTCCCCGATGGCCGGGCTTTCCCGGGCGTGCAGGATCTGCGCCGCGCGCGCGTCACGCGCGAGCTCGATCACCTGCGCGGTGGACACCGACTCCCCGAAAAAGAGCCTTGCGAGGTCGGGCAGGTGATGCGCCTCGTCGAAAACGATCGTGTTGGCGCTGGGCAGGAGGTCGGTCACGCCCTCGTCGCGCAACACCACATCCGCAAAGAAGAGGTGATGGTTCACGACGACCAGGTCGGCGTCGCTGGCCTCCTTGCGCGCCTTCATCACGAAGCAATCCTCGTAATGACGGCATTTCGAGCCCAGGCAGTTCTCACGCGTGGAGGTGGCGCGGGCCCAGGCGCCGGAGAGCTCGGGCACCTCGAGGCACTGCGCCTTGTCGCCGGTGGCCGTGCGACCGGCGAAGCGGACGATCGCGTGGATGTCCCGCGCATCCTCGCGCGAGGCGAAGGTTCCCTCGGCGGAGGACTCCTCCAGGTGGTGCAGGCACACGTAATTGGCTCGACCCTTGAGCAACGCGAGCTTGGCCGGGACGCCCAGCGTGTCGCGAACCAGGGGCAGGTCGCGGTGGAAGAGCTGGTCCTGCAGCGTCTTGGTGCCCGTGGAGACGATGACGCGGCCCCCGGCGATGAGGGCCGGCGCGAGATAGGCGAAAGTCTTTCCGGTACCGGTGCCGGCCTCCGCGATCAGCACCCCCGAAGATTCGATCGCCGCGAGCACCGCCTGCGCGAATTCGAGCTGCTGCGGCCGCACCCGCCATCCTTCGAGCGCGCGCTCGAAGGTGCCGCCTGCGGCGAAGTGGGGCGCGAGGTCGATGCTCACGAACGGCCGAACACGATGCGCTCGTCGCGCAGGAGCCGGGCAACAGCGGCGACCGCCAGGGCTGCCAGCGCGAAGGACACGCCGGCAGGCACGACGGCATCGAATACGGACAGGCCGTCGCCACGCAGCACTCGCTGCAACGCCATGAGCTGTCCGAGGGCGGGCACCGCTGCCTGCCAGGGGGCCTCTTTCGCGCCGCTGAACATGACGATCAGCGGCACGAAGGACACCGCCGTGGCGAGGTAACTCACGTAGGTCTGCGCCTCGCGGTAGGAACGCCCGTAGGTGGAGATGAGCATCTGCGCGGCCGAGGTGAACGCTGCGAGGGGAATGATGATCGCGACAAAGCGTGCGAGTTCCGGCACGCCGAATTGCAGCAGCGCCGGGAGCTTGCGCTCGGCATAGAGGGCCGCGGCGAGGACGAACCCCGCGAGCGTGATCACTGCCACCGCGACGGCGCTTGCCCAGGCGGCAAGCCACTTGCCCATGGCAAACGCCGCGGTGGACACCGGGTTGGCGAGCAACGGCTCCAGCGAACCGCGCTCGCGCTCGCCGGCCGTCGCGTCGATCGCGAGCGTCATCCCGCCAAGCAGCGGCGCCAGGATGGCGAACATCGGGATGAGGAAGAGCAGCACGGCCCCTTTCTGTCGCGGCGTGGCCGCGTTGACACGATCGATCTTCAGGCTGTCGTTGAGCGACGGGCTCACGCCACGCGCCATGAGGCGCAGGTACGCCGTCTCGTGGTTGAACGCCTCGAGCAGCCGCTCCGATTGCCGGATTGCCGGCGCTGCCTCCGTGCGGGAGTCGTCGAAAACGAGTTCCATCCGGGCATCCTCGTGCGCCAGCCAGCGCTCGTGGAAATCGCGCGGCACCACGATCACCGCATCGAGAGTGCCCTCCTTCACTCGCGCGATGTAATCCTCGGGAGCCTTCTCGATATCAACGTCGGCGCGTTGCAGGAAGTTGACAAGCGCCGGTGCGTTCTCACCACCTGCGAGGCGAACCTTGAGGGTGGAGGCGCGCTCCTCGAGCCCGGACACGAACTGCGCCACGAGCACCAGCGTGAGCGGGCCGATGACAACCGAGGCCACGAGCACCATGAGCGCAGTGCGCCGATCACGCAGCGCGTCCCGGATTTCCTTCACGAAGACCGTGATCGCGCGACGAATCATGTCCCGGCCTGCGCGGAGGCGACGCCTGGAGTGCCCGTGAGGCGCACGAAGGCCTCCTCGAGATCCTCGCACCCCGCCGCCGCGAGAATGGCTGCGGGCGTTCCGCTGGCCGATACCTCGCCGTGCGAGACGATGACGATCTCGTCGCACAGCGCGGCCACCTCCTGCATCACGTGACTCGAGAAGAGGATGCACTTGCCGGCGTCACGCAGCCGCCGCACCGCTTCTCTCAGGCTTCGCGTCGTCATGACGTCCAGGCCGTTGGTGGGCTCGTCGAGGATCACGTTGGGCGGGTCATGCACCAGGGCCCGGGCGATGGCGATCTTCATCCGCTCGCCCTGGGAGAATCCCTCCGTGCGCCGGTCGAGGAGCGGCTCGAATTCCAGGAGGCAGGCGAGCCGGCCGATCGATTCGGCGATGCGCGAGCGCGACATGCCCCGAAGCTCGCCGTAATAGGCGATGTTCTCCCGGGCCGTCAGCCGCGCATAGAGGCCGCGCGCGTCGGAAAGAGCCCCGATGCGTGCGCGGACTGCGAGCGGCTCCCGGCCGGCGTCGATCCCGTCCACGCGCACGCTGCCCCCGGTGGGCGCGAGGAGCGTCGAAATCATGCGCAGCAGCGTCGTCTTTCCTGCGCCGTTGGGGCCCAGCAGGCCGGTCACGCGCCCGTCGGGCGCGTTGAGGGTCACCCGGCGCACCGCCTGCACGGCGCCGAATCGCTTCGCGAGATCCGCCGCTTCGATCATGGGTTCGCGCCCACGGGCAGGAAAAAGAGCGGCCGCGGGATTCGCGCGAGGCAGGCGACATCGAGCGAGCGCGCATCGGCGCTGCGAACGAACTTCTCGATCAGGCGCGGGGCGCAACCGTGTCCGCTCACGCCGTGGGAAAGCCGGGGCGCCACGGCATGCCTGGAATTGGGCAGCCCCGCCGCCACCGCTTCCCCGTGACGCGGAGGCGTGGCCGGGTCGATGCCGCCGGACAGGATGAGCACCGGCGCCGTCGAACGCACGGGCTCGTAGAAATCCGCGGGCACCTCGGCGCGCGGCCAGTGCCGGCAGGCGCGAATGAAATCATCGACGAGCGTGCGGCCGAAGAACGCCTTCGAGGCCGCCGCGAGATCCCGGGCAGTGATTCGCGGCACGTCCTCGGAGCAGATGACCGACAGGTGCATGCCCACCGACAGGTTGTCGGCCACGTCCTCGGTGTACTCGAGATTCTGGGCCAGCAGCGGGTTGAAATCGCCTTCGGATGCGCGCGCGATGGCGAGCGGAAGCAGGCTCGCGAGCTCGGGCGCATAGAGCGGCCGGAAGAGCCCGGAGAGGAATACGTTTTCGGTGACTCGCACGCCCTGCAGCTCGCCCGTCACCGGATCGGCGATCGACACGCGCGCCGGCTGCCGCGCCAGACGGGCGCGCAATCCGCTCACGTCGCGCCGCAGCGAGGGATAAGTCTTGCGGCACGGCTCCTCGGCCTCGCAATCGGCCACGAGCGCGTCGAAGGCGGCCTCGCCGTCGGCCACGAACGAAAGCGGCAGCTTCATGTCCATGGGGGCCACGCCATCGAGCGTCGCGGTACGAACGCGCTCCGGATAGCGGCGAATGAACTCCAGTGCCACGCGCGTTCCGTAGGAGCCGCCCCACAGGTTCACCTTCCCGTAGCGCAGGGCGCCGAGCACTTCGTCCAGGTCGGCGACGGCCGTGCTCGTGGCGTAGAACCGCGGATCGGCGTCAATCGACGAGAGGCATTCCTGCACCATCCGCTCCGGCAGGGAATCCTCGAACACGGTCTGCAGCGACCCGCCCTCGTCGGGAGCGCAGTCGAGCGGATGGGAGTCCCCGGTCCCGCGCTGGTCCACCAGCACGATGTCGCGCGAATCGTTCAGCCGGGAAAAGAGCGAAGTCACTTGCGGCGCGAGGGCGATGGCTCCCTGCCCCGGGCCGCCGGCAAGCACGACGAGCGGATCGGGCTCGGCGGACCGGCGTCGCGCGGGAATCACGGCGACCTGGATCGTGATGCGCCGGCCGGCGCGGCCGGTGCGATCCTCCCAGACCTCGTGGCTGCCGCAGAGCACGGCACGCTCCAACCCCGGCAGACGGCATTCGGTCAGTGTCAACCTGCCGCGGTCGGGTTCGGGAGTGCATGAGGCGCAGCAGAGTATCGCCGCCGCCAGGAGGAATCGTGCGATCAAGAAGGGTCGCAGGTGCGTCTTGGGAAGGCGAAGTATAGCTGTTAGGCGCTACCATCCCGGCCATGCCCGCGCCGGAGTTTCCCCGCACCGACCCCGCCTCGCCCGAGTTCTGGGAGATGCGCTACCGGGCCGCCGTCACGCCGTGGGACGCGCGTGCCGTGCCGGCGCGGCTGCGCGGGCACATCGCAGCACACCGGCCCGAAGGCCCCGTCCTGGTGCCAGGCTGCGGCTCCGGGCACGACGTGCGCTTTCTTGCCGAAGCCGGCCTCGAAGTCCAGGGGATAGATTTCAGCGCCGCGGCGCTCGAAGCCGCCGTGCCCGTGCTCGGTCCTTTCGCCGGACGCGTGCGCCTGGCCGATTTCTTCGCTCCCGGCATCGAGGGTCCCTGGGCGCTCGTTTACGAGCGTGCGTTCCTGTGCGCCCTGCCCCGCCGGCTCCGGGGGAACTGGGCTGCGCGCATCGCCGGGCTTGTTGCGCCAGGTGCCCTCCTCGCAGGTTGCTTCTTCTTCGCGGATGAGAAGCGCGGGCCGCCATTCCCTTTGCAAGGGCAGGCCGAGCTGGACACCTTGCTTGCCCCCGCGTTCGACCTTATCGAGGATCTTCCCGTCGAGGACTCCATCGACGTCTTTGCAGGACGCGAACGCTGGCAGGTCTGGAGACGTCGCCTGCCTCGGTCATAGCGAATCGCAGCAAAAAAAAGAGCGGCCGCTGCGCATCCCCGTTCAGGCAAGGCCGGCCCCAGGCCGCCCGATGAACCACCCCTGCGCCAGCGCGATGCCGATACGGCGAACGGCGCGAAAATCCTCGACGACCTCGATCCCCTCCGCGATGACCTGCGAGCCGCAGCGCAGCGCGATATGCTGGATCGAGCGCAGGAACTGCCGCTTGACGGCATCGCGGGCAATGCCGCTCACGAAGTGCTTGTCGGCTTTCACGAATTCGGGCCGCAGTTCCGACCACAGCCTCAGCGTCGAGAATCCTTCGCCGAGGTCGTCGAGCGCCACGCGAAAGCCCATCGACCGGTAGAGCAGCAGCGAGTCGCGCAGGTGCTGCATGTCGATCGCGGGGAAGTCCTCGGTCAGTTCGATCACCACGCTGGCCGGGCACAGTTCCAGGCTTTCGAGAAAGCGCCTGGCGCGAGCGGGATCGAATCCGGCCCTCTGCACCAGCCGCGGCGACATGTTGAGGAAGAGGAGCCCCCGTGAGCCGTTCGCCGAGAACGCGCGCAGCGTCTCCTGGATGCAGATGATCGCGAGTTCCTCGTAGCGTCCGGCCTCGCGCGCCGCGGCAAAAAGCGCGGTCGGGGATTCCAGCCAGCTTCCCGCCGGTCCGCGCACCAGGGCCTCGTGGCCGATGATCCCGCCGTCAGCCAGCGCGAGGATCGGCTGGAAGACGACGGAGACGGCCCTTGCCTCGAGAACGCCGGCCAACGGCAACGGGCCGTCGAGACCGTTCGGGGGGAGCCGCGCTTTCATGGAGGAAGGTATCCCGCGCCGGCCGCCGCGCCGCTCGCCGGGAACGGATTTCGCGGCGGGACTGGTTGGCCGTTCAGGCCACGTCGTATTTCCTGAACCAGGCCAGAAGGCGCTTCCAGCCGTCGTCGGCCGCCTCCTTGCGGTAGCTCGGCCGGTAGTCGGCGTGGAATCCGTGCGGCACGTCCGCGTAGGTGTGGATCTCGGACTTCTTGCCTGCGGCTTTCAGCGCCGCGCGCATCCTGTCCACGGTGTCGTTCGGGATGCCCGCGTCTGCGCCGCCGTAAAGGCCGAGCACCGGGGCATTGATCTTCGCCACGAGGTCGATGGGGTTGGCCGGCATGAGCTCGTTCGTCGTCCCCGCCACGCGGCCGTACCAGGCCACGCCCGCCTTCACCTTGGGGTTGTGCGCGGCGTAGAGCCAGGTGATGCGGCCGCCCCAGCAGAAACCGGTCACCGCAAGCCGGGCCGCGTCACCGCCATGCTGCGCGGCCCAGGCGGCGGCGGCGTCGAGATCGGACATCACCTGCGCGTCCGGCACCTTCGAGACGATGGGCAGGATCTGGCTGATGTCATCGAGTTTCGACACATCGCCCTGGCGTGCGTACAGCTCCGGCGCGATGGCAAGGTAACCGGCCTTGGCAAGGCGGCGGCAGATGTCCTTGATGTGTTCATGGACGCCGAAGATCTCCTGCACCACGAGAACGGTGGGCAGGCTCTTTCCGCCTTCCGGCATCGCCCGGTATGCGGGAATCTCCCCATCCTTCACGGCGATTTTCACCTCGCCCGCCGCAAGCCCCTTGGCGTCGGTCGTGATCTGCGTGGAGGCGACCACAGGCTGGACGGCCGCGGCAAATCCGGTGGCGAGCGTGGTCATGACGAACTCCCTTCTCGTGAACTGCGTCTTCGGTTCGAAATTGATGAAGTCGGGGTGGCTCATGGCTTCCTGGTCGGGACATGGTGTCGGTGGCGGGACGGGCGAGCAGCCTGCATTGAGCCCTCGCCCCCAGTGAAAAGGGCGCCTGAAGGCGCCCCTTCCTTGAATCGATTTGCGCTTGCTATTCGCCGTAAAGCTTCTGCTTCATTTCGCGGCGTTCCTGGGCCTCGATCGACAACGTGGCCGTGGGCCGGGCGATGAGACGCTGCAGCCCGATGGGCTCGCCCGTCTCCTCGCAGAAACCGTAGGATCCGTCCTCGATGCGGGCGAGCGAGCTGTCGATTTTCTTGAGCAGCTTCCTTTCGCGGTCGCGCGTGCGCAGTTCCAGGGCGTGCTCCTCCTCGAGCGTTGCCCGGTCCGCAGGATCGGGAGCGAATGAAAGCTCCCGCAGGTGTTCGGTGGTGGCGCCGGCGTTCTCGCGGAGCTGGCGCTGCAATTCGAGCAGTTGCTCCTTGAAGAATCGCAGTTGCGCCGCGTTCATGTACTCCGACTTGGGCATCTTGAGGACTTCCGCCTCGGTCGGGGTTTTCGTCTTGCTGGCCATTTCTCCTCGCTTCTTTTAGAACGCGTGGGGGCTTAAGGTTCGCCCCGTTGGAAAAGCGCGCTAGTTTAGCGGACGCTCGCCCCCGCGGCAAATCCTTTCGCACCCCCGGGCCGCTCCGGGGCCGGGGCCGCCAGCACAATCACAAGGCATTGTTTCAATTATTGTTTGCACTCCCTGGCGGCGAGATGGCCTGGCACGCCACAAGCGATGTCGCCAGGATCGCGCCCGACCCTCCGGGCGATCGGCGAACGGACCCCGTGAACAGGGTGCCCGTCTCGCGGATTCGCGCGATTGATACACTTCGCGCATGAGTGCCCTCGATACGGCCCGGGACATGCCGCGAACCTCGCCGGGAACGATCATGCGTTCGTGGAATGCCATCGCGATCGCCGTCGCACTTGCGGTGATCGCACCCATTGCCGTGGTCGGCGCAAACATCTTCCTGCCCGGCGGCGAGGCGTGGGCGCACCTGTCGGCCACGGTGCTGCCGGAATATGCGTTCAATTCCCTCGCGCTGGTGGTACTGGTGGCAACCGGCACCACGGTCGTGGGCGTGGCCTGTGCGTGGCTGGTGGCCGGCTGCGAGTTCCCCGGGCGGCGCCATCTCGAATGGGCGCTTGCGCTTCCGCTCGCCATGCCCGCCTACGTGATCGCGTACGCCTATACGGACGCGCTGCAGTTCGCGGGCCCCGTCCAGTCGGCGCTGCGCGCGAGCTTCGGATGGGCGGCGGGCGATTACTGGTTTCCCGAGATTCGCTCGTTGCCCGGCGCCGCGGCCATGTTCGTGGCCGTCCTCTATCCGTATGTGTACCTGCTCGCGCGCGTTGCGTTTCTCGAGCAATCCCCGTCGCTGTCGGAGGCCGGACGCACGCTCGGGCTTCCTGCCTGGCAGGCGTTCTTCCGCGTGAGCCTGCCGCTCGCGCGGCCCGCCATCGCCGCCGGCGCGGCCCTTGCCTGCATGGAAACGCTGGCCGATTTCGGAACCGTGTCCTATTTCGGAGTGCAGACCTTCACCACGGGAATTTTCCGCGCCTGGCTTTCGATGGGGGAGCCCGTGTCCGCGGCGAAGCTCTCGATGATCCTGCTCGCGTTCGTGGCGGTGCTGCTCGCCACCGAGCGCCTGGCGCGTCGGAATGCGCGGTTTCACGACTCGCCCTCGCCCCGTCGCCGCGTTCGCGTGGCGCTTTCGGGAGGCGCGGCTGCAGCGGCCCTCGCCGCCTGCATCGCGCCGCTCGCGATCGGCTTTGCCATCCCTGCAGCCATCCTCGCGCGACTTGCCCTCCAGGGCGGGAGTGCACCGTTCGGCGCGCGGTTCACCGCGGTTGCCACCAACAGCTTTCTCGTGGCTTCGGTCACCGCAGTGATTGCCGTGGCGCTGGCTGTCGCAATGGCCTATGGCGCGCGCATCTCGCGCAGCACGACCGCGGTCGCAGTGAATCGCGTCGCGGCTCTCGGCTACGCCGTGCCCGGTGCGGTGATAGCCATCGGCGTGCTGATCCCGGCGGCGAAGATCGACAACCTTGTCGCCGACGCCCTTGCAAACGCGTTCGGGCTGTCTGTCGGCCTCGTGCTCACGGGAAGCCTCGCGGCCCTGGTGTACGCCTACCTCATCCGCTTCCTCGCGGTGGCGCTGCAATCCGTGGAGGCGGGACTCGCGAAGATCACCCCCTCCATGGAGGACGCGGCCCGCTCGCTCGGACTCGGGCCTGCGGAGACCCTCGCGCGGGTGCACATCCCGATGATGCGGCCCAGCCTCGTCACGGCGGCGCTGCTGGTGTTCGTGGACGTGATGAAGGAACTGCCGGCCACCTTCGTGATGCGGCCGTTCAACTTCGACACCCTGGCCGTGCAGGCCTACAACTTCGCGGCCGACGAGCGGCTGGCGGAAGCGGCGGGCGCCTCGCTCGCCATCGTTGCCGTGGGGCTCCTGCCGCTCATCCTTGCCGCGCGCCGCATGGTGCGGCCCGATGCGCCGCAATCAACGTGACCGCGGGCGCCGCGCGCGAGACGGCTGTCACTTCCAGCCGGCGCGATCGTAGAGCTGTTGCGCCGCGGCCTGGTTCTTCCCCAGCACCGTCACGTTCAGGCTGTCCTTGCGGAAGTCGCCCAGCGAGGCGAGCTCGCGGTTGTCTTTCACCTTGCCGACGACGGGATACTCGTTGTTGCCGTTGGCGAAGTAGGCCTGCGCCTCGTCGCTCGCGAGGTACTCGAGGAACTTCACCGCCGCAGCGTGATGGGGGGCGTGCTTGAGAACGCCCGCGCCCGAGATGTTCACGTGCGTGCCGCGTCCCGACTGGTTCGGGAAGATCACGCCGACCTTTTCGGCCACTGCGCGTTCGTCGGGCTTCGAGGATCTCATCAGACGTACGTAGTAGTAGGTATTGGCGATCGCAATCCGGCATTCCCCTGCCGCGACGGCCTTGATCTGGTCGGTGTCCCCGCCCCTGGGGCTGCGCGCGAAATTGGCCACCACGCCCCGGGCCCATTCCTGCGCCTTCACCGGTCCGTCGCCCGCGATCATCGAGCTCATGAGCGACAGGTTGTACATGCTGGCGCTCGAGCGCACGCAGATGGCGCCCTTCCACTTCGGGTTGGCGAGATCCTCGTAGTCGCGGATCTCGCCGGGATTCACGGCGCCCTTGAGATAGAAGATCGGCCGGGCGCGTACCGAGAAGGCGAACCAGAGGCCGTCGGGATGGCGAAGCTCGCCGGGGATGCGCTCATCCAGCACCTTTGTCTTGACGGGTTGGAACAGCCCCATCTGCTCCGCGCGCCAAAGCCGCCCCGCATCCACCGTGATCAGCACATCGGCGGGGCTTCGGGCACCCTCGTTCTTCAACCGTTCCAGGAGGGCGTCTTCATTGGCCTCGATGCGGTTGATCTTGATGCCCGTCTTCTTCGTGAAGTTGTCGTAGAGAGCCTCGTCGGTCTGGTAGTGGCGGGATGAATAGAGGTTCAGGACGTTTTCCTGGGACAACGCGGGCAGGGCCAGGAACAGGAAGGCAAGCAGCGGGATGAGGGGATTCATGGACGCTCCTATGGCACGGAATGGTGTTATTATTATTGGGAATGATTCGTATTTGTCAACAGGATCAGAAAGCTCTGCCCCCTAGAAAAGATTGACCTTAGCCATATCAACAACTTACGGCTCCATCAGCTATAATCATTCTCATGCCCCATACCCTAACAGCCCATGATTTACGCTTCTCCTACCCCGGAATACCCCCGATCATTGAGGGGTTCAATCTCGACCTTGCGGAGGGCGAGATCGGCTGCCTCCTCGGTCCGAGCGGGTGCGGCAAGACGACGGCCCTGCGGTGCATTGCGGGCCTGGAGGCCGTGCACGGCGGCGAGATCCGGCTTCGCGGCGAAGTGGTGAGCCGACAGGGGCTCACGATTCCGACCGAGGAGCGGCGCGTCGGCCTTGTCTTCCAGGACTACGCCCTCTTTCCCCACCTCAATGCCCTGGACAACGTGGCTTTCGGCCTGCGGTCGCTTCAGCGGCCGGAACGGGCGAAGCGCGCCGCCGAGTTACTGGCCGCCGTCGGTCTGCCGGGGTCGGGAAAGAAGTACCCGCACGAGCTCTCCGGCGGCCAGAAACAGCGCGTAGCGCTTGCCCGTGCCCTGGCCCCGGGTCCGCAAGTGCTGCTTCTCGATGAACCCTTTTCGAATCTGGATGGCGACCTGAGGGAGCGGTTGTCCATCGAGGTGCGCGCGATCCTCAAGGCCCGGGGAACGACGGCACTCCTGGTGACACACGACCAGAACGAGGCCTTCGCGATGGCCGACACCGTGGGCGTGATGCACAAGGGACGCATCGAGCAGTGGGACACCGCCTACAACCTCTACCACCGCCCGAACTCTCGCTTCGTGGCGGATTTCGTCGGAGAGGGCATCCTGATCGACGGGCTCGCCACGGAAAGCGACGGCATCGACACGGTACTCGGCGCGCTCAAGCACTGCCCCGGGTGCGAACTGAAGCCGGGGATGAAGGTCGCCATCCTCATTCGTCCCGACGACGTGCAGCACGATGACGAGGCCGTGCTCAAGGCCGAAGTCGTCAAGAAGGCCTTCCGGGGCGCGGAGTTCCTCTACACGCTGAAGCTGGACGACGGAGAGCTCCTGCTTTCGCTGGTGCCCTCGCACCACAACCACGCCATCGGAGAAAGAATCGGCATCAAGCTGGACGTGGATCACGTCGTCGCATTCCCTCGTGCCGACGGCGCGGACGACTAGCCCGGGCTCTTCATGGCGCCCTGCTTCCCCGGGGCGGAATCAACCGAGGGGCCGGTGCGACATCTGGCGGATGCCGCGTCGGGCAACGAGGGGAGCAAATCTGCGATGGCGGGGGCGAGCGCGGCGCGACCTTTAGCGGCGCCTGGCCTCCCCTGCGAAAGTGACCGGCGCGGTCCGGTCGGGCCTGAAGGAGCGCTAAGCGTATTTATTTTCTCTTGTCGGATCAATGCCTTCCAACGGCTGCACCATCATGGTGCAATACACAAAATACGGACGCAACTTTAGAGCATTTCCTCCTATAGCTCCTCGTATAATGGCGACCTTTTGTGCAGCGCAGCATCGCCGTGATTCCCGGGCGTAGCGCGCATTCCACGGAGGTGCCCATTGCAAGATCGAATACGAACTACCTGGGAGAGTCTTGTCCTCGCGGTCGCCCTGCTGGGCGTTGCCCTCATGGCGGTGCCGTTGGCAGCCGGAGAAGGCATCGGCCCGGCCGTAACGCAAGCCGACGCGAAACAGGCAATCCCAGCCATCGGGCAGGCCGCGCCCGCCCGCGCCGCATCGCTACAGGCAGCCGATCCGGACCTCGACCTGCCTTCCGAGGCGGACGTGCGCAGGTTCGCCCCCATCGTCTCGCGCGCAGCCCGAGTGCACGGCGTCGATGAAGCGCTGGTGCACGCGGTGATCTTCGCCGAGTCCTCCTACGACCCGGACGCGATCTCGCCCGCCGGCGCCTCGGGCCTCATGCAGCTCATGCCCGCGACGGCCGCGCAGTACGGGGTGCGCGACCTCTTCGATCCGGCGCAGAACGTGAGCGGCGGCGTGCGCCTCCTGCGCGATCTCCTCGCCCGGTTCGACGGCAACGTCGAGCTGGCGCTTGCCGCCTATAACGCGGGGGCGTACGCGGTGATCCGCGCCGGCAATCGCGTGCCGCCGCACACCGAGACCGCGGCCTACGTCCCGAAGGTCATCGACTACTACCGGCATTTCCGCACGCTCAAGGGCTGATCCCGTCCCGGCCCGCCGCGCGGGTCAGTACTCGAGCGAGATTCCGGCGGCCTTCACCGCGCGGGCCCACTTCTCCACCTCGTCCTTGATGCGCTGGGCCTCCTCCGCCGGAGTGTTGCCGACGACGTTGGCGCCCATGTCGGTGATGCGCTTGCGCATCTCGGGCGAGTGGAGGAACTTCACCACCTCGCGGTTCACGCGGTTCACGGCCTCGGAGGGCGAGCCCGGCGGCATCACGATGTTCTGCCAGGCCGAGACGTGGAAGCCCGGCAGCCCCGATTCGGCCACCGTGGGAATTTCGGGCATCGCCGAGGAGCGCGTCGAGGTGCTCACCGCGAGCGCCTTCACCTTGCCCGACTGCAGCATCGCGCGCGAAGCCGGGATGTTGTCGAAGAGCATCTGCACAGCGCCGCCCGCGAGGTCCGTGAAGGCCGGCGCGCTGCCCTTTGTACGGCACGTGCACGATGTCGATGCCCGCGGCGATCTTGAAGATCTCCGAGGCGAGATGCTGGGCCGTTCCCGAGCCCACCGAGGCGAAGTTGACCTTGCCGGGATTGGCTTTCGCGTAGGCGATGAGCTCCTTCACGTTGTTTGCCGGGAAGTCCTTGTTCACCACGAGCAGCAGCGGGAGCTCCGTGATCTGCGTGACCGGCGTGAGGTCCTTCACCGGGTCGTAGCGCAGGTTTTTGTAGAGACTGGCCGCGATCGCGTTGGGCCCGGTGCTGCCCAGCAACAGCGTGTGGCCGTCCGGCTCCATTCTCGCCACCTGCTCCGTGGCCGTGAGCCCGCCGGCGCCGGGCCTGTTGTCGACCACGACGGTTTGCCCGAACTCCCTGGAGAGCCCCTCGCCGATCAGGCGCGCCATGATGTCAGCCGCCCCGCCCGGCGGCCATGGAACGATGAAGCGGATCGCCTTCGTCGGGTACTGTTGTGCCTGCACGCCCGCCGACAGACCGAAGAGCGCGAGTGCTGCCGAGAACAGAACCGCCAGATGCCTTGCCCGTGCCAACATGGTTTCCTCCTTGCCGTTTGTTTGAACCGCTCCTGCTAGAGCCCGAATCGAACGTTCTTCAATTGCGTGTCGTCCAGCAACGCCTCCTTGCCGCGCTCCTTGCCGATGCCGCTTTCCCGGAAGCCGCCGAACGGTGCATCGACAGATGAGCGCACCCCCGTGTTCACGCAGACGGTGCCCGCCGAAACCGTGCGCACCATCCGCATGGCGCGTGTCGCATCGCGCGTGAACACGCAGGCGGCGAGCCCGTAGCGGGTGTCGTTGGTGATGGCCACGGCCTCCTCCTCCGTGCGGAAGCGCATCACGGTGAGAATCGGCCCGAAGATCTCCTCGCGCGCCACGCGCATGGCGTTCGTCGCGCCATGGAAGAGCATCGGGGGGAGAAACGCGTCGCTCGCCAGGTCGCCGCGGCCCGAGAGGTCCACGTAGGCCTTCGCGCTCGCGCCCTCCGACTTCCCGATGTCCAGGTACTTGCGCACCTTTCCCGCCTGCGCGCTGCTCACCAGGGGCCCCATCTCCGTGTCGGGGCTTTCCGGCGCCCCCACCTTCACGGCCCGCAGCTTCGTCTCGAGCTTCTCGACGAAGGCATCCGCGACGGATTCCTCGAGCAGCACGCGCGTGCATGCGCCGCACACCTGGCCGCTGTTTCGCACGATGTCGGTGAATGCCACGTTAACGGCCTTGTCGAGATCCGCATCCGCGAAGACGAGCGAAGCGGACTTCCCGCCCAGCTCCAGCGTGAGGCGCTTCACCGTCTCCG
Organism: Betaproteobacteria bacterium; assembly: GCA_016720855.1. Classification (NCBI taxonomy): domain Bacteria; kingdom Pseudomonadati; phylum Pseudomonadota; class Betaproteobacteria; species Betaproteobacteria bacterium. Next base: position 392,271 of record JADKJU010000001.1, on the reverse strand, counting down.
CCGCCTCGCGGAAGATGCGCTTGCCGGATTCCGTGCCGCCCGTGAAGGAGATCTTGGCCACGCGCGGATCGCGAACGAGGGCAGCGCCCACCGGATCGCCGGGGCCGTTCACGATGTTGACAACCCCGGGAGGAAATCCGGCCTCGGCCACCAGCGCGCCCAGCTCCACCGTCGAAAGCGGCGTCACCTCCGACGGCTTGATGACCACGCAATTGCCCGCCGCCAAGGCCGGCGCCATCTTGAGCAGCGCGATGCTCAGGGGGAAATTCCACGGCACGATGAGGCCGCACACGCCAAGCGGCTCGCGAAGCGTGAAATCCAGGAGGGTTCTGTCGGAGACGTCCAGCGTCTCGCCCGACAGGCCCAGGAGGCAGCCTGCGTAGTACTCGAGCGTGCCGGGCCCGCCCGCGAGCCAGGCCCGGGAAGCCGCGATGGGCTTGCCGGCGTCATAGCACTCCAGCCACGACAACATCTCCGCCTTGCCGGCCAGCAGCCCGGCGAGCTTCATGAGCTTCTTCGAGCGCTCGCGCGGCAGCGTCGAACTCCACACCTTGTCGAACGCCTTGCGCGCCGCCCCGACGGCGAGGCTCACATCCTCCACGCCGGCTTCGTAGACCTCGGCGAGCACCTTGCCCGTCGACGGATCGATCGAAGGGAAGGTCTTGCCCGAAAGGCTGGGCACCTCCTTCCCGTCGATCAGCATGGGATAGGGACCCTTGCGCAGCACTTCTTCGCGTTTCATCGCTTTTCTGCCTTCTCGGTGTCGGTCACCGGCCCTGCCGGCGGCCGGAATGGTTCAGAGCGCCGCGCGGTAGAGGGCGGTGATCTCCTCGTTGCCCGGACGCCGGCAGTTGATCTGGGTGGAACGGCCCTTCGCGGCGAGCGTCGTGAGCCGCTCGATCATGTCGGCGCCAATGCCCAGCTCCGAGAGATGCCTGCAGGTGCCGGCCCGGTCGCGCAGGCCGATCATCGCCTCCACGCCCTGGGCGGCGAGCCCGGGCTCCTCGGCGCCGCTGCGGCCCATGAGGCGCGCGATGTTGGCGTAGCGCGGCGCGGCGGCCTCGAGGTTGAACCGGAGCACGTGCGGCATGAGCGCACTCAGGCTCTCGCCGTGGGTGCAGTCGATCATCGACTCGACGGCCGTGCTCAGGCCGTGGATCGCGTCGTTGCCCTTCATCGAGATCGCGATGCCGGCGAGGTGGCTCGCGAGCATCATCGCCGAGCGGGCGGCGAGGTTGCCGCCGTCCGCGATGGCGGTGGCGAGATTGCCGTTCACGAGGCGCATCGCCTCCTGCGCGCACATGTCGCCGATGGGGTTCACCTGGGCGTTGGTGTAGGAGCCCAGGGCATGGATGAAGGCATCCATCCCGGTGGAAGCGGTCATGCGCGGCGGCACGGTAACGGTGAGATGAGGGTCGAGGATCGACTCGGCAGGCCGGCAGCGGACGCTGCGTACCAGATACTTCTTGCCGCTCGCATCCTTCACCAGTGCGCCGGTGGTGGCTTCGCTCCCGGTGCCGGAGGTGCTGGGCACCACGATGAAACCGATGGGCGTGCCCGTGGCATCGTCCACCCCCTTGGCCTCGATCTCCTCGATGGAGCGCGCGCTCAGGAGCTGCATGGACATCACCTTGGCCGCGTCGATGGAGCTGCCGCCGCCCAGGGCCACGAGAAAATCGAAGCCGTCCCTGCGCAGCATCGCAACGCCTTCGGTCACCTCCGTCATCGTCGGGTTGGGCTTCACCTCGCCAAACAACACGGTCTCGACGCCAGCCGCCCGCAGGTGGCCGGCCACCTTCTCGGCAAGCCCCACCTTGACGAGACCGGCGTCGGTGACGAGGAGCGCGCGACTCGCGCCACGCGCCTTTGCCCTGGCCCCGAGCGTCGAGACGCTGCCCACGCCGAACGTGGTGCCGGGCGGCCAGGTGACGGAGAAGTTGATCTTGTGCAGCGGCTCGTTCAGTTCCATCGGTTCGGCTCCTTATTCGGGTTCGAAGTGCTTCATGACGGTGCGGATGTCCTCGACCTGGTCGATGCCACGCAGCGTGGCGAGCGCCTGCTCGACGCGTGCGTCGGACATGAAGAGACAGGCCCCCTCGCGGAACTTTTCCGCGTGATCGAAGGGGCGGTCGCGGGCTCCCAGGAGCTGGCGGCGCTCCTCGACATACTCGGCGCCGTCGTCCATGCGCACGCGAACGCGCGCCCCGTACTGGTAGTCGCTGTAGTACGCGGCGTGCATTTCCGGGTCGGCCTTGAAGCTCACCCGCGAGCGCAGGCGCTGGATGGCCGGGGACTGGATGCGGTCGGCGAGGTACTGCCGATAGGAGAACTCCCCATCGGCCAGGGCCGCCAGGGCGCCAAAGCCCGCATCGAAGCAGAGCGCCACGTGAGTGGCCGAGCCCTCGCGGATCTGTTCGTAGACATCCGGCTCCAGCGCCTGGAAGCGGGCAGCCACGTAGAGCATGACACCGGGGCCCTCGATTTCGATCGACGCCACCCGCGCAGGGTCGAAGCCGGGGATACGCCGGTGCAGCGCGAGGGCGCACTCGATCGCCGTGAGGTTGTAGGCGCAGGACGGGTGGCGCTTGGTGTTGAGCGTTCGCGTGTACCACTCCGTGCCCAGGCCCTTGAGGAGTTCCTCCTCGTCGACGATTTCGGAAACGGTGGCGAGCAGCCCCGCGGGATGCTCGATCATGTCGAGATTGCCCAGCAGGCCCGCCTTGGCGAGCGCGGCGGAGGTGATGCCCCACATCGCGGGCAGTCCGTTGCACAGCACCTTGCTGTCGGTCATCCAGCCGGTGTGACAGCTTTCCATGGCGAGGAAGCCGGAATGGCTCACGGCGCGCTGCGCCTGCAGCGGGTCCAGGCCAAGGAGCCGGCTCGCCACGAGGGCCGTCTCGACCTGATGGTTCGGCATGGAGTTGCCGACGTAGGCACCGCGCTGGATCGCCCGCGAGGTGCGCCCGTTGATCTCGTTTCCGATCACGACGGCGGCGATGAGGTCTCGGCCGGAGGCACCAGCCACTTCGCCGGTGGCCACCGCCGTGGGCACGACCGCGGCGCCCGAGTGGCTGATGATCACCCAGTCGTCGAAGTCGAGGACCTGGGCGACCGCCGAGTTGTAAAGGGCAGCGGCCGGTGCCGGCATACGGCCCCGGGCGCCGAAGAGAGTGGCCTGGCCCCCCTCGCCCATGATCGCGAGCCCGGCGTGGACACTCCGCGCGGCGGGCATCATGCTTCCCGTGTAGCAGGAACCGATCGTGGCCACGAGTTGCTCGCGCGCGATTGCCACCACGTCCGCGGGGATGTCCTCGTACCGCAATTCGCACGCGAAATGCGCGTAAGTGCGGGTGACCGGCGGGCGCGCCGCCCGTGTGGCCGCTCTCGGTGCCCGCGGCTCGCGTGCGGCCGACGCCCCAGCCGAGAGCATCGCCGTCTGCAGCAGCATCGAGAACTGCATCAGGAGCCGTCGCTGGTCCTTCGGAAAGCGGGCTCGTCCGGCAAGGATGATCGCCATGACGTGCATCTCGCCGGTGAGGACGCGTTCCCAGTCCTGCCACGCCATGCGGACGGTGGCATGCGGAGCGAAGGCGGGATCCGGCGCCCCGAGCTCCGCCTTGGTTCGCGACAGGCGCACGACGACCGTCTCGCCGTCCTGCGTCTCGCAGGAGATCGACCGTCCGAGTGCGCCTTCCAGCCGCCTGGAGACTACGCGGCCCTGAAGTCCCTCCCAGATCCTCACGAAATGCGCCAGCCCCTTCGCGAGTTCCCCGCCGTCGCCTCGTCCTTCCATGGCGCCTCGATCTCCACAGTGTCACCTAGTGACACCATCAATCATCTTGTGACATTATGAGGGGGTATACGGCCGGCGCGCAACCTCGCGATCGCGCAATGCGATGTTGCGATGCGGCACCGCACCGGCGCACCCATCGGCGGAGAGACCACGGCGTGATCAAGCAGAACCGCTCCCTTTCCCGGGGACTTCGAATCCTCAGGATGTTCAACGACATTCCCACCCCGTCGCTCACCGACATTTCTGCCGCCGTCGAGCTCACGAAGACCACTTGCCGGCGCTTCCTCATCACGCTCGAGGAAGAGGGGTATGTGGCTTACGACGAGGCGCTCAAGCGCTACTCGCTGCGCCCGCTGGTGCTGGAACTGGGGTACGCCGCCCTGGGAAGCATGTCGGTGCCGGACCTCGCCGCACCCTACATGCAGGAGCTCGCCGACCAGACCGGTGGCGCGGTGAGCCTGTCGGTCCTCGAGGGCGACCAGATCGTGTTCGTCGGGCGCAATGTCGCCGCCGCGGAGAAGCGAAAGCTCGTGACGATGAACCTGCACATTGGCATGCGCATGCCCGCCCACTGCACCGCCATGGGCCGCGTGCTCATCGGCGCTGACCACGAGGACATCCGCGACTTCGTGACGAGGATGCGGGTCGAGAAGATGACGCCCAAGACCCTCGTCAATCGTGCCCAGCTCACGAAGGCGATCCAGGAGGCGGCCAGACGCGGGTACGAGGTCGTGGCGGACCAGTTGAGTTTGGGGTACGGGGCCGTTGCGGTTCCGCTCACCCCCGCCAGCCCGCGGCGTTACGCGCTCGCGGTGTCTCTGTCGACCGCAGGCTACTCCCAGGCCCGGTTCGTGCGGGAGGTGCTGCCTGCTCTGTTGGAAGTGGCCGAGAAGCTCAACCGGATCACTGCAAGGGGTGGCCAGGGGAACGGCTGAGCGGGTCTTCCGTGCCCTTCGCCGGGTCGCTCACCAGCCAGAAGCCGTCCCCACCGATCGAGTTCATGCGGGGATAGACGACGGTGATGGTCGAGGCCATGGCCACCATCGCTCGACGGCAGGTAGGCAGTGGCGCTAATGGTAGCTGGCAGGCGTCATGGGTCGATTGGATAAGGGGACAGACCCCATTTCAGGAAATGGGGTTTGTCCCCTTTCCGCGATGCAGCGCCGCTCAGGCGTACTTGCGTGCGTCCTCGATCACCTTGCCGTCATTGGGCAGCGATCCCGCCGCAACGAAGCGGACTTCCCCACGCAGCTTGGTCACGTCGCGCAACGTCGCCTCGACCGCGTGCAGCAATTCCGGATCGGGAGCGCCGTCCCGCTCGACGTGAAGCGTGAGGAGATCGTTGCCGCCCTCGTTCCCGACCACGAGGCGCGCGCGCCCGAGGCCATGACGGCCCACGACGCTGGCGACCTGCTCCGGATGCACGAACAGGCCGCGGGCCTTGGTCGCCTGGTCGGCACGCCCCATCCACCCCTTGATGCGACTGTTGGTGCGTCCGCACGGGCTCGGCCCCGGGAGGCAGGCCGAGAGATCGCCGGTGGCGAAGCGCACCAGCGGGTAGTCCTCGTTGAAGGGAGTGACCACCACCTCACCGACTTCGCCTTCCGTCACCGGGTCACCGGTCCCCGGACGGACGATCTCCATGATGACTTCCTCGTCCACCACGAGACCTTCCCGCGCCGGCGTCTCGTAGGCGATGACGCCGAGATCCGCGGTGCCGTAGGCCTGGTATGCCTCGATGCCGCGCGCGCGCACGAATTCGCGAACCGGCGGCAGAAAAGCCTCGCCTGAAACAAGCGCGCGCCTGATCGACGTCGAGTCCGTGCCCAGTTCGTCGCACTTCTCGAGGATGAGCTTCAGGAACGAGGGCGTACCCACGTAGCCCACGGGCTTCAGGTCCTCGATCACGCGCGCCTGCATCTCCGTCTGCCCGACCCCGCCCGGGATCACCGCGCATCCGATGCGGTGCAGGCCCGTCTCGAACATGCTGCCCGCGGGCGTGAGGTGATAGGAAAAGCAGTTGAGCACGACATCGCCGGGACGAAAGCCGGCGGCGAAGAGCCCGCGCGCGGCGCGCCAGAAATCGGGACGGCGGCCTTCCGGATCGTAGATCGGCCCCGGGGAGACGAAGATGCGCGCCAGCCCCGAGGCCGGCGTGGCGTTGAGGCCGCCGAAGGGCCGCTGCGCGTTCTGAAGCTCCATCAGGCTCGACTTGCGCGTGAGCGGGAGCGTCGCCAGCGCCTCGCGCGTCATGATGCTGGCCGGGTCCACCGCCGCGAGCAATTTTCCGAAATAGCCGCTGCCTGCGCGCGCGTGCGCCACCAGGCCCGGCAGGCGCGTCATCAGGTCGCGCTCGCGCGCCTGCGCATCGCGCGTCTCGAGCGCGTCGAAATGCCCGCCCATCACGAGAGCCAGCGCTTGCGGCGCCGGTAGTTCTTGCTGTCGCGGAAATTCTTCCTTCCGCTGGTGGAGATGCCCAGGTAGAACTCCTTCACGTCCTCGTTCTCGGAAAGGTTGTGCGCGCTGCCTTCCATCACGACGCGGCCGTTCTCCAGGATGTAGCCGAAGTCCGCGAAGCGAAGCGCCACCATCGTGTTCTGCTCGGCGAGCAGGAAGGTCACCTTTTCCCTCGCATTCAGGTTCTTCACGATCTCGAAGATCTCCTCGACGATCTGCGGCGCCAGTCCCATCGACGGCTCGTCGAGCAGGATCATCGAGGGCCGTGCCATGAGCGCCCGCCCGATGGCGGTCATCTGCTGCTCGCCGCCCGAGGTGTAGCCCGCCTGCGAAGTGCGGCGCAGCTTCAGGCGCGGGAAGAATTCGTAGACACGCTCGAGCTCGGACCGGACCTCCGCGCGGGTGGCGCTGCGCGTGTACGCGCCCGTCAGCAGGTTGTCCTCGACGGTGAGGTGCGCGAAGCAGTGGCGGCCCTCCATCACCTGGATCACGCCGCGCTTCACGAGGTCGGAGGGCGTCATGCTGTCGACGCGCTCGCCGCGAAATTCGATGAGGCCCTTGGTCACCTCGCCGCGCTCGGCGCGAAGCAGGTTCGAGATCGCCTTGAGAGTCGTGGTCTTGCCCGCGCCGTTGGCTCCGAGCAGCGCCACGATCCCGCCTTCGGGCACGGAAAGCGACACGCCCTTGAGCACCAGGATCACGTGGTTGTAGATGACCTCGATGCCGTTGACCTCGAGGAGGGGCTTCGCGTCTTCTGCCATTTCACTTGCCTGTGGAAGGAGGCGCGGGAGGGCACAGCCCTCCCGCGGTTCGCTGCCCGGTCACTTCTCCTTGGAGCAGTCGCGCGGCGTGATCTTCCTCTCCGCGGCGTACTTCGCGGCGCTCGCCTCGACCATCGGGCGGATGAACTTGTTGTCCGCCTCGAGCCAATCCGAGGTATAGGTCCACTGCGTGCCGTCCCAGGTGTGGATGCGCCCCTTGCGCACGCCCTCGTGGTCCCGGCACGAGGTCTTGAGCGGCTGGACGATTTCCTCGAACCCGATCGCCTTGATCTTCGCGGCATCGAGGCTCAGGTTCTCGGCGCCCCAGCGCACCTCCTCGCCGGTGACAACGCGCTTGCCGTACTTGCCCTGCGCGGACTTGATGGACTCGATCAACAGCATCGCGGAGATCATGCCGCGGTTGTACATGACGCTGCCGACCTCCTCCTTCTTGGCCGCTGTTCCCTTGCCCTTGGCATAGAGGACTTTCATCATGTCCTTGTGCACCGGCTTGTCATGCTCGCTCGAGTGGCCGAGCGTGATGCTGTTGTAGCCCTTGGCCGCCGCTTCCGCGGGAAGCACGTCCGGCTCGGCGCCCGACCACCACCCGCCGTACATCTGCAGGCGCGGGTAGGAAACGGCGATCGCCTCCTTGATGGACGTGGAGTTCATGACGCCCCACCCCCACAGGAAGACATAGTCGGGGCGCTGCTGGCGTACCTGAAGCCACGTGGCCTTCTGCTCGACGCCGGGGTGCGTTACGGGCAGCTTGATGAGCTGGAAGCCGTGCTTCTTGGCGTGTGCCTCGAGGACCGGAATCGGCTCCTTGCCGTACGGGGAGTCGTGGTAGACGAGCGCGATCTTCTTGCCCTTGAGGCTGCCCTTCTTGGCGACGTGCTGCACGAGCATGTCGGCCGCCGACCAGTACGTGCCGAGGAACGGGAAGTTCCATGCAAACACGCTTCCGTCGGCCGAATCGGCGCGTCCGTAGCCCGTGGTCATGAGGACGATCTTGTCGGCCGCAACCTTCTCGGTGAGGGCGAACGTGATGCCCGTGGACAGCGGGTTCACCGCGACCGGCTTCTTGCTCTTCAGCCGCTCGTAGCACTCGACGCCCCGATCGGTGGCATACCCCGTCTCGCATTCCTCGTACGCGATCTTGATGCCGTTCACGCCGCCGTCGCGCTCGTTCACGAGCTTGAGGTAATCGACGAAGCCGTCGGCCCAGGGCGCGCCATTGGGCGCGTAGGCGCCGGTGCGGTAGACCAGCACCGGGACGAAGATCTCGTTGGCCTGCGCGGCGGCATCAAGGACGGCGCCCAGGGCAGCGGCGACCGCAACAGCCGCGGCGGCCGCCTTGAATTTCAGATTCGCTTTCATCTTCATTCTCCTCCTTGTGGTGGTGCAGCTGGTTACGACGACGTGACTGGACGCGCAGTGGCCTGGCCTAGTGCGGGAACGGCCAGAGACGCAGCTTTTCCTTCCCGATGGCCCACAGCCGCGCGAGCCCGTGGGGCTCCGCAATCAGGAAGAAGACAATCAATGCTCCGAAGACCATGAACTCGATGTGCGAGATCAGGGCGGTGGACAGCGGGATGCCCAGCCAGCCCGGCAGCTGGTTCAGGACCAGCGGCAGGATGACGATGAAGGCCGCGCCGAGGAAGGAGCCCAGGATCGAACCCAGCCCGCCGATGATGACCATGAAGAGCAGCTGGAACGAGCGGTTCACGTCGAAGGCGAGCGGCTCCCAGGCGCCCAGGTACACGAACGCCCAGAGCGCGCCGGCAAGCCCCACGAAGAACGAGCTCACGGCGAAGGCCGTCACCTTGGCATAGAGAGGCCGGATGCCGATCACCTCGGCGGCCACGTCCATGTCGCGCGTGGCCATCCACGAACGCCCGATCGCCCCGCGCGTGAGGTTGCGTGCGACCAGCGCGAAGACGCAGACGAAGGCGAGCACCAGCAGGTACTTCTGCACGGGCGATGCGAACGTGTAGCCGAAGATCGTGAGCGCCGGCGCAGCGACCGAACCCGACGGCGCGTAGTTGGTGAACCATCCGATTCGCGCGAATGCCCAGTCGAGGAAGAACTGCGCGGCGAGCGTGGCCACCGCGAGGTAGAAGCCCTTGATCCTCAGGCTCGGCAGCCCGAAGACCACGCCCACGACCGTCGCGGCGAGGCCCGCGAGCAGGAAGACGACGAGAAGGTTCAGGTCCGGGAGGCGGATGGCGAGGTTGTAGGCGGCGTATGCCCCGACCGCCATGAAGCCCCCGGTGCCCAGCGAGACCTGTCCGCAAAAACCCACGAGGATGTTCAGCCCGATGGCCGCGAGGGCGAGGATGAGGAATGGAATCAGAATGGCGCGGAACAGGTATTCGCTGGCAAGGAACGGCACCGCGCCGAACACGAAGGCAAGCGCAAGCAGGATGAACGCCTTGTCCTGCAGGATGGGGAAGAGCTGCTGGTCCGCCTCGTAGGAGGTCTTGTACTGGCCGGTTTCGCGGTAGATCACGGGATATCCCCCTGTCCCCCGGGAGAGGGTTGGGGTGAGGGGGCGCTAAACACGGTCGATGTGCTTTTCACCAAACAACCCTTCGGGCCGGAACAGCAGGAACACGAGCGCGAGCACGTAGGCGAACCAGTTCTCGATGCCGCCCCCCAGGTAGGGTCCGAGATAGACCTCGGAGATCTTTTCCCCCAGCCCGATGATGAGCCCGCCGATGATTGCACCCGGGATCGACGTGAACCCGCCCAGGATCACGACGGGAAGCGCCTTGAGCGCCACGAGTTGAAGCGAGAACTGCACGCCCAGCTTCGAACCCCAGATGACCCCGGCCACGAGCGCCACGATTCCCGCCACGCTCCAGACGATCACCCAGATGCGGTTGAGCGGGATGCCGATGGATTGCGCCGCCTGGTGGTCGTCGGCCACGGCGCGAAGCGCCCTGCCCGTTCCCGTCTTCTGGAAGAAGAGCGCCAGCAAGCCAACCAGCGTCGCGGAGATCGCCGCCGCGATCACGTCCTCCATGCCGACGAGTATTCCGCCCTCGAAGACGCTCTCCAGCAGGAGCTTCGGCTCCTTGGGCATGCCCACGTCGAGGGTGTAGACCTCGCTCCCCCAGACGAACTGCCCGAGCCCGTCGAGGAAATAGGCGATGCCCAGCGTCGCCATGAAGAGCACGATTCCTTCCTGGTTGACGAGCGGGCGAAGCACCAGCCGCTCGATGAACCAGGCGAGCGCGACCATGATCGCCACCGAGGCGGCAAGCGCGAGCGGCAACGGCATCACCTCCATGAGCCGGACGAGCGAAAGGGCCGCGAACAGCACCATGGCTCCCTGCGCGAAGTTGAACACGCCGGAAGCCTTGAAGATCAGCACGAGGCCTAGCGCCACGAGCGAATAGAGCACCCCTGACATGAGCCCGCCCAGCACCACCTCGATCCACTGCGGCAGGCGCGTGTCGGCGTCGAAGAGCGGCGCCACCGTCCCCATCGCGAGCAGCACGAACAGCACGTGGGTCATCCATCTCTTCTGGAAGAGGTTCATGGCGGTCCTAGTGTTTCACGCCCAGGTACGCGTCGATCACCGACTGGTTGGCGCGCACCTCGTCGGGCGTGCCGTCGCCGATCATCCTGCCGTAGTCGAGCACCACGACGCGGTCCGAGAGGTCCATCACGACGCCCATGTCGTGCTCGATCAGCACGATGGTGGTGCCGAACTCGTCGTTCACGTCGAGGATGAAGCGGCACATGTCCTGCTTTTCCTCCACGTTCATCCCGGCCATCGGCTCGTCGAGGAGCAGCACCTTCGGCTCCGCCGCGAGCGCGCGGCCCAGGTCGACGCGCTTCTGCAGGCCGTAAGGCAGGCGCCCCACCGGGGTCTTGCGCACGTGCTGGATCTCGAGGAAGTCGATGATCTCCTCGACGCGCTTGCGGTGGTGGATCTCCTCGCGCAGGGCCGGCCCCACGCGCAGCGCCTGCAGGAGGATGTTGGAGCGGATCATCAGGTTGCGGCCGGCGAGCAGGTTGTCCAGGACCGACATGCCCTTGAAGAGGGCCAGGCTCTGGAAGGTGCGCGCGATGCCCATCCGCGCGGCGTGGTGCGGTTCCATGGCAGCGCGCGTCTCGCCCCGGTAGGTGACGATCCCCTGCTGCGGGTGATAGACGCCGCTGATCACGTTGAGCATCGAGCTCTTGCCCGCCCCGTTGGGGCCGATGATGGCGCGGATCTCGTGTTCCCTCACGTCGAAGCTGATGTCGGTGAGCGCCTTCACGCCGCCGAAGGCAAGCGAGATGTTGTCCAGCCGGAGGATCACGTCGCCGAATTCGCGCGCGGCCGCATTCATGCCCGTTGCCTCATGCTGCCTTCCTTGCGGCCTGCGGCGGGAAGGTCTTCGCGCTTCGCACCGCGAGCTGGGCGCGCACGGTGCCCGTGCGCCCGTCCTCGAAGCGCACCTGCGCCTCGACCCAGCAGTGATCTTCCGTCGCCCCGTACAGGGCGTGCACGACGGTCTCGTATTTTTCGGCGATGTAGCGCCTGCGCACCTTGCGCGTCCTCGTGAGCTCCCCGTCGTCCGCATCGAGCTCCTTGTGCAGGACGACGAAGCGACGGATCTGGCTGCCGCAGAGCTTTTCGTCCGCGGCGAGGTCGGCGTTGACCTTCTCCACGCACTCGCGGATGAGCTCGTAGACCTGGGGCTTGGCCGCCAGGTCCTGGTAGCCGGAGTAGGCGATGCCGCGCCGCTCCGCCCAGTCGCCCACCGCCTGCATGTCGATGTTGATGATGGCGGTCGCCTCGGGGCGGGCGTCGCCGAAGGCGACCGCTTCCTTGATCGCGGCGAAGAACTTGAGCTTGTTCTCGAGGTACTTGGGCGCGAAGAGCGTGCCGTCCTGCAGCTTGCCCACGTCCTTGGCGCGGTCGATGATCTTCAGGTGCCCTTCCGCGTCGAAGTAGCCCGCGTCACCGGTGTGATACCACCCCTCGGCGTCCTTGGCTTCGCGCGTCGCCTCCTCGTTCTTGTGGTACTCGACGAAAAGCCCCGGGCAGCGCAGGACGATCTCGCCCGAGCCGAGCACGCGAACCTCCACCCCCTTCATCGGAACGCCGACCGTGTCCGGCTTGACCTGCCCGTTGGGTTGCGCGCAGACCGTGGCGCAGGTCTCCGTCTGGCCGTAGAGCTGCTTCAGGTTGATGCCGAGCGAGCGGTAGAAGACGAACAGGTCCGGGCCGATCGCCTCGCCTGCCGTGTAGGCCACGCGGATGCGCGACATGCCGAGCGTATTGCGCAGCGGGCCGTAGATCACGAGGCCCCCGAGCGCGTAGAGCAGCCGGTCGACTGCCGGCACCGGCCGCCCGTCCAGCAGGCGCGCCCCGACCCGGCGCGCGAGGTCCATGAAGTAGCGGTACAGCCAGCGCTTGATCCGCCCCGCGTCCTCCATGCGGATCGTCACCTGGGTAAGCAGTGCCTCGAGCACGCGCGGGGGGGCGAAGTAATAGGTGGGGCCGATTTCGCGCATGTCGGCGATGACCGTCTCGGACGATTCCGGGCAGTTGATCCGGAACCCCACCACCAGCCACTGCGCGTAGGAGAACAGGTTCTGTCCGATCCACGCCATGGGCAGGTACGCGAGGACTTCCTCGTCGTCGCGCAGGCTGTCGAGCTCCGCGTAGGCGTGGCTCGCGAGCACCAGGTTGTCGTGGGAAAGCACCACGCCCTTGGGATTGCCGGTGGTGCCCGAGGTGTAGAGCATGATCGCGGTGTCCGAACCGCACCCCCTGGCCACTTCCGCGTCGAAGTAATCCGGGTGTTCCCTGGCCCAGGCTTCGCCCGCTTCGCGCAGCGAATCGTAGGAAGCGAGCTCGTCGCGCTGGTAATGGCGAAACCCGCGCGGATCGTCGTAGAAGATGTGCTTGAGATCGGGGCACTGCGGCAGGATCTCGAAGAGCTTGTCGGCCTGCTCCTGGTCCTCGACGATGGCGAACTCGATCCCGGCGTTCTGGAAGACGAAAATCATCTCCTGCGCCGGGGCGTCCTGGTAGAACGGGACGGGGATCCCGCCCAGGGACTGCGTGGCCAGCATGGCCCAGTACAGGCGCGGACGATTGTCGCCGATGACGGCGAGGTGACTGCCGCGCGTGAAACCGCGCCCGGCGAGCCCGGCCGCGAGCAGGCGCACCTCGTCGCCGACCTGGCGCCAGGTCCAGCTCTGCCAGATGCCCAGGTCCTTCTCGCGGATGGCGGGGTGATTCCCCCGGTCGCGGGCATGGGCGAGCAGCAGCTTGGGAAACGTATCGGCGACCGCTAGGGCGGTGGCCATCGGCAGAACCCTCCTCCGGAAGTGGGATCTTTTGTCGCGTGCCCCCCGCCCACCTCGGGAGTCCGCTTCCTGAGCTCGCGCGAAACGCACGACCCATCAGGGAAGGGTCGCCTGCGGGGCCAGTGTAGCGGCAGGGCCTCGCGGTCAGTTGTCTTTTCGTTGACAATCTCGCCTGCGCACCCCGTGAAAACCCTGACCGACCTTCTCGATGCCTCCCTGTGGACGAAGTCCCTGTCCGCGGACCAGCGCGCCCGCGTCGAGGCGGAAACCGGGGTGAAGGACGTGCCGGCCGGTTCGTTCGTCTGCCGGAAAGGCGACCCCGTCGAGAACTGGATCGGCATCGTCAACGGACTGGTCAAGATGACCAGCGCCTCCCCGGAAGGCAAGACGACCACGTTCCTCGGTGTTGCCGGCGGCGGCTGGTTTGGCGAAGGGTCGCTGCTCAAGGACCAGACGCGCAGGTATGACATCGTCGCCTTGCGCGCCACCCGCCTCGCGATGATGCCCAGGCCCACTTTCGAGTGGCTCCTCGACACGGATATCGCGTTCAACCGTTTCCTGCTGATGCAGTTGAACGAGCGGCTGGCCCAGTTCATCGCCATGGTGGAGAACCAGCGGCTCCTCGAGCCCGATGCGCGCGTGGCCCGCTCGATCGCCGCCCTGTTCAACCCGGTGCTCTACCCCGCCATGAGGCCCGACGTGCAGATTTCGCAGGAAGAGATCGGCTACCTCTCGGGCGTCTCGCGACAGCGGGTGAACCAGGCGCTGCAGGTCCTGGAAGGCGCGGGCCTCCTGAAAGTGGAATACGGCGGCCTGAGAATCGTGGACCTCGAGGGTCTTCGCAGCTTTCCGACCTAGCTGTGATTTCTATGAAGGTTGTTCATCCGAGCTAAACCCGAGAAGCTGGTTGGTGCGAGCCGACCAACATCAAGGGAGAAGCCCGGATGAACATCCATGAGATGCCCACCACCCTGCCAGTCGAGATTGCTTGTCCGCCGCATTCTGGAGGCGGGCTGGAGTGTTTGCGAGGCGCACGCCGCCGGTATCAGCCCGCGTACGGCGTACAAGTGGCTCAGGCGCTTCCGAGACGATGGGTTGGCCAGCTCGCGACCGCTCGTCGAGAGCGCATCGGCAGCCACACGCGCTGCCGGACGACTGGGCAACTTGTTGAGTACTTCCGGCACTTCCGTCAGCCCGCACGAGCCATCGGAGAGCAACTGGGGCTTGCGCTCGACCGTCAGCGCGGACTGGCACGCCGAGGTCTGGGCCCCAGCCCCTCGAGCCGTACGGCCGCCCTGTCGAACGACGCCCGCCTGGCGATCTGCTTCACCTGGACATCAAGAACCTCGCCCCCCCCCCCCCCGCTCCCCGCCCCACCGGCAACCGCACCAAGAGCTACGGCGCGGGGTGGAGTTCGCCCCGTTGCCCTCGGTGGCCATTCCCGGATTGCATACGCCGAAGTCCTGCCCGACGAAAGGGGGACACGCGCAGCCTTCCTGCATCGCGCCACGGCTGGTATGCCAAGCGGGAATCACGATCAAGAGATTGCTCACCGATAACGGCACAGGCTACCGATCCCATCGATTCCGTGATGCCTGCCACACGTGGAGCCGACATCTGCGTACCAAGCCCTACACCCCGCAAACCAACGGCAAGGCAGGCGCTTCATCCAGACCATGCTCAGGAATGGGCCTACGGACGCGCATACCTCACCAGCGCTATCCGCACGCAGCACCTCGCCCGATGGCTTGCCTTCTACAATCAGGAGCGACCACATGCTAGCCTCAATTACCTCCCACCCATCAGCCGACGGCCGCAAGTTCGTGAACAACGGTCGTAGAAACCACACCTAGCACGGCCTCTCGCATCTTCCGGGCCCACCCGTGAATGCCGGCGCCCGCGCCATTACAGCTGAAATCGCCGGTGTGAGGCGCCTCACATCGGCACACGCGCCTTGCCCCGACACTGGCGTCACGTCCGGGGGGAACCGGCGCCACGATCAGGGAGAAACCGATGACCATGACCAGACTCATCCAGTCCGCCGCCGCAGCGCTGGCCCTTGCCGCCTTTTCGACCGCCACGTCCGCCTCTCCGGAAGCATGGGAACAGGCCAACGCGGAATACGAGGTCCAGCACTTCGCCAATGCACTCTCGATCTACGAAAAGCTGGCCGCGACGGGCGATGCACGTGCCGCCGAACTGGCCGGCCACATGCTCACCCTGGGCGGATCCTTTTATGGCGACACGATCCAGCGCGACCCGGCCCGGGCGCGCCAGCTGCTGGCCCAGGCGGCCAGTGCCGATCGCCAGATCGCCAAGCACCTCCTGCGCCGGGTGACTGTCGCCTCGGCCACGCCGGTCCGGATCGACTAGATCCCGGCTCGCGCGAGTCTTCACGGGGGCTGGCGGTAAGCCGGCCCCTGTTTCATTGCGGCGCTGGATGCCGGTGACTGCTCATGCGGCTGCCGTCGGCCACACCCGGCCCCCCGAAATCCGCACAGCGCCGGACTTCTCCAGGTCGCCCAGCAGCCAGCGGGCCATCGCCACCGCATCGAGCGCGAGGAATCGCTCGGCCAGCCGCCGGTAGCACGGAATGCGGTCGAGATAGGCGGCCACGTCGGACGCCGGCATCCCGCCCTTGTCCAGCAGGGCGTACACGAACATCACCTTGACCACGTGACGCGCGTTCTTGGCGGGATCGCGCGCGAAGGCTTCGAGTCGCGACCGCGCCACCGCGATGGCGCCTGTCGAGTCCGCAAAGGGTATTCCGTGACCGGGAATGACGACCGCGGGCGCCAGCCGCTCGACCGTGGCCAGGGCCTCCAGCGCCGCCTCGATGTGGGGATTGGCCCCCTCCTCCGGCCATACGAACCCCATCCCGTTCTCCCACAGGGCATCGCCCGAGATGAGGATGCGGTGCAAGGGGTTGAAGAACATGAGCGCATCCATGTCGTGCCCCGGCGCGGCGTGCGCGTCCCAGTGCAGGCCGCCCGCCTCGAATGACTGGCCGGCGGCGATCGTGTCGTGGAACTCGAAAGGCACCGCCTGCTGGTCGAACTGCGCCATCCACACGCTCTGCGGCGTCCACGGGACGATGTGCTTCACTTCCCCCTCGGGGATCGAGACGCTGCAGTCGTACCTCGCCGCGATCGCCGCGTTGCCTCCCATGTGGTCGGAGTGGCAATGCGTGTTCACGAGCCCGGCAAGGCCCTCGCCTTCCAGCGCCGCGTCCACCAGGCGAAGCGTCTCCTGCGCATGCGTGCAGTAGCCCGAATCGACGAGAACGTTCGCCCCGGGCGCGCGCAGCACGATCTGGTTGCAGTTGAGCCAGCCGCGAACGATGACCCTGACTGTGGGCGGCAGCATCGCCATCGCGCCGGCGCGGGAAGGAGCGTCCATGGGGCGGATTCTATCCGCCCGCTCGCCTATAATTGCCGAGGGCGCTCAAGGCACCCTCCCCGCCCCCGATTCCCTCCGGACTCCCCCATGAAAATCGAAAATCGCGTCTTCCTCATTGCCGGAGGCGGTTCCGGTCTCGGCGCCGCCACCGCCCAGCGGCTCTTCGCGCAAGGCGCCAACGTCGTCGTTGCCGACGTGAACGACGCCAGCGGCTGGGTAGCGAAGCAGTTTGGCGGCCGGGGCCGGTTCATCCGTACCGACGTCACCGACGAAGCCCAGGTCCAGGCGGCCGTGGACCTGTGCGTTTCGGCTTTCCGGGGCATCCACGGCGCGATCAACTGCGCCGGCGTGGCTCCCGGGGAACGGGTGGTCGGCAAGACCGGGCCACATTCGCTCGCCACCTTCGAGCGCACCATCCGGATCAACCTCGTCGGGACGTTCAACGTGATCCGGCTCGCCGCGGCGAAGATGAGCGCGCAGCCGGCCCTCGAGTCGGGCGAGCGCGGCGTGATCGTGAATACCTCGTCGGTCGCCTCGTTCGAGGGCCAGATCGGCCAGGCCGCCTATGCGGCATCGAAGGCAGGCGTGAACGGCATGACGCTCCCGATCGCGCGCGAACTCGCCCGTTTCGGCATCCGGGTGGTGACCATCGCCCCCGGCATATTCGACACGCCCATGCTGCAGGGCATGAGCGAAGAGCTTCGGGCGTCCCTTGGCGCGCAGGTCCCCTTCCCCCCGCGACTGGGCCGTCCGGACGAATACGCAGCGCTGGTCGAGCACATCCTCGAGAACGAGGTGCTCAACGGCGAAGTGATCCGCCTCGATGGCGCGATCCGCATGGGCGCCAAGTAGCGCCCCTGCCGGGTTCGCCCGCCCCCGCGCCTGCAATGAGGGGCGGTTTCGGGCGATAATTGCAATCCACGGCCGCCTTCGGGGCGGCCTTCCCGCCCCTCCCGGGGGCCGCACCCATCGGAGCCGCCTTGCCGTTCGACATGGATCTCCCCGAGGAGCTCGACGCGTTGCGCGACAGCACGCGGCGCCTGTGCGAAGCCGAGCTCGCCCCCCGCGCCGCCGAGATCGACCGCGCCAACGAATTCCCCGCGGACATGTGGGCCAGATTCGGCGAGCTGGGACTCCTGGGCATGACGGTGCCGGAGGAATACGGCGGCACGGGCCTGGGCTACCTGGCCCACGTGGTGGCCATGGAGGAGATCTCGCGCGCTTCGGCCTCCGTCGGGCTGTCCTACGGGGCGCACTCGAACCTTTGCGTCAACAACCTCTTCCTCAACGGCACCGATGAGCAGCGCCGCAAGTATCTGCCCGGACTGTGCTCCGGCCAGCGGGTGGGCGCGCTCGCAATGAGCGAGCCGGGCGCGGGGTCCGACGTCGTGGGGTCCATGGCGTGCCGCGCCGAAAAGAAGGGCGATCGCTGGATCGCCAACGGCTCGAAGATGTGGATCACCAACGGGCCCGAGGCGGGCGTCCTCGTCGTCTACATGCGCACCGCGCCAAAGGACAAGGGCTCGAAGGCCATGACCGCCTTCATCGTTGAAAAGGGCATGAAGGGCTACTCGACAGCCCCGAAGCTCGACAAGCTCGGCATGCGCGGCTCCAACACCTGCGAGCTGGTCTTCGCCGACTGTGAGATCCCGGAGGAAAACGTCCTCGGGCAGGTGAACGAAGGTTCCCGGGTGCTCATGAAGGGCCTCGACACGGAACGCTGCGTCCTCTCCGGCGGGCCCATCGGCATCATGCAGGCGGCGCTCGATCTCGTGGTTCCCTACGTCCACGAAAGGAAGCAGTTCGACCAGCCCATCGGCACCTTCGGGCTGATGCAGGGCAAGCTCGCCGACATGTACACGAAGCTCCAGGCTTCGCGCGCCTTCGCCCATAGCGTCGCCGGGTCACTCGACCAGGGGTGCGGCCGCGCCGCCCGCAAGGACGCCGCGGCGTGCCTGCTCTTCGCCTCCGAAAGCGCCGTGCAGGTTTCCCTGGAGGCCATCCAGGCGCTTGGCGGCAATGGCTACATCAACGATTTCCCCGCCGGTCGCCTGCTGCGCGACGCCAAGCTCTACGACATCGGCGCGGGCACCAACGAGGTCAGAAGGATGCTCATCGGGCGCGAGCTTTACGAGGAAAGCGCCTGATCGCCGCAACAACTTACGCAAACCGCACGCAAACGACAGGAGAACGGCAATGGCTGCACGTGAAGTGGTGGTGGTCTCGGGTGCCCGGACGGCGATCGGCGATTACGGCTCGTCCCTGAAGGACGTCCCCGCGACGAAGCTGGGCTCCATCGTGATCCAGGAAGCCGTCGCGCGCGCGAAGATCGATCCGGCCACGGTCGGGCACGTGGTGCTGGGCAGCGTCGTCCATGGAGAAGCGCGCGACATGTACATCTCGCGCGTGGCGGCCGTCGAAGCCGGCATTCCTGTCGGAACGCCCTGCCTCACCGTGAACCGCCTCTGCGGCTCCGGCCTGCAGGCGATCGTCTCGGCCTCGCAGCACATCCTCCTGGGCGACATCGACGTGGCCATCGGCGCAGGCGTCGAGAGCATGAGCCGCGCCGCGTATTTCCTCCCGACCACCCGCTGGGGCCAGCGCATGGGCGACGGCGTGATCATCGATGCGATGGTCGGCGCCCTGACCGATCCGTTCGGCACGGGCCACATGGGCATCACGGCAGAAAACATCGCCGCCAAATACGGCTTCACGCGCGAGCAGCAGGACGCGTTCTCGCTTGAATCGCACCGCCGCGCCGCCGCCGCCATCACGGCCGGCCACTTCAAGAGCCAGATCGTCCCGGTGGAGCTGAAGAGCAAGAAGGGTCCGGTGATGTTCGACACGGATGAGCACGTGCGCCGCGACGCCAAGGCCGAGGACTTCTCCAAGCTTCGCGCCGCGTTCAAGAAGGACGGCACGGTGACGGCGGGCAACGCCTCGGGCATCAACGACGCCGGCGCCGCGGTGGTCCTGATGGAAGCCTCCGCGGCCGCGAAGGCCGGCGTGAAGCCGCTCGGGCGGCTCGTGGCCTACGCCCACGCCGGCGTGGAACCCCACATTATGGGCATCGGCCCCATCCCTGCGGTGCGCAAGGTCTTCGAGAAGGCCGGCCTCAAGGCCGCCGACATGGACGTCATCGAATCCAACGAGGCCTTCGCGGTGCAGGCGATGAGCGTCTCCCAGGACCTGGGCCTCGATCCGGCGAAGGTGAACCCCAACGGCGGCGCGGTGGCCCTGGGCCACCCCATCGGCGCCACGGGAGCCATCCTCACGGTGAAGTGCCTCTACGAGCTGCAGCGTACGGGCGGGCGCTACGGCCTCGTCACCATGTGCATCGGGGGCGGCCAGGGCATCGCCGCCATCTTCGAACGCCTGTAATCCGCAGGACCCGCCTCAAGGACTGGAAAGGAAGGAAGCACGCATGTCGGAATCCATCGTCATCGTCGGCGCCAAGCGCACTCCCATCGGCGCCATGCAAGGCAAGTTCAACTCCCTCGCCGCCCCGCAGCTCGGTGCCGCGGCCATCAAGGCTGCGCTCGAGCAGGCCGGTGTCGGCGCAAAGGAAGTCGACGACCTCATCATGGGCTGCGTCCTGCCCGCCGGTCAGGGGCAGGCGCCCGCCCGCCAGGCCGCGCTCGGCGCGGGCCTGGACAAGGCCACGCCCTGCACCACGATCAACAAGATGTGCGGCTCGGGCATGAAGGCCGCGATGATGGCCGTGGACGAGATCCTCGCGGGCGACGCCACCATCGTCGTGGCCGGCGGCATGGAATCCATGACCAACGCGCCGCACCTGCTGCCCAAGGCGCGCGCCGGCTACCGTTACGGCCACCAGCGGGTGCTCGATCACATGGCTTTCGACGGGCTGGAGAACGCCTACGACGGCAAGCCCATGGGCGTCTTCGCCGACAAGACCGCCGAGAAGTACGGCTTCACGCGCGAGCAGATGGACGCCTACGCGAAGGAGTCGACGGCGCGCGCGGTCAACGCCTCGAAGTCGGGCCTCTTCGCCGACGAGATCGCGCCCGTCACCGTGTCCGGACGCAAGGGCGACGAGGTGGTGAAGGACGACGAGACGCCCTTCACGGTGAACGTCGAGAAGATCCCGACGCTTCGCCCCGCCTTCAACAAGGACGGCCTGGTGACTGCGGCGACCTCTTCCTCCATTTCCGACGGCGCCGCCGCGCTGGTGCTGATGAGCGAGTCGGAGGCGAAGAAGCGCGGCGCCAAGCCGCTTGCGCGCATGGTGGCGCAGGCCTCCAACGCGCATGAGCCGGAATGGTTCACGACGGCGCCCGTGGGCGCAATCCAGAAGGTGCTGGCCAAGGCCGGCTGGAAGGCCTCCGACGTCGATCTCTACGAGGTGAACGAGGCCTTCGCCGTGGTCGCGATGGCCGCGATGAAGGACATCGGCCTTTCGGCGGACAAGGTCAACGTGAACGGGGGCGCCGTGGCCCTGGGCCACCCGATCGGCGCCACGGGCGCGCGCATCATCACCACGCTCATCTACGCGCTGAAGAAGCGCGGCCTGAAGAAGGGAGTCGCCGCCTTGTGCATCGGCGGCGGAGAGGCGACCGCGGTCGCACTGGAGGTTCTGTGAATCCCACGATCAACATCACCCCCATCGAAAACACGCCCGGCATCGGGCCCAACCTGGCTTCCGAGCTGCGCCGCGTCGGCATCGATTCCCTCGAAGCGCTCCTGCGCGTGGGCTTCTGGGACGCCTGGCAGAAGCTGCGTCTGGCCAATCCGGAACGCGATTGCCTGCCCTCCTGCCTCGCCCTGGCGGGCGCAGTTGCCGGCGTGCGGTGGAACCACCTGCCACCGCGGGTGCGCGCCGACATCCGCCAGCGCGTCAAGGCAGCACGCGCATGAAGGTCCGGGCTGCGTCGGCCACCGTCCTGGTCCTGCTCGCCCTGATGGTGGCCGGCTGCGGGAAGAAGGAGTCTCCCCCGACCGATGCCGCCACGGAACAGAAGGAGGCTCTCGAGCGCGCGAAGAAAGGCGCCTTCGGCACGCAGGTGAAGGCGCTCGAGGACGCCAAGGGACTCGGGGCCGACCTCGACAGGAAGGCGCGCGAAAGCGTCGAGAAGGCCGAGCAGGACACGAAGTGAGCCCTGCTTCATGCTGACGCGCGCCCAGGCCGATTTCCTGACCGACGAGCAGCGCATGATCCGCGACACGGCCCGGGATTTCGCCCGGGCCGAACTCGCCCCACACGCCGGGCGGTGGGAGGAGGAAGGCTGGATCCCGGACGAAGTCGTCGCCAAGCTGGGCGAGCTGGGCTTCCTCGGCATGACCGTTCCGCACGAGTGGGGCGGGACGGGCGCCGATTACGTCTCGTACGTGCTGGCCGTGGAGGAGATCGCCTCAGGTTGCGCCGCGACGGCGACGCTCATGAGCGTGCAGAACGGGCTGGGCTGCGGGCTGGTGCAGGCGTGGGGGAGCCAGGCGCAGAAGAAGGCGTGGCTTCCGGAGCTGGCGAGCGGCCGCGCCATCGCGTGCTTCTGCCTGACCGAGCCGCAGGCCGGGAGCGAAGCCAACAACCTCAGGACGCGCGCAACCGAGGGCAGCGAAGGCTGGGTTCTCGAGGGCAACAAGCAGTTCATCTCCAATGCCCGCCGCGCGAAGCTGGGCGTCGTGTTCGCCGTGACCGATCCGGCGCTGGGCAAGAAGGGCCTGTCGGCCTTCCTCGTTCCCACGGACAACCCCGGCTTCCAGGTGCAGAAGCCCGAGAAGAAGCTCGGGATCCGCGCGCTCGACACCTGCCCCATCCTGCTCTCCGATTGCCGCCTTTCCCCGGAAGCCCTGCTCGGCCCGCGCGGCAAGGGGCTCGCCATCGCGCTCTCGAACCTCGAGGGAGGCCGCATCGGCATCGCCGCGCAGGCCGTCGGCATCGCGCGCGCAGCGCTCGAGGCGGCCATTGCCTATGCGAAGGAGCGCACGCAGTTCGGCAAGAAGATCGTGGAGCACCAGTCGATCGCCAACATGCTGGCCGACATGCACACGCGACTCAACGCGGCGCACCTGCTCGTCCTGCATGCCGCCCGCCTTCGCGCGGCCGGAACGCCCTGCCTCTCCGAAGCCTCGCAGGCGAAGCTGTTCGCCTCCGAGATGGCGGAGTGGGTGTGCTCGAAGGCCATCCAGGTCCACGGCGGCTACGGCTACGTGAAGGACTACCCGGTCGAGCGCCACTACCGCGACGCGCGCGTCACGCAGATCTACGAGGGCACGAGCGAGATCCAGCGCATGCTCATCGCCCGCAGCCTGGCCGAATGAACGCGGCCGCCCCTTTCCCGCACCCGGCCCGCCCCGCGCCATGCCACAACTGAAAAGCAGGCTCGACACCGGCTCGGAAGCCTTCCGGGCCAACCGGGACCACCATGCGGCCCTGGCCGTGGACCTGCGCGAGAGAATAGCCCGCATCGCCGCGGGAGGCGGCGCGGAAGCGCAGAAGAAGCATGTCGCCCGCGGCAAGCTCCTGCCCCGCGAACGCGTGCGCGGGCTGCTCGACCCCGGCTCGCCCTTCCTCGAGCTTTCGCAGCTCGCGGCCTTCGGGCTCTACGGCGACGAGGCTCCGTCGGCCGGCATCATCACGGGCATCGGCCGGGTGGAAGGACGCGAGGTCGTGGTAGTCGCCAACGACGCCACGGTGAAGGGCGGCACCTATTACCCGCTCACGGTGAAGAAGCACCTGCGCGCCCAGGAGATCGCCGCGCAGAACCGGCTCCCCTGCATCTACCTCGTCGATTCCGGCGGCGCCTTCCTGCCGCTGCAGGACGAGGTCTTTCCCGACAGGGAACACTTCGGCCGCATCTTCTACAACCAGGCGAACCTTTCGGCCGCGGGCATCCCCCAGATCGCGGTCGTGATGGGCTCCTGCACCGCCGGCGGCGCCTATGTGCCGGCGATGTGCGACGAGTCGATCATCGTGAAGAACCAGGGCACGATCTTCCTCGGCGGCCCGCCGCTGGTGAAGGCGGCCACGGGCGAGGTCGTCACGGCCGAGGAGCTGGGCGGTGGCGAAGTCCATGCGCGCAACTCGGGGGTGGCAGACCACCTCGCGGACGACGACCGCCACGCGCTCGCCATTGCCCGCGAGATCATCCGTCACTGCGAAGGCGCCGGCGGCCGACCCGCCTGCGCAACCGCCTCCGCATCCCGCGACCCGCTGTTTCCGGCCGAGGAACTGTACGGAATCATCCCGAAGGATCCGCGCCAGCCGTTCGACATCCGCGAGATCATCGCGCGCCTGGTCGATGGCTCCGACTTCCACGAGTTCAAGGCGCTCTACGGCACGACACTGGTCACGGGCTTCGCGCACCTGCACGGCATGCCGGTCGGAATCCTCGCCAACAACGGCATCCTCTTTTCGGAGTCGGCGCTCAAGGGCGCCCACTTCATCGAGCTGTGCAACCAGCGCGGCATCCCGCTCCTCTTCCTGCAGAACATCACCGGCTTCATGGTGGGCCGCAAGTACGAGAACCAGGGCATCGCCAGGGACGGCGCCAAGATGGTGACCGCGGTGTCCTGCGCGAAGGTGCCCAAGCTCACGCTGATCCTCGGGGGCTCGTTCGGCGCGGGAAACTACGGCATGTGCGGCCGTGCCTTCAATCCCCGCTTCGTGTGGAGCTGGCCCAACGCGCGCATCTCGGTGATGGGCGGCGAGCAGGCCGCTAGCGTCCTGGCCACGGTGAAGCGCGACGGCATCGAGGCAAAGGGGGGTGCCTGGACGCCGGAAGAGGAAGAGGCGTTCAAGTCCCCGATCCGCGAACAGTACGAGCGCCAGGGCCATCCGTACTACGCCACCGCGCGGCTGTGGGACGACGGCGTGATCGATCCGGTGGACACGCGCCGCGTGCTGGCCCTGGGACTCGCGGCTGCCCTCAACGCACCGATCGAGGAGACGCGCTATGGCGTCTTCCGCATGTAACCCCCCTCACCCCGGCCCTCTCTCATGGAAGAGGGCCGGGGTGAGGCGATAACGAGGAAACCGCAACAATGACCACCAGCCTCGCCATCGAACGCCAGGGCCCCGTGGGCCTGGTGACCCTCAATCGCCCCGAGAGGCACAACGTCTTCGACGACGCGCTGATCGTCGAACTCACGGAGGCGCTTCGCTCCATGGAAGCCGAGGACGGCATCCGCGTCGTCGTGCTGTCGAGCGTCGGGCGATCCTTCTCCGCGGGCGCGGATCTCAACTGGATGCGTCGCGTGGCCGGCGCTTCCGTTGACGCCAACCGGCGCGACGCGATGGCGCTCGCCGCGCTCATGCGCACGCTGTCCGAGCTTCGCAAGCCCACCATCGCCCGTGTGCAGGGACCCGCCTATGGGGGCGGGGTGGGTCTCGTGGCCTGCTGCGACATCGCAGTGGCCACGCTCTCCGCGACCTTTGCGCTGACGGAAGCCAAGCTCGGCCTCATTCCATCGGTCATCTCCCCTTACGTGGTCGCCGCGATCGGCCAGCGCGCCGCGCGCCGCTACTTCCTCACGGGTGAACCGATCGACCCCTCCGATGCGTGGCGGCTGGGCCTCGTGCACGAACTGGCCAAGGACGACGAGGACCTCGATGAAAAGATCGCGAAGATCGTCAAGGCCCTCCTCGCCTGCGGGCCGGCTGCCCAGTTCGAATCCAAGTCGCTCATCCGGGCCGTGGCCGGGCGCCCTGTCACGAGCGAGCTGATCCAGGACACCGCCGAACGCATCGCGCGGATCCGGTCCTCACCCGAAGGCACCGAAGGGGTTGCGGCATTCCTGGAGAAGCGCCGCGCCTCGTGGCTGCCGCCGGAGCCCGAGGCAGAGACTGAGGACGAACCGCCACCTCCGGGCGCCTAGCCTCGATCCTCTAACGGTCGAGTTTCCGGTCCGCTAGAAGAACCAGACGTTTCGGATACGGCCGTCGGCCACCTCGTACACTGCCACGGCCGAGCGCCTCCCTTCCGGGAGCCCCGTGATCTCTTCGTGATCGACGACGATGTTGCCCGACACGATGCGGCTTGCGAGCTTCGCGTGCAACGCGGGGAGATTGAAGCGGTTCCTCGCGTAATGCTCGGCGAACGCCGCCTTGCCGGACAGCACGGGCTGCGTGGCTGGAGGCCGGAAGACCCGGATGTCGTCGACGTACTCCGCCACGAAGCGCTCGAGGTCGTGGGCGTTGTAGGCATCGAGCTGGCGCTGGACGGGATCTTCAGCACTGGTCAACCTGGGAATGCGCATACACCGCCTGACGCAGCAAACAGTGTCTTCACAGCCTGAAGGCTTGACGGTTTGCGCACTTCAGAGAGCTCCCTGGTTACCCGCCCGATTCGAACGCCTGTTCAAGTGAGCCTATCGTTCAAGCTAAGCCGCACCGAAGCGCAGCGGACGGAAGCCGAAAACGCGGTCTTTTGGCCGTCGGATTGAGCGATGTGTTCCGCATCGGGTAGGGTCGCTTCTATGCGGCTTACACGAAGTAAGGCACCAAGGGTGCGTCAATCCGTTGATAGATCAGTCGCTCCTCCCTCTATATACCCAACGATTGCGTTGAGCGGCCGCACGATGCCTCGGCCGCGGCCAGGGGCGGCCAGAGTCCATATTCGACGGGTTAGGCATCAGTGTCCCCCGGTGGATGCCGCGCAAACCACTCGGCTATGCCTTGCATGTGCGGCTCGAAGTCGCCTGGAGCGGACACGTTCAGGATTCCTGCACGTACCGTGCCGCGATTCTCGAAGTCGTGCGTGACTCCGCCAGGGATCAGCACGAAGGATCCGCGCTCGGCGTGCTTCCACACCTTGTCGATGAGAACGCTCATCGTCCCTTCGATCACGTAGAAGACGTCATCTTCCGGGTGCGAATGAGGGCCCGGCCCTTTGGTGTTCGGCTCGAGCCACCATTCCGAGATTGAGTAGCGCTGCTGGGTTTCGCTTCCGTCGGCCTTGAACACAGCCGAAATACGTCCCATCGGGTACTTGCGACCCTCGCCCGGTCCAAGGATCACTGGCTCGCGATTCTCGCTTTCAGGCTTGTGTCCCATGGCATTCTCCAAGTGCGGCACCGCGCCGGCCCCTGATGCCTAACGATAATTAGCCTGCAACTTCCACGTAGTCGACTTGGATCGAGGGTGGCGGGATAGGTGTTCCGTCTTCCCGCATTCCCGAGAGATGAAGCTCAATGGCTTCACGGATGGACTGTTCGGCCTCGGCAACAGTGTCGCCAGTAGAAATGCACCCAGGGAGGTCGGGTACGTAGGCGGAAAAGTTGCCTTCAGCCTTCTCGATTACTACGGCATAGCGCATGTGACCCTCACTTCTTGAGCCCGGACTGCTTCAGGATGCTATTTAGTGTACCCGGAGCGACGTCGTCGCCGGGTTTACCGTGCACCGTAACGCGCCCGGGCTTAGTCGGATGTTTGAACTGCCGATGGCTGCCGCGCGTCGTCACCAGATGCCACCCGTCATCGTTCAGAAGGCGCAGTATTTCGCTGACTTTAGGAGGCCCCCAGTTTCCTCACTCTTTGATCGGCGCAGAGGCGGACAAGTTGCAGTCTAACGACCGAGTTGAGCGGCCGGCCACTGCTGCGGTTCCGCACCGGCAAGCACGCAATCTATTGCGAGCACGGAGCATCCACGATGCATCACGGTCCGCTCCAATGATGGGATGGACTCCCCCTGATTGTGGTGCAGCATCATCGTGCCAGCTGGCCTCATGTGGTGTGGGGTGTCAGTGATCAACCAGAAGGAGTCCAAGATGAATGCTACCGCCGCTTTGCCGGTCGTGGGTGTCGATCTGGCGAAATCCGTGTTCCAGCTTGCTGTCGCAGACAGCTCCTGGCGGGTGATCGAATCGCATCGCCTTTCGCGTACCCAGTTCGAGCGCTGGTTCGCCAACCGCGCGGTGGGCCTGGTGATCATGGAAGCGTGCGGCTCTGCCCACTACTGGGCCCGATGGCTCAACGGTTACCCGCACGGCGTTTCCGTTACCGGCCTGAAAACCTTTCCACACCTCTCAACCACCTCGAGCCTTGCGTAGAGATTGATCGCCCATCATGGCACCCAGGGTCACCCCCACACCGCTAGACGCCGATAACACTGCCGGCAGCTGCACGCTTGCCGCTCGTAACGATTGGCGCTTCGGTGTTCGCAGATTCCATGTCGGCACGGGCCACAACGAGCCCACTCACGATGCCGGATATACGACTGCAGGCTCTCCCGACTTGCCACAACTATCGATCAGTCTTTTTCCTTCCGGGGGGAGTCCATATACGCGGTGTTAGACGTCGTTCTTTCACTAACCGCACCTGCACCGTATGTCCCAGCGCCTTCGCGTATTTCTGCAACGTGGCTATGGAGGGGGAGTGTTTTGTTCCCGCAGACTCCAATCGCGCGATGGCGGATTGCGTGGTGCCAATGCGCTCGGCGACCTCGGCCTGGGTCAGTCCGGCCGCTGCGCGCGCCTTCAGGACCTCGTCCAGGAAGGCAAACTCTTCAGCGGAGGCCTCGTAGGCCGATTTCACTTCCGGGCGAGCAAGAGCTCGCTTCTTGAATTGTTTCAGCGTGCTGGTCATGTCACTTCCTTCATTCGGCGCCGCGCGATCTCGAGTTCCTTGAGCGGGGTTTTGTCGGTCGTCTTCACGAGAAGACGATGCGCCTGTCAATCACGGTGCAGTAGAACACCCTCGCAATTCCCTCCGCGGCCTTTATCCGGAGTTCGAACAAGCCGCCACCCATGGCACGGGTATGCGGCATTCCCAAGTCTGGCCCGAACTGCTCCATTCGCTCGGCGTATCGGATGAACCGGCCGACGAAGCCCGGCGCCAGAGAGAGGATCTCTGACTCGACTCGGCCGCTGAAGAAGGTGACGGACCAGATCACAACAAGCGTATAGCATATCCGCTATGTTATCACGATGCCCCGAACGACGTCTAGACAAGATGGCTTGTTGAGTTGAGGCGGCCCGTCTCCCGGGATACCGTGAATTGCACGCCGAAGGCGTGCAGAGCCACATCAATGCGCCACGAGGGCCGTTGAAACTCAGCCAGGAGACGAGCCATGAACGAATCCAGCATTCTGTACGTGGGACTGGACGTGCACAAGGACAGCATCGACATTGCGACGGCGCATGGCGCTCGTGATGGTGAGGTCCGGCACCTGGGCAGCATTGGCGGGGACTTGCCAGCATTGTCGAAAGCGCTGCGCAAGTGGATCAGCACCGGTCACCGGTTGCAAGTGGTCTACGAGGCTGGCCCCTGCGGGTTCGTGGTGTGGCGACATCTGCACACGCTCGGCATTGCCTGTGACGTGGTGGCGCCGTCGTCCATCCCGAAGCGATCGGGTGAGCGCGTGAAGACCGACCGTCGTGACGCGATGATGCTGGCCCGGCTTGCGCGTGCGGGTGAGCCTGACGGCAATACGGGTTCCCGACGAGGCGGACGAGGCGGTGCGCGATCTGGTGCGTGCTCGTGAGGACGCCGTGCGTGAGCGTCGTAATGGGCGCCATCGCCTGAAGGCGCTGCTGCTGCGCAATGGCATCCCCTACGCGGGCAAGAGTTCGTGGACGGGTGCCCATCTGCGCTGGTTGGCGACACTGAAGATGGGCTACCCGGTGCAGCAAATCGCCTTTCAGGAGTACCTGTACTCGATCACCGAATCCAGCCAGCGCATCGGGCGTCTGGAGCAAGCCATGCGCGAGGTGTTGCCCACGTGGGGCCTGGCGCCGCTGGTGGAGGCGCTGCAAGCCTTGCGCGGTGTGCAACTGCTGGCGGGGATGACGCTGGTAAGCGAGCGCAAAACTTCGAGCGCTTCGACGCTCCGCGTCGCCTGATGGCCTATGTCGGACTGGTTCCCGGGGAGCATTCCTCGGGCCAGAAACGCCGCCAGGGCTCGATCACCAAGGCCGGCAACAGCGCGGCACGGCGCATGTTGGTCGAGGTTGCCTGGCACTACCGACACCCCGCACGGGTGACGCCGATCATCGCCACGCGCCAGGCCGATCTGCCCAAAGCGGTGACCGACATCGCGTGGAAGGCGCAGCTGCGATTGCATGCCAAGTTCACGCGACTGCTGGCGCGCCGCGTGCCGAAGAACAAGTGCGCGGTGGCCGTAGCCCGCGAGTTGACGGGCTTCGTGTGGGCCATCGCCAAAGAGGTCAACGCAACAGGTTGGCAGGGCTTGCCCCGCAACGTCCCCACCGCCGCGACCGCAAGCCATTGAACCCATGCATGCACCCATTCGATCAATGCAAGGTCTTGAGGGAGAACTCGAACCAAGACAACCATCCGATGCCGGACCGGGAACGCGACGCAGCCACGGCCACAGGGGAATCCACGAAAACGTTATTGGTGCCCGCGCAAGCGGCGATCTCAGTCCCTAGACCGCAGGAAGCCCCGCGACGAACACTTGATCTGTCGGTAACCAACCCACGCATATCAGCATGAACAACCGTCGCATCCACACCCGGCTCCGCCGCGTTCCCCGTCCGGCAACAGATCCGCAAACCTCATCCGAATACCCCGGAGGATTCAATGCACCCTCTTGACAGAGTAAAGCCATATCAACGCTCCGGTTCAGCGGCGGGTCGCGCAGCGGACCGTCTGTTGCAACCGGTTGTTATGCCGATTCCCGAACAGGTTGCTGAGAAAAGCGGCTGCTCATATGAGCCCTTTCGCTGCCAGGCGCCGGTAATGCTCGCCGAGAGCCGTGAGGCGAATGGTCTTGCTCTCCATGGCTGCATGCCACATGTGCGGAGCACCCTCCGGGATGACAAGACCAACGTGGTTGTACTTCTGTAGGATCTTGAAGATCGCGTTGTGATCAGGGTCCGGCGCTGGAATGCCTTGCGGGTTCGTGGCCCAGGACTCATGTCGCTCCGGCTCATATGTGGGGTCGAGTTGGTACTGGAAGCCGGGAGCCCGGAAGAACTCTGCAATCCGGCGAAGCTCAGCAAGCTCCAAGAGGGGTTGCACCTTCCGCAAGGAAACGAAGCGCTTGACGTTAGTCTTAAAGACGGGCCGCTGTGCCCACGGTCCGAGCGACTGGTCGACGTGCGCATAGACACCGCCCGGCGTCACATCTCCGACTAGGTTTGCGGCAGCACCGCCGAGCGCGTCGACTAACAAGCTGGTAAAGACACCGGCACCGTCTTCCTCAGTTGCATACTGTTCAGCGGTCGATGCTGTAAGGATGGTCATCCCATCGCTGATCTCGGCCACCTTCTGCTGCAACGCGCTTCCTCCCGCGACGCCGCTGTGACAGCTATCGAGAATGATCACGCGGTTTTGAACCTTCGACTGATTAGCCATGGTCATGATCTCAGCCAATGGCACGCCGTCGTTTCCGGTCTTCACGTCGGAAGAGCAAAGGTAACCGCCGGTTGCTTCGATGTGACCATGCCCGGCAAAGTAGAACAGTGAAACCTCACCATCACCGGCAAACAGGCTTTCGATGGCCTGCCGAAGCTCGTCGCGCCCAACGGGATCGCTTGGCCCAGTGGCGGTTAGATGCTTCACACCAAAATTCACGGACCCATCGGCGTGCCGATCAAGCATGGCCTTAACCGTGAACGAATCGTTCACGCAACCATAGAGCGCCGAAACATTGGCGTAGTGGTCGATACCAACGACGAGTGCTTTGCGCATCAGAGGCTATCAATCCAGGCAGCAATATTCTCCCAAGTCCAGACCATCGTATTCACGCCAGCGAGGTCGGTGCGATCCTCCTTGTAGGCCCAGATGCCGCGAATCTTCTTCTTCTCTTCCTTTGCACATTGAATCTCCCACTTCTGCCCACTGGAATTGAGGGATTTCTTGCTGACGATCACGAGGACGCCATCGGACCGAATAATGCGAGTCCTCACCTTCTTCTTCCATTCTTCGTCGTAGGCTTCTTTCACCGACATGTCTATGTACTCGAACGGCGAATCGGTATTCAACGACTGGCCTTTGATCATGTTGCGGATGCTCTCATCCTCGATTGCGAAGGCTACGAAAACGACTTTCTTGTCGGCCATGATTATCTCCTGTGATTGGAGGCATAACGCTCAAGTTCAGAAGCGCAGCGCCGCGCATTTTTGGCGCAGCGTCCTCTGCAACGCCGGGTTAGCCCTATACGACATCAATAGACTCTCCCGACCAGCAGCTATATTTCATGCCGGGGATAGCTTTACTAGCCTGAATGCCTCGGCTCCCGAATGACAGACTGTACCCGTGCTGAGCCTGCTTCATATGCGTCTCTATGTCAGACACCTTGATCATGAAGAGATGGATGCAGTTGGTCTTCTTGTGGCACACAACCTGGGCAAAGACTGGCCGCATGCCAAATTGATTGGAAAAGAACTTGAGCTTTGCAATGTTGTCATCGGCAATGACAACCATCTCACTTTCACTAGTCTTAGTGTCTCGATTCCGCGTTTTCACGGATACGGCAATACGTTCGCCATTGCGTTCCGCGATGAGATCGGCACCAACGTGATCAACGTGCGCCACTTCATAGCCACCGCGAATTAGGGCGTATGTCACTATCCCTTCACCGAAATCGCCGATGAGTTTTGGTGCTCGTGATTGACTATTTGTCCGTACCATTTCCAAAGGGCTAACGACCTAGTTGTGATTTCTATGAAGGTTGTTCATCCGAGCTAAACCCGAGAAGCTGGTTGGTGCGAGCCGACCAACATCAAGGGAGAAGCCCGGATGAACATCCATGAGAATGCCCGCACCACACCTGCCAGTCGAGAGTTGCTTGTCCGCCGCATTCTGGAGGCGGGCTGGAGTGTTTGCGAGGCGGCGCACGCCGCCGGTATCAGCCCGCGTACGGCGTACAAGTGGCTCAGGCGCTTCCGAGACGATGGGCTGGCCAGTCTTCGCGACCGCTCGTCGAGAGCGCATCGGCAGCCACACGCGCTGCCGGACGACTGGGCCGAACTTGTTGAGTACTTCCGGCACTTCCGTCAGCCCGCACGAGCCATCGGAGAGCAACTGGGGCTTGCGCGCTCGACCGTCAGCGCGGTACTGGCACGCCGAGGTCTGGGCCCACAGCACGCCCTCGAGCCTGTACGGCCGCCCTGTCGCTATGAACGACGCCGGCCTGGCGATCTGCTTCACCTGGACATCAAGAAACTCGCCAGATTCCGCAGTCCGGGTCATCGCGTCACCGGCAACCGCACCAGCAAGAGCTACGGCGCGGGGTGGGAGTTCGTCCACGTTGCCATCGATGACCATTCCCGGATTGCATACGCCGAAGTCCTGCCCGACGAAAAGGGGGACACATGCGCAGCCTTCCTGCATCGCGCCACGAGCTGGTATGCCAAGCAGGGAATCACGATCAAGAGATTGCTCACCGATAACGGCACAGGCTACCGATCCCATCGATTCCGTGATGCCTGCCACACGTTGGAGCTGCGACATCTGCGTACCAAGCCCTACACCCGCAAACCAACGGCAAGGCAGAGCGCTTCATCCAGACCATGCTCAGGGAATGGGCCTACGGACGCGCATACCTCACCAGCGCTATCCGCACGCAGCACCTCGCCCGATGGCTTGCCTTCTACAATCAGGAGCGACCACATGCTAGCCTCAATTACCTCCCACCCATCAGCCGACGGCCGCAAGTTCGTGAACAACGGTCGTAGAAACCACACCTAGTTGAGCGGCCGGCCACGCTGCCGCTTCGCGCCTCAGCGGCGCGCCACAATGACCCACGGCCCGCTCGAACGCGGTGTTAGATTGCTTACGCCTCATTCTTCCATCGCTTACGAAGACCGTATTTCGCGAGGTGTTCATCGGTAGCTTGAAAGTCGGCGGTACCCGTCCAGGTATACGACAGCGTCACCGAATCGGAATCGGCCGACTCAATCTCCACGTCGATTACACCGGGAATCGTGCCGATGCCATTTAGTGCATCTGTCTCCATTTCATTCGCGCTCTGCGAGGTTGGCGATCGCAAAACTGTTACGGTGTTTCTCGGCGGACCGCTCATTTTCTGTCTCCAACGACGCGATGACGCTTCAGTAAGCAATCTAACGTTTGAATTCACCGGCCTGCGCGGCTTTTCGCGCAGGTCCGGTGGAATGATTTGTTAGGACTCCTTCTTGCCATTTATAGCTTGCGTTTCATGCCGAAGTAATCCTGCCGCGACAAAGTTAGCACCGACCCCTGCACCAGTAAGGAGAATGAATTCCGAGAAAAAACCGGACAGCATTTGGTCTTTGAATGCGGCCTTTCCAATTAAGGCTAACGCTAATGAAACCGCCAAGAAGAAAAAGCCTCTTGTTTCAAGAGACCACTTCGAAAATAAGAAGACACAGAACATGCAGAGCCAGAACACTAGGAAGGCGCTGAAAGGGGTCAGGAGCGAGTCATACACTGCGAGAATTGGAAAGAAAACAAGTGTTAAGAGACCCAGTGCGCCCCATTTCATGATTTTGTTATTCATACACTTCCTTTTTCCTTGACAATTGAGTCCTAACGATAAATAGGGAGCGCCCGGCGGGCGCTCAAGTCATATATTGGCATATGTTAATGGATACCAGTAGCTGTGGAAATATGCGGCTATATATCTCGTCCTGCGCGTTTCCTACCGCTCCCCCTCCTCCACAACCCGCTCCTCCAACCCGAGTTCCCGCACCGTCTTCCAGTCGATTTCCCAAAGGCGATGCCGCGACCGCCAGATGCCCCCGGCGGCCTTGATCCTCCCGCGAAGCTCGATCTCCCCGTAGTCGATGCGCACCCCGACCAGGTCGCCGGGCTCGCGCCGACGCTTCCGCGGGCGAGGCGTCCACGGCGCGCTCTCGACGATCAGCTCCACCGTCTTCAGCCGAAGCTTGCGTTCCGCATCGTAGCGATAGCGCACGCGAACCAGCCGCTCGCCGTATTGCGCGAGCAGCTTCTTGGTTCCGTTCTGCCCGGGGGCGAGGCTGAGGCGCGAACCCTATCCGATTGCCGCTAGGGGCCCTTCCGGGGCTGCCAAAGGACGTCCGTGCGGCCGGCGGCGCGATTGAGTACCCGCGCGATCACGAAGAGCAGGTCCGACAGCCGATTGATGTAGCGCCGCCCCCCGCCCCCGCCGGCTTGCTGCTTGTCGAGCGCGACGAGCGTTCGCTCGGCCCGGCGGCAGACGGTGCGCGCGACGTGCGCATCGGCGGCGACCATCGTCCCGCCCGGCAGGATGAATTCCTTCAACGGGGAAAGCGGCTCGTTGAAGGCGTCCAGCTCGCGCTCCAGGCGCGCGGCGTGGCTCTCGTCGATCTTTGCCACGCCCGGCTGGCACAGCTCCGCGCCCAGTTCGAAGAGATCGTGCTGGACACGCTCCAGGCACCCGCGAACTTCCGGGGGCACCTCGTGCGCCAGCACGCGGCCGATGCAGGAATTTAGCTCGTCAACGGTACCCATCGCCGCGACGCGAAGCTCGTCCTTGCCGATGCGCGAGCCGTCGGCGAGCCCGGTCGTACCGTCGTCGCCCGTGCGGGTGTAGATCTTCGAGAGTCGGTGTCCCATGGCATTCCTCAGGTGGCGGCCGCCGCGAGGCACGCGGGGCACAGGCACGTGGCGCCAAGCTTCGGCGTCACGACCGGATAGTATCCGCACCAGCACGCCCCTTCCGGGCCGTTGGCGCCGCAGCCGAACGCGATGCCGCATTGCGCGCAGCTTCGCGGCTCGAGCGGTGTGGCGACTGCATCGATCCGCCGGCGGCGCTCGGGAAGCTGCCCGATCACCTCGGCGCGCTCCTGCGGCGTCATCGCCACCCACACGGCGATCTCGTCGGCCGTGCGGCAGCAGCCGAGGCACGCGCGCCCCGCCGCGTCGAGGGTACAGACGCCGATGCAGGGCGACGCGATCTTCCCGGGCAGCGCGTTCATGCCGCCACCATGCACCGGTTTCCGCGCCCCGCCCAGCGGGCGATGATGGCCTGCAGCGCGTCCAGCCCGTCGGTGAGCGCTGCGGGGCCCGGCTGCAGGATGAGCGGCGACTTCACCTCGTGCAGCTCGCTGTCGCGCACGGCCGGAATCGCGGACCAGCCGGGGCGAGAGGCCACTTTCTCCGGCCGGAACTTCTTGCCGCACCACGATCCGATGATGATGTCGGGGGCGCGGCGGGCGACTTCCGCGGGGTCGGCCAGGATCCGGTCCCGCCCCATGGCACACGCGGCCCTTTCCGGGAAGATGTCCTGGCCGCCCGCGATGCCGATCAACTCGCTCACCCAGCCGATGGCGCTGATGCACGGGTCGTCCCATTCCTCGAAATACACCTTCGGATGCCGGGGCAGCGCCCGGCCCAGCGCGCGCACTGCCTCCACGCGCGCTTCGAGCAGCTCTGCGTATTCCTCGGCCCGTGCGCCCGCCCCCACCATCGCGCCCAGCCGCCGGATGTACGAGACGATGCCGTCCACTGTCCGGTGGTTCGCGATCCACACCTCGATGCCACGCTTCACCAGGGCCTGCGCGATGTCGGCCTGGATGTCGGAGAAGCCGATCACGAGGTCGGGCGTGAGCCGCGTGATCTCGTCCACCTTGGCGCTCGTGAACGCGCAGACCTTGGGTTTCTCCTTCCGGGCGCGGGCCGGGCGCACCGTGAACCCGGAGATGCCGACGATGCGCGCCTCCTCGCCCAGGGCGTAGAGCACCTCGGTCGGTTCCTCGGTGAGGCAGACGATGCGGCGCGGGTACGGCACGGCTCAGCGGTTCACGTCGACGACGGTGCGGCCGCGAACCTTCCCGTCGAGCACCGAGGGTGAGAAGGCGATCGCCTCCGAAAGCCCGATTTCAGCGGTCATGCGCTCGAGCCTGGCGGCATCGACGTGCCGCGCGACGAGATCCCAGGCGCGCTTGCGCTCGTCGTTCGGGACAAGGACGCTGTTGATGCCGTAGAGGGTGACGGCGCGAAGGATGAAGGGCATCACGGTCGAGGGGAAATCCGCGCCCTGCGCCAGTCCGCAGGCCGCCACCGCGCCGTTCCAGCGCGTTGCGGCGCATGCATTCGCGAGCGTGTGGCTGCCCACCGTGTCCACCACGCCCGCCCATCGTTCCGCCTGGAGAGGCTTGCCCGGGCTCGAAAGCTCCGCGCGATCGATGACCCGCGCGGCGCCCAGTTCGCGCAGGTAGTCCGCCTCGGCGGGCCTTCCGGTGGAGGCCACGACCGCATGACCCATTCCCGCAAGAAGCGCGACCGCAATCGACCCCACGCCGCCGGCAGCGCCCGTCACCAGCACTTCGCCATCTCCGGCGACAAGGCCGTGCCGCTCGAGGGCGCGAGCGCACAACGCCGCCGTGAAGCCCGCGGTGCCGATCGCCATCGACTGGCGCAGGCTGAACGAGGCGGGCAGGCCAAGCAGCCACCGCGCGTCCAGCCGTGCCATCTGCGCGAGCCCGCCCCAGTGGGTCTCGCCCAGCCCCCACCCGGTGACGACGACGCGATCGCCGGGCTTCCACTCCGGCACCCGGCTCGACTCGACCGTTCCCGCCAGGTCGATTCCCGGCACCATCGGCCACTTGCGCACGATGGCGCCGCGGCCGGTGATGGCGAGCGCGTCCTTGAAGTTGATGGTCGAGTACGCGACGCGAATATCCACGTCGCCCGAGGGCAGTTCTGCCTCGTCGATGGGGCGCAGCGTGGCCTTCGTCGCCTTGCCTTCCTGCGTGAGCACGATGCCGTTGAACATGCCCGCGTCCTACATGCTGCGGCGGTACTGCCCGCCGACTTCGAAGAGCGCGTGGGTGATCTGCCCCAGCGAGCAGCAGCGCACCGCGTCCATCAGCACAGCGAACACGTTTTCGTTCGCAATGACCGCGCGCTTGAGGCGTTCGAGCTGCGCGGGCGCCTCGTGCGCATGCCGCTCGTGGAAGCCGTGCAGGCGCCCGAGCTGGCTCTTCTTCTCCTCGTCCGTGGAGCGGGCAAGCTCGAGCGTGTCGTGCGCGGGATCTCCATGCGGATTGCGGAAGGTGTTCACGCCGATGATCGGGTACTCGCCGGTGTGCTTCTGGTGCTCGTAGTGCAGCGACTCTTCCTGGATCTTGCCGCGCTGGTAGCCCAGCTCCATCGCCCCCAGCACGCCGCCGCGCTCGGAGAGCGCCTCGAACTCCTTGAGCACCGCCTCCTCCACCAGCTCGGTCAGCTCCTCGATGATGTAGGCACCCTGGTTCGGGTTCTCGTTCTTCGCCAGCCCCCATTCGCGGTTGATGATGAGCTGGATGGCAAGCGCCCGCCGGACGCTTTCTTCCGTCGGCGTCGTGATCGCCTCGTCGAAGGCGTTGGTGTGCAGGCTGTTGGCGTTATCGTAGGTGGCGATCAGCGCCTGCAGCGTGGTGCGGATGTCGTTGAAGGCGATCTCCTGCGCGTGCAGGCTGCGCCCGCTCGTCTGGCAGTGGTACTTGAGCTTCTGGCTGCGCTCGTTGGCGCCGTACCGGTCGCGCATCGCCACCGCCCAGAGGCGCCGCGCCACACGCCCCATCACCGTGTATTCCGGGTCCATGCCGGCGGAGAAGAAGAAGCTCAGGTTCGGCGCGAAGTCGTCGATGTGCATGCCGCGCGCGAGGTAGGCCTCCACGTAGGTGAAGCCGTTGGCCAGCGTGAAGGCGAGCTGGGAGAGCGGGTTCGCCCCGGCCTCCGCGATGTGGTACCCGCTGATGGAGACCGAGTAGAAGTTCCTCACGCCGTGGTGGACGAACCATTCCTGGATGTCGCCCATCACCTTGAGCGAGAACTCGGTGGAGAAGATGCACGTGTTCTGGCCCTGGTCCTCCTTGAGGATGTCGGCCTGGACGGTGCCGCGCACGTTCTCCAGCACCCACTCGCGGATCTTCTGCGCCTCGTCGTCGGTCGGCTCGCGTCCGTTGTCGGCGCGGAACCTGTCGAGGTTCTGGTCGATCGCGGTGTTCATGAACATCGCGAGGATCGTGGGCGCGGGCCCGTTGATGGTCATGCTCACGCTGGTATTCGGCGCAGTGAGATCGAACCCCGAATAGAGCACCTTCAGGTCGTCGAGCGTGGCGATCGACACGCCGCTGTTGCCCACCTTGCCGTAGATGTCCGGGCGCAGGTCCGGCTCCTGGCCGTAGAGGGTCACCGAGTCGAAGGCCGTCGAAAGGCGCTTGGCCGGCATGGACTCGGAGAGCATCCTGAAGCGCCGGTTGGTGCGGAAAGGATCGCCCTCGCCCGCGAACATGCGCGTGGGGTCCTCGTTCTCGCGCTTGAACGCAAACACCCCCGCTGTAAAGGGAAATGAACCCGGCACGTTTTCCAGCAGCAGCCACTTGAGCAGCTCGCCGTGGTCCTCGAAGCGCGGAAGCGCCACCTTGCGGATCTTGCTGCCGGAAAGCGTGGTGTGCGTGAGCGCGGTGCGCACTTCCTTGCCGCGGATCTTCACCACGTACTCGTCGCCGCCGTAGGCCTGGCGCATTTGCGGCCACTGGTCGAGGAGCTTCCTCGCCCGCGCGTCCAGCTTCGACTCGCGATCGGCGGCGAGCGCCCCCAGATTCGCGTTCTCCTCACGGCACTCGGCCACAAGCATCCGGCGCGCTTCGGTCAGTTGCTGGCGTTCGCGCGCGATCCGCGCCTGGCCGGCCGCGTGCTTCTTGTAGCCGCGCATGGCTTCCGAGATTTCAGCCAGGTAGCGCGTGCGGTTGGGCGGAATGATCGGTGTCTGGTGGGTGCTGTGGCGCGTCGCCACCGCAGGAAGCCGGGATGCGCCTGTGGCGAGCCCCAGCGAGGCGAGCTTCGGCAGCAG
Organism: Betaproteobacteria bacterium; assembly: GCA_016720855.1. Classification (NCBI taxonomy): domain Bacteria; kingdom Pseudomonadati; phylum Pseudomonadota; class Betaproteobacteria; species Betaproteobacteria bacterium. The sequence continues at coordinate 352,852 of JADKJU010000001.1, read as the reverse complement.
CGCCTGGTACAGAGCCGTCACGCCGTCGTCGTTGAAGCGCGACGCCACGGTACCGAAGACGGGCATCTGGTCGGGGGCACGATCGAAGGCCTGGCGGTTTCGCTGCACCTGCTTGGAAACGTCGCGCAGCGCATCGGCCGCGCCCTTGCGGTCGAACTTGTTGATCGCGACGAAGTCGGCGAAGTCGAGCATGTCGATCTTCTCGAGCTGGCTGGCCGCCCCGTACTCCGGCGTCATCACGTACAGGCTCGCGCCGACGAGCGGAACGATCGCCGCGTCGCCCTGGCCGATGCCCGAGGTTTCCACGACGACCAGGTCGAAGCCGGCGCACTTGCACGCGGCGATCACGTCCGGCAGCGCCTGGCTCAGCTCGTTGCCGGCCTCGCGCGTGGCGAGCGAGCGCATGTACACGCGCGCACCCTTCGCCCACGGGTTGATGGCGTTCATGCGGATGCGGTCGCCGAGCAGCGCGCCTCCGCTCTTGCGCCGCGACGGGTCGATGGAGATGACGGCGATCGAGAGCGCGTCGTCCTGGTCCAGGCGCAGGCGCCGCACCAGTTCGTCGGTGAGGCTCGACTTGCCCGCGCCGCCCGTGCCGGTGATGCCGAGGGTGGGCATCTGGCGCGTCGCGGCCTGCGTCTGAAGCGCCGCGCGCAGCTTCGGATCGGCCTTGCCCAGCTCGAGTGCGGTGATGAGCCTTGCGAGCGATCGCCAGCGCTTCGTGACGTCGGGCTCCGCCAGCGCGTCGAGCGAGGACGGTGCGGCCGGCGAAAGATCGAGATCGGTGTCCGAGAGAATGGAGCCGATCATCCCCTGCAGCCCCAGCTTCTGGCCGTCCTCGGGCGAGAAGAGGCGCGTCACGCCATAGGCATGCAGCTCCTTCAGCTCCGCCGGCACGATGACGCCGCCGCCGCCGCCGAAGACGCGGATCTGCTCGCCGCCGCGTTCGCGCAGCAGGTCGATCATGTACTTGAAGAACTCGACGTGGCCGCCCTGGTAGCTGGAGACGGCGATGCCCTGCGCGTCCTCCTGCAGCGCCGCGGTGACGATCTCCTCGACCGAGCGGTTGTGCCCGAGGTGAATCACCTCCGCGCCCATGCCCTGCAGGATGCGCCGCATGATGTTGATGCTGGCGTCGTGCCCGTCGAAGAGCGAGGCGGCCGTGACGATGCGCACCTTGTGCGCCGGCTTGTAGGACGCGAGCTTCTTGCGGACGGACAGGTCGGTCATGGTCGCTCCTCGGTCGTGACGACATGATAGGCCACGACGACGAGGCGGCTCCATGGCCGGCGGCGACTCATATCGTGTAAAATCCGCCATCTCTGGCTGCCCTCCGGCAGCCACAGGCTCGAGGTCAGCACACAATGGCGAAACGCCGCATCCCCGCAGTCCGTGCCGCGGATCGTGCAACAGTCGCCGCCGGCTTCGTGACCGGGCTCCTGGCCGGCTTCGCCGAGCGCGGCCTCGACCTCGCGGCCCTCTTGCGCGAGGCCGGCATCGACCCCGCCGTGCTATCCCATCTGCGACTGCGCGTGCCCCTGCCCGCCTACGTGGCGCTCTACGGCGCGGCCATCCGCGCGCACGGAGACGAGGCCTTCGCCCTCTTCGAGGCGCCGCTGCGCCCGGGCACCTTCGAATTCCTCTGCCGCGGCGTCATCGGGGCGCAGCGCCTGGACGAGGCGCTCGATCGCGCCGCGCGCTTCCTGGGCCTCGTCCTGCCGCAATTGCGCATCGCCGTGAACCGAGGCCAGCCCGCCGCCACGCTCGTGATCGAGGAGGTCCGGCCCCTGAGGCCGAAGGCGAACGACCCCTGCCGCGTGTTCGCCTTCGAGTGGCTCCTGCGCCTGCTGCATGCGTTGGCGTGCTGGCTCGCCGGCCGCAGCCTTCGCCTGGACGCCGTGCGCTTTCCCTACGCGCGGCCCGCGCACGCTTCGGACTACGGGCTCATCTACACGGAGCACTCGTCCTTTCCCGGCCCGCGGCTCGAGGCGACACTCGACGACCGGCTCCTCGACCTGCCGGTGCGGCGCGACGAAGCCGCGCTCGCCACGTTCCTTGACGGCGCCCCCGGCAAGATCACCATGCTCTACCGGCGCGACAGGGAGCTTGCGCAGGGCCTGCGCGCAATCCTCGCGCGCGCGCTCCCCCGCGCTGTCGGTCTCGAGGAGGCGGCCCGCGAGATGAATGTCTCCCCACGCACGCTGCACCGCCGCCTGCAGGACGAGGGCGTCAATTTCCGCGCCGTGCGCGACGCCCTGCGCCGCGATCTCGCGCTGGCGCGGCTCGCAACGCCGGGCGAGACGGTCGCCCGCGTCGCCGCGGACCTGGGCTATTCCGAGCCTTCGGCATTCTTCCGCGCCTTCCAGGCGTGGACGGGCGAGGCGCCCAGCGCGTGGCGCAGGCGCTTCGCCTCGCGGCGATAGGGTGCCCGCACACGGCCGAAGTACAATAATGACGTCCCAATCTCGAGGCACAAGACCATGTTCGACGCGATCTCGATTCCATTCGGCGCCAAGATGCTGTTCAACACCGCACGGCTCAAGCCCGGCACGAGCATCGACGATGTCGAACTCGCGCTCGGCGAGATGTGCAACACGGTGAAGGAAACCTACGGAGGCGCGAAGGGCGGCTTCATCGCCGGCCAGGTCTTCCGCTTCACCGGCTTCGCCTCGACCGAAGGCTCCCTCGGGACGCCGAAGCCGGCCGACGAGCACCTCGCCATCGTGACCTACTGGAACTCCTTCGAGGAGCACGAGCGCTCGCACGCCGACGCCGTGTTCAAGGCCAAGTTCGAGGCGCTGGCCTCCCATTGCACCGAAACCCGCGAGCTTGGCTACGAGCTTCTCTGGCAGGGTGCGCCGGAAGTCGCCTGAGACCGCGGCTCACGATGTTCGACAAGATCCTCATCGCCAACCGCGGCGAGATCGCCTGCCGCGTGATGCGCACCTGCCGCGCGCTCGCGGTGCGCACCGTTGCCGTCCACTCCGAGGCCGACGCGAAAGCGCTGCACGTGGAGATGGCCGACGAGGCGTGGGCGATCGGCGGGCCGCGCCCGGCCGATTCCTACCTGCGCGGCGATCGCATCATCGAGGTGGCGATGGCCAGCGGCGCGCAGGCCATCCACCCGGGCTACGGGTTCCTCTCGGAGAACGAGGGCTTCGCGCGCGCCGTCGAATCGGCGGGGCTCGTGTTCATCGGCCCCACGCCCGAGGCCATCGGCAAGATGGGCCTCAAGGACCGCGCCAAGGCCATCCTCGAGAAGGCCGGCGTGCCGGTCGTGCCCGGCTACCACGGCGAGAAGCAGGACGATGCGCTGCTGCGTGGCGAGGCCGCGAAGATCGGCTTCCCGCTCCTCGTGAAAGCCATTGCCGGCGGCGGCGGTCGGGGCATGCGCCTCGTCCTGACCGCGCAGGAGTTCGACGCCCAGCTCGCGGCCGCGCGGCGCGAGGCGAAGAACGCCTTCGGCGATGACCGCGTGCTGCTCGAGCGCTTCGTCCAGGGCCCGCATCACATCGAGTTCCAGGTGTTCGGCGACACCCACGGCAACTTCGTCCACCTCTTCGAGCGCGAATGCTCCATTCAGCGCCGCCACCAGAAGGTGCTCGAGGAATCGCCCTCCCCGTTCCTCGACGACGCGCTGCGCAGCCGCATGGGCAAGGCCGCGGTCGCGGCCGCTAGCGCCATCGGTTACCGCGGCGCGGGAACGGTGGAATTCATCGTCGGCGCCGACCGCGAGTTCTTCTTCATGGAGATGAACACGCGCCTGCAGGTCGAGCACCCGGTGACGGAGATGATCACCGGCGAGGATCTCGTCGAATGGCAACTGCGCGTGGCCGCGGGCGAGCCGCTGCCGCTCTCGCAGTCCGAAATACTCACCGGCGGGCATGCGATCGAGGTGCGCCTCTGCGCCGAGAACCCCGATAACGGCTTCCTGCCGGAGACTGGCCGCGTTGCGGTGCTGCGCACGCCGCCCGAGGCACCCGACGTGCGCCTGGACACGGGCATCCGCGAGGGCGACGCGGTGAGCGTCTTCTACGATTCCATGATCGGCAAGCTCGTGAGCTGGGGCGACAACCGCGAGGAAGCCGCGCGGCGGCTGCTCTCCGCGCTTGCGCAGACCGAGATCCTCGGTGTGCGCACCAACCTCGCCTTCCTCGAGCGGCTCGTGGCCCACCGTGCGTTCCTGGCCGGCGAGACCGACACGGCGTTCATCGAGACGCACCGTGCCGATCTCCTGCCGCCCGTGGGCGAGCTTCCCCTCGAGGCCCTGGTGGCCGGCGCTGCGCGGGTGCACCTCGACGAGCGCGCCGCGCGGACTGGCACGTCCCCCTGGGATGACGCGGGGGGCTGGCGGCTCAACCAGCCGGCTGCACGCACCCTCGAGTTCCGCCGCGCCGACGCAGAGTCGGTGACGGTGGAGGCCGAGATGGGCGCGGGCCACGCGATGATCCGCTTCGCAGGCCGCAGTCATCGCGTGGTTCTGGGGCCTTCCGACGGCGAGCGGCTGCAGATCGCGCTCGACGACGAGACCTTTTTCGCGCGCGTGGTCCGGCACGGGGACCTGCTGTCCGCCTCGACTCCCTCGGGCCGGCACGAGCTGCGGCTCGTCGACCCTTTCCACTACGAGCCTGCCGATCTCCTGCCCGATGCGCGGCTCACCGCGCTCATGCCGGGGCGCGTGGTGAAGCTCCTCGCGGGCGTGGGCGATGCCGTCTCGAAGGGCCAGTCGCTCATGATCCTGGAGGCCATGAAGATGGAGCACACGATCGTGAGCCCGCGCGACGGCGTGATCGAGCGTGTCGCCTACGCCGAAGGCGACCTCGTGCCCGCCGACGCGCTCCTGATCAACTTCCGCGAATCAAAGGGGACAGACCCCATTTCCTGAAAAGGGGTCTGTCCCCTTTATTCAGGCGATGGTCACCTTCGGGGACAGGTAGACGTCCTGGATGGCGTTGAGCAGCGTAACGCCCTCTGCCATGGATTTCTGGAACGCCTTGCGACCGGAGATGAGGCCCATGCCGCCGGCCCGCTTGTTGATGACCGCGGTCCGAACGGCCTGCGCCAGGTCGCCTGCGCCCGTCGACTCACCCCCGGAATTGATGAGCCCGGCGCGCCCCATGTAGCAGTTGGCCACCTGGTAGCGGACGAGATCGATCGGGTTGTCCGTCGTGAGTTCGGAATACACCTTGGGATGGGTCTTCGAGAACCCGATGGCGTTGAAGCCGCCGTTGTTCTCGGCCATCTTCTGCTTGATGATGTCGGCCTCGATGGTGACGCCGAGGTGGTTGGCCTGGCCGGTCAGGTCCGCCGCCACGTGATAGTCCACGCCGTCCTTCTTGAACGCGTTGTTGCGCAGGTAGCACCACAGGATCGTGGCCATCCCCTTCTCGTGCGCGTGCTTGAAGGCCTGGGACACCTCCCAGATCTGGCGGCGCGATTCCGCCGAACCGAAATAGATCGTCGCGCCCACCGCGACCGCGCCCAGGTCGAAAGCCTGGTCCACGTCGGCGAAGAGGCTCTGGTCGAAGGTATTCGGGTAGGAAAGCAGCTCGTTGTGATTGAGTTTCACGATGAACGGGATGCGGTGGGCGTAGCGCCTGGCGACGGAGCCGAGTACGCCGAGCGTCGAGGCAACGCCGTTGCACCCGCCCTCGATCGCGAGCCGCACGATGTTGGCCGGATCGAAGCATGCCGGGTTCGGCGCGAAGGAGGCCCCTGCCGAGTGCTCGATGCCCTGGTCAACGGGCAGCAGCGACAGGTAGCCGGTGCCGGCCAGGCGGCCGTGGCCGAACAGCGCCGCAAGGCTGCGCAGGACCGGCGGCCTGCGGTCGGAATCGGAAACCACGCGGTCGATGAAGTCCGGCCCGGGCAGGTGCAGGCTTTCCTTGCGAATGCCGCGGCAGGAATGGCCCAGGAGCGTATCGGCGTCGGCGCCGAGGAGGGAGAGGATGTCGGTCATGGCGTACTCCACGAGGCGCGTGGCCGTGGCCCCCATGGCCCGGGCCCTCGCGCGGAATCACCTCATAGCCTGCGGGCAGCAGGACCGCAGGGCAAGCCCCCCTCCTTGACCGCGATCAGCAAAGCACGGGGTATTCACCTCCGCGAGGCTCAGCCCGGCGGCGGGAGCACCCTCACCAGCGGGCGTCCCTCCAGCCACGCGTCGAGGCATTCGACCATTCCCCGGGCGAATTTCTCGTAAACGGGCCGGGCCACGAAGCCGACGTGCGGCGTGAGCACCACGTTGGCGAGCCTTCGCAGCGGGAAATCCGCAGGCAGCGGTTCCTCGTCGAAAACGTCGAGCGCGGCGATGCCGGGGCGGCCCGCTTCCAGCGCGGCAGGCAGCGCGGTCATGTCGATGAGCGTGGAACGCGACGTGTTCACCAGGATCGAGTCCGGACGCATCGTCGCAAGCCGCCCGGCATCGAGCAGCCTGCGAGTCGCCTCCGACGGCACGAGGTGCAGGCTCACGACTTTCGACGTGGCGAGAAGCTCCTCGAGCGGCACCGCCTTAGCCCCGCCCGCCGCTGCCCGCTCCGGCGTCATGTGCGGGCTCCACGTGACGAGTTCCATGCCGAAGGCCTTTCCCACGAGGCCCACGCGCTGGCCGATCTCGCCGAAGCCCACGAGCCCGAGACGCTCTCCCCGGAGGATGCTGGCGAGCGCTCCACCATCGCGCCAGCGCCCCTCGCGGACCATCGCCATGCCCGCCTCGAGGCGGCGTGAGGCCGCCAGCATGAGCGCCCAGGTGTGCTCCGCCGTGCTGTCCTTGCCCGGATCCTTCTCGGTGTGGCTCACCGGGATGGCGCGCGCCGCGAACGCCGCCGCGTCGAGCTGGGTGTTGCGCACGCCGGTATAGACGAGATAGCGCAGCTTCGGCAGCTGCGCAAGGAGATCCGCCTTGAAGGGCGTGCGGTCGCGCACGACGGCAATGGCGTCGGCGTCACGGATCGCATCGAGGAGCGCGGCACCGCGAAGCTTTTCCGAGTGGACCACGACGTCCGCCTTGCCGTCGATGGCGGTCCAGTCTGCAAAGCGCCGCATCGCCTGCTCGTAGTCGTCGAGGACGACGATCGTCTGCCGTGCGCTCATGGCCGCGCCAGCGCCGCGAGCGCCTGCACGGTCGGCGCCTTCTCGAGCTCCCAGCAGGCGGCGATCAGGCTCGCTGCGCGCTCCGCGCCGATCACGGGTTCGGCCAGCATCCGGAACTTGCCCTCGAGGTCGGCATCCGTCATCGGCCTTTCCAGCGAGCCGATGGCATGTTCCACGAAGACGTGCTCGCGCCTTCCGTCCTTCATCACCGCGGTCACGTCCGCCGAGGCCTCGCCGATGGAATCGTCCACGGTCGCGACGACCTTGCGGCGCAGCGCCGTCACGTCCTCGCGGCGCACGATCGCGTCACCGTATTCCGATTCCCCCGCCCGCCCGAAGATGAGGCCCGCGGCGCAGCCGTGGTACACGCTGAACTTGCCCTGCAGGCCGTCCTGCGGCTCCTTCTTGCCCGTGAGTTCCAGCACCAGCGAGTGCACCTTGAGCTCGATGCGCTCGACCTCCTGCGCGTTCACGCCGCGGGCGCGAAGCTGCGCGCAGGCGTCGATGGCGGGATGGATCACGATGCCGCACGCGAAGGGCTTGTAGGTGTTGAAGGAGATCTCGAAGCGCTCGCCCAGCCCTTCGGTCGCTTCATTCCAGTCGCACTTGGTGGAGACGACCTGGACAAAGCCGCGCGGCGCCTCGACGGCTTTCGCGCTCGCCGTGAATCCGTTCTTCGCGAGCAGTGCCGAGAAGAGTCCGGCGCGTGCAGCGCCCCCGGGATGGAAAGGCTTGGTCATGGTGCCGAACTGCTCGCGCATCCCGACGGGCTGGGAGGCTGCGATGCCAAGCGCCATGGCGGTCCTTTCCTCGTCGAGGCTCAGCAGTCGCGCGCAACCGGCCGCCGCCCCGAGCGTTCCCGTCGAGCCGGTGATGTGCCAACCACGATCGTAGTGATCCGGGTACATCACGTTCCCGAGCCGGCACGACACGTCGATGCCCAGGACCAGCGCGTCGATGACCTGGCGCCCCGACGCCCCGGTGGTTTCGGCCAGCGCGAAGATCGCGGAGGCGACGGGCCCGGCCGGATGGATGATGGTCTTCAGGTGCGTGTCGTCGAAATCGAAAGTATGGGAACTGATGCCGTTGATGAGCGCTGCGCTGCCCATGTCGACCCGCTCCGAACGCCCGAGGAGCGTCGCCTGCCGGGACGGCTGCAGCATGGCCACCGCGTCGAGCGCGGCCTGCGCAGCCTCGTGGCGCGCGGCACCGACCGCACAACCCACCCAGTTGAGGAAGGTGCGGTGCGCCTCGTGGTCCACGGTGCGGCGCCAGCCGCGCGACGGATGCGTGGCGACGAAGTGCGCGAGCGTACGGGTGACGGGTGGGGCGTCGAGGTCGGCTGCGACCTGGGTATTGCGTGCCATCGTTCAGTTCTCGAGGGAGATCTTGCGATCGCGGGCAAGCGCGCTCCAGCGCGCGATGTCGGCCTGGATGAAACGGCCGAACTCCTCCGGGGACATCGGCATCGGCTCCAGGGCCTCTCCGGCGAGCCGGGTGCGAAGCGCCGGGTCGGCCAGCGCCTTGTTGATCTCCTCGTTCAGCCTGCGCGTCACCGCCTCCGGCATCTTCGCCGGGCCGACGATGCCGTACCACTGCACGCCGTCGAAGCCCTTGTAGCCCGATTCCTCGAAGGTGGGCACGTCCGGCAGCAGCGGGTGGCGCTTGAGGCCGGTGACCGCGAGGGGGCGCATCTTGCCGGCCCTGATGTGCGGAATGGCCGCCGCCAGCCCCGGCATCATCAATTGAGTCTGTCCGCCCAGGAGGTCGGTGATCGCCGGACCGATGCCGCGGTAGGCCGCGTGCGTGGCATCGATGCCCGAGGCGGCCTTGAACTGCTCCATCGCCAGATGCGTGAGCGTACCCTGCCCCGCCGAGCCGTAGCTCAGCTTCCCGCCATTCGCCTTCGCGTACTCGACGAATTCCTCGAGGTTCTTCACCGGCACCGAGGGGTGCACGACCAGCACGTTGGGGGTGCCGCCCACCATCGCGATCGCGGTGAAATCCTTCACGGCGTCATAAGGCACCTTGCGAACCGCAGGATTGGTGCCGTGGGTGGCCACGTAGCCCACCATCAGCGTGTACCCGTCCGGCGCGGCCCGTGCCACCACCTGGGAGGCGATCACGCCGCCGCCCCCGGAGAGGTTCTCGACGATGAACGACTGGCCCATCGTGCGCGTGAGCTGTTCGGCTACGGTGCGGCCGACCAGGTCCACGCCTCCCCCCGGTTGCACGGGGGCGACGATCTTGACCGTCTTGTTCGGGTAGCCCTGCGCGCCAGCAATGCCCGGCAACAGGACGGCGGCGAGAATCGAGGCGGCAAGGGCGAAGCAGCGCGATCTCATGATGATCTTTCCTCCGAGAGGTGGGTTTCGAGACGCTGGCGTGCGGCGCTTACGTGGTTGGTCAGGAGTCCGCCCACGCGTGCCGGGTCGGCCTCGCGGATGGCCTTCGCGATCGCGTCGTGCTCGGCGATGGAGGCGGCCATGCCCACGGGCTGGGCGAGGTTCTTCAGCCGCCAGAGATGCAGGTGCTGGACGATGCCCCGGTAGGTGTCCGAGAGCTTGCCGTTGCCCGCCGCCTCCACGATGGCCCAGTGAAAGCGCAGGTTCTCCGCATAGTACGCAGGCACGTCCCCGCGGCGCGCCGCCTTGCGCATCGCCGCCGTGGCGGTATCGAGGAACCGGGACAGCGCCCTGCGCGGCACCTCGGCGAGCGCCGCGGCGCGCGTGCCGGCATGGCCGTCGAGCACCCCCCGCAACTCGTAGAGATCCGTCACCTCGCCTGGGGCGAGTTCGCGGACGAACACCCCCGCGTTCTTGCGCGAGACGACCAGGCCCGTGGCCTCGAGCTCGCGCAGCGCCTCGCGCACCGGCACGCGCGACACGCCGAGGCGCCCGGCCACGTCCGGCTCGTTGATCCGGCTTCCCGGCGCGAGTTCCCCGCGCAGGATGATGCCCAGGATGTCGTCGCGCACCACCTTCGCGAGCGAAACATCGCGAACGGAGGCGATCGATGACGGAGTCGGGTGTCGGATCCAGGGGAACATGGCGGGCATCAGCATATCGTATACGATATGAATATCAAGCCCCGTCACCCGGCACCGCAGCCACAGCCGGATCGGCGCCAAGACTTATAATCGCCGTAACGCTTCCCGACCCGAAACACCCCCCCGCCCGCCCCGCCGGCGGACGACTCCGAGGAGAATTCCATGGCCGCAAGCTTCCAGGCCGTCGCGCAGGCCGTTCCCGCCGTGAAGTTGCTCATCGACGGCGAGTTCGTCGATTCGAAGAGCACCGAATGGAAGGATGTGGTTAACCCCGCCACGCAGCAGGTCCTCGCCCGGGTGCCTTTCGCCACGCCCGCCGAACTCGACGCCGCCGTGGCTGCCGCGGCGACGGCCTACGCGACCTGGAAGCACACGCCGGTGGGCGCGCGCATGCGCGTGATGCTGCGGTTCCAGGCGCTCATCCGGCGCGACATGGCGAAGCTCGCCGCCTGCCTCACGCGCGAGCAGGGCAAGACGCTGGCCGACGCCGAAGGCGACGTCTTCCGCGGGCTCGAGGTCGTGGAGCACGCCTGTTCCGTCGGCTCCATCCAGATGGGCGAGCATCTCGAACAGGTGGCCAACGGCGTGGACGTGTACGCGATCCGCCAGCCCATCGGCGTGTGCGTCGGCATCACGCCCTTCAACTTTCCCGCGATGATCCCGCTGTGGATGTTTCCCATGGCGATCGTCTGCGGCAACACGTTCGTCCTCAAGCCCTCCGAGCAGGATCCGATGACGCCCATGCTGCTGGCGGAACTCGCGCTGGAGGCCGGCTTGCCCAGGGGCGTGCTCAACGTCGTGCACGGCGGCAAGGTCGCCGTGGATACGCTGTGTTCCCATCCGGAGGTGCGCGCCGTGTCCTTCGTGGGCTCGACCCATGTCGGCACGCACGTTTACAACCTCGCCTCCACGCACGGCAAGCGCGCGCAATGCATGATGGGCGCCAAGAATCACGCGGCGGTGCTGCCCGACGCCTCGAAGGAGCAGTCCCTGAACGCCGTGGTGGGCGCGGGCTTCGGCGCTGCCGGACAGCGTTGCATGGCCATCAGCGTGTGCGTGCTCGTCGGCAGGGCGAACGAGTGGATCCCCGACATCGTGGCGAAGGCGAAGACGCTCAAGGTGACCTGCGGCACGGAAGCGGGTGCGGACCTCGGGCCCCTCATCTCGAAGGCGGCGCTGGCGCGCGTGGGCACGCTGGTGGACGCGGGCGTGAAGGAAGGCGCGAAGCTCGAACTCGACGGGCGAGGCCTCAAGGTGCCCGGCTATCCCGACGGCAACTTCATCGGGCCCACGGTCTTTTCCGGCGTGAAGACGTCCATGACCATCTACAAGGAGGAGATCTTCGGCCCGGTGCTGTGCATCGTCTCCGTGGATACTCTGGACGAGGCCATCGCCTTCATCAACGCCAACCCCTTCGGCAACGGCACGGGCATCTTCACGCAGTCCGGCGCCGCGGCGCGCAAGTTCCAGTACGAGATCGACGTGGGACAGGTCGGCATCAACGTGCCCATTCCGGTGCCGGTGCCCTACTTCAGCTTCACCGGTTCGCGCGGCTCCAAGCTCGGCGACCTGGGCCCCTACGGCAAGCAGGTGATGCAGTTCTACACGCAGGTGAAGACGGTCACGGCGCGCTGGTTCGACGACGCGGCGACGGCCGGCGCGGTCAACACCACCATCAGCCTGAAGTAGCGGCGATGAAGATCGGTTTCATCGGTCTGGGCAACATGGGCAATCCCATGTGCCGTAACCTCCTCAAGCACGGCCACACAGTGAAGGCGCACGACGTGGTGCCGGCACTGGCCGCCAAGGCCGCCTCGCACGGCGCCGAGCGCGCGGGCTCCATCGCCGAATGCGTCTCGGACGTCGATGTCGTGATCACGATGCTGCCCTCCTCGCCTCACGTTCGCACCGTCTATTGCGGCGAGTCCGGCGTGATCGCGCACGCGAAGGCCGGCACGCTCCTCATCGACAGCTCGACCATCGACCCGCTCACCGCCCGCGAGGTCGCCTTCGACGCGCTGGCCCGGGGCCTGCCCATGGTCGATGCGCCGGTCTCCGGCGGCACCGCCGGCGCCGAGGCCGGCACCCTCACCTTCATGGTCGGCGGGTCCGCGAAGGACTTCGAGGCGGCCCGGGCGGTGCTCTCCTGCATGGGAACCAACATCGTCCATTGCGGCGGCAGCGGCAACGGGCAGGTGGCCAAGATCTGCAACAACATGATGCTCGCGGTGGAGATGATCGCGACCTCGGAAGCCATGACGCTCGCCACCGCGCTCGGCATGGACGCGAAGGTGTTCGCCGGGATCGTGAACACGTCCAGCGGCCGTTGCTGGAGCTCCGACACCTACAATCCCTACCCCGGCGTACTCGAGAACGCCCCTGCGTCGCGGGGATACACCGGCGGCTTCGGGGCGGACCTCATGCTCAAGGACCTGTCCCTGGTCACGGATGCGGCCAGGAGCGCGAAGGTGCCGGTGCTGCTGGGCGCGATCGCGCAGCAGGTGTACCAGAAGCACTCGGCCGACGGGCACGGGGGCAAGGACTTCTCCAGCGTCATCCTCCAATACCTCAAGGCAACCGGCCCGCAAGGCCCCACCGACCGATGATCACCCACCGCCTCGAAGCCCACACCGCCGTCATCACCCTGGACAACCCGCCGGCCAACACCTGGACGCCCGAGGACTTGCGCGTCCTGGAAAACCTGGTCGCGGAGCTCGTCGCCAACCGCTCCGTCTATGCCGCCGTCATCACCGGCGCGGGCGAGAAGTTCTTTTCCGCCGGCGCCGACCTGAAGAAGTTCGCCGAGGACAAGGTCTACGCCCGTCACTTCATCGCCTGCTTCGGCTCGGCGTTCGAGGCGCTGATGAACGCCCGCTTCGTCACCATCGCCGCGATCAACGGCTATGCCATGGGCGGCGGACTGGAATGCTGCCTCGCCTGCGACATCCGCATCGCGGAGTCCCACGCGCAGATGGCGCTGCCCGAACCTGCCGTGGGGCTCCTGCCTGCCGGCTGCGGCACCCAGAACCTGCCGGGCCTCGTGGGCGAAGGCTGGGCCAAGCGCATGATCCTCACGAACGAGCGCGTGGATGCCGCCACGGCGCTGCGCATCGGCCTCGTCGAGGAAGTGGCCGAGAAAGGCCAGGGACTGGCGAAGGCGATGGCCATGGCCGCGCGCGTGGCGACGCTTTCGCCGCGCTCCGTCGAATACTGCAAGAGTCTCATCCACAATGCGCGCAATGCCGTCCCGCGCCGTGCGGGTCTCGCCCTCGAGCGCGAGCGCTTCATGGACCTCTTCGACCATTCCGACCAGCTCGAGGGGGTAAGCGCATTCCTCGAGAAACGCGCCCCCGCCTGGAAGAACGACTGAATGGCCGGCCCGACGCCCACGCATCATCGCTGACACCCCAGGAGAAACGCCTTGAAACTCGTCACCTACTCCCCCGCCACGGGCGGCACCCCTCGCCCCGGCGTCGTCGTCGAAGGCAACCGCATCATCGACATTCCAGCCCACGTGGCGGCCACGCCGGACGTGGACTTCTCCACGATGCTCGGTATCATCCGGGGCGGCGCGCCGGCGCGGAAGGCTCTCGACGCCCTGGCCGCGAAGCCCCCCGCCGGAGCCGTGGCGATGACGGAGGTGAAGCTGCATGCGCCCATTCCGCGCCCGGCCAAGAACGTCTTCTGCGTCGGCTGGAACTACCTCGAGCATTTCGAGGAAGGCGCCAAGAAGCTCCAGGACAACCGCGAGTTGCCGCAATGGCCCGTCTTCTTCAGCAAGGCGCCGACGGCGGTCACCGGCCCCTTCGACCCCGTTCCCTTCGACCCGGCGATCTCCACGTCCCTGGACTGGGAAGTGGAGCTGGGCGTGGTGATCGGCCCCGGCGGCAAGAACATCAAGGCCGAGGACGCGATGAACCATGTCTTTGGCTACACGGTGATCAACGACGTCTCCTGGCGCGACCTGCAGCGCCGCCACGGCGGCCAGTGGCACAAGGGCAAGAGCCTGGACGGCACCTGTCCGATGGGCCCGGTGCTGGTGACGGCCGACAGCCTGGACCACGCCAACCTGCGCGTGACCTGCCGGGTGAACGGGGTCACGAAGCAGGACTCGAATACGAAATTCCTCTACTTCAAGCTGCCGCGCCTCATCAGCGACCTGTCCCTGGGCATGACCCTCGAGGCCGGCGATGTCATCTCGACGGGCACCCCCGAAGGGGTGGGTTTCGCCCGCAATCCCCCCGAGTTCCTCAAGCCCGGCGACCTGCTGGAAACCGAGATCGAGTCGATCGGCACGCTTCGCAACCCCATCGGGGGTTGACGCCAACCGGGGGGACACCGCCAGAATAGGGACGTTCCCCGAGGAGTCACGCCATGCCCAGCAATATCCCGTCCGGATCCACCGTCATCGGGCGCATGGAAATCTACCGGCGCCTCATCGCGATCCCGGCCCTGCGCGACAGTTACGCGCGCAAGTTCGCGGTGGCCGCATTCGTGAGTGCCCAGACTCCGCTCGCGGTCTTCATCGTTTACCTGCTCGTCGCCCGGGCGGACGTGGCGACGATGTACCCGTTGCTGGCGGCCCTCGTCCTCGCCTCGTTCGCCGGGTTCCTGGGCACGATGTGGCTGCTGCGCGAGATCCTGGTTCCCGTCGAGCTTACGGCGGAGGCGCTGCGCGGCTACCTCGAGAGCCGCAAGCTTCCCGACCTGCCGGTCAATTTCCCGGACCAGGCCGGACGGCTCATGGAGGGCACGCAATACACGCTCACGCAGCTCAACGAGACGATCAACCGCCTGGAGCGCGTTGCCGATTCCGATGACCTCACCGGCATCTACAATCGCCGCGCGGGCGAGAAGCGTCTCGTGGAGGAGATCGCGCGTGCCGAGCGCGACCTCGAGTCCTTCCAGGTCGCGTTCTTCGACCTGAACGGGTTCAAGGCCATCAACGAGGCACATGGCCACAGCGCGGGGGATGCCTGCATCTCGCACATGGCGGCCATCCTGCAGCTCAACACGCGGCGCGGCGATTGGGTGGCGCGGTGGGGCGCCGACGAATTCATCGTGGGCCTGCACCGCAACCGCGCCCTCAAGATGGTCATGGAGCGAATCCTGGCCGCGATCGCCGCGAGCCCTTGCGAGACGGCGCCGGGGCAGGAACTGCTGCTCACGGTGTGCTGCGGGGTCGCGGAGTACCGGTTCGGAGCCGGCAAGGCGGGGCTGCTCGCGGATGCCGATCGCGCCATGTTCGAGGCAAAGCACCTGTGGAAGGGGCACGAGGGATCGCAGGTCTGCTATTTCCACGAGGTCGTCACCGGATCCCCGGCCCGGCAGGCCGTGGCGGCCTGAGGGCCACCCGGGGACTCAGCCCAGCGCCGGGACGCCGATCTCGGCCAGCGCAACGATGCCGGCCGAGACCAGCAGGGCCTCGATCAAAGCAGCGCTTCCTCCGCGGCCCTGACGAGCTGCCCGCCGGACACGAACGTTTCGGCCAGGGCATCCACCTGCGGCAGGAAGTGATCGGCATAGAAGCGCGCCGTAAGCCGCTTGCCGCGCAGGAACTCCGCGTCGCCCTGCCCCGCTGCGGCCAGCTTGGTTGCGGCGACGGCTGCCCTCGCCATCATCCAGCCGCCGATGGCGAGGCCGCAGAGCTTGAGGTAGTAGACCGAGCCGGCGGCCACGGCGCCCGGGTCGGTCGGAAATACCGTGACAATCCAGTCCGTCGCCCGCTCGAGCGCGTCGAGGGCCTTCGCCTGACGGCCGCCGATCACGCGCAGTTCCGCGTCGTCCGAACCGGCCAGTTCCGCCACGATTCCGCGCATCTCGACGATGAGCGCCTTCATGGTCACGCCCGCCTCGCGCCCGACCTTGCGCCCGACGAGGTCGTTGGCCTGGATGCCGGTGGTGCCCTCGTAGATGGTGGAGATGCGCGCGTCGCGCAGGTACTGCGCGGCGCCCGTTTCCTCGATGAAGCCCATCCCTCCGTGCACCTGGATGCCCAGGGAGGCGACTTCGATGGCCGTCTCCGTGGACCAGCCCTTCACGACCGGGATGAGGAGATCGACGAGCGTTTGGCAGTGGCGCCGTTCGGCATCGTCGGGATGCCTGTGCGCACGATCCAGGAGAGCCGATACCTGGTAGGCCAGCGCGCGCGTGGCCTCGGCGCTCGCCTTCATCGTGAGGAGCATTCGCTTCACGTCGGGGTGCTGGATGATGGGCGCGGTCTTCGCCGCACCCGCCACGCCCACGGGCCTGCCCTGCAGGCGGTCCTTCGCCCAGTCGCGCGCACGCTGGTAGGCGCGTTCGGAGAGCGACACGCCCTCCAGCCCCACGCCCAGGCGCGCGGCGTTCATCATCACGAACATGTATTCCAGGCCGCGGTTGGCCTCGCCGACGAGGTGACCGGTGGCGTTGTCGTAGGCCATCACCGCCGTCGGGCTCGCGTGGATGCCCATCTTGTGCTCGATGGACACGCACTTCACGCTGTTGCGCTCCCCGAGCGAGCCGTCCGCCTTCACGAGGACCTTGGGCACCACGAAGAGCGAAATGCCCTTCACGCCCTCGGGCGCACCCTCGATGCGGGCGAGTACCGCGTGCACGATGTTCTCGGTGTAGTCCTGCTCGCCGTAGGTGATGAAGATCTTCTGCCCGGTGATCCCGAATGTCCCGTCGGCTTGCGGGACGGCCTTGGCGCGCACGAGCGAAAGATCGCTGCCCGCCTGCGGCTCCGTGAGATTCATGGTCCCCGTCCATTGCCCGGACACCATGTGGGGAAGAAAGCGCTGCTTCAGCTCGCTGGAGGCGTTGCTGTGCAGCGCCTCGATGGCACCCACCGTAAGCATCGGGCAGAGCTTGAAGGCGATGTTGGCCGAGCCCCACATCTCCTCGATGGGCGTCGACAGGAGGTGAGGAAGACCCTGCCCGCCGAACTCCGGTGGCGTGATGATGCTGCCCCAGCCCCCCTCGACGAACTGGCGATAGGCCTCCTTGAATCCCGGCGGCGTGGTGACCTCGCCATCCTTGAACGTCGCGCCGACCTTGTCGCCGATCGCGTTGAGGGGAGAGAGCACCTCGCCCGCGAACTTCGCCGCCTCCTCGAGGATCGCGTCGACCACGTCCTGCGTCACCTCGTCGCACCCCGGCAAGGTGTTCACCTGGTCCAGGCCGACCACGTGCTCAAGCACGAACTGCATGTCCTTCAGGGGTGCGGCATATTCGCCCACGAAAGTCTCCTTGAGTTCGCCGTCGGCCCCGCCATCGCGGGAAAGCGCGGCCCTAGATCTGCGCGATCAGTTCGGGAAGGATCTGGAAGAGGTCACCCACGAGCCCGTAGTCGGCCACCTGGAAGATGGGCGCCTCGGGGTCCTTGTTGATCGCCACGATCACCTTGCTGTCCTTCATGCCGGCCAGGTGCTGGATGGCGCCGGAGATTCCCACCGCGATGTAGAGCTCGGGGGCGACGATCTTGCCCGTCTGCCCGACCTGGTAGTCGTTCGGGACGAAACCCGAATCGACGGCCGCGCGGGAGGCCCCGATGGCCGCACCCAGCTTGTCGGCCAGCGCCTCGATCAGCTTGAAGCTCTCGGCACTGCCCAGTCCGCGGCCACCCGAGATCACGCGCCGCGCGGCCACCAGCTCGGGACGGGCCGACTTGGTGAGTTCCTGGCCGACGAGACGCGACTTCCCCGTATCGGGGCCGGCGGCGATCGCCTCGATCGGGGCCGATCCTGTCGCCGCGGCCTCGTCGAATCCGGTGGAGCGCACGGTCACTACCTTGATCGCATCGGGCGACTGCACGGTGGCAAAAGCGTTGCCGGCGTAGATCGGCCGCACGAAGGTGTCCGGCGACTCCACGGCGATGATCTCGGAGACTTGCGCCACGTCGAGCAGCGCCGCCACGCGCGGCATGAAGCCCTTGCCCACCGCCGTAGCCGCGGCCACGACATGGGAATACGCCTTGGCAAGCGGCGTGACGAGCGCGGCGAGGTTTTCCGGAAGCGCGCCTGCGTAGTGAGCGGCGTCGACCACCAGGACCTTGGTCACGCCCGCGAGCTTCGCGGCTTCGGCGGCAGCGGCGGAACAGCCCTGCCCGGCGACCAGGATGTGCACCTCGCCGCCCATTTTCGCGGCGGCGGTCACGGCATTGGACGTGCCGGGCTTCAATTTCGCGTTGTCGTGTTCGGCAATGACGAGAGCGGCCATGGCTAGATCACCTTCGCTTCGGATTTGAGCTTCGCGACCAGCTCGGCCACGTCCTTCACGATCACGCCGCCCTTGCGCTTCGGCGGCTCGGCCACCTTGAGCGTCTTCAGGCGCGGGGCCACGTCAACGCCGAGGTCCGCGGGCTTGAGGGTATCCAGCGGCTTCTTCTTCGCCTTCATGATGTTGGGCAGCGTAGCGTAGCGTGGGGTGTTGAGGCGCAGGTCCGCGGTGAGCACCGCCGGCAAGGCGACCTCCACCGTTTCCAGGCCGCCGTCTATCTCGCGCGTGACGGTGAGCTTGCCGCCGTCGGCCACGACCTTCGAGGCCGAGGTGACTTGAGCCCAGTCGAGAAGTGCCGCAAGCATCTGGCCCATCTGGTTCGCGTCGTCGTCGATGGCCTGCTTGCCGGCGATGACGAGCTGCGCGGACTCCTTCGCAACCACCGCCTTCAGGAGCTTGGCCACCGCAAGCGGCTGCAGTTCCGCGTCGGTCTCGATGAGGATCGCGCGGTCCGCCCCCATGGCGAGCGCCGTGCGCAGTGTCTCCTGGCAGGCCATTGTGCCGGCGGAGACGGCCACGACCTCGGTCGCCTTGCCCGCTTCCTTGAGCTTGAGGGCTTCCTCGACGGCGATCTCGTCGAAGGGGTTCATCGACATCTTGACGTTGGCGAGCTCGACGCCGGTCGAATCCGCCTTTACGCGGACCTTCACGTTGTAATCGACGACTCGCTTCACGGGAACGAGGATTTTCATGGCAGCGGGATCCGGAAGTCAGGGAGGTTTCAAACGAGCGTTTGAATTATAACCGAACGAGGCATTTCAGTCCCCCCCGAATCGGGTAACGGGCACGGCGTCGCGCAGCCTCCGCCCGCGGCTACGCGAGCCTGCCCGCCCGCTCCCTCAGGACGAACTTCTGGATCTTGCCGGTCGAAGTCTTGGGCAGTTCCCCGAATACCACGGTGCGCGGGATCTTGAAGTGGGCGATATGCTCGCGGCACCAGGCGATGATCTCTGCCGGAGCGACCTGTCCCGCGCCCGGCTTGAGCGTCACGAACGCGCACGGCGTCTCGCCCCACTTCTCGTCAGGCCGGGCGACGACAGCCGCCTCCATGACCGCCGGATGGCGATACAGGCATTCCTCGACTTCGAGCGAAGAGATGTTCTCGCCCCCCGAGATGATGATGTCCTTGGAGCGGTCCTTCACCTCGATGTAGCCGTCGGGATGCCACACCGCGAGATCCCCGGTGTGATACCAGCCTTCGCGAAACGCGGCTTCGGTAGCCTTCGGATTCGCGAGGTAGCCCTTCATGATCGTGTTGCCACGCAGCATCACCTCGCCCAGGGTCTTGCCGTCGCGGGTTGCCCGCTCGTGGGTGAGCGGGTCGGCGACCTGCACGTCCTCGAGCGTGGGATAGCGCACCCCCTGCCGGGCCATGAGGCGGGCGCGCGCCTCGAGATCGAGCCCCGCCCACTCGTCCTGCCAGGCGCAGAGCGTGGCCGGGCCGTAGCTCTCCGTGAGCCCGTAGAGATGCGTCACGCGAAAGCCCATCTTCTCCATCGCCTCGATGATGGCCGAAGGTGGCGCGGCGCCTCCGGTGGCGACTTCGACCTCGTGGCCGGGCCGAATCTTCACCTCGTCGGGCGCGTGCACCAGGAGGTTCAGCACGATGGGCGCGCCGCACAGGTGTGTGACGCGGTGGCGGGCGATGGCCGGGAAGATGAGCGCCGGGTCCACCTTCCTCAGGCACACGTGGGTGCCGCCCACCGCGGTCACGGCCCACGTGTATGTCCAGCCGTTGCAGTGGAACATCGGCAGCGTCCACAGATACACGGACTTCGGCGTGAGGCCGAACGCAAGCGCATTGCCGAGGGCGTTGAGATACGCGCCGCGGTGGTGATAGACCACGCCCTTGGGATCCCCCGTCGTGCCCGACGTGTAAAGCAGCCCCAGCGAGTCCCACTCGTCGCGAGGACCGGAAAGGAGAAAGGCGGGATCGCCCTCCTCCAGCAAGACCTCGTAGGTGAGTTCTCCCAGCAGTTCGCCGCCAGAGCCCAGCGGATCGTCGATGTCGATGACGAGGGGCCGCTTCTTGCAAAGCGACAGGGCCCTTTCCACCACGGGCGAGAACTCGCGATCCGTGATGAGCACCTTCGCGCCGCCGTGCGCGAGGCAGTAGGCGATGGTCCCCGCGTCCAGCCGGAAATTGAGCGCGTTCAGCACGGCGCCCAGGCCGGGAACGGCGTAGTGGGCCTCCAGCATCGCCGGTACGTTGGGCGCCATGATCGCGACGGTATCGCCGCGCCCGATGCCGCGATTCGCGAGCGCCGAGGCGAGCCTGCGGCAGCGCGATTCGAATTGCGTGTAGGTGAACACCGCCTCGCCGTGGCGCACGGCCACCTTGCCCGGCCAGGTCTCGGCCGCGCGCCTCAGGAAGGAAACTGGTGAGAGCGCGACGTGGTTGGCGGCGTTGCGAGGCAGATCCGCGGCGCGGAATCGCGGCATGGGCGCACCTGTCAGCCGCTTCGGTGGCGTCTGAGCCACGCCTCGAGCTCGCCGATGATGCCGCGGCGGAACGCCAGCACGCAGACCACGAAGATGGCGCCCTGCGTGATCGTGAACCAGGAGCCCAGCTCGGCCAGGTAGTTCTCCATCGTGATGATGGCGAAGGCGCCCACCACGGGCCCGAAGATCGTGCCCATGCCGCCCAGAAGCGTCATGAGGACCACCTCGCCCGACATGGACCAGTGCACGTCGGTGAGGGAAGCGAGCTGGAAGACGATGGCCTTGGTGGCGCCCGCGAGCCCGGCGAGGCCCGCCGAAAGGACGAACGCGGCGAGCTTGTAGTGTTCCGTCCGGTAGCCCAGCGAGATGGCGCGCGGCTCGTTCTCGCGGATCGCCTTGAGCACCTGCCCGAAAGGCGAGTGGATGATCCGGTAGATGAGCAGGAAGCCCGCGGTGAAGATCGCGAGCACGACGTAGTACAGGACGGTCATGTTGCGCAGGTCGAGAAACCCGAGGAAGGAGCCGCGCGGAACGGACTGGATGCCGTCCTCGCCGCCCGTGAACGGCGCCTGCAGGCAGAAGAAGAAGACCATCTGCGCGAGCGCCAGCGTGATCATCGCGAAGTAGATGCCCTGCCGGCGGATGGCGAGCAGCCCGGTGACGAAGCCGAGCAGCGTCGCGGCGCCGGTTCCCGCGAGGATGGCGAATTCCGGCGGCAGTCCCCACACCTTGGCCGCGTGGGCGGAAACGTAGCCGGCCATTCCCAGGAACATCGAGTGGCCGAAGGAAAGCAGCCCGCCGAAGCCGAGAAGCAGGTTGAACGCGCAGGCGAACAGGGCAAAGCAGAGCGCCTTCATCGCGAATACGGGGTACACCACGGCGGGTGCGGCGATGAAAAGGACCATCATCACCAGGAATGCCCGGCGGTGATACCGGGCCTCGGCCGCGTCGTCGCGCGAGGCGTGCGGCTTGTAGGCGTCGTCCGTCATGACCCTAGCGGCTCCCGAAGAGGCCCTGGGGCCGGATCATGAGGACGATCGCCATGATGACGAAGATGACCGTGTTGGACGCCTCGGGATAGAAGACCTTCGTGAGCCCCTCGATGACGCCCAGCCCGAAGCCGGTGACGATGGCGCCCATGATGGAACCCATGCCGCCGATCACCACGACCGCGAACACGACGATGATCGTGTCCGCGCCCATGAGCGGATTCACCTGGTAGATGGGCGCCGCCATGACGCCGGCCAGCCCCGCGAGGCCGACCCCGAAGCCGTAGGTAAGCGTGATCATCCGCGGCACGTTGACGCCGAATGCCTGCACCATGGCCGGGTTCTCCGTGGCCGCGCGCAGGTAGGCCCCGAGCTTGGTGCGCTCGATCACGAACCAGGTGCCAACGCAGACGATGAGCGAGGCCACGATGACCCACGCACGGTACTTGGGCAGGAACATGAAGCCCAGGTTGTTGCCGCCGGTGAGGACTTCCGGGAAAGAGTACGGCAGGCCGGTCGAGCCGAATTCATGCCGGAACGCCCCCTGGATGACGAGGGCGAGTCCGAAGGTGAGGAGCAGACCGTAAAGGTGGTCCAGCTTGTAGAGGCGCGAGATCATCAGGCGCTCGAACACCACGCCCGTGAAGCCCACCGCCAGCGGCGCGAGGACCAGCGCCCACCAGTAGTTGAGCCCCAGCTTCTCCAGGAGGAAATACGCCGCGAACGCGCCCATCATGTACTGCGCGCCGTGCGTGAAGTTGATGATGTTGAGCAGCCCGAAGATGACCGCGAGTCCCAGCGACAAAAGGGCATAGAACGAGCCGTTGATCAGGCCGATCAAGAGTTGCCCGAACAACGCCTGGGTGGGAACGCCGAATATCTCTGTCATGTCAGTCAGCAGGCTGTCTGTTGGTGATGAGCGGCGCCCCGAAGGGCGTCCGCTCGATCACGGTTCCCGATCTTCCCTATTTCTTGGCGACGAGTGGGCAGTTGCCCTGGTCGAGCGGGCGGAACGCCTGATCGGCCGGAATCGTCGCCCTGATCTTGTAGTAGTCGTAGGGACCCTTCGACTCCGACGGCTTCTTCACTTCCACGAGGTACGCCGGGTGGATCTTGCGGCCATCGGCGCGGATCATGCCCTTGCCGAAGAGCGGATCGTCGGTGGGAAGCTTCTTCATCTCGGCCACGACCTTCGTGCCGTCGTCGCTCTTGATCGCTTCCACCGCCTTCAGGTAGTGCAGCACCCCCGCGTACACGCCCGCGTGCACCATCGTCGGGTATTTCCCGCCGTTGGCCGCCGAGAAGCGCTTGGCAAATGCCCGCCCGGCATCGTCCCTGTCCCAGTAGAAGGTCGTCGTGAAGATGAGGCCCTGCGCCTTCTCCAGGCCCAGGCCGTGCACGTCCGTGAGGAACACGAGCAGGCCCGCCAGGTTCTGGCCGCCCTTGACGATCCCGAACTCGGAGGCCTGCTTGATCGAGTTGGTCGTGTCGCCGCCGGCATTGGCCAGGCCGATGATCTTCGCCTTCGACGCCTGCGCCTGCAGCAGGAACGAGGAGAAGTCCTGCGTGTTGAGGGGGTGGCGCACCTTGCCCAGCACCTTGCCGCCGGCCTTGAGCACCACCGCTTCGGTGTCGCGCTCGAGCGCGTGACCGAAGGCATAGTCGGCGGTGATGAAGAACCACGTGTTGCCGCCGGTCTTCACGATGGCGTTGCCGGTGCCGTTGGCGAGCATCCAGGTGTCATAGGTCCAGTGAACCGTATTGGGCGAGCACTTCGCGCCGGTAAGGTCCGAGGATGCGGCGCCGGAGTTGATGAAGACCTTGCCCTTCTCGCGCACCACGTCGTTCACGGCGAGGGCCACGCCAGAGTTCGGCGTGTCGACGATCACGTCGACGCCTTCGGAATCGATCCACTTGCGGGCAATCTGCGAGCCCACGTCCGGCTTGTTCTGGTGGTCGGCGAAGATCACTTCCGTCTTGATCCCCTTCTTCGCCGCGCCGAAATCCTCGATGGCCATCTTCGCGGCCAGGACGGAGCCCTGCCCGGAAAGGTCGGCGTAGAGGCTCGACTGGTCGTTGAGAATGCCGATCTTCACGACGTTGCCCGAGATCTGGGCATGCGCCGCGCCGGCCGTGAGGGCCAGCATGGCGGCGGCGGAAAGCAGTTTGCGCTTGAAAATCATCTTCGAGTCTCCTCTATGCATTGTTTGACTACACACCCAGGAATTCGTGAAGCAATTGCGTCTTACTCTCCAGTTCGCTTGCGGTGAACTTCTCCGCGATCTTTCCGTGCTCCATCACGTAGAACCGGTCGGCGAGCGGCGCGGCGAAGCGGAAGTTCTGCTCGACCAGCACGATGGTGAAGCCGCGTTCCTTGAGTTTCAGGATGATACGGCCCAGCGCCTGCACGATCACGGGAGCCAGCCCTTCGGTGATCTCGTCCAGCAGCAGCAGGTGCGCGCCGGTTCGCAGTATGCGGGCCATGGCGAGCATCTGCTGCTCGCCGCCGGAAAGCTTGGTCCCCTGCGCGGTGCTTCGCCTCTCGCGCAGGTTGGGAAACATCTCGTAGATCTCGTCCACGCTCATGCCGCCCTCGCCGATCCGCGGCGGGAGCATGAGGTTCTCCTCGACGGAGAGGCTCGAGAAGATGGCGCGTTCCTCGGGGCAATAGCCGATCCCCAGGCGGGCGACCTTGTGCGTGGACCAGGTGAGCGTCTCCTGCCCGTTCACGACGATGGATCCGGAGCGCCGCCCCACCAGCCCCATGATCGACTTGAGCGTGGTCGTGCGCCCCGAGCCGTTGCGCCCCAGGAGCGTCACCACCTCGCCCTTGTTCACGGTCAGGTCCACGCCATGAAGGATATGCGACTCGCCGTACCACGCGTTCAGGTGCTCGATGCGAAGGACCTCAGCCATGGGCGGCCTCCGGAGTGCCCATGTAGGCCTCGATCACCTGCGGGTTGGCGGCGACCTCGGCGTAAGGACCTTCGGTGAGCACCGCGCCGCGCTGCAGCACGGTGATCGTGTCGCAGATGCCCGCGACCACGCCCATGTTGTGCTCGACCATCAGCACCGTGCGGCCGCGCGCCACGTCCTTGATGAGGTTCTTGACCAGATCGACGTCCTCGCGGCCCATGCCGGAGGTCGGCTCGTCCAGCAGCATCAGCTCCGGCTCCATCGCGAGCGTGGTCGCGATCTCGAGTGTGCGCTTGCGGCCATAGGCGAGCTCGACGGCGTTGGTCTGCGCGAATCGACGCAGGTCCACGCGGTCCAGGATCGCCAGCGCCCGGTCATTGAGCGCATCGAGCGAGGACTCCGCCCGCCAGAAATGAAAGCTCGTCCCCAGGCTCCTTTGCAGGGCGATGCGCACGTTTTCCAGCACCGTGAGGTTGGGGAAGACGGCGGAGATCTGGAAGGAGCGGATGATGCCTCGCCTGGCCACGTCCGCGGGCTTCTCGTGCGTGATGTCGTGGCCGTTGAAAAGGATGGACCCGGCCGTGGACGGCAGGAATTTCGTGAGCAGGTTGAAGGTCGTGGTCTTCCCCGCCCCGTTGGGCCCGATGAGCGCATGGATGGTGCCGCGCCTGACCTTGAGGTCCACGCGGTCCACGGCGACGAAGCCCTTGAACTCCTTCGTGAGCCCGCGGGTTTCGAGGATGATGTCTTCGGCCATCGCTTCCGCAAGGGAGGTGTGCCGCGACGCTTTCTATCCGGGGTTCCGGACGCCGTTCGGCGGGTAGAGCGGAATCCTAACCCACGCCTTCCGGGAGTCGCAAGGCAAACCCCCGCCGAGGCGGGGGTTTGTGTCACAAGCTACCGGTGGCGCGGACGTCCCGGGTTCGGCGGCTCACGGCCCGCAGGGGTCGGTCCCCCGCCTTGCCGCCGTGACCGAGAACGGCCGGCAGCCGGTGCCGGAGAGGTCCACGTTGATCGCCGGGCGATCGGGGTCGTTGCTTCCAATGCCGAGCTTGTCAGCCTGCCCGCCAGGCCTCATCGGCGTGAAATTCACCCTGGCAATGCAGCTCGACCCCGGCTCCAGCGTCGCCGGGCAGGCATGGTCCACCGCGAAGGGCGAGTTCGTGCCGATGCCGCGGATGGCGAGGGGCGCCGTGCCAACGCTCTTGATGAGGAGCTGCTGCGCGTTGCTCGACGTCCCGAGCGATTGATTGCCAAACCCGATCGAGGTGAGCGAGACATCGATCTTCGGTACCGGCTTTCTCGCGCCCGTGCAGATGAGCGTCACATGCTTGATCCCGCGGACATTGCTGTCCACATAGAGGTCGCCGGTGACATTCGTGAACAAGCTCGGCGTGCAGGTCACGGTGATGGCGCAGGAGGCTCCAGGCGCCACGGTGCGGCAGGCCGTTTCGGCCAGGAAGATGCCCCCGGCTCCCGGCGTGGACACTCCGGAAACCACCAGCGGCGCGGTGCCAGTGCTCGTCACGGTCAGCAACTTGCTGGAACTCGTCCCCACGACCACTTCGCCGAAGTCGATGACATCTGTCGAGAGCGAGATGGCCGGGAATTCCGCCGGCATGCCGTAGCCCGCCAGCGGTACCACCGCGGGGTTGCCAGTCCCGCCGGAGAACGCCAGGACGAGGGAGCCGGTGCGAAGGTCGAGCGCCGTCGGCTTGAATACCACCGTCACGTAGCAGGCGTCCCCGATGGCAAGGTCCCCGGGGCCGCAGGGAATCGGCGGCGGCGCCGCGGCCTTCGACCTCGCTGCCTTGCCGTGGGCTGTCGTGCCACGCTTCAGCAGTGGCGCGGACGCGGGAATCAGCGGCATCGCCACAGGGGCCGACGCCTGGAAGTCGCCGCTCACCGTATAGCCCGAGACCGTGACGTTCGTGATCCCGGTATTCGTGAACACGATGGCCACGGGGGCGCTAGCGGTCCCGACGACCTGGTCGGGGAAGGCAAACCCGGCCGGGCTCGCCGTGATGCTCGGGGGCGGAATGCCGGTGCCCGTGACCGTGATCTGATGCGGGCTATCCCCTGCGTCCGTGGTCACCGTGATCATCTCGGTCTGCGGCACCACGGTCGTCGGATGGAATTGCGCAAAGATGCGGCAGCAGGAATTCGCATCGAGGATCGCCGGGCAATCGTGGGAGACCAGGAAGTCGCCGGCGCTCGACAGGATGCTCGAGATTGCCATCGGGGCGCTGCCCGGGTTGGCGAAGAAGACGGTCTTTGCAGCGCTCGTGGCGTTGTAGGGCACGCTTCCGAAATCGAGCGACATCGGGTAGTAGTCGGCCGACGGCGTGGGCAGTGGCGCCCCGCTGCCATCCATGCTGATGACGTACGCGGTGGTATTCACCGCGTCAGAGGTGATCGTGAGGTTGTCGGTGAAGTACCCCACCGCGGACGGCGTGAAATTGCCGGTGATCGTGCAACTGGATCCCGGCGCAAGGGTCGCCGGCGGCGTGCAGGCCGCGTCGGGCGAAACCGTGAACTCGGGGCCAGCGACCGACGCTGCGGAAATGTTCAGCGGTTGGTCGCCAATGTTCGTCACCGTGAACGCCCGTGAGGGCGCCGGGCTTCCGACCTGCTGGCTGCCGAACGACCAGTAGCCTGGATACACGTCGATCATCGGCCCGGGCTGAATACCGTACCCTTCGTAAAAGGCACCCGCGACATATGCCGGACTGCTTTCCCCGTCGGAATAATAGATATCGAGATAGTCAGACGCATAACCCGTGCCCGAGGGCGCATATCGCAGCGAAGCCCAGCATGACTCCTCAGGTGCCATCGCACTCCCGGAGCAAGTGGCGCCGGGAGGCGTGCATCCCGCAGCCGTGAACTGGCCGTAGTACGGTCCCTGGGCGCTCAGGTAGATGGTCGCCGAGCTCATGTTCGTCACCTGGAAATTGACACAGGCGCTCTGGCTTCCGACGCCCACCGCGCCGAAATCGTTGTACCAGGGCGTGATATCGACCGAGGAATAGGGCGCGGTCACGTAGCCGTACAGGTCGACCTGGTAGGTGCTCTCGCCGTCCCCGAAGTAGAGAATGTCCGACAGGGTGTTTCCGGCGGATTCATAGGTGGCGTCGAGCTGAAGATCGACGGAGCAGGTCTGGCCCGTGGCAATCGTATTGTTGTAGCAGTTGTCGCTGACGATTGAGATGCCGCATTCGACGCAGTCCAGGAAGAGGTCGTAGATCGTAATGCTGCCGGGGCTCAGGTTCTTGAAAAAGACGGTTGCCGAGATGACCGAACCGACTTCGACATCGATATTCAGGTCCTCCTGGATGGAGCCGGTCGGCGACAGGAGCGTGACGCCAGGCAATGCGACGGCATTCGCATACAGGGAGACCGACCCGGGCGAGCCCGCGGCCGAGTGATTGATGGTGAGCGTCCCGGAGACCTCGGATTGCGGGGCCGACCCGGCGATAAAGGTGACGTCGATCCCGCACACGTCACCCGGTGGGACTGGGACCGCGGTACACCCGTCGTCATCAACCGCGAACGGCGGCGTCGCGGTGATGGAATTCACCGTCATCGGTGCGCTTCCGATGTTGCGCACCGTGACATGTTGCGCGTCTGAAGTCGAACCCAGCGGCACGTTGCCGAAGTCGAGGTAATCCGGCGTGGCGGAGAATACTGGCGCCAGCGGCCCCGGCCCGACCGTGCCCGTCAGGGTGACTGCGTGCGGGCTGCTCGGCGCACTCGTATAGACGAAAAGCGTGCCCAACTTCGATCCCTGGCTGGCAGACGGCTGCGCGCAGAAGGTCACGGACCCGGTGCACGACGCGCCGGGAGCGAGCGTGTATTCGCTGCATCCGCTCGAGTCGAAGGAATAGTCCCCGTAATAACTCTTCGCCGACAAGGGGGCGCTGCCTCCATACATCTCCGTGTCAGTCGACACATACGCAACATCCAGGCTCACGTTCCCCGCGTTGGTCACCGTGAAGGACTGGGGGGAAGCGCATCCGCTCGTGCCAACTGGAATGGCGCTGGGGAAAACGATTGGCGACGGGGAAATGGAGACCGCAAGGGCGGGATGGCAGCTCCCGAGCGCCTTGTTGCCGCGAATGAGCGCGAGCACCTTGCTCATGGGCGCCTGACGCGCTCCCGGCTGCTGCGCCGACGCCGCCGGCGACTGCCACGACGCCAGGGCGGCCGCGAGAAGCAGGACAGAAAGGAGAGCCCTGCGATTCACGGTGCTGAAACAGTCTGTCATTCGTGCCATATTGCACCTCCATTGGGAACGTGCCGTTATCCCGGCATCGTCCCGTGCGGCCCCACCCTCGCGGAGGGAGGCCCGTTTTCCTCAGCTCTGTCTCTGCATCAACCGGATTCGCCTCTCAGGGCGCGCAAAGGTTGGTTCCCCGCCGGCCGGCCGCCACCGTGAACGGTCGGCAACCGGTGCCGGAGAGGTCCACGTTGATCGCCGGGCGGTCGGGATCGTTGCTTCCGATGCCGAGCTTGTCCGCCTGCCCGCCAGACCTCATCGGCGTGAAGTTCACCCTGGCGATGCAGCTGGATCCCGGCTCCAGCGTCGCCGGGCAACCATGGGTCGCCGCGAAGGGCGAGTTCGTGCCGATGCCTCGGATGGCGAGGGGCGCGGTGCCCACGCTCTTGATGACCACCGACTGCGAGGAACTCGTCGTTCCGAGCGCCTGGTTGCCGAAGCTCACTCCCGTGGCCGAGACATCGATCCTCGGTTTCGGCAGAGGCACGCCGGTGCAGCTGAGCTTCAGGTTCTTGTAGCCTCCCGACGCGTTGTGGTCGATGTAGAGGTCGCCGGTCGCCAGCCCGAGCGCGACAGGCCTGCAGTCCACGGTGACCTCGCACGATGTGCCCGGTGCCTGCGACGCCGTGCAACCCGTCGACGCCGCGAAGGCCGGCCCGAAGGTTCTCACTCCGGTGACTGCAAGCGGGGACGTGCCGATGCTCGATACCGTCACTCTCAGGCTGGACGTCACGCCGATGACGACCTCGCCGAACGCGAGAGTTTCGGTCGAAACCGAGATCGCGGGGAAGTCCTTGGGTGTTCCGTTGCCCGATAGCGGTACAACGGCCGGGCTTCCGGTCCCGCCCGTGAACGCCAGGACCAGGGCGCCGGTGCGAAGGCCGAGAGCGGTCGGCTTGAACGAAACATCGATGTAGCAGGCCAATCCTTTCTCGAGATAGCCTGGCCCGCAGGGCAAGGCAGGAGGCGATGCCGCTTTCGGTCCTGCCGCCTTGCCTCTGACCGGCATAGTGCGCTTCAGCAGCGGAGCCGAGACCGGTACCGGCGGAAGTGCCACGGGAGCGGAGGCGGAGAAATCGCCGCTCACGGCATAACCCGTGACGGTGATGTCCGTGATCCCGGTGTTGCTGAGCAGGACCCGGACGGGGCCGCTCACCGTGCTGATGATCTGGTCCGCAAATCCGACTCCCGCTGGCGATGCCGTGATGCTCGGCGGCGGAACGCCGGTGCCGTCCACGGGAATCTGGGCGAGCAGCGGGCTCGGCGGCAGCGCAGCGGGATCCGTCCAGGTAATGTCGATAGTGCCGTATTGCAGGCCAGCCGCCGTCGGATTGAACGTCGTCTGGATCGTGCAGCAGGCACCCGGCGCCAGCGTGGCGGGAGCCAGCGGGCAATCGTGCGACATTGCGAACTGGCCGCCCGGAGACACGATGCTGCTGATCGACATTGGCCCGCTGCCCGTGTTGGCGAAGGAGACAGCCTGCGACGCACTCGACGTGTTCGCCGGGACGTTCCCGAAATGGATCTCCATCGGATAGAAATCGGCCGAAGGCTCCGGCGCCGCGGTGCCGGTGCCGTCCATGTCCACCGCCAGGGACCCGTTGTTCAGGGCATCGGAAATGAAGGTCGCCCAGTCGTAGACATACCCTACCGGGGGCGTCGGCGTGAAGCCGAAGGTGGCCGTGCACGTTCCGCCCGGAAGGATCGTGACCGTGGCGGTCGACGAGGGTCCGCCGCAGGTATTGCCCAGGATGCTAAACCCGACAGCTCCGGGCGGAGACAGGTAGCCCGTCAGGCTCGCGTCCCCGGAGTTCGTGAAGGTGACCGTCTGCGAAGGCGCCGACACGCCGAGCGGATGCGAACCGAAGTCGAGGTAGGGTTGGTCAACCTGGACGCGCGGCCCCGCCTGGTAGCCCGTGCCGGTAAGCGAAACCCCTGCCGGATAGCCCCAGTATAAATTCCCGTCCACGACGTCCACTCCGTCCGTGGCCGGCCCGGCAATCGTGGGCTTGTAGCTGAACGAACCCCAGCAGAATTCGCCCCCATTGAGCGTCTGCGGCGTTACGGAAGTCGCCGTGCAGGCTGGCGTCGGGATCGTGCAGCCGGTGGCCACGAACTCGCCATAGTAGGGGCCGTTGAGGAAGAATGGTGCCGGCTGGCTTCCATAGTTCGATATCTTGAAGTTCTGGCAGCCGCTCTGGGAACCGAGATTGACCGTGCCGAAGTCCAGCAGTCCGACATCGGTGGTCAGGGTCGGATACGGCGGAGCCACTTCGGCATAGAGGTTCGCGGTGTACGGCGTACCGTCGGCGGTGAAGATGAGCGAGTCGGCGTCGTAACCCGGCGAAGTGACGGGCGCGCTGGATGAGTCATACCCCATATATACCGAGCAGGACTGGCCCGATGCCAGCGTGAGGGGCAATGGGTTGCAGGTGTCGGACTCGTTCCAGAAGTAGCCGCTGCCGCCGCTCCCCAGGTCGACGGAGGTGAGGATGACCGGCGCCCCGGAAAGGTTCGTGAAATAGACGTAGTCATAGGTCGTGTTTCCCTGCTCCATCCACAGGTAAAGGGGCGATATCGTCGGAGGCGGCGCAGGCGCCAACGTGACGCCAGGCCTCGGAGCGCTTTCGCCTTCAAGGGTGATCACCTCGGGTGAACCGGGGGCCGAGTGCGGAATCGTGAGCGTCCCGTACTCCTCGCCCATGGTGGGCGTTGCGGAAACGGTGTATCCGACCGTGATCGTGCAGCTTCCGCCCGGGTTGACGACGCCGCAATTGTTGGGACCTTCAAAGAACGGCGGGGTCACCGTGACGGGGCTCACGGTCATCGCGGCCGCGCCCGTGTTCTGGACCGTGATGTCGATGGTCGGGTTGGGAGCGCCCAGCCAGTTCATGCCAAAATCGATGTTCCCACTGGGGGAGCGCAAGAAGACAGCGACAGGCGCCGGCGGAGTCAGCGTGCCGCTGAGCGGAATCGCATTGTTGCCTGCGTCGTGATAGACGACCAGTTGCCCTGTCTTGACGCCGGGCGCGGAGAATAGGGGACAGAAGACGGCGGAGCCGCTGCAGGTCCCATTGGGCGCGAGGGTCACTTCGCTGCACGAGCTCGAAAACAGCGAGAAGTCGGTTCCCTCCCCCCCTGCATTGATGTAGTTGATTCCGACGCTCTTCGTCCCCGCGTTCGTCACCGTGAAGGGCAGGGGAGAAGAGCAGTTTCCCGCCGACGTCGCGGGGAAATCAAGGCTTGCGGGACTGATGACGATGAGCGGCGCAGGAACGATGCAACTCTTGGCCGACAGGCCCGCCTTTGTGATCGCGACCACCTTGCTCATCGGGGCGCCCCGGACTGCCGGGGCCGCCGCCATGACCTGCGGCGAGTGCCACGATGCCACGGCGGCTGCAGTGAGCACGATAGAGAAGAAGGACGCGCTCTTTGCTGTCCGGAACCACCTGGTCACATGAGACATGTCGCACCTCGATGCGGGCGTGCCGTTATCCCGGCATCGTCCCGTTGGACCCCGCCTCGCGGCGCAGGCCCGTTATCCTCAAATTTCTGGCTGATACCTTACGAGCCCACCCATCGCAACCTACAGCGGCTGCTTCCCCGCTTCCAGCACCCTTTCACCCTCCGCGGCGGCCGAAGGCCACCGCGCCGGCATTGCCGTTCAAGTTGTAGTTCATCCCCGCCCGCTGTCCCGATCGCCCGGCGAAGAAGCCATCGATGCTGCCGCCCGAGCCGGGGCCGCAAGTGGGACTGCACGTCAGGATGAGCTGGGACGTGGTCGACGCCCCCGGGATCGGGCTCGGCGTGTAGGCCGAGAAATACTGGTCGCGGTAGATCGGCATCGAGTTCGCCAAGCCGTTGAGCGTTTGCCCGTTGACGGTGACGTTGACCACCGCGTCCGCCGTGCGGTTCGTGAAGTTGGCGTTCAGCGTAGCCGTATTGAGCGTGCCGACGTGCCCCGACCGGTCCGTGGGGCTCGTCGAGCCGATGATGTCGTAGCTGGCCGTTCCCGTCAGGGGCAGGTTCACCGGGCCGCTTTGCGAGCCCGAGAAGATGTAGTGCAGGCTCGAATTCGCGAGGTTCAGGTTGGTCGTCTGCCCGTTGCTGGAAACCGTAGCTGTTCCGCCGGACCAGCGGCCCCACACCATTCCCGTTTCAGGGTCGGTGCCTGCCTGGAGGACGGTCGCGGTTCCGCGCGCGTACGTCGCGTGTCCGCCATAGGCCGCGTAAGGTGCGGCGAATTCGGTTACGCCGCCCGTGGCCGCATCCACGACCACTTCTGCCGGTCGGTTCACCGTGGCATACGTACGAACCTGCGTCACGCCGCTCGCGAGGCTTTCCGTCGGATCCGAAATGAGGCCGTCGCGGTACGGGGACGACCCGGGCTGCGCAGGACCGGTGAAGCCGGCCACGCCCGAAATGACGTTGTAGTTGGAGGAGCTGGACGAAGTCTGGTCCGCGATGCCGTATCCCAGGATCGCGCCTTGCAGTTGCTGGCCCACAAAGCTGCCCTCGAAGCTCCCGGTCAGGTTGGCATTGCTCGCGGACGACTGGCCGCTGCCGTTGGTCACGACCAACCGGTCCGAAGTCGAGGCGTAGAAGCTGTTCAACGCGAACGGGACACCCTGCGCATTGAGCGACCAGCTTCCTCCTGCGTTGCCCCCTGCGCCCGGCATCGAGACGCCCAGGATGGCATTGAGGGTGCGGTTCGTGAAATTGACATTGAGCGTGGCGCTGCCCAGCGTGCCCACCGTGTTGTTCTGGTTGGTCGGCGTGGTCGCCCCGGCCAGCGTGTAGGTCGCCGTGCCGGTGAGGACGTCCGAAAGGTACGTGGGATAGCCCGAGGCGGAATAGATCCAGTGGATGCTGCCGGGCGTGGGCGACGTGCTTCCCGCGCCGTAGTAGCCCAGCGAGCCGTTTTCCCAGCGGCCCAGGGTGATGGAGGCCTCCGAGATGAACTGCACGTCGCGCTGCGTGCCGCCGGCGATGGTGGGCACCAGGCTGCTCTGCGTGCCCGCATAGGAGCGATAAGACCGAAGCGCGATTCCCTCGACCGTCACGTCATCGCCCGTCGCCTGCCCCTCGAACGCGGACCCCGTGGAGGAGATGACGATATCGCGAAGGTTCGACGTGTCGGAGCCCAGGTTGCCCGTCGCGTCCACGAACGTGAATCCCAGGCCGTTGTTGCCTACCGGGACCGTGTTCGAGGTGCCCTGCTGCGTGCTCGAACCGCTGCTGTCATTGGGTCCGAAGTTGCGCGAGTCGCCCGAACCTGCGCCGCCGTCGCCCTTGGTCTTGGCCGCGCCGGTCGGGTTAGACGCCGAATCGGCGATGAACTGCGGGGTCGGGATGTATTTCACCTCGCCCTTGCCAGTGACGAGAACCGTCTGGCCGGGGCCCGTGATGAGCGTCTGCGCTCCGCCCTGCTGCGGCGGAAGCCCGGTGCCGGAAAAGTCCCCGAAGGTGACGGCGTGACTGCCCTCGATCGTGTGGTTCACGGTGATGTCGCAGCCGGCGCCCGCTGCATCCACCTTCTCGGGATCGCAATCGGGGGCCGTGCCCGCGAAGAGCACGTTGCCGGAACCGCGAATGCCCACGGTGGCCACCTTCGTCTTCATCACGAAGCGGTCCCGGGTGCGGGCGGCGATGAGGCCCGTGAAGGTGCGCAAGGTGCCGCGCACGAGGTTCAGGAGCGCCCCCTGGTCGGAATCAGGCCGGTCGGCGTACTGCTCGATCTGGAACTGGGTATTGGGACGAAGCGAGATCTTCGCCTGGTCCACCATCGTGAGCTGGGCCATGCCATGCCCGCCGGTGACGATCGCGTCACCTTGGTTCACCGGAGTGCCCTTGGTGACCTGAACGCGCTGCCCGTTGGCGCGCTGCACGTTGACGTCGCCCGTCACGAACGTGAAGGTACCGCTCGCCCCGAACGCGGAACCGGCGCAAGCGAGGCCGCTCAGGATGAAAACCGATGCAAGCTTCTTGCACTGAACCATGGCCATGGCTCCCTAGTTGGTCTCGCAACGAACAGCCGTGGAGACCTCGTTGCGGTTGAAAGCGTACAAATCGATGTTCGACGTGTTGCGCGTGTACGACCACTGGGCGCGCATCGTGCAGGACTTCCGGAACTCCCAGTTCAGGCCCAGGAGGAACTCGCCGAAACGGTCCTTGCCGTACTCGACAGTCGTCGAGCGGGCATAAGCGTCCTTGTCGTGGCGGAACACGACACCGAGCGCGTTGAACAAGTTCACCTTCGGATCGAGAGCGTACTGGACGTAGCTGCGCAGGCCGGCGAGGTTCTTGCTCTTGTTCGTCGTACTGTCGGGGAAATCGTTGATCGCCTTGTCATCGCTCACGAAGGCCGAGAGGACCAGCAGGGGCACGCCCTTGGTCTCGAAAGACTGCAGGTACGACCCCGAGAGCAGGATCTGGTTGAAGTCCTCGATATCGTTGGTCGGGAAACGAACCTGCGAATACTGCAGGCCCAGCCCCACCTGCCGACGCGGATCGAGGTAATACCTCCATTCGCCCAGGCCGTACCCGGTACGACGGTCGTTGGTGATCATCGGGTCGGTGTCGGCCGCGCCCTGCTGGTCGAAGTGCTGGTATCCGCCGATGGCTCGCCATTGCGTCGCGCCGTCGTTCAGCGTCGCGCCTGCACGCACCTCGCCATTGAGCGAATTGAAATCCGATTCGCCGTCGTAGCCGCGCCCCTTCACCTCGCCCGCGCCGAAAAGGCTCCAGCCCCCGGAAAGCGGGTGCGAGTATTCGGCCGCTGCCGCTGCCGTGCCGTAGGCGGCCTTGCGCTTGATGGAGTTGCCGGTGGCTTCGATGCCGACGATGCCGAACGACTGCTGCGCGGCCGCGCCGAAATCCGTGGGCACGCCCGTGATGTTGTCGTCGTAGCCGATGCCCAGTTCCGCCCAGCCGGACCACCCCCCCGCGGTCTGCCGCTTGCGGGCCTTGATCGCCTCGAGATAGCGGTTGATCGTCTGCAGCGCGATGGAAGGCGGGTTCGAGGCGGCCAACTGCGTGAACGAAGCTTCCGCGAGGTCCAGCGATCCGGCCACGAAGTAGGCGCGCGCCAGGTCCATTTGCGCACCGGCGTGGTTCGGATTCACGGCGAGCACCCGCTCGAACGCGATGATCGCGTCGTCGATCTTGCCACTGTCGAGCGAGGCCACGCCCAGGAGGTAATCGTAATCGACGTTTCCGGCGAGCTGGGACTCGAGCTTGATCAGCTCCATGTAAGCCTGCTTCGGGTTGTTCTGATTCAGCAGGCGCCTCGCATTCTCGAGCGCCTCGGGGTTGGCCAGCGCGGGGCCGGCGACTCCGGCCGCCAGCACCAGGGCAACGAAGGATGTGATCCAGCGTGCGCGTCGTTCCATCGTGGCTCTCATTTTTTTTCTGAAGGAATGTGATGTATCACAACCCGGGTGCAGGATTCGCGTTTGCACCCTGAATACAAAGACAAAAGCACGCCGCATCCGCAGATGCCGCCTGATCTTAAGCCCATCATGGAATCGATGCAATCGGCTTTTCAGCCCGGAAATTGAAGACTTTATCAACAAAAACAATGCGATAATTATCACAAAGCGCCATCCGTCTCGCCCTTCCGGAGCCCTCAATGGACGAACCCCTCGCCACCGGCCTTGCGAAAATCGAGCCTGAATTGCTGCTGCGCCGCAACGAAGGCGGCGTTGCCTGCCTCACGCTCAACCGCCCCCGGCAGTTCAACGCCCTCTCCGGCACCCTGCTTGCCGCACTGCAGCAAGCGCTGGATGACATCGCGCGCGACGAATCCGTGCGCGTGGTGATCATCACCGGCGCCGGCAATGCCTTTTGCGCCGGCCACGACCTGAAGGAGATGCGTGCCCTCCCCACCCAGGCCCGGGTCGAGGCGCTCTTCGCCCAGTGCAGCGCCGTGATGCAGAAGCTCGTCGCCCTGCCCCAGCCCGTGATCGCCGCCGTGAACGGGCTCGCCACCGCCGCCGGGTGCCAGCTCGTCGCCCAATGCGACCTCGCCGTCGCGAGCCAGGATGCGCGCTTCGCGGTGTCCGGGGTCAATCTCGGGCTCTTCTGCTCCACGCCCGCAGTGCCGCTCTCGCGAAACCTCGGCCGCAAGCGTGCCGCGGAGATGCTCTTCACCGGGGACTTCATCGATGCCGAGACGGCCCTCGACTGGGGCCTCGTCAATCGCATCTGTCCCGCCGACCGCGTGATGGAAGCCGCGCGCGACCTGGCCAACAAGCTGATCGCCAAGCCTCGCGACACGCTGGCGACCGGCAAGGCGCTCTTCTACCGGCAGCTCGAGGCCGCCATGGCGCCCGCCTATGACGACGCCTCGCGCACCATCGCCTGCAGCTTCGCGGCTCCGTCCGCCAAGGAAGGCGTCGCCGCGTTCCTGGAGAAGCGACCGCCGAACTGGCCGTAGCGACCGGCGAACTGGCGGTAGCGACCGGCCGCGGAGAATGGCGCAGGGGAAGGGAAAGCAGAAAAAAAAGTGAGTGGGGTTTGTTGCTGGTTTTTGGCCAGGTCAAATTGCGCCGGGCGTCACGAACCGATCCGCTTGCGAGGTGTTGCCGAAGTCGAATCTCGCGGCAATTTCATCTGGCCAAAAACCAGCAACAAACCCCACTCACTTTTGTTTTCTGCTTTCCCTTCCCGCTTCGATCATCCGGCTGCGCCTGCCTGGTCACACCCGCTGCCAGCGGCCGCCGCGACGCCAGTCGCGGACGACTTCGCGCGCCGCGTTGTGCCCCGGCACGCCGGTGACCCCGCCGCCCGGGTGCGCGCCGGCGCCGCACAGGTAGAGACCCGCCAGCGGCATGCGGTAGTTGCCGTGCCCGAGCACGGGGCGCGCGCTGAACAGCTGGTTGAGCGTGAGCTTGCCGTGGAAGATGTCACCGCCCACGAGGCCGAACTCGCGCTCGAGATCGAGGGGCGAGAGAATCCGGCGTGCGATAACGCTTCGGCGGAAGTTGGGTGCGTGACGCGAGACGAGATCGATCACGGCATCGGCGGCCTTTTCTCGCTCGTCGTCCCAGCGGCGCCCGGCGGGCAGCGCGTATCGGAAGTGCTGGCAGAAGAGACTGGCAACATGGGCGCCGCGCGGGGCGAGCGTCTCGTCGACGGTACTGGGGATCAGGATCTCGACGATGGGCTCGCGCGACCATCCCTCCTCCCGCGCCGTCGCATGGGCTCGATCCATGTAGGCGAGCGAGGGCGCGAGGACGATGCCCGACGAATGGTGCGGCGCGGCCGCGGTGCCCGGCAGGCAGGAGAAGTCCGGCAATTCGGAAAGCGCCACGTTCATGCGGAAGGTGGCGCTCTCGGATTGGTAGTGACCGAAAGCCTCCGGCCACGCCGTGCCGCCGGCGAGTTTTGCGACGGTCGTCGGGTGCGCGTTTGCCACGACGCAGCGCGCCGTGACTTCGCTGCCGTCGGCGAGCGCGATCCCGCAGGCGCGCCCCCCTGCGTCGAGAATCCGCTCGACCGCCATGCCCGTGCGCACGCTCACGCCTCGCGCGGCCGCTTCCCCGGCCAGGGCCTGCGTGATGGCCCCCATGCCGCCGATGGCGTGTCCCCAGATGCCCTTCTTTCCGTTCACCTCGCCGAACACGTGGTGCAGCAGTACGTAGGCCGTGCCGGGCGACCACGGGCTCGCGAAGTTGCCCACCACGCTGTCGAACCCGAAGCAGGCCTTGATCGGGTCGGACTCGAACCACCGGTCGAGCCAATCGCCCGCGGACATCGTGAAGAGGTCCAGCACATCGCGTTTGGCGGCGAGCGGCAGGCGGTTGAGCCGGCGCGCCGTCCTCCACGCGCCGAAGATCTCCGCGAGGCCGCCGCCCACGTTGGGCGGCGTCTCCAGGAGCATGTCGCGAAGGACATCGGCCACGCTCTCCAGCCGGTCGTAATAGCCCGGGAGGCGCTGCGCATCCCGCGCCGAGAACTTCGCGATCTCCTCTTGCGATGCCGCGATTCCACCGCCCGCCTTGAGGTAGCGACCGTCCTGCGTGGGCAGGAAGTTCGAGTAGGGCCTCTCCACGATCCTGAGGCCGTGTTCGGCAAGGCGCAGGTCGCGGATCACCTTCGGGTTGAGAAGACTCACCGTGTAGCTCGCCGCGGAATTGCGAAAGCCCGGGTGGAACGCTTCCGTCACCGCAGCGCCCCCCACGACTTCGCGTCGCTCGAAGACTCCCACCTTCAGGCCCGCCTTCGCCAGATAGCAGGCGCACACGAGGCCGTTGTGCCCCGCGCCGACGATCACGGCGTCGAAGTCGCGCCGCTTCAGGCTCACCGGTCGGCGCTCACGCGACCAGGAAGGCGCGGACGGCCTCGGCCTGCGCCTCGTCCATCAGCATCGGCGCGTGGCCGGTCTCGGCGACGACAAGGCTTTCCGTGCCCGGGCGCGCGAGCATCCCGGCGTGCACTTCCGGGGTGAAGAGGTCCGACTGCTCGCCCCGGATCAGGAGCACGGGCCCCTTTACCGCCATCCAGAACGCACTCAGGTCCACGTCCGCCAGCGGCCCTGCCTTGAAGGGGAGCGCGACACCCGGGTCGTACCGGAAACGCCATTGGCCCGTGCCGTCGCGGCGGGCCACGTGCATCGCGAGGTGCCGCCACTGCGCGGGCGTGAGCTTGCCGAAGGGACTGACCATCCGCATCGCCGCTTCCAGCGCCTCGATCGAGTCGAACGCCGGATCCCGGCCGACGTAGGCGGCGATCCGCTCGAGCGCCGACTTCGGCACCACGCAGCCGACGTCGTTCATCACGAGCTTTCCGACGGGCGTTCGCGGCTGGGCCGCGAGCAGCATCCCGAGGAGGCCCCCCATCGAGGTGCCCACCCAGTCCACCGATTCCGCACCAATCGCAGCGAGCATCGTCGCGATGTCGGCGCAGTACACGGGATAGCCATAGTCCGCCTTCACGGCCAGCCAGTCGCTCCGCCCCCTGCCCACGATGTCGGGGCAGACGACGCGATAGGCATCCGCCACCTTTCCGGCGAGAAAATCGAAGTCGCGCCCGCAGCGCGTGAGGCCGTGGGCGCACACCAGCACGCGCGGATTGTCCCGATCGCCCCACTCCACCCAGCGCATGCGGTGGAATCCGTGCGGGTCCAGGCAGCGGACCGACCCTTCGCGCATTGTGTTCATGGTTGCAGCAAATCCTTCGGACACGGATAAACACGGATGAACACGGACAAATATCTCGATTTGCCTGTTACGCACCGTGGCATCGGAGTGACCGCGCTTCGAATTGCGGCTATCGATTCACAACTCATCGGGTAATCCGTGTTCATCCGTGTCCCAAGCCTTGCCCACGCGTCACTCGATGGCGCTCCGGCTCTTCGCGCGCTCGCGCAGCAGGAACTTCTGGATCTTCCCCGTCGAAGTCTTGGGCAGCGGGCCGAAGATCACGCTCCTGGGCACCTTGAAGCGCGCCATGCGCGAGCGGCAGAACTCGATCACCTCGCCTTGCGTGACCGTCACGCCTTCCTTCAGCTCGATGAACGCGCAGGGCGTCTCGCCCCACTTGGGATCGGGCTGGGCGACGACTGCAGCGAGCATCACCGCCGGATGGCTGAAGAGCACGTCCTCCACTTCCTGCGAGGAGATGTTCTCGCCGCCGGAGATGATCACGTCCTTCGAGCGGTCCTTGATCTTCACGTAGCCGTCGGGCTGCATCACCGCGAGGTCGCCCGAGTGGAACCATCCGCCCCGGAACGCCTCTTGCGTGGCTTTCGGGTTCTTGAGATAGCCCTTCATCGTGATGTTGCCGCGGAACATGATCTCGCCCATCGTCTCGCCGTCCCACGGCACCGGTTCCAGGGTGTGCGGATCGAGCACGGTCATGCCCTCCTCGAGCAGGTAGGCCACGCCTTGCCGGCCGTTGCGGCGCACCTGTTCCTCCAGCGGCAGTTCGCTCCACTCGGGGTGCTTGGCACACACCGCCGCCGGCCCGTAGGTCTCGGTGAGCCCGTACACGTGCGTGATGTCGAAGCCCATGCGGCCCATGCCTTCGATGACGGCTGCGGGGGGAGGCGCCGCGGCGACGAGGCAATGCACCTCGTGGTCGATGCCCTCCCTCCATTCGGCAGGCGCGTTGAGGAGCATCGAGTGCACGATGGGCGCGCCGCAATAATGCGTGACCCGGTGCTCGCGAATGAGATCCAGGATCAGTTTCGGATCCACCTTTCGCAGGCACACGCTCGTGCCGGCGGCCGCCGCCATCGTCCAGTTGAAGCACCAGCCGTTGCAGTGGAACATCGGCAGCGTCCACAGGTACACCGCCTGCTTCGGCATCGACCAGTCGAGGATGTTGTTGATCGCGTTGAGGTAGGCGCCGCGGTAGTGGTACACCACGCCCTTGGGGTTGCCCGTCGTGCCCGACGTGTAGTTGAGCGAGATGGCGTCCCATTCGTCGGGAGGAAAACTCCACTCGAACTGCGCATCGCCTTCCCCGAGAAAGTCCTCGTACTCCTTTTCACCGAGGAGCGCCCCGCCCTCGTGCATCGCGTCGTCCACGTCGATCACCAGCGGTTTCGACTGGCAGAGCGACAGCGCCTTCTCGATCGTCGCGGAAAACTCCCGGTCGGTGAAGAGCACCTTCGCTTCGCCATGGTCGAGCATGAAGGCGATGGCCTCCGCATCCAGGCGTGTGTTCAGGGTATTGAGCACGGCACCGATCATCGCCGGCCCGAAGTGCAGCTCCACCATCGCCGGGATGTTGGGGAGCATGGCGGCCACCGTGTCGCCGCGTTCCACGCCGCGCCGTGCGAGCGCCGAGGCGAGGCGACGGGAGCGGGCGTAAACGTCCTTCCACGGGCGACGCAGGGCGCCGTGGATGACCGCCGTCCGGTCCGGGTACACAGTGGCCGCCTTCGCCAGGAAGGAAACGGGCGTGAGCGGCGTGTAGTTGGCCTCGTTGCGATCCAGGCCCGAAGCGTACGGTTGGGTCATCTGTCCTTGCCTCCTGCGAAACTCAAGCGAAGCGAGTCGGCATCGGCGCCGCCAGGCCCGCCACCTTCTCCGCGCCCCGCAAGGTGTTGGCGACGAGCATCGCGATCGTCATCGGCCCCACCCCGCCAGGCACCGGCGTCACGCGCGAGGCCACCTGCGACACCGATGCGTAGTCCACGTCACCGCAGAGCTTCCCGTCGGGCAGCCGGTTGATGCCCACGTCGATCACGACCGCACCGGGCTTCACCATGTCGCCACCGATCATGCGCGCCCGCCCCACCGCGGCCACGAGGATATCGGCCTGGCGCGTGATGCCCGCCAGGTCGCGGGTCTTCGAGTGGCACACGGTGACCGTCGCGCCCGCGTTCACGAGCATCAGGGCCATGGGCTTGCCGACGATCGTCGAGCGGCCGACCATCACCGCGTGCGCGCCCTCGACGGCGATGCCTTCGTGCTCGAGCATCTTCATGACGCCCCACGGCGTGCAGGGACAG
Source organism: Betaproteobacteria bacterium (assembly GCA_016720855.1). Taxonomy (NCBI): domain Bacteria; kingdom Pseudomonadati; phylum Pseudomonadota; class Betaproteobacteria; species Betaproteobacteria bacterium. Next base: position 310,370 of record JADKJU010000001.1, on the reverse strand, counting down.
AACGCAGGCTCGCCGACGACCAGGGCGCCCACGTTGTGGTAGTGAAATCCATCCACATCCTTGGCCGGATCGATGGCCTCGATGACGGCGCGGGCATCCAGCGGCTTCGGCAACGGCAACTGCACGAGGATGCCGTGCACCGACGGGTCGGCGTTCAGGCTGCGCACGAAGGTGATGAGGCGCTCCTGAGGCGTGTTGGCGGGCATCGCGTGCACCCAGGAGTTGAGCCCCGCCTTTTCGCAGGCGAGCGCCTTGTTGCGCACATAGACACGGCTGGCCGGATCATCGCCCACGATGACCACGGCGAGTCCGGGCACAGTCCCCGCGTCGCGAAGGCGCGCGGCGCGCAGGGCGTTTTCCAGGGCGATGTCGGCGGCGATGGCCTTGCCGTCGATGGGGAGGGAGGTCATGGGGACGGTTTCGTTTTCTGGAAATGATCTTCGGTGAGCAGGGCGTCCACGGGCACATCGTGCGGCTCGCACGGGATGAATTCGCGCACCAGCGCCGCCGGAAGCGCCACGACGCGAAACGTCCGCGTCCCCGCGCCCGCGAGCAGTCGGTCGAAATAGCCCGCGCCGTAGCCCAGCCGCACGCCCTTGCGGTTGCAAGATAACGCAGGCACGAGGGCGAAGTCGACTTCCGAAAGCGCCACCTTTCGGCAGCGGGCGGGATCGGGCTCCTCGATGCTCCACACGCCCGGGACCAGGTCCGCTCCCAGGTCCGTCACCGCGTAGAGTTCGAGCGATCTCGGCTCGCGCACGACGCGAGGCAGCACGAGGACCTTGCCGTCGGAAAGGACCCCATCGGCAAAGGCGCGCGTGTCCCATTCGGTCCCGAAGCTGAACGTGGCGAGCACCGTCCTGGCCCGGCGGTATTCGATGAGCGCGCGAAGGCGCGCGGTGATCCGGCCGGCGAAGGCAGAACTGCCCCCCGAGAAGAGCGCGTCGCGGTGGGCGAGAAGCTCGCGGCGCATGAGCGACTTGGCCGAGTGCGGTGCGCCGCCGGCGGCGAACCGCGACAGGGCACGCCGGATGGCCGCGACCTTTACCTCGGTCTCCTCGAACTCCGACTCCGGCGAGGAGTCGGCGACGATCCCGCCGCCGGCATAGAAGCGAAGCTCGCCCCCGGCCGCGAGCGTGGTGCGGATGGGAATATTCACGTCCAGGCGGCCGGCGGTCGTTGCGTAGCCGATGGCGCCGCAGTACACCTCGCGCCGGTGCGGCTCCAGCTCGTCGATGATTTCCATCGCGCGCCGCTTGGGCGTCCCGGTGATCGACCCCCCGGGGAAGCAGGCTTGCAGCAGATCCACGCCGTCGCGGCCGGGCGCCAGGCGACCGGTCACGGTGCTCACCAGGTGATGCACCGTGGCGAAGCTCTCCAGTTCGCAGATCCTGGGCGCCGCGACGCTTCCGGGCTCGCACACGCGGCCGAAGTCGTTGCGCAGCAGGTCCACGATCATCACGTTTTCCGCCCGGTCCTTGGCCGAGGCTTCCAGCTCGGCGCGCACGCGTGCGTCCTCGCCCGGGTCCGCGCGCCGCCGCCGGGTGCCCTTGATGGGCTGCGTCATTGCCACCCCCGCCTCGACCGTCATCAGGCGCTCCGGCGAGCTCGACAGCACGCAACCGAACGGGTACTCGAGGAAGGCCCCCATGGGCGCCGGATTGGTGTCGTGCAGGTGGCGGTAGAACTCCCAGGCATCTCCGCAGTAGGCGACGCGGAACTCGCGTGTGAGGTTCACCTGGTAGGTGTCGCCGGCGCGGATGTAGTCGATGATGCGCGCCGCGCGCGGCAGGTAGGCCTCGCGCTCGAGGGACGAGGCGATCTCGCCGGTCACGCAAAACGGCGCGCGCGTCCGCGGCTCCCCCTCGAGCAGGACCTCCCGCAGCGCTTCGGCGTCCGCATCGGGATACGAGGCAAGCGAGGTGAGCGCCGCCCTCCTCTCCGCGTGATCCACGACGACCGTCCACGGATAGAGCCCGACAGCCGCTTCGGGCATGAAGGCCGTGGTTCCGGGCTTCGCCGGGGGAAGGCGCGCGGATTGCCTTCCCAGCTCATAGCCGACATAGCCGATGGCCCCACCGGCAATGGGCCATGCCGTGTCGCCGGGCGTCGTTTCCGCGAGGAGCAAGCGCAGTCCGGCGAAGGCGCTTTCCGCAAGGGTCGCGGTTTCGGCCATGCGCTCGATCTCGCACCGGCCGTCGCGCAGGACGAGTTTCGCCTGCGGCCCGGCCGCCAGGATGTCGAAGCGTCCGCCGGTGCGCGCTCGCTCGCCGCTGTCCAGGAACACGGCCCACCCCAGGGGGCGAATCCGCTCGAACCATGCATGGCGGTCGGCGCAGCCCGTGGACTCGTTGTAGGGAAGCTCGAGGGTGCGCGCCATGGGCCCATTCTAGCCGTCCGGCCCCACCTTCTCCGGCCCGATGGTATCCTCGTCGCGTCTTTTTTCACTCCACGCAGGGATCACCATGAAAACCGCAGCCGTACTCGTTGCCGCCGCCCTTTCTGCTGCCGTCGCCGCTCAAGCCCAGAACCCGACGGACGCGATGAAGGGCAAGATGAAGCCCGGGATGTACGCCTACAAGATCGAAATGGACATGGGGCAGGTGCCGGGCCTACCGGCAGGCGCGGGCAAGCACACCTCGAACATGAAGCACTGCGTGACGCCCCAGGACATCGAGAAGGGCCAGGTCGGCAAGGGCCGCGACGGCAAGAGCCCGCCGAACTGCGAGGTCAAGGATTTCAAGATGTCCGGAAACACGGCGACCTACCGCACGGTCTGCAAGGGAGAGGCTGCGATGACGGCCGATACAACCATCACCTTCGTCCCGGAAGGGTTCAACATGAACATGAAGATGGCCATGGACCAGGGCGGCCAGAAGATGAACATGGCGCAGAAGATGGAAGGCCGCTACCTCGGCCCCTGCCCCGCCAAGTAGCCTCGAAGCAACGAATCGGCAGTGAACCCGGTACGTGAACCCGGTTCACGAACCGGGTTCATTGCTCCGCGCCCAACTCGATAGCGTCCGCCACGGGCGCTCGTCCCAGAAGCGCCTCGCCTGACCCGAGGGCGACGTCAGCACGAAGAGGCGCGTTTTACCCACTCGCTCCGCCTGCCAGCCATAGTCGACGTCGCGTCCCAGGAACGCCTTTGCCGCGTTCTTGCTGGTGAAGGCCACCACCCCCGGGCGGAAGCGCTCGATCTTTTCCCGCAGGCTCGCCGCATCGAGCGCGCCGCGGGGCAGCTCGTCATCGTTGCCCGCGTGCCCCTTGCACAGATCCGTGAGGCCGATCCCCAGCTCGAGGAGCGCCGCGTAGTCCGAGGGGTGGAACCGGCGCGGCGTGAACCCGGCCGCGTGCAGCGCCGGCCAGAAGCGGTTACCGGGCTTCGCGTAGTAGGCGCGCGCGCTGGCGGAGGCCTTCGACGGCGCCGTGCCGCAGAAGACGAGCCGCAGTCCCGGCGCCAGGACGTCGGGGACGAGGTAGCCCGTCACCCCTTCAGCGCGTTGCGGATCTGCTCGAGAGCGCCCGGATCCTCGATGGTGGTGAGGTCGCCGGGATCACGCCCTTCGCAAAGCGCCTGGATCGAGCGCCGCAGCAGCTTTCCCGACCGCGTCTTGGGAAGCACCGTCACAAAGTGCACGCGCGAAGGCCGCGCGATGGCGCCGAGCTGCTTGTCGACGGTGGCCATGACCTCCTTCTCGAGCGCCGCGGCCAAGTCCTTCGTGGCCGTCTTCGAAGCGTCCTTGGCAACCGCGAACGCAACCGGCACCTGGCCCTTCAACGAGTCGGCCACGCCGATCACCGCAACCTCCGCGATGCCGGCGTGGGCCTGCACGGCCTCCTCGATCTCGCGCGTGCCCAGGCGATGGCCCGCGACGTTGATCACGTCGTCGGTGCGCCCCAGCACGAAGTAATAGCCGTCCTTGTCGCGCACCGCCCAGTCGAAGGTCGAGTAGACCATTTCGTCCTTGAACGTTCCGTAATAGGTCTTCACGTATCGTTCGTCGTCGCCCCAGACCGTGGTCATCACGCCCGGCGGCAACGGCGGCACGATGCACAGCACGCCCTTCTCGTCCGGACCCGTCTCCTTGCCCGTGACCTCGTCCTTCAGCTTCACGTTGTAGCCGTACACCGGGAAGGAAGGCGAGCCGAACTTGCGCGGCGTGTCCTCGACGCCGAGGCAGGCCGACAGGATGGGCCACCCGGTCTCGGTCTGCCAGAAGTTGTCCACCACCGGGCAGCCGAGGTTATCCGCCACCCACCGCGCCGTGGGTTCGTCGAGCGGCTCGCCGGCGAGGAAGAGGTACTTGAGGCACTTCACGTCGTATTTCGACATGTAGGCCGGGTCCTGCTTCTTGAGCACGCGGATGGCGGTGGGAGAAGAGAACATCGAGGTGACCTTGTAGTCCGACACGATCTTCCACCAGATGCCCGGATCGGGCCGGATGGGCAGGCCCTCGTACATGATCGTGGTCGACCCGTTGATGAGCGGCCCGTAGACGATGTAGGAATGCCCGACGACCCAACCGATGTCGGAAGTCGAGAAGTACGCCTCCCCGGGCTTCGAACAGTAGATGTGCTTCATCGAGGCAGCGAGCGCCACTGCGTAGCCGCCGGTGTCGCGCTGCACGCCCTTGGGCATGCCGGTGGTGCCGCTCGTGTACAGGATGTAGGACGTCTCGTTCGACTCGAGCCAGGTCACCGGCACCTTCGCGCCCGCGTGCTTCGCGTGCAGTTGCGCGTAGTCGAGATCGCGGCCAGCTACCCTCGTCATCGCGGTGTCCAGGCCGCGGTTCACGATCACCACGTGGGCGGGCGGCGACTTCGACAGCCGGATCGATTCGTCGACCAGCGGCTTGAGCGCAATGGGCTTGCCGCCGCGCGCGCCCGCATCCGAGGTCACCATCACCTTCGGCTGCGCGTCGTCGATGCGCGCGGCGAGGCTTGCCGCGGCGAAGCCGCCGAAAACGACTGAGTGGATGGCGCCGATACGCACCGTCGCGAGCATGGCGAACACCGCCTCCGGCACCATCGGCATGTAGATGAGGACGCGGTCGCCCTTGCCGACGCCCAGCGACCCGAGGATCGCCGCGAAGCAGTTCACCTCGTCGGCGAGCTGCGCGTAGGTCCAGCTCTTCTCCTCGTTCACTTCCGTGGAAATCCAGACGAGCGCCTTCTGGTCTCCGCGCGCGGCGAGGTGCCGGTCCACCGCGTTGTGGCACAAGTTGGTGAGGCCGCCCGCGAACCAGGAGCGAAATGGCGGCTTCGGGGCGTCCAGGACCTTGTCGTAGGGCCGGTGCCAGTCGATCAGTTTCGCCTGCTCCCCCCAGAAGCCCTCGGGGTCCTGGATCGAGCGCGCGTGGAAATCCTTGTAGGTGGTCATGGGGCTTTCTCCTGGCGGAATGGCGTGGGCTCCGGCTTCTGTCGGCGGGCCGTTTGTAGCGTAGGGGAGTGGGCGGGAGCTTAGTTGATTCGCCTCAACGAATCAGGAGCGCGGATCAGGGTATTCCCTACTCCCGCGTGGCCCCGGCGTCAGCGGTTCACGTCCACCACGATCCGGCCGCGGATGCGGGCCGCAAGGACTTCCGGCGCACGGGCGATGGCTTCGGCCAGGGTGACTTCCGTCGTGATCGCGTCGAGCTTGTGCCGGTCGAGGTCGGAGGCCAGGCGCCTCCACGCCTCTTCGCGATCGGCCCGCGGCGCCATCACGCTGTCCACGCCGATGAGCCGGACGCTGCGCAGGATGAACGGGGCCACGCTCGCCGCGAAATCCATGCCCTGCGCGAGGCCGCAGGCCGCGACCACACCCCGGTATCTGGCCTGCGCGCAGGCATTGGCCAGCGTATGGCTGCCCACCGAATCCACGACGCCGGCCCACCGCTCCTTCTGCAGCGGCTTGCCCGGCTGCGAAAGCTCGTTGCGGTCGATCACGTCCGAGGCGCCCAGCGACCGGAGGTAGTCCGCCTCCGACACCTTGCCGGTGGAGGCGATGACGCGGTAGCCCCAGCCCGAAAGAATCGCGATGGCGACGCTGCCGACGCCGCCCGTTGCGCCCGTCACCAGAATGTCGCCCTGTTCCTTCGTCACGCCCTGCTTCGCCAGCGCCAGCGCGCACAGCATGGCGGTGTAGCCTGCGGTCCCGATCGACATGGCCTGGCGGGCCGTGAACCCTTCCGGCAGGCGCACCAGCCAGTCGCCCTTCAGGCGCGCCTTCTGCGCAAGGCATCCCCAGTGCGTCTCGCCAACGCCAAAGCCATTCAGGATCACCCGATCGCCCGCCTTCCACATCGGGTGGCTCGATGCCTCCACGGCACCGGCGCCGTCGATGCCGGCCACCATCGGCCACTTGCGCACCACCGGCGCCTTGTTCGTGATCGCGAGCCCGTCCTTGTAGTTGATCGTCGAATAATCGACGCGAAGGGTCACGTCGCCCTCGGGCAGCGAGCCTTCGTCGAGTTCCGAGACGCGGGCCTGGAACTGCTCCGAATCCCGCGTGAGATAGATGGCGTTGAACATGTTCGCAGTCTCCTGTTGCGCGGGGGACAGACCCCCGGGCTCCTTGCGGGCCTGTCCCCGGGCTACCTCGCCCGCAGCACCTGGGGATTCTCCGCCGAGGCGTGCTTGCGCGCGAAATAATCCCGGGACTGCATCTCGCGAAGCCGGCTCGCCGTGCGCGCAAATTCGTTCCGGATCACCTTTCCCGGGCCGGTGACGTCCGTGGAGGGAGCCACCAGGTCCTCCGGCGGCACCTCGGCCGACATCACCAATCGCACGCGCTGATCGTAGAGGACATCGATGAGCCACGTGAGGCGGCGAATGACATCGGTCTGCGAAGGCGTCAGCTGCGGCACCCCCGACACCAGCACCGTATGGTAGCCGCTGGCGATGTCGAGGTAGTCGAGCTGCGATCGCGCCTGGATGCACAAGGCCTCGAAATCGAACCACACGACGCCTTTTGCGCGCTGCCTGAAGGCCAGCGCCCGGCCGCCGATCTCCATCGTGCCATCGCTCTCGAACGTGGCCTTGGTCATCGCCTCGAAAAAGAGCGCCAGCTGCCGGTCGGCCTCCTCGCCCGGCGGGGAATACCAGAGGCGGTAGCCCTCCAGGATGCGGCGCCGGTGGTCCGTGCCGCCGCCCAGGCCGATCACGTCCAGTTCCCTCTTGAGGATCTCGATGGCAGGCAGGAAGCGCGCGCGCTGCAGCCCGTTCGGATAGAGCCCGTCGGGCTCGTAGTTGGAGGTCATCACGAAGACCACGCCCTTTTCGACCAGCAGCTCGAGCAGGCGCCCCAGGATCATCGCGTCGGCGATATCGCTCACGTGGAACTCGTCGAAGCACAGCAGCCGCAGCTCTCTCGCGATGTCGGTCGAGACCGCATCCAGCGGATCCTCGACACCGGTGAGCGCGCGCATGCGAGCGTGGATCTCGCGCATGAACTCGTGGAAGTGGACGCGGCGCTTGCGGCGGTGGCGGCTGACCTTGAAGAACGCGTCCATCATGAGCGACTTGCCGCGCCCCACTCCGCCCCAGATGTACATGCCGCGCGGAGGTTTTCGCCCCACGCCGAGATTCGTCACCAGGCGGTTGAGCCTGCCCGCACGATACTGGCGGTAGTCCTCCAGTTCGCCGAACAGGCGCTCGAGCTCGCCCAACACGCGAAGCTGCTCGCTGTCGGTCTCGAAATCCGGGCGCTGCTGGAAGTGCCAGTACCACTCGAGCGGGCCCGAGTACTGATCGGGGTCTACGGGCTCGAGCTCCTCGTCCTCGAGCGACGGGATGTCAGCGGTGTCGGTCATGGAACCCGAAGGCGGGAGACGCGGATGAACATGGGCGAGTTACCCCGGCCAAAAGCAGGGGCACGGATGAACACGGATAAAGGCAGATGAATGGCGTCTTCCAGGCTTGCGACGAACGGACCTCGAATCCCGAAACACTTTCATCTGCCTTTATCCGTGTTCATCCGTGTCCAACGCCTTTGGGTTCCGCCAGCCCCTGTCCCTATGAGTTGAGAGAGCGCTTGTCGACGGCAAGAGCCGCCTCGCGCACCACCTCGGAGAGCGTCGGGTGCCCGTGGCAGATGCGCGCGATGTCCTCGCTGGCGCCCTTGAACTCCATGACCGTCACCGCCTCCTGGATGAGGTCGGAGGCGTGGGCATGCACGATGTGCACGCCCAGGACGCGGTCGGTCGCCGCGTCCGCCACGATCTTCACGAACCCCTGGGTCTGCCCCGTGCCCAGCGCCCGGCCGTTGATCGCGAACGGGAACTGGCCCGTCTTCACGGCGATGCCGTCCGCCCTGGCCTTCTGCTCGGTCATGCCCACCCACGCCACCTCGGGCGACGTGTAGATGATCCACGGGATGCAGTCGTAGTCGATGTGCGGCTTCTGGCCGGCGATGAGTTCGGCGACCATGACGCCCTCGTCCTCGGCCTTGTGCGCCAGCATGGGACCGCGAACGACGTCGCCGATGGCCCAGACGCCGGGCAGGTTGGTGCGGCAGTGGCTGTCGACCTCCACGAAGCCGCGCTCGTCCACCTTGAGCCCCACGTTCACCGCGCCCAGCCCGTCCGTGTTCGGGACCCGTCCCACGGAAACCACGAGCCTGTCGCATTCGAGCTTCTGCGCCAGGCCCTTGTCGTCCGTGTAATCGACGAGCACCGCGTTCTTGCGCATCGACACCTTGTCGATCGTCACGCCCAGCCTGATGTTGAGCGACTGCGATTTCGTGAAGGTCTTCCACGCCTCCTTCTGCACCGCCTCGTCGCAGGCGCCCAGGAAGACGGGCAGCGCCTCGAGGATCGTGACCTCGGACCCCAGCCGGCGCCAGACGCTGCCCAGCTCCAGCCCGATCACGCCCGCGCCGATGACCCCGAGCCGCCTGGGAGCCGCCGTGAAGGCGAGCGCGCCCTCGTTGTCGCACACCGTCACGTTGTCCACGCGGACGTTGGACAGGTGCCTCGCCTTCGACCCGGTGGCGATGATGACGTGCCTTGCCTGCACCGATTCCTTCCGGTCCCCGTTCACCACCTCGATCGTGTAGGCGTCCCCGCCCGCGACGAACTTGCCGAACCCCGGGACCCAGGTGATCTTGTTCTTCTTGAAGAGATACTCGATTCCCTTCGTCATCTTCGAGACGATGCCGTCCTTGCGCGCCTGCATCCGCGTGACGTCGATCTTCGCCCCGGCCACGGTTATGCCATGCTCGTCCAGGTGGTGGTTCACCCGCTCGAACTCCTCGGACGAGGCGAGAAGCGCCTTCGACGGGATGCAGCCGACATTCAGGCAGGTGCCGCCCAGGGCGAGTTCGCCCTTCGCGTTCCTCCAGCCCTCGATGCAGGCGGTCTTCAGTCCCAATTGGGCGGCGCGCACCGCGGCGATGTAGCCGCCGGGGCCGGCGCCGATCACGACGACGTCGAAGATTTGCGACATGGCGATTCCGTAGGTTGGGTGGGAACTAGCGAAGCCAGAACCTCGCGATATGCACGCCGAGTCCGGCGCAGAAGCCCGCCGCGAGAGGATGCACGTTCTTCAGGAACATCGGCGGATGCTTGAGGAGCCCGAGCAGCCAGAAGGTCGTGGCCACCGCGAGCCCAACGGCCAGCGACACCGCGAAGTGGCGCGGCAGGTACAGGCCCAGCGACTGCTGGAAGAACACGGCGAGGAAACCCACGAGGAGCGACCCCAGCACGAAGAAGAAGGCCCGCCGCAGGAGCATCGCGGGCCTCCAGTTCTTGCGACGCGCCAATCACGCTCCCCTAGACATCGAGCAGCAGGCGCGCCGGATCCTCGAGCGCCTCCTTGATGGCCACCAGCGACAGCACCGCCTCGCGCCCGTCGATGATGCGGTGGTCGTAGGAGAGCGCGAGGTAGTTCATGGGCCTCACCACCACCTGCCCGTTCTCGACGACCGCGCGCTCCTTGGTGGCATGGACGCCCAGGATCGCGCTCTGCGGCGGATTGATGATCGGCGTGGAGAGCATCGAGCCGAAAACCCCGCCGTTGGAGATCGAGAACGTGCCGCCGGTCAGCTCCTCGATGGTGATCTTGCCGTCCTTGGCGCGTTTGCCGAAATCGGCAATGGCCTTCTCGATGTCGGCGATCGACATCTGGTCGGCGTTGCGCAGTATCGGAACCACCAGGCCGCGCTCGCTGCCCACCGCGATGCCCACGTCGAAATAGCCGTGATAGACGATGTCGTTTCCGTCGATGGAGGCGTTCACGACCGGGTACTTGCGCAGCGCCGCCACCGCGGCCTTCACGAAGAACGACATGAAGCCCAGCTTCACGCCGTGCTCCTTCTCGAACTTGTCCTTGTAGCGGCCGCGCAGTTCCATCACCGGCGCCATGTTGACCTCGTTGAACGTGGTCAGGATGGCCGCCGTCGACTGCGATTGCACGAGGCGTTCGGCCACGCGCACGCGCAGGCGCGACATCGGCACGCGTTGCTCCGCGCGACTGCCGACGGGAATGGAGGCCGGCGCGGCGGCCGGCTTCGCGGCAGGCGTGGTGGCGGCAGGCGCGGGCGCCGTGGCGCCCAGGACATCGCCTTTCGTGACACGGCCGTCGCGTCCCGTGCCGGCGAGGGAGGTGGTGTCCATGCCCTTCTCGGCGGCGAGCTTGGCAGCCGCAGGGGAGGCGGATTTCCCCGCGGGGGCGGAAGCGGCGGTCTTCGCAGCCTGGGCCGGGTCGATGGCCGGCGCGACGGCGGCCGCAGCGCCCGCCGTGTCGATCACAGCGATCAACTCGCCCGAGGTCACGCTGCTGCCGTCCGGCTTCACGATCCTCGCGAGCACGCCGTCGACGGGCGCCGGCAGTTCAAGCACCACCTTGTCGGTCTCGATGTCGATCAGGTTCTCGTCGCGCTTGACCGCCTCGCCCACTTTGTGGTGCCAGGAGACCAGGGTGGCTTCCGAGACGCTCTCGGAGAGCTGGGGGACCTTCACTTCGACTTGCATGTCGTTTCCTTCGCGCAATGGGCCGGCCTGCCCTTCAGGCCCCGGCCTTCCTGGAGGAAGCGGCGTCCAGCGTGAGGGCCGCGTCGATGATTTCCTTCTGCTGCTGGTTGTGCAACTGCAGGTAGCCGACCGCCGGCGAGGCAGAGGACTTGCGCTGCGCCGCAGAAAGCACGTGCTCGGGCCGCAGGTGCTCCAGCAGGTAGTGCTGGATGCGGTGCCACGCCCCCTGGTTGGCCGGTTCTTCCTGCGCCCAGACGACGCTTTTCGCGTTGGCGTAAAGCGCAATCTGCTCGGCGAACTCGGCATGCGGGAAGGGATAGAGCTGCTCCAGCCGCACGATGGCGATGTCCTCGATGGCGCGCCTGTTGCGCTCGGCCGCGATGTCGAAATAGACCTTGCCTGAACAGAACACGATGCGCTTCACCTTCCTGGCGACAAGCTTCGCCGGGTCGCCGATCACGCACTGGAAGCCGCCGGTGGCAAGGTCCTCCATCGACGAGGTGGACTCCTTGCGGCGCAGCAGGCTCTTGGGCGTCATGACGATCAGGGGCTTCCTCATGGGCCGCAGGATCTGGCGGCGGATCATGTGGAAGAACTGCGCGGGCGTTGACGGGACGACCACCTGGATGTTGTGCTCGGCGCAAAGCTGCAGGTAGCGCTCCAGCCGCGCCGACGAATGCTCCGGGCCCTGGCCTTCGTAGCCGTGCGGAAGGTACATCGTCAGGGCGCACAGCCGCCCCCACTTGGCCTCGCCCGAGGCGATGAACTGGTCGATCACCACCTGCGCGCCATTGGCGAAGTCGCCGAACTGCGCCTCCCAGATCACCAGTTCGAAGGGGTGCGCCGTCGCATAGCCGTACTCGAAGCCGAGCACCGCCTCTTCCGACAGCAGCGAATCGATCACCAGGAAATTGGCCTGCCCTTCGCGGATGTGCTGCAGCGGCAGGTAGGCGCCGGAATCCCACCTCTCCCGGTTCTGGTCGTGCATGACGGCGTGGCGGTGCGCGAAGGTCCCGCGGCCGCTGTCCTGTCCGGACAGGCGTACCGGGTGGCCCTCATCGACCAGCGCCGCGTAGGCGAGGTTCTCGGCCATGCCCCAGTCCAGGGGCACCTTGCCCAGCCCCATCTCGCGCCGGGCGGCTAGCAGGCGCTCGACCGTCGGGTGCAGCTTGAAATTCGACGGGATGTCCGTCAGGCGAATGGCGAGAGCCTTGAGCTTTTCCATCGACACGGCGGTGCGGGCCGGCCGGCGCCATTCGACGCCCATGTAGGGCGCCCAGTCCACGGCGAGCGAGGAGCGAAGGCCGTAGAGGATCCTGGGGTTCGTGGGCTTGCCCGCGTCGAGCGCCGTGCGCACGCTGGTGACCAGCTTGTCCGCAAGCCCCGGGGCGATCACGCCCTCGCGCTCGAGCTTGTCCGCGTAGAGCTTGCGCGTGCCCGGGTGCTGCGCGATTCTCTTGTACATGAGCGGCTGCGTGACGAAGGGCTCGTCCTGCTCGTTGTGTCCCAGGCGCCGGAAGCACACCAGGTCGATCACGACATCCCTGTGGAACTTCATGCGGTAGTCGAGGGCAACGCGGGCCACCATCGACACCGCCTCGGGGTCGTCGCCGTTCACATGGAAGACGGGCGCCTCGATCATCTTGGCGATGCCGGTGCAATAAAGGGAAGAGCGCGTATCGCGCGTATCCGAGGTGGTGAAGCCGATCTGGTTGTTCACGATCACGTGGATCGTGCCGCCGGTGCGATAGCCTCGCGTCTGCGACAGCGCCAGCGTCTCCATGACGACGCCCTGCCCCGCGAAGGCCGCGTCGCCGTGGATGAGGAGAGGGAGCACGTGGTCCCCCTTGAAGTCACCCCGGCGATGCTGCCGCGCGCGCACCGACCCCTCCACCACCGGGTTCACGATCTCCAGGTGCGAGGGATTGAAGGCGAGCGTGAGATGGACGGTGCCGCCCGCCGTCTGGATATCCGAGGAGAAGCCCTGGTGGTACTTCACGTCGCCGGCGGCAAGTTCCGCCGCCTTCTTGCCCTCGAACTCGGAGAAGAGGTCCGCCGGCACCTTGCCCAGGTTGTTGACGAGCACGTTCAGGCGCCCGCGGTGCGCCATGCCGATGACGACCTCCTTCAGGCCCTGCGCGCCGCCCTCCTCGATCACGATGTCGAGCAGCGGGACCAGGCTTTCGCCGCCCTCGCCCGAGAAGCGCTTCTGGCCGACGTAGCGCGTGTGCAGGTAGCGCTCCAGGGTTTCCGAGGCGGTGAGACGCTCCAGTAGGAAGCGCTTTTCATCGGGCGTCACCTTCGGCGTCGAAAGCGTTCCCTCGAACCGGTCCCTCAGCCAGCGCTTTTCCTCCATCGAGGAGATGTACATGTACTCGATGCCGATCGTGTCGCAGTACGTCTTGCGCACCATCGCCACGATTTCGCGCAGCCGCTTCCTTTCGCGGCGGTTGCCGAAGGAGCCCATCGAGAAGACGGTGTCCAGGTCCGCCTCGCCCAGCTTGTAATAGTCGAGTTCCAGCTCCGGCACCGGGACGTGATCCATGCGCTTGAGCGGGTCCAGGTTCGAGTAGTTCGATCCCGTCGTGCGGTGCGCGCGGATGAACATGAGCACCTTCATCTGCTTCTCGTCGTCCGCGCCGACCGCCGTGGGCGAAGCCCCCGGGCCGCGCTTCGCCGCCGCCGCGAAAGCCTCGATCACCGGCGTGTGCGCGACGTCCCTCCCGCCATCGGCAGCCTGCCAGGCGTCGAACTGCGCGCGCCACTCGGGGGACACGGAAGCCGGATCCGCCAGGTAACGCTCGTAGAGCTCCTCGACGAACGGCGCGTTGGCGCCGTAGAGGTGCGAGGAGGCTTCGAACTGCTTCATGACGCTGGACATGGGGCCTCCGCGTGGCGGGGTCGGGGTCGCGTTTCGCTCAGCCGCGACTGGCGCGCGGAACGACGTCTCTCTTCGTGGCGCCGTTGTAGAGCTGGCGCGGGCGGCCGATCTTCAGCTCTGGATCGGAGATCATCTCGTTCCACTGCGCGATCCAGCCCACGGTGCGGGCAAGCGAGAAGATGCACGTGAACATCGAGACCGGGATGCCCAGGGCACGCTGCACGATGCCCGAGTAGAAATCGACGTTGGGATAGAGCTTGCGGGAGACGAAATACTCGTCCTCCAGCGCCACCTTCTCGAGTGCCATCGCGAGCTTGAAGAGCGGGTCGTCGTGCAGGCCCAGCACGTCGAGCACTTCACGGCAGGTCTCCTGCATCAGCTTGGCGCGCGGGTCGTAGTTCTTGTACACGCGATGGCCGAACCCCATGAGCTTCACGCCGGAGTTCTTGTCCTTCACCTTCTTCACGAACTCGCCGAGCTTGTCCACGCCGCCATCCTTCTGGATGTCCATGAGCATCTGCAGCGCCGCTTCGTTGGCGCCGCCGTGGGCGGGCCCCCACAGGCAGGCGATGCCGGAGGCGATGCAGGCAAAGGGGTTGGCGCCCGACGATCCGGCCAGGCGCACCGTGGACGTGGAGGCGTTCTGCTCGTGGTCGGCATGCAGGATCAGGATGCGGTCCAGCGCGCGCACCAGCACCGGGTTCACCTCGTATTCCTCGGCCGGCACGCCGAACATCATGCGCATGAAGTTCGAGGTGTAGTCGAGGTTGTTCTTCGGGTACATGAACGGCTGGCCCATGTTGTACTTGTAGGCCATGGCGACGATGGTCGGCAGCTTCGCGATGAGGCGAAAGGCCGAGATCTCGCGATGCTCCGGGTTATTGATGTCGAGGGAGTCGTGATAGAACGCCGACAGCGCGCCCACCACGCCCACCATCACGGCCATCGGGTGGGAGTCGCGCCGGAAGCCCTGGAAGAGGCGCGCGAGCTGCTCGTGCACCATCGTGTGCATCGTGACGGTCCGGTCGAACGACGCCTTCTGCGCCGCCTTGGGCAGCTCGCCGTTGAGCAGCAGGTAGCAGACCTCCAGGAAGTCGCAGTGCTGGGCCAGCTGCTCGATCGGATAGCCGCGGTACATGAGGACGCCCGCGTCCCCGTCGATATAGGTGATCTTCGAGCTGCAGCTCGCCGTGGACAGGAAGCCCGGATCATAGGTGAACTTGCCGGTCTTGCCGTAGAGCGCCCGGATGTCGATGACCTCCGGGCCGACGGAACCGCCGTAGATCGGCAGATCGAGGGTCTTGCCGTCATCGTAGGTGAGCGTTGCCTTGCCTTTGGCTTCCATGCGTTTCTCCCAGTGGGTGGCCGCCTCAGGCGGCCTTCAGTCGTTGCAAAAGCGGTTGCAGGGCCGGATCGGGGCATGATCGCCGCCCCATCACCAGGTCGAGAAGATCGTTGTCCGGCATGGCCAGCAGTTTCGCAAGCCGCCCCGCGTCCGAATCGTCCAGCTCTTCCCCGCATTCCGACCAGAAGCGCGTGAGCACGATATCGAGCTCGAGCAACCCGCGGCGGCTGCGCCACTTGAGCCGTTCCATCTCTCGCGAGTGCACGGCTTCGATTCCCTATACGGCCCGGCGGACCATCAATTCCTTGATCCTGCCGATGGCAAGCGTCGGATTGAGCCCCTTCGGGCAGACATCGACACAATTCATGATGCTGTGGCAGCGGAACAGCCGGTAGGGATCCTCGAGGTCGTCGAGACGCTCGTTCAGGGCCTGGTCGCGGCTGTCCGCGATGAAGCGGTAGGCGTTGAGGAGCCCCGCTGGCCCGACGAACTTGTCCGGGTTCCACCAGAAGGACGGGCACGAGGTCGAGCAGCAGGCGCAGAGGATGCATTCGTAAAGCCCGTCGAGCTCGGCGCGCTCCTCGGGCGATTGCATCCGTTCCTTCTCCGGCATGGGGGCATTGTCGATGACCCAGGGCTTCACCGAGTGGTACTGGTCGAAGAACAGCGTCATGTCCACGATCAGGTCGCGGATGATCGGCAGCCCCGGCAGCGCCTTGATGACCACCGGCTCCGCAAGGTCGGCCAGTTTCGTGATGCACGCCAGTCCGTTCTTGCCGTTGATGTTCATCGCATCCGACCCGCACACGCCTTCGCGGCAGGACCGGCGAAGCGACAGGGTGTCGTCGATGGACTTGATGCGCACCAGCGCGTCGAGGAGCATCCGGTCCGCCGGGCCCATGGCCACGTCGTAATCCTGGAAATAGGGACGGGCGTCCTTGTCCGGGTCGTAGCGCTGGATTCTGAATTTCATGGGAACGGGTTGCGTGGAAATCTCGTGGAGACAGGTTGTCCGGTCAAGGGAGTATCGCGAATTCGGTCAGCGGGACTCTTGCCATGGCGCAACCCGTCCCCATTCGATCCTGGCGCAACCCGATCCCATCAATACACCCGCGCCTTGGGCTCGATGGAATCCACCGAGAGGGGCTTCAGGTTCACCGCCTTGTAGTCGAGGCGGTCGCCCTCCTTGTACCAGAGGGAGTGCTTGAGCCAGTTCTGGTCGTCGCGCGCGTGGAAATCCGCGCGGTCGTGCGCCCCGCGCGATTCCTTGCGCGCCTCGGCGCAGACCATGGCCGCGCGCGCGACTTCGTAAAGGTTGTCGAGTTCGAGGGCCTCGATGCGGGCGGTGTTGAAGACCTTCGACTTGTCCTTGACCTGCGTTCGCGCCATCCGCCCGCCCAGCGCGCGGATCTTCTCGACGCCCTGGTGCATGAGGTCCGGAAAGCGGAACACGCCGCAGTGCGCCTGCATCGTGCGCTGGATCTCGTCGCGGACGGCGGAGACGTCCTCGCCCCCCTCCTGCGCGTCGAGTCGTGCCAGGCGGGCGATCGATCGGTCCCCGGCATCGCGCGGCAGCACCCGATGCGCGGCGCCCTGCGTGCGGATGAATTCCGTCATGCTCAGGCCCGCACTCTTGCCCATCACCAGCAGGTCGGTGAGCGAGTTCGTCCCCAGGCGGTTGGCGCCGTGGATCGAGGCGCAGCCGCACTCGCCCGCGGCGTACAGCCCGGCCACGGCCGCGGCCGGATTTCCGCCCATCGGCACGACGACCTCGCCGCGGTAATTGGAGGGAATACCGCCCATCTGGTAGTGGGCGGTCGGAACGACCGGTATCGGGTCCTTCGCGCAATCGACGTTGGCGAACTTGAGGGCGATCTCGCGGATGCCCGGCAGGCGCTTGTCGATGACCTCGGGCCCGAGGTGGTCGAGCTTGAGCAGGATGTAGTCGGCATGCTCTCCCGCGCCCCGCCCTTCCTTGATCTCGGTGGCCATGGCGCGCGACACCACGTCGCGCGAGGCGAGGTCCTTCATGGTCGGCGCGTAGCGCTCCATGAAGCGCTCGCCGCTCTTGTTGAGCAGGATCCCGCCCTCGCCCCGGACGCCCTCCGTGATGAGCACGCCCGCGCCGGCAACCCCCGTGGGATGGAACTGCCAGAACTCCATGTCCTCGAGCGGAATGCCGGCGCGCGCGGCCATGCCCAGGCCGTCGCCCGTGTTGATGAAGGCATTCGTGGACGAGGAAAAGATGCGCCCTGCTCCCCCGGTCGCGAAGAGTGTCGCCTTGCCCTGGAAGAGGACGACGTCCCCCGTCTCCATCTCCAGGGCCGTCACCCCCAGCACCGTGCCGTCGGCATCGCGCACGAGGTCGAGCGCCATCCACTCGACGAAGAACTGCGTCTTCGCCAGGACATTGCGCTGGTAGAGCGTATGCAGCATCGCGTGGCCGGTGCGGTCCGCCGCGCAGCACGAGCGCTGCACGGGGCGTTCGCCGAAATTCTGCGTGTGGCCGCCGAAGGGACGCTGGTAGATCGTGCCGTTCTCGTTGCGGTCGAAGGGCATGCCGAAGTGCTCGAGCTCGATCACCACTTCGGGGGCCATGCGGCACATGAACTCGATCGCATCCTGGTCGCCCAGCCAGTCCGAGCCCTTGATGGTGTCGTACATGTGCCAGTGCCAGTTGTCCTCGCCCATGTTGCCGAGCGCGGCACCCACCCCGCCTTGCGCGGCCACCGTGTGCGAGCGTGTCGGGAAGACCTTCGACAGCACCGCGACCCTGAGGCCGGTGTTGGAAAGCTCCAGCGCGGCGCGCAGGCCCGAGCCGCCGGCCCCCACGATCACCGCATCGAACTTGCGAACCGCAATCGCCATCGCGTCACCTGCCCCAGAGGATTGAAACGGACCACACGAGGTAGAACACGAGCGCCGTTCCCGCGAGCGTCTGCAGCGCCAGGCGCAGTCCCGTGGGCTTCACGTAGTCCATGACGATGTCGCGCACGCCCACCCAGGCGTGGTAGAGGAGCGCCAGGAAGAAGAGCATCGTGGCCAGGCGTACGAAGGAGCCCGAGAACATCGCCTTCCAGTCCGAGTAGCTTGCCGGCGGGCTCCACAGGACGAGCGCCAGCATGAAGACCGTCCAGGCCGCCATGAGCACGGCGGTGAGGCGCTGCAGCAGCCAGGCACCGAGCCCGTAGTGCGCGCCGACGGGGTTCTTCGCGCTGGCCATTACCAGAGCCTCCACGCGATGAGCAGCGTGGCCACGGCGCCCAGCCCGAAAACGAGCCGGGCGGAGGCGCGCGCCGGCTCCCTCGCGATCCCCACA
The DNA here is from genome assembly GCA_016720855.1 of Betaproteobacteria bacterium. Taxonomy (NCBI): domain Bacteria; kingdom Pseudomonadati; phylum Pseudomonadota; class Betaproteobacteria; species Betaproteobacteria bacterium. The sequence goes on along the minus strand of JADKJU010000001.1, from coordinate 291,870 downwards.
TGCAGATCGAGCAGCAGGTAGCGGATGCCGGCGAAGAAATGGTGCGCGTAGAGCCAGACGAAGGCGACGAGGATCGCCTTGGCCATCGGGTCCGCAAGCGCGCCCTTCCAGCGCAGCCAGCCGGCTTCCGTGCCGAGGGTCGCCTGCATCAAGTAGAGCAAGGCGGGAATGACGGGAAAGAAGAGCAGCGCGCCGGAGATTCGGTGGAATATGGAGACAAGCCCCGGTACAGGCAGGTGCGCGAGGTTCAGATCGTAGTACTTCGGCCTCTGCTTGGGCGCAGTTGTCATTGCTGGATCCTGGACAGAACTGGGGACAAACCCCGATCAACGTTTCCTGCCTTCACCTGGCGGTCGCGCTCGAGCACTGATCGGGGTCTGTCCCCGATCGCTTCCCGCTACGCTGAAATCCCGGCGATTCTACCGTGGATTTGCTGCAACCGCACAATCGAAAGTCCCTGCTGCGTGCCCCGGAATCCGGGTTTTACCGGGTGCCGGGAGCGCGTCTCACGCGAGTTCGTTGAAGTACGAGAATCCCTCGGTGAGGCACAGTCCCCGGCGCCATTCCACGGGCATGTCGCCGTAGGTGAACGCGATGCGATCGACGCAAAGCAGCGGCGTGCCCGGGGGCACCCGCAACTGCGCGGCCACGGGCTCCTCGGCCGGGACGGCCCGGATGCGTTCCTCGGCCCGGATCATGCGCAGCCCGTAGACCGATTCGTAGAAGCTGTACATCGAACCCTTGTACACCTCGAGCTTGGGCACGGTGAGCCCGGGAAAGCGGCTGGCCGCCAGGACGATCTCGTCCAGGATCACCGGCCGGCCCTGGAATTCCAGGAGTCGCTTGATCACCTGGACCGCAGAGCCCGCCTTGACCGCCAGCGCGCGGGCGATCTCGGCGCTCGCCTTGCCCTTGCGCACGTCGACAAGCACGTTGTGCGGCGTGAGCTTCTGCCCGCTGTCGGGCATCACGCGAAGGAACCGGTATTGGTAGGAAGGCTCGCTGTGGGAGGCAACGAACGTGCCCTTGCCCTGGCGGCGCACGAGGATGTGCTCGGAAGCCAGCTCGTCGATGGCCTTCCTCACCGTGCCCTGGCTCACGCGGTAGCGGGCGGCGAATTCCATTTCGGACGGGATCGCCTCGCCCGGCTTCCATTCCCCCGCCACCAGGCTCTGGGTGATGAGGATCTTGATCTGCTCGTAGAGCGGCCGGAAGGACGGCGGCGGATGCGCTTCGGACATGCGATAAATCCTAGCACAGGCCGGCCCCTCCTTTGTCTTATATAAGATACAAGTCTTGTTGACACCCCGCGCGGGCGCGGCGTAGCATGCTGCGCAGCAGCAAGCGCTTCCGCCCTGCGGGAAACCGGGGACGGCAATTGCGCTTTTCCCGCCAAATCAGAGACTTGCCGCCATGACCCCCTATTTCCGCCCGCGCCGCTCGATGCTCTACGTGCCCGGGTGCAGCACGCGCTACCTCAACAAATCACGCACCCTCAAGGTCGATTCGGTGATCCTCGACCTGGGCGACCCGATTCTCGTCGAGGCAAAAGTGGAATCGCGCCGGAACGTGGTCGAGGCGGTGCTCAGCGGGGGCTTCGGGCGACGTGAAGTGGTGGTGCGCGTGAACGACCTCGACTCCCCCTGGGGCGAGGACGACGTGAAGGCCGTGGCCGCGATCGGCGCCGACGCGATCCTCTTCCCCAACGTCGAATCGAAGGCCGATGTGCTGCAGGCCCTGGCGGCGCTCGACGCCGCCGGCGGCAGGCACCTGCCCATCATGGTGATGATCGAAAGCCCGCTCGCGGTCCTGCGCGCGGAGGAAATCGCCGGCGCCTCCGACCGGATCGCCTGCGTCGTGATGGCGACCTCCGACCTCATCACGCAATTGCACGCGCGGCGCACGCCCGACCGGATCGCCCTGCAATATTCCCTGTCGCGCGTGCTCCTCGCCGCGCGCGCGTTCGACCGCTCCGTGGTGGACGGCATTTCCACGGACCTGAAGGACATGCAGTCCTTCGAGTTTGCCTGCCGGCTCGCCCGCGACCTGGGCTTCGACGGCAAGAGCCTCGTGCACCCCTTCCAGCTCCCCTACTGCAATGACGCCTTCACGCCCAAGCCGCACGACCTCGCCGCGGCCACGGAACTGATCCAGGCGCTCGAGGACGCGCATCGCGAGGGGCGCGGCGTGGTGGTCGTGAACGGCCGCCTCATCGAAGGCCACCACCTCAAGGCCGCGCGCCGGCTCCTCGCGCTCGCGGAAATGATCCAGCAGCTCGAAGCGGGCCAGTAAGCGATGCCCCCCCCGGTCGCGCGGCCGCTGGCCGGATACTTCTTCGAGGACTACGCGCTCGGCCAGCGCCTAGTCCATGCGACCCCGCGCACCGTCACCGCAGGCGACTGCGCACTCTATCTCGCCCTCACCGGCTCGAGGAACCCCGTGCACTGCGCCGCACCCGTCGCTGCCGCGCTGGGGCATCGCGCCGTGCCGCTCGACGACCTGCTGGTGTTCCACATCGCGTTCGGCAAGACCGTGCACGACGTCTCGTACAACGCCGTCGCCAATCTCGGGTACGCCGACGTGCGCTTTCTCGAACCCGTGTACCCCGGCGACACGATCGCGGCTGCAAGCGAGGTGATCGGGCTCAAGCAGAATTCCAGCGGCACGAGCGGCGTCCTTTACGTGCGCTCTCGCGCCTTCAACCAGCACGGCACCGAGGTCCTCACCTGGGCGCGATGGGTCATGGTTGCGAAAGGCAATCCCGATGCCCCGGCGCCGGCCGCCGTCGTGCCGGACCTGCCGCGCGAAATCCCCACCTCGAGCCTCGCGGTATCCGCATCCCTCACGCCCGGCGCGCTCGATCCGAAGGCCACCGGAAGCGGGCGTCTCTGGGACGATTACTCGGCCGGCGAATCCATCGACCATCCCGGCGCGATGACGATCGAGGAGGCCGACCACATGCTCGCCACGCGCCTGTACCAGAACACGGCGCGCGTCCACTTCGATGCCTTCGCCGCACGCGAAAACCAGTTCGGCAAGCGCCTGGTGTACGGCGGCCACGTGATCTCGCTTTGCCGCGCGCTCTCCCACGACGGCCTGGGCAACGCCTTCGCCATCGCTGCCATCCACGGCGGCACGCATGCGAACCCGACCTTTGCCGGCGACACGATCGTGGCGCGCTCCATCATCCTGTCCCGAGACGAAATTCCCGGTCGCGGCGACGTCGGGGCGCTGCGCGTGCGGATGCTGGGCGCCAGGAACACGAAGCTCGCGCAGCTGGCGACCCCTGCCCCGGGCGCGAAGGATCCGGCCGTGGTCCTGGACCTCGACCTCTCCCTTCTCGTCCCGCGCAATCGCTAGCGCCTAGAATACGAATTTCCATCCGGAGGACACCATGCCCGCTCCCCGTCACCCCAAGGACGCCCTCTTCGCCGGCGAGAAGCCCTTCCCGGTGATTCCCGCCTGCGAGCATTTCGCGGGGTCCGAGAGGCTCATCACCAAGGCGCTCGACCTGCAGGAGAAGCTGGGGGCCGTCTTCGACATCACTTGCGACTGCGAGGACGGGGCCGAGACCGGCCGCGAGAAGCAGCACGCCGAGATGATCGTTGATGTGCTGCACTCCCCCGCCAACCGGTTCGCGATGGCCGGAGCGCGCATCCACGACTACACGCACCCGCACTGGAAGAAGGACATCGACATCCTCGTGGGCGGCGCCGGCAAGGTGATCGCCTACGTGACGATCCCGAAGTGCACCTCGGTGGCGCAGGCCGAGGAAATGATCTTCACCATCCAGGCGGTGGCCAAGCGCAGGAAGGTGAAGCGCGAGATTCCCGTGCACGTGCTGATCGAGACGCACGGCGCGCTGCATGATGCCTGGGAAATCGCGCAGCTTCCGGGCGTGCAGGTGCTCGATTTCGGGCTCATGGACTTCGTGAGCGGCCACCACGGCGCCATTCACGCCGCCAACATGCGCTCCCCGGGCCAGTTCGAGCATCCGCTCGTCGCCCGCGCCAAGACGGACGTCGTGGCCGCGGCGCTGGCGCACGGCGTGGTGCCGGCGCACAACGTGTCGCTGGACCTGAAGAACGCCTACAACGTGTTCCGCGACGCCTGGCGCGCGCGCAGCGACTTCGGGTTCCTGCGCATGTGGAGCATCCATCCCTCGCAGGTCCAGCCCATCGTCGATGCGATGAAGCCCGATCTCAACGAAGTCGCGACCGCGGGAGCCATCCTGCTGGAAGCCCAGAAGGCGAGCTGGGGGCCGATCCAGTTCGAGGGCGAGCTGCACGACCGCGCCACTTACCGCTATTTCTGGGAGCTCCTGCAAAAGGCCCGGATCACCGGCGTGAAGATGCCCGAGGACGCGGCGCGCGCTTTCTTCGACTGACGGGGCGGGTCGCACCGTCCGCACCACGACGCCCCCCCAACCCTTTCCGCCCTCACCGAAGCGCAACCTGCCCCCGAGAGAACACCGAGATGACCCTGTTGACCCCCGGCGCCAGGTTCCGCGCCGCCCTGAAGGAAGAAAAGCCGCTGCAGGTGCCCGGCGCCATCTGCGCCTATCACGCCACGCTCGCCAAGGCCTCGGGCTTCAAGGCGATCTACCTTTCCGGCGGCGGCGTCGCGGCCGGCTCGCTGGGCGTGCCGGACCTGGGCATCTCCAGCCTCGATGACGTGCTGACCGACGTGCGCCGCATCACCGACGTGTGCGACCTGCCGCTCCTGGTGGACGTGGACACGGGCTTCGGCTCGAGCGCGTTCAACGTGGCGCGCACGACGAAGTCGCTCATCAAGGCCGGCGCCGCCGCCCTGCACATCGAGGACCAGGTGGGTGCCAAGCGCTGCGGACACCGCCCCGGCAAGGAGCTCGTGTCGCAGCAGGAAATGGTCGATCGCGTGAGAAGCGCGGCCGACGCCCGGACCGATCCGGGCTTCTTCATCTTGGCGCGCACCGACGCGCTGGCCGTCGAGGGCCTGCAGGCGGCCATCGACCGCGCCTGCGCCTGCGTGGAAGCCGGCGCCGACGGCATCTTTCCCGAGGCGATCACCGACCTCGACATGTACCGCAAGTTCGCCGCCGCCGTGAAGGTGCCGATCCTGGCCAACATCACCGAGTTCGGCAAGACCCCGCTCTTCTCGGTGAAGGAACTCGCCTCGGCCGACGTCGCGATCGCGCTCTACCCGCTGTCCGCCTTCCGCGCCATGAACAAGGCGGCGCTGGGCGTGTACCAGAGCCTTCGCCGCGACGGCCACCAGAAGGCGGTCGTGGACACGATGCAGACCCGAGAGGAGCTTTACCACTACCTGGGCTACCACGAGTTCGAGCAGAAACTCGACGCCCTTTTCGCCAAGGCCAAGTAGAAAAGGAAACGCCATGTCCGAAGCTGCCGCTGCCCCCGCCGTCGCCCCGAAGGCCAAGAAGTCCGTGGCCCTTTCCGGCGTCACTGCCGGAAACACCGCTCTGTGCACCGTCGGGCTCACCGGCAACGACCTCCACTACTGCGGCTACGACATCCTCGACCTGGCCGACAAGTGCGAATTCGAGGAGATCGCGCACCTGCTGGTGCACGGCAAGCTCCCGACCGCGACCGAGCTCAAGTCCTACAAGAGGAAGCTCATGTCGCTTCGCGGCATCCCCGCGGCGGTGCAGGACGTGCTCGAGTGCATCCCGGCCTCCACGCACCCGATGGATGTCCTGCGCACCGCCTGCTCCGTGCTGGGCTCCGTGCTGCCGGAAGGCGACGAGCACAAGCTGGCTCCCTCGCGCGACATCGCGGACCGGTTGATGGCCTCCTTCGGTTCCATGCTCGCCTACTGGTATCACTACTCGCACTCCGGGCGCTGCATCGAGGTGGAGACGGACGACGAATCCATCGGCGGGCATTTCCTGCACCTGCTGCACGGGAGCAAGCCATCCGACCTGTGGGTGCGCGCGATGCACACTTCCCTCATCCTCTATGCGGAGCACGAGTTCAACGCCTCCACGTTCACGGCCCGCGTCGTTGCCGGCACGGGCTCGGACATGTATTCGGCGGTCACTGCCGCCATCGGCGCGCTCAAGGGCCCGAAGCACGGCGGGGCCAACGAGTTCGCTTTCGACACCATCGGCCGCTACGACAACCCCGACGAGGCGGAAGCCGACATCGTGAAGCGCGTGAACGAGAAGCAGGTGATCATCGGCTTCGGCCATCCGGTGTACACGATCTCCGACCCGCGCAACCAGGTCATCAAGGAAGTGGCGCGCTCGCTCTCCACGGAGGCGGGCAACATGAAGCTCTTCGACATCTCGGCGCGCATCGAGGAAGTGATGTGGCGCGAAAAGAAGATGTTCCCGAACCTCGACTGGTACAGCGCCACGAGCTACCACATGATGGGCGTGCCCACCGCGATGTTCACGCCGCTTTTCGTGATCTCCCGCACCTCCGGCTGGTGTGCGCACGTGATCGAGCAGCGGATCGACGGCAAGATCATCCGGCCTTCGGCCAACTACACCGGCCCCGATAACCTGCCCTTCGTGCCGATCGACAAGCGCAAGTAGTTGCCCAAAGACAGGAACACGGATGAACACGGATGAACACGGATAAATGCAAATCGGGCTCGGGCAACGTCGTGGTGCATGCGTTTCCCGACATTCCAGCTCCCGTATTGCCGTTATCCGTGTTCATCCGTGTTCATCCGTGTCCCCCGCTTTTGTCCCACTGAACAGGAAATCGTCCCCGTGTCCGCCCACATCTCCAATGTCCGCCCCAAGCCCGACAAGGTCCTCGTCGACATCGCCGACTACGTCATCAAGTACAAGGTGAAAAGCGCCGAGGCCTACACGACCGCCCGCTACTGCCTCATCGACACCCTCGGCTGCGGTTTCGAGGCCCTCGAGTACCCGGCCTGCACGAAGATGCTCGGGCCTGTCGTGCCCGGCACCGTCGTGCCGAACGGCGCCAGGGTTCCGGGAACCCCGTTCCAGATGGACCCGGTGAAGGCCGCCTTCAACATCGGCGCCATGATCCGCTGGCTCGACTTCAACGACACCTGGCTCGCCGCCGAATGGGGCCACCCCTCCGATAACCTCGGCGGCATCCTGGCCACGGCCGACTGGCTCTCGAGGAACGCGGTCGCCGCGGGGAAAAAGCCCCTCACCGTGAAGGACGTACTCACCGCGATGATCAAGGCCCACGAGATCCAGGGCTGCATCGCGCTCGAGAACAGCTTCAACAAGGTGGGCCTGGACCACGTGGTGCTCGTGAAGGTCGCCTCCACCGCGGTCGTCGCCGAGATGCTGGGGCTTTCCCGCGACGAGATCATCAACGCCGTCTCGCTCGCCTGGGTGGATGGCCAGTCGCTTCGCACCTACCGCCACTCCCCCAACACCGGCTCCCGCAAGAGCTGGGCCGCGGGCGACGCCACCAGCCGCGCCGTGCGCCTGGCGCTCATCGCGAAGACGGGCGAGATGGGCTACCCCTCGGTGCTCTCCGCGAAGACCTGGGGCTTCTACGACGTGCTCTTCAAGGGCAACGCCTTCAAGTTCCAGCGACCCTACGGCAGCTACGTGATGGAGAACGTCCTCTTCAAGATCTCCTTCCCCGCCGAGTTCCATTCGCAGACGGCGGTGGAGGCGGCGATGACGATCCACGGAGAGCTGAAGAGGGCCGGCAAGGCCCCGGAGGACATCAAGCGGATCACCATCCGCACGCACGAGGCCTGCATCCGGATCATCGACAAGAAGGGTCCGCTGGACAATCCGGCGGACCGCGACCACTGCATCCAGTACATGGTGGCCGTGCCCATCCTCTTCGGCCGCCTCACGGCTGGCGACTACGAGGACGCGGTGGCGAAGGATTCGCGCATCGACGCGCTTCGCGACCGCATCGTTTGCGTCGAGGACCCGAAGTTCACGAGGGATTACCACGACCCGGACAAGCGTTCCATCGCCAACGCCCTCACGGTCGAGTTCAGCGACGGCAAGACGATGAAGGAGATCGTGGTCGAGTACCCCATAGGCCACAAGCGCCGCCGCAAGGAAGGCATGCCCGTGCTGGTGGAGAAGTTCCGGGTGAACCTTGCGCGGCGCTTCCCGTCGAAGCAGCAGAAGGCGATTCTCGAGCTTTGCCTGGACGCGAAGGCGCTGCAGGCGACCCCCGTGCACGAGTTCGTCGACCTGATGGCCATCTGACCGAGGATTCCCCATGCGCGCCCTGATACTGTTGGCCGTCGCCCTGCCTCTCGCTGCGACCGCGCAAGACCTGCTGCCCGGACGCTATCGGACGACCACCACGACGGACCTGCCCGCGATGGCCGGCAAGCCCGTGGTCGACGAGGACTGCATCACCCAGAAGGAGATCGACGAGGGGCTCTCGAAGACGGGTGTGGAGAGCGAATCGAACTGCAAGGTCTCCGGCATGAAGCGCTCGCCCGGAAAGGTGAGCTACCAGATCCAGTGCCAGCAGGATGGCATGAAGACGACCGGCAACGTGACCGGCACGCTGCGCGGAGATGCATTCGATTTTGTCGTCGTGACGAGCGGCCTGCAGGCGGGCGGCAAGCCGATGCGCACGCGCGTCGTCGGCAAGCGCCTGGGCAGCTGCAAGTAGGCCCGACTTAACCGCCGTCAATGGCACCCCGGCCCGCGCTATGGTCTGATGGCGGATTCGAGCGAAGGCCGGCGCAGGACGGGCCTCGCGGACACGGCATCAGGGAGTACATGGGGGTTGGACCGACCGGCGCGGGGTCGCGAGCCCCGCCCGCGGAGAAACGATGATGCGATCTCTTTTGCTCGCCGCCGCCCTGCTCCTGGGCGGCTGCGCTACGACCTACCAGCTCACCCTCATGCCCCGCGACAGCGGCAAGCTCTACCAGGGCCTTGCCGAGGATTCCGGCGGATCGGAGGGCGGCATGTCGATCACCATCGAGGGCGTCACCTATTCCGGCAGCTGGGTCGAGGTCGTTGCCGACCGCACCACCGGCTATGTTTCGGGGGGCTACGGCTACCGTCGCGGCGGTTACGGCGGCGGCTTTGGCATGGGTGGTGTCGTCAGCATGGACAATCCCCAGGGCGGCGAGGCCAAGGCCCTCCTGCGTTCAGCCGACGGAGCGGGGCTTCGCTGCGAGCTGCGCGGCGGCAGCGGCCGCACCGGCGGCGGCGTGTGCCGCGACGACAAGGGCCTCGAATACGACGTGCAGATCCGACCGACCGGGCAGAAGTAACCCGCCCTGCAGCAAACCCATCGACAACGAGCCGAGACGACCATGCCCCACAACGCGTTCAATACCCTCAAGACCTTCGTGCCCGCCGCAGGCAAGACCGGCCAGTTCTATTCCCTGCCTGCGCTCGCCGAGACTTTCCCCAACGTGAAGCGCCTGCCGGTTTCCATCCGCATCGTGCTCGAGTCGGTGCTGCGCAACATGGACGGCAAGAAGGTGGGCGAGGAGCACGTGAAGCAGCTGGCAGGCTGGAGCGCGACCGGCGCGCGCACCGACGAGATTCCCTTCGTCCTCGCCCGGATCGTGCTGCAGGATTTCACGGGCGTGCCGCTGCTGGCCGACCTTGCCGCGATGCGCGGGGTCGCCGCGAAGATGGGCAGGGATCCCAAGATGATCGAGCCCCTGGTTCCCGTGGACCTCGTCGTGGACCATTCGGTGCAGATCGACCATTACGGCGGCCCCGACGCGCTCGATCTCAACATGAAGCTCGAGTTCGGCCGCAACCGCGAGCGCTACGAGTTCATGAAGTGGGGCATGCAGGCCTTCGACACCTTCAAGGTCGTGCCCCCCGGCATCGGCATCGTGCACCAGGTGAACCTCGAGTACCTGGCGCGTGGCGTGTTCCAGAAGGCCGGCCTGTATTACCCCGACACGCTCGTGGGCACCGACAGCCATACCACCATGATCAACGGCATCGGGGTGGTGGGCTGGGGCGTGGGCGGCATCGAGGCGGAAGCGGGCATGCTCGGCCAACCCGTGTATTTCCTCACTCCCGACGTGGTCGGCGTGAACATCACCGGGAAGCTGCGCGAAGGCGTGACCGCGACGGACTTCGCGCTCTCGGTCACGGAAATGCTGCGCCAGGCCAAGGTCGTGGGCAAGTTCGTCGAGTTCTTCGGCGAGGGCGCCGAGACGCTCGCCGTCACCGACCGCGCCACCATCGCGAACATGGCGCCCGAATACGGCGCGACCATGGGTTTCTTCCCGGTCGACGCGCGCACGATCGAGTTCTTCCGCAATACCGGGCGCACCACCGAGGAGGTCTCGGCCCTCGAGGCGTACTTCAAGGCGCAGGGCCTCTTCGGCATGCCGAAGAAGGGCGACATCGACTATTCGGCGGTGCTGCAACTGGACCTCGACTCGATCCGGCCCTCGGTCGCCGGCCCCAAGCGCCCGCAGGACCGCATCGACCTGGGCAACCTCAAGGCGAAGTTCACGCAGCTCTTCTCCGCGCCGGTCGCGCAGAACGGCTTCTCGAAGAAGGCGGATGACCTCGCCCGGCGCGTGAAGGTCGGCGACGGGACGGATCTGGGCTCCGGCGACGTCCTCATCGCCGCGATCACCTCCTGCACCAACACCTCGAACCCCAGCGTGCTCATCGCCGCGGGACTGCTCGCGAGGAAGGCGGTCGAGAAAGGCCTCACCGTCAAGCCCCACATCAAGACGTCGCTCGCGCCCGGCTCGCGAGTCGTGACCGAATACCTTACGGCGGCCGGCCTGCTGCCTTCGCTCGAGAAGCTGGGTTTCAGCGTCGCCGCCTACGGGTGCACCACCTGCATCGGCAACGCGGGCCCGCTCGCCGAACCGATCGAGAAGGCGGTCGTGGACAACGACCTCGTTTGCGCTGCGGTCCTTTCGGGCAACCGAAATTTCGAGGCGCGCATCCACGCCAACATCCGCGCCAATTTCCTCGCCTCCCCCCCGCTGGTCGTCGCCTTCGCGATCGCCGGCACGGTGCTCAAGGACCTCGACAAGGATCCCGTCGGCCAGGGCAAGGACGGCCCGGTGTACCTGAAGGACATCTGGCCCTCCTCCGATGAGGTGCAGTCCCTCATGAAATTCGCCACGGACCCCGCGGTCTTCAGGCGGATGTACACGAACCTGGCGGAAACCAACCCGCTTTGGAAGGGCATCGCCTCGGCCACGGGCCAGGTTTACAGCTGGCCCACGTCGACCTACATCGCCGAACCGCCGTTCTTCCAGGGGTTCGGGATGAGCGCGGGCACCGCGAAGGACGTGAAAGGGGCGCGCCTGCTGGGCATCTTCGGCGATTCCGTCACCACGGACCACATCTCGCCCGCGGGATCGATCAAGGACACTTCCCCCGCCGGAAAGTACCTCATCGGCCACGGCGTGATGAAAGCGGACTTCAACAGCTACGGCGCGCGCCGCGGCAACCACGAAGTCATGATGCGGGGCACGTTCGCCAACGTGCGCGTGAAGAACCTGATGCTTCCTCCGAAGGCGGACGGGACGCGCGTCGAAGGCGGCGTCACGCTGTTTCAGCCCTCCGGCGAGCAGATGCCGATCTACGACGCCGCCATGAAGTACGTGGCCGAGGGAACGCCGACGGTCGTCTTCGGCGGCGAGGAGTACGGCACCGGGTCGTCGCGCGACTGGGCAGCCAAGGGCACGCAGCTCCTGGGCGTGAAGGCCGTGGTGGTGCGCAGCTTCGAGCGCATTCACCGCTCCAACCTCGTCGGCATGGGGGTCCTGCCCTGCCAGTTCAAGGGGTCGGACTCGGCGGAGTCGCTGGGCATCAAGGGCGACGAGACGATCGACGTCACGGGCCTCGAGAAGGGGATCAAGCCGCAGATGGACGTGACGCTCGTCATCCACCGCAAGGACGGCACGAGGAAGGAAGTGCCGGTGCTGCTGCGGATCGACACGCCCATCGAGGTGGACTACTACCTGCACGGCGGCATCCTGCCCTTCGTGCTGCGCGAACTCGTGGCCGCCTGACCGCACCATAGACTTCCTCGGCACCCCGCTGCCCGCCGGCTGGGCCATTACGACCGGCATCGTCGCCGCGGTCCTGCTGGCACGGGCCGCGAGGCGCGCGCCATGGCACCTCCTGGCCGACGGCTTCCGCCTGCACGGCTGGATCGGCGCCGCGTTTGCCATCGCGCTGGCCTGGTCGCTCTGCGCGCGGCTGGGGGGCGGCCCCGCGGTTCACCTCCTCGCCACGCCCCTCGTGGCCCTGATGTTCGGGCGCGATCTGGCGGCCGTGGCCGGAGCGCCGGCCGTGTTCGCCGTGTTGCTCTGGCGGGGCGGCGACTGGGCGGGGGCCGGTGCCACGTGGCTGCTGGCCGCCTGGCTGCCCGTCACGATTCTCGATGCACTTCGCCTGGCAGCCGATCGATGGCTTCCGCGGAACGTGTTCACCTACATCTTCCTCGCGGGGTTCTTCGCGCCGGGCGCCACCTTCGTGGCCACCGTCGCCATGGCGGCTGCCGCGCACTATGCCGTCGGAACGGCCGCGTGGGACAGCCTCGCCGCCGGGTTCTTGCCTTACGGCCTGCTGCTCGGATGGGCAGAGGCATTCCTCTCCGGAATCCTCACCGCGATCTTCGTGGTGTACGAGCCGCGCTGGATGGTGACCTTCGACGACGCGCGCTACCTGAGGCCGCCAGGCGACCCCGGCTGAACCGCTACAGGATGTACTGGCCGGCCCACCACGCAACGGCGGAGATGAACGCCGTCGCCGGAATGGTGAAGACCCACGCCCAGACGATCCCGCCGGCCACGCCCCAGCGCACCGCCGACATCTTTCGCGTGGCTCCCACGCCGACGATGGCACCGGTGATCGTGTGCGTCGTGGAAACGGGGATGCCCAATCCGGTCGCGACGAAAAGCGTGATGGCGCCGCCCGTCTCCGCGCAGAAGCCGCCGACGGGCTTGAGCTTGGTGATGCGCTGGCCCATCGTCTTCACGATCCGCCACCCCCCGAAGAGTGTCCCCATGGCGATGGACACGTAACACGACACGATGACCCATGCCGGCACCGACTCGTTCGCCCCGGTGACCCCGGCGGAGATCAGAAGCAGCCAGATGATGCCGATCGTCTTCTGCGCGTCGTTGCCCCCGTGCCCCAGGCTGTAGAGGGAAGCAGACACGAGTTGCGCCCGCCGGAACCATCGGTCCATCCGCGCCGGCGTCGTGTAGCGGGAACCCCAGGACACCGCGAGCATGAGCAGCGACCCGAGCAGGAACCCGAGCGCAGGTGAGACGAAGATGAAGAGAACCGTCTTGCCGATCCCGCTGCCGATGAGCGGCCCCACGCCAGCCTTGGCGACCACGGCCCCCATGAGGCCGCCGATGAGCGCGTGCGAGGAACTCGACGGCAGCCCCCACCACCAGGTGATGCCGTTCCAGGCGATCGCCCCGACGAGGGCGCCGAAGATCACGTACTGGTCGACGACGACGGGATCGACGATGCCCTTGCCCACCGTGGACGCGACCTTCAGCTGGAAGACCGCGATCGCGATGAAGTTGAATGCAGCCGCGAACGCGACTGCGTGCTGGGGCTTGAGAACGCCCGTCGACACCACGGTCGCGATGGAATTGGCCGCGTCGTGCAGCCCGTTCATGAAGTCGAAGGCGAGCGCCAGCGCCACCAGCAGCGCCAGGGTGCCGAAGCCGATTTCGAGACCGCTCATGGTGAGTGGCGCCGCGGCGTCACGAGTTTTCCAGGACGATGCCCTCTGCCAGGTTCGCCACGTCCTCGCAGCGGTCCGTGATGGCCTCCAGCTGCTCGTAGATCACCTTCATCTTGATGATCTCGCGCACGTCCTGCTCCTCGCGGAACAGCCGCGAGATCGCGGACCGCAGCACCCGGTCCGCATCGCTCTCGAGGCGGTCGATCTCGTCGCACGTCTTGAGAACCGCCTCGCCTTGCCCGTCCTGCCCGAGAAGCGCGATGACGTCCTTCACCCGCTCGCAGCACTTGAGGCCGATGTCGGCGAGCCGCGTGGTCTCCGGCGTGATCGCGCGGATGTCGTAGAGGGTGATCGACTCGGTCACGTCCTGGATCAGGTCGCAGATGTCGTCCATCGCGTTCACCAGGCCGTGAATCTGGTCGCGGTCGATGGGGGTGATGAAGGTCTTGTGCAGCAGCCGCATCGCCTCGGCCGTGATGCGGTCGGCGGAGTGCTCGGCCTCGTCGATCAGGCGCGCGTGAGGCTCCACGTTCGGGAAGGCCTGCAAGAGCACGACCAGCTCGCGGCCGGCGCGCAATACCTGCTCGGCATGGGCGTTGAAGAGGTCGTAGAAGCGTCCCTCCTTGGGTAGCAGGCGGCCGAACATTTCAGGGCTCCGGGAGTCGTGGCGGGGTCAGGCAGGATTGCAGGACGGATCTTAACAAACCCCGGCTGTCCGGACTCCGGCGCCCTCGATATAATTGCGCGCCATTCCCCCTGCGCCGTTTCCGCACCGCCCTGCGCGACCCCCGCGCGGGCCGGGCGAAGGAACGCGACGCCGGCCCAAGAGGCCGGACGACAGAAACGATGAATACGTTGCTCTCCAGATTTCACCCGCGGCGCTGGCTCACCGGCCTGTGGCGCAACCCCGACTTCGTGAAGCTCTGGGGTTCGCTCACGATCACGCACTTCGGCGGCCAGGTGACGTTCCTCGCCCTCCCCCTCACGGCGGCGCTGGTGCTCAACGCCACGCCGTTCGAGGTCGGCGTGCTCACGGCCCTCGAAGCGCTTCCCTATCCCTTCTTCGGGCTCTTCGCCGGGGTGCTGGTCGATCGAACCAGGAAACTGCCGGTGATCATCTGGGCGGACCTCGGCCGCGGCCTCGCCCTCGCCGCGGTGCCCGTGTGCGCCTGGCTGGGCGTGCTGTCCATGCCGGTGCTCTACGCGGCGGGGTTCCTCGTGGGCGTGGGCTCGGTGATCGGCTGGCCCGCCTACCAGGTCTTCATGACCGAGCGTGTGGGGCGCGAGAACCTCGTCGAAGCCAACGCAAAGATAGGGCTCTCCGATTCCGCCGCGCAGCTCGTGGGCCCGGGCATGGCGGGGGCCATGATCCAGTGGCTCACCGCCCCCATCGCCATCCTGCTGGACGCGCTGTCGTTCATCGTCTCCGCCTGGATGCTGCGCGGCATCCCGCCCGCGGCCACCGATGCGCCGAAGGTGTCGGGCGAAAGCATCTGGCGCGAAATCGGCGAAGGGTTGATGGCGGTGTGGCGCAACCGCCTGCTGCGCGCGTTGGCCTGGGCGCTCGCCGCGTGGCAGATGTTCCGTCATGCCTTCGTCGCCGTCGTGATCCTCTTCGCGGCCCGCGAACTGGGCTTTTCGGCCGGGCACGTGGGCGTGCTGTTCATGCTCGCCGGCGTGGGTTCCTTCGCGGCCGCGGGCGCCGTCGGCCCGCTCAACGCCCGCTACGGGTTCGGCCCGACGATGCTCGTGGCCCTGGGCGGCACCGGTGTCGCCTGGCTTGTGCTGGGCGCCGCGTCGGGAGGACATGTCGTCGCCTCCGTGATCTTCGGGTTGGGGCTTTTCCTGCTCGACTTCTCCGCGATGACCTTCTTCATCAATTACCTCACGCTGCGCCAGACGGTGACGCCGGACCGGCTGCTGGGGCGCGTCACGGCGACGATGATCTGCCTCACCGTGGCCACGGCTCCCTTGGGAGGGCTTGCCGGCGGCTGGATCGCGGAGCACTGGGGCCTCAGGGTAACCATCCTGCTGGCTGGCGCCGGGGCGTTGGCGATGATCCCGCTCGTTGCGTGGACCTCGCCTCTCGCCCGGATGAAGACCCTCACACCGCCGCAGGAGCCCACCGCCACCGAGAGCGTGGCCGAGGAGCTGGCCGGCTGACACTGCCGGGGATCGGCCTGAATCCACGGGCGGCTCCGGGTGCGTCACAGGAGCATGGATATCCCTCCCCCCGAACGGCGATTTGCCCGGCGCGCGGGCCAAACCCGACAATGTGGGACGCTTCAGCCCCAGGAGTCAGCCATGGAAACCTCGGAAGCCGTGGTCGCCATGACGGCGATGCTGGCCAGCTTCGGCCTGCCGCTCGTCGTCATCGCGATCATCCTCGTGTACAAGCACCACCGAAACCGCATGCAGCAGGAGACGATCCTGAAGCTTGCGGAAAAGGGGCTGCCGGTCCCGCCGGAACTGCTCCACCCGCCCGAAATTCGCCCGAGCCCGAAGGGGGGCCTGGTGCTCCTCGCGCTCGGGATCGCGCTTTCCGTCTTCTTCTGGGAGCGGGGCTTCCCGTGGTCCATCGGGCTCATCCCCGGGCTCATGGGCATTGCGCTCCTCGTGGCCTGGAAGATCGACTCGCGCCCGTTCGAGCGCCCCGGGCCTTCGCGCCAGCCCCGATGAACGACCGGCCGGAACCGGCCGATTCGGAACTCGTCCTGGCCATCGTCGCCCGCGACGACCGCCAGGCATTCACGCGTCTGGTGCGCCGCCACCAATCGATGGTTCGCTCGGTGCTGCGGCGCCTGGCCAGGGGCGACCACGGGCTTGCCGACGACCTCGCGCAGGAGACCTTCCTCCTTGCGTGGTGAAACCTGCGCTCGTTCCGCTTCGATGCCCGCTTCTCGACCTGGATCTACCGCATCGCCTTCAATGCCTGGCTCTCGGAGGCGCGCAGGCGTCGCGAGGTCCTGCTCGATGACCAGGACAACGCGCCCGTTGCCGAGGAATCCGCGCACACCGTGCCGGCTGTCGAGCGCATCGACCTCGAGCACGCCCTGGGGAGCCTGTCCGATGGTGAGCGTGCCGCGATCACCGCCTGCTACTACGCGGACTTGAGCCACGAGGAAGCCGCCGTGGCGCTGGGCATCCCGCTCGGCACCGTGAAGACCCACATCCTGCGCGGCAAGGCGAAGCTGCGCGCGAAACTCGGCGAGGACTTTCGATGAACGAAACCCGGCACGATGCCATCGACCGGCGGCTGCGCGAAGATGGGCGCCGTGCCGTTCCCGATGACGGCTTCTCGCTTCGCATCGAGCGCGCGCTTCCGCCCCGCCGGCTTTCCCGTGCCTGGTTTCGGCCGGCCCTCGTGCTCGGCTCGGCCGCGATCGGCAGCGTCCTTGCCTGGGCGCTCGCGCCGGCCGGGACCTCGGTCGTGCAAGGATTTCTCGACCTCGCGCGACTGCAGCCGAACACGCCGTCCGCGCTGGTCGCCATGGGCCTTGCCGTGGCAATGGCCGTGACCGCCGCCGTGCTCGCTGCCGAGGAGAACTAGGCGACTGACGGCCGTTTTTCAGAGGCGCCACCCCCTTGACCTATATCAGCATGGGCTAATTGAACTCGGGATTAAATGGGCCATTCCCCCCTCGACACGAGGCCGTGATGGAACCCCTCTCCCGCAGGCGATTTCTCAAGATCTCCGCTGCCACCTTCGGGGCCGGCGCGGTCGGCTCCCAGGTACCGGTCGTCTCCTCGCTGGCCATGGGCTCAAAGCCCCCGACCGGCAAGGTCGAGACGATCGCCACCTACTGCGAAATGTGCTTCTGGAAGTGCGGCGGCATCGCCCACGTCCGCGACGGCAAGCTCTGGAAGTTCGAGGGCAACCCGCTCGACCCGATGAGCCGCGGCCGGCTCTGCCCGCGCGGCACCGGCGCGGTCGGCACGCACTACGACCCCGATCGTCTCTCCAAACCCCTCATCCGCACCGGCGAGCGCGGCAAGGAGGAATTCAAGGCGGTCACGTGGGACGAGGCGCTGAACCACATCGCCGAAAAGATGAAGAAGATCGCCGCCGAGCACGGCCCGGAGTCGATCGCGCTGTGGAAGCACGGCACGGGCGCGCGCTTCTTCGAGCACGTGATGCGCGCCTATGGCTGCGTGAACAAGGCGGCTCCCTCGTTCGCGCAATGCCGCGGACCGCGCGACGTGGGCTACCTCCTGACCTACGGCACGGGCCTGGGTTCGCCGGAGCCCACCGACATCGCCAACACGAAGTGCCTCGTGCTCATCGGCACGCACCTGGGCGAGAACATGCACAACACGCAGGTGCAGGAGTTCGCCGAGGCGATCGCCAACAAGGCCACCATCATCGTGGTGGACCCGCGCTACTCGGTGGCCGCAAGCAAGGCGAAGTACTGGCTCCCGATCAAGCCGGGCACGGACATAGCGCTCGTGCTCGCATGGATGAACGTGCTCGTGGCCGAAGGCCTCTACGACAGGGATTTCGTTGCGAAATACGGCCACGGATTCGACAAGTTCGCCACGGCCATCGCGCCGAACACGCCCGAGTGGGCGGAAGCCGAGACGGGAATCCCCGCGGCCACCATCCGCGCCACGGCGCGCGAGATCGCAAGCCACAGGCCGGCCGCCCTCGTCCACCCCGGGCGGCGCGTCAACTGGTACGGCGACGACACGCAGCGCGCCCGCGCGACGGCACTGCTGAACGCCTTGCTGGGCAACTGGGGCCGCAAGGGCGGCCTCTTCCTGCAGGCCGGCATGAGCGTCGGCGGCTATCCGTTCCCGAAATTCCCCGCCGCGGGCAAGCCCAAGCTCGACAACCCCGACCACAAGTGGCCATTCGCCGACGAGGAAGTCACCACGGGCCTGCGCGAAGCGACGATCACCGGCAAGCCCTACCCGATCAAGAGCTGGGTTGTTTACGCGACCAACCTCGTCCAGACGCTGCCCAACGAAAAGGAAACGATCGAGGCGATCTCGAAGCTGGACCTCCTGGTGGTCGTGGACACACACCCCAGCGAGATCGCCGGATACGCGGACGTGGTGCTTCCCGACGCCATGTTCCTCGAGCGTCACGACGACCTCTACGTCGCCTGGGGCCGGCAGGGATGGGCGGCGCTTCGCCAGCCCGTGGTGCCCCCGCCCGCCGAACAGAAGCCGGCGTGGTGGATCGCCAAGCAGCTCGCCGACAGGCTGGGCGTGGGCGAGTTCATGCCCTTCAAGGACATGGACGAGTACCTCGCGAAGCGCTGCGAGAAGAGCGGCATCGACTACGCGAAGTTCCGCAAGGACGGGATCGTGATGGGCGAAAAGACACCGATCACCATCGAGGAAGGTGCGGCGATTTCCTTCGACACGCCGTCGAAGAAGGTCGAGTTCTGGTCGGACCAGCTCGCCAAGGCGGGCTTCGACCCGGTGCCGAAATACACCGCGCCCGAGTCGGCGCCCGCCGGGTACTTCCCGCTCATCACCGGACGTTCGCCCGTGCACACGTTCAGCCGCACGCAGACGAACGTATTGCTGCGCGACCTCATGAAGGAGAACGAGGTCTGGGTGAACGCGCAGACCGCGGCCAAGGCGGGACTCAAGCACGGCCAGTACGTGAAGCTGAAGAACCAGGACGGCGTGGTTTCCAACCGGGTGAAGGTGAAGGCGACGCAGCGCATCCGGCCCGACACCCTCTACATGGTCTATGGCTTCGGCCACACGAACAGGATGCTCAAGAGCGCCTACCTGAAGGGCGCCAGCGCCGCGCAGCTCAACACGCGCTACAAGGTCGATCCGCTGATGGGTGGCACAAGCATCCACCGGAACTTCGTCACATTCGAAAAGGAGGCGTGAGATGCCACGCTTCGGAATGGTCATCGACACCCTGAAGTGCGTGGGGTGCATGGATTGCGTGGTCGCCTGCCAGACCGAGAACGACGTGCCGCAGGGCCACTGCCGCGACTGGATCGTGACGGAGCTGCGCGGGGAATTCCCGACGCTCTCGCTGGAGATCCGCTCGGAACGCTGCAACCACTGCGACAACCCGCCGTGCGTGACCTGCTGCCCGACGGGCGCGAGCCACGTGGAGGAGTTCGGCAAGACCGTGCAGGTGACAGCCAACATGTGCATCGGCTGCAAGGCCTGCCTGGCTGCCTGTCCCTACGGCGCGCGTTTCATCCACCCCGACGGCTACGCCGACAAGTGCACCTTCTGCCTGCACCGCGTGAAGGAGGGCAAGGATCCGGCCTGCGTGTCGGTCTGCCCGACGCGGTGCATGCATTTCGGCGACCTCGACGATCCGAAGAGCGCCGTGAGACAGCTGCTCGCCTCGCGCAAGCACCACACGCTGCTGCCGGAAGCCGGCACGAAGCCCCGCGTGTTCTACCTCACCTGAGAGATCACGACCATGCTCGAAATCACCACCACCCGCCACAATCCGTTCGTGGACCCGGTGCTCTCGGTCTGGAGCTGGGAGATCCCGGTGTACCTCTTCTTCGGCGGCATGATCGCCGGCATGATGGTCCTCGCGGGGATCAACATGCTCAAGCTCGCGAAAGGCGAGCGCGCAGAGAGCTTCTACAGCGTGCAGACGCCCATCCTGGGCTTCATGCTCATGAACTTCGGCATGGGCGCGTTGTTCCTGGACCTCTCGCACAAGCTCTTCGTGTACCGCGTCTACATGGCCTTCGAGCCGATGTCGCCGATGTCGTGGGGCTCCTGGATCCTGCTGCTCGTCTATCCGGTGATCCTCGTGTCGGCCCTCATCCGGCTGCCGCAGGCCTGGCCGTGGCTGGGCGAGCGCCTGCCCGTGCTGCAGCGCCTGTCGGACGCGATTGTCGCGAGCCCCGGCAAGGTGAAGACGCTCGGCGTCCTCAACGTCGGCCTTGGCATCGGGCTGGGCATATACACCGGCATCCTGCTCTCCACGATGGTCGCGCGCCCGCTCTGGAACAGCGCCGTTCTCGGCCCGCTATTCCTCTTCTCCGGCCTTTCCGCGGCCGCCGCCATGGTGCACCTCGTCGCAAGCCTCGTGCCGCGTCACCCTGCCCCGCGCGGATTCCTCGCAGGTGCGTTCGCGATGCTGGTGCAGCCGTTGGGTGAGCGCCCTCCGGAGCCGCGCACGGCCGACAGCCTCATCAAGGCGGACCTCGGCTTCCTCGCGGTCGAGCTCGTGCTCATCGGCCTGCTCTTCATCGGGCTGCTGTCCAGCTCGGCCTCGCACCTCGCATCGGTGGATCTGCTTCTTTCCGGCAAGTACGCTCTGGTGTTCTGGGGCGGCGTCATCGCGGTGGGCATCGTCGCGCCGCTTGTGCTGCAAGCCCTCGAACTCGGGCATCGCATCCCGCACTCGATTGTTCCCGCGATCTTCGTGCTTATCGGCGGCTTCTCGCTGCGCTGGGTCATGGTCAACGCCGGCCAGGCGAGCCACATGATCGCCGCCATCGGAATGTAGAAGGGGCACTCGATGAACTCAACGACAGCAGCCGGCATGCCTTCCAGGGTCGAGGCGAAGTCCTCACCCTCGCCGTTCTGGAACCCCTACGTCGCCGGCTTCGGGCTGGGCCTCGTCCTGCTCTCGGCCTACCTCATCGCGGGTCGCGGGCTCGGCGCCACGGGAGCGTTCTCATCGGTCGCCGCGTGGATCGCGAACACCCTCTCGCCCGAGCACGCCCAGGCGAGCGCCGTCCACGCCCGCTACCTCGCCAGCGGCACGCCGCTCACCGCGTGGCTCGTGTACCTGGTGATCGGCTCCTTCATCGGCGCGGCCGTCTCCGGTTACGCCGCCGGGCGATTCTCGATCAGCGTGGAGAAGGGGCCCCGCCTCACCAACGGGCAGCGCCTCGTTTTCGCCCTGGTCGGCGGAATCATCGCCGGGATCGGCGCGAAGATCGCGCGCGGTTGCACGAGCGGCCAGGCCCTCACGGGCGCCGCCATTCTCAACGCGGGAAGCCTCGTTTTCATGCTCTCCGTCTTTGCCGCGGGTTACGCAGTGGCCTGGATGGCTCGAAAGGAGTGGCTCTGATGTTTCCCCTTTCCTCGACGATGGAACTCACCCAGGGCGTCTCGCTGGGCCTCGCCGTCCTCATCGGAATCGGCTTCGGCTTCTTCCTCGAGAAGGCCGGGTTCGGCAGCGCGAAGAAGCTGGTCGCGGTCTTCTACCTCTATGACATGGCCGTCGTGAAGGTGATGTTCACGGCGATCGTGACGGCGATGGCCGGGATCTTCATCCTCTCGTCCCTGGGCATGCTGGACCTGGCCGAGCTCTACATCGAGCCATCGAACTACCCAGCTGCGATCATCGGCGGCCTGGTGTTCGGAGCGGGCTTCGTGATCGGAGGCTACTGCCCCGGCACGGCGGTCGCCTCGTGCGCCACCGGACGGCTCGACGGGCTCGCCTTCATCGTCGGCATCTTCATCGCCTCCTATGCCTATGCGGAATTCCTCTCCGGGTTCGACACCTGGCTCGCCACCTCGGCCCATCCGGACGTGACGCTGCCCGGCCTCTCCGGAATCCCGATGGGCTGGTTCGTGCTCGCCTTCATCGCCTTCCTGGCCCTGGCCGCATGGGGCATGAGCGCTGCCGAGCGGCGATTTTCCGGGCTGCGTCCGGGCGATTGACCCCGGTTTCGTGCTTCGGCAGGCCAAACCGGGATTTTTCGACGATGTTTCGCCTCGGAAATAGCGGCGAAATCCCGGCACGTGCCCCCGGTTTCCACTATAGTGTGCGCCGCGCCAAAACAAGTAGAGCGCACATTCCCCCACTATGATTCCGGAGATTTACTGATGAAGAAGCTGCTCGCTGCCCTGGTTGCCGGGGCGTTTGTGATGGCGCAGGCCCCTGCCGTTTTTGCGCTGGACAAGGCTGCCGCCCCTGCCGCCAAGGCCGAGGCTGCCACGGCCGATGCTGCCAAGGCTGCCGACCCCAAGGACGCGAAGGCCACCGCCAAGGCTGCCGACCCCAAGGCCGCCAAGGCCACCGCCAAGGCTGCCGACCCCAAGGCCGCCAAGGCCACCGCCAAGGCTGCCGACCCCAAGGCCGCCAAGGCCACCGCCAAGGCTGCCGACCCCAAGGCCGCCAAGGCCACCGCCAAGGCTGCCGATCCCAAGGCTGATGCCGCCAAGATGGACGAGAAGCCCGCTGCCGACGCCAAGAAGAAGAAGGGCGGCTGCTAAGCCTGACTGCGCGCGGCATCCCCGCGCGAAAGCCTCAAGAGAGACGGGGCGGCCCTGGCCGCCCCGTTTCATTTCGTGCCGCCGCGCCCTTCGGGCGCACAAGCGTCAGCCCAGAAGGTGCTTGACCCCGGCGCGCTCTTCCTCGAGTTCCGCGAGCGTCTTGTCCATGCGCTGGCGCGAGAACTCGTCGATCTCGAGCCCCTTCACGATCTGGTACTGGCCGTTGGCCGTCGTGCACGGGAAGCCGTACATCACGCCTTCCGGAATGCCGTAGGAGCCGTCGGAAACCACGCCCATCGTGACCCACTTGCCGCTGGATCCGAGCGCCCAGTCACGCACGTGATCGATCGCCGCGTTGGCGGCAGACGCGGCCGACGAAAGCCCGCGCGCCTCGATGATCGCCGCGCCTCGCTTGCCCACCAGGGGGATGAAGGTGTCCTTGTACCAGGCGTCGTCGTTCACCAGTGCCTTCACGGACTGACCGCCGGCGGTGGCAAAGCGGTAGTCCGGGTACATCGTGGGCGAATGGTTGCCCCAGACGACCAGCTTCTCGAAGGAATCCACCGATTTGCCGGTCTTCGCCGCCAGCTGCGAGGCCGCGCGGTTGTGGTCCAGCCGCATCATCGAGGTGAAACAGGCGGGCGAGAGACCTTTCGCGCTATTCATGGCGATGTAGGCATTGGTGTTCGCCGGGTTGCCGACCACCAGCACCTTCACGTTGCGCGACGCGCCTTCGTCCAGCGCCCTGCCCTGCACGGTGAAGATGGCGCCGTTGGCCTCCAGCAGGTCCTTGCGCTCCATGCCCGGCCCGCGCGGTCGCGCCCCTACGAGGACCGCCACGTCCACGTCCTTGAACGCGACCTTGGCATCGGAGGCCGCGGCCATCCCCGCGAGCAGCGGGAAGGCGCAGTCATCCAGTTCCATCATCACGCCCTTGAGGGCCTTCTGCGCCTTCTCGTCCGGGATCTCGAGCAGTTGCAGGATCACGGGCTGGTCCTTGCCGAGCATCTCGCCGCTGGCGATCCGGAACAGCAGGGCGTAGCCGATCTGGCCGGCAGCGCCGGTGACGGCTACTCGCATGGGCTTCTTCATGGGGTCTCCTTCAGGGGTCTTCTCGATTGAAATGCGGGCTTTCCGGCCGCCGCCCGGCACTCCTCGCGCCCTCGACAACGGCCCCGCAAAAGTATATCGCAGCGCAGCAATCCGGACCGGCACCGGGTTTGAGGCGGATCAAGAAAAGGGAACAGCGATGAAGGGCAAACAGCCTGAGGAACAGCCCCTTGACGAAAACGTCGCGGAGCCGTCCCTCACGCTGCCCCCTTTCCTAATCCCCCTTCCGCGGCGCCTTGGCGAGGGAAATCGCCAGCACACCCGCCATGACCAGCGCGGCGCCGGCCAACTGGATGGCGGTGATGGGCTCGTCGAGAAAGACCAAGCCCAGGACGATCGTGGCGACCGGCCCCACGGTCCCGAGCATGGAGGCGTGGCTGGAGCCGATCAGCCGGATTCCGACCGACATGAGAATCACGGGCAGCACGGTGGAGAAAACCGCCATCACGAAGGTGAGCCCGTAGACCGCCGCCGGCTGGGTCCACAGCAGCGGCGCCTCGCGGACGACGAAGTAGTGCGACACCACCGCCACGCAGGAAACGACCGAGGCCAGGCTCGCGAAGAGGACGCTTCCCATCTTCTTCACCATTCGCCCGTTGCCGATCAGGTACACCGCATAGCAGAACGCCGACAGTCCCACCCACAAGGCGCCCGCCAGCACGTTCTCCTGCCGGGTGGCCAGGTCGTTGGCGAAGACGAGGGCGATGCCTGCGTAGGAAAGGACCAGAGCCGCCACGTCGCGTCCGACGATGATGCGGCCGTACAACGCGGCCGAGATGAGCACCACGAAGGTGGGATAGAGGAACAGCACCAGGCGCTCGAGCGCGGCGGTGATGTACTGCAGGCCGATGAAGTCGAAGAGGCTCGCGAGGTAGTACCCGACCATCCCGAGGAAGACGATGGCCCGCCAGTCCGCCCGCTTGAGCGCCACGGCGTGCCCTTTCCGGCTCGACCACCAGGCCACGGCGACGAAGAACGGCGCCGCCATCGCCATCCGAAGGGCGAGCAGGGTGACGGCGTCGATACCCTGACGGTAGGCCAGCTTGACGATGATCGCCTTCGCGGAAAAGGCGACCGCGGAGAAGACGACGAGCGCGACGCCGAGGAGGCGCGGGCCAGGCCGCGGGATCGTTGCCGTGTGCACCCGGCGATTCTACGGGTTCGCGCTGGCGGCGCTCAATTGCTCACGCGGACCTGGTAGGACACGGAGCCGCTGCCACCCGAGAGGAGCGTTCCCGTGAGCGTCCAGATGACCGAACCCGTGCCGTTGACGGCCGGCTGCGTGGTGACGCCGCAGCCCGTGATGCTCGCGGGCAGCGCGCCGCAGGCGCCCGACTGGTACAGCGTGAACGACGGGGTGGCGTCCGTGACGACAATCGCCGAGACCGGGCCCGCGCTCGTGTTGGTGTAGGTGATCGTGTACTCGAGGATGTCGTTGGGCAGCGCCGTGCCGGACGTTCCCGCGGGACTGCCCTGCGTGACGTTGCGCACGGTCTTGGCGAGCGTGAGCCCCGCCCCGGCCGCCGCGCCGACCGTCGTGGTATCCGTGCGCACGTAGGTCTGCGCCCCGTTGAACGTCGCGGTCACCGCAATCACGTTCTGGGCGTTGTAGGGCGCGGCCCCGGGAATGCTGTCGCGCACGATGATGCAAACCGCGGCCCCGGCAACCGTGGCGACGGGCCCGGCGAGTGGCGCGGCCCCTTCGGCACCGTCGAGCGCACCGTTGCAGTTCGTGTCGCGGTAGATCGTCTGCGACCATCCCGGCACCGCCGGCGTGGCCACCGCGGTGGTCGAGAACGCGACGCTGCCCGCGAGCCCGGCATTGAACGTGTGCGGATAGAACACGACCGAGCCGGGGACACCGGTCTGCGCCCCGTCCGGCGCAAACGTGTTCACCGCGGCTGCCACGACGATCGTGTTGTCCGAGGCCGTGTTGTTGTTGGCCGCCGCCGCAGGCTCGCCGCCGCCGCTCACCGTGACGATGTTGAGCACCGACGGAATGGCTGTCGACGAAACGGCCACGGTGAGCGTGATGGCGGGTGCCGAGGTGCCGGCGGCGATCACGTTGGAGGTGGTGCAGGTGACGACCTGCCCCGCCGCGCCGCAGGTCCATCCGGCGCCCGAGCCGCTGACATAGGTGAGCCCGGCGGGCAGCGTGTCCAAGACCGTGACGACCCCGGTCGTGGCCAGCGATCCGGCGCCGTTGCTCGCGCTGATCGTGTAGGTGCCGTTCACGCCCGAGGTGAAATTGCCCGCATGCGTCTTGGCGATCGTGAGGTCCGGGGCCAGGATCGTCGTGTTCGCCGTGGACGAATTGTTTCCGGCGACCGGGTCGAAGACGCCCGCGGGGGCCGTCACCGTCGCGGTGTTCGACGTCGCTCCCAGGCCCGTCGCCGTGCCGCTGACGGTGAAGGTGACCGACGCTCCCGCCGGCAGCGTCGTGATGGTGCTGGTCACCACGTTGCCCGCGACATTGACCGCGCCGCACACTGCCCCGCCCGTGGCCGCGCCGCAGGACGCGCTCACGCCCGTGACTTGCGCCGGGACGGTATCGGCGACCTGCGCGCCATTGGCGGCGTCCGGCCCGTTGTTGACCACGTTGATCGTGTAGCTGAGCAGTTGGCCGGACCCGACGGCCGCCGGCGCGGTCTTGACGACCAGGACGTCGGCCACCGGATCGACGGTGAGCGTCGCGCTGGCGGCCACGGTATTGAAGCCGCCGCTCGTCGTGAGCGCGCCCACGGGAATCGTGTTGGTGTAGGACCCCTGCGTGGGCGCCGACACATTGATCTGGAATGTGCATGAGCCGTTGGCCGGCACGGTGCCGCCGGTCAACGTGACCGACGTGGCGGAGTTCGTCACCGCGCCGCCCGCGCAGGTGGTCGAGGTGGCGGGCGTACCGGCGGTCACCACGACGCCCGGATAGTTGTCGGTGACGGACGTGACAGTGATCGCAATGGGGTTCGGGTTGCCGATCGTGACGACGAGCGACGACACACCGATGGAGGCAAGGATGCTCGTCGGCGTGAACTGCTTGGCGACAGTCGGCGGCTGGGGCTGGACCGTGAGATTGGCCATGTTCGAGGCCGCGCCCGTCGCCGCCTCGGCGCTCGAGACGCCGCTCGCCTGGTTCGGGTGCGTGCCGATCACGTTGCCGAGCACCACCACCGTGACCGTGCACGAGCCGTTGGCCGGCAGGGTGAGGCCGACGAAGGCGAGGCCCGTCTGGCCCGCCGTGAGCGCGTTGCCCGCCGCCCCTGGACACGATCCGCCGGCCGCGCCATTGGCGTTGACCTGCATGTTGGCGAGTGTGTCGGAGAACGCGGCGCCGGTCAGCGGGATGCCGTTGCCGTTCGCGAGCGTGAAGGTGATCGTGGAGGTCGTGCCCAGCATGATTCCGGCGGGCGAGAATGCCTTGGCAATCGTCGGCGACGAGGCCGTCACCGTGAGGGTCGTGCTGTTGGAGGCCGCGCCGAGAGGCGCCTCCGTGCTGGACACGCCGGAGGTCTGGTTCGGATGCACGCCCGGAATGTCGCTGGAGACCACCAGGGTCACCGTGCAGGAGCCCGAGGCGGGCACGGTGAGACCGGTGATGGCGACGGCGCTCTGGCCAGCGATGAGGAAGTTCCCGGCGGCGCCCGCGCAGGTGCCTCCCGCCGCCCCGGCCGCGGCGACCGACATGTTCGCGAGCGCGTCGGTGAAGCCGGCCGACGTGAGCGGGGTGCCGAGCGGGTTGGTGATCGTGAGCGTGATTGTCGACGCCCCGTCCGACGTGATCGCCGCGGGCGTGAAGGCCTTGGTGATGACCGGTGCCACGGCCGATACCGTGAGGGTCGCCGTGTTGGATACGGCGCTCGCCGGCGCCTCGGCGCTGGTGAAGACCGACGTCGTGTTGTTGTGCGCTCCGGGAAGATTGCTCGTGACGACCACGGTCACAGTGCAGGATCCATTGGCGGGCACCGTGATCCCGGTGAAGGAAAGCGCCGTGTCCCCGGCGGTGAACCCGTTGCCGGCCGCGCCACCGCAAGTACCGGCGGCGGGCCCGGTGGACACGATCGCCATGTTCGCCAGCGTATCGGTGAAGGCCCCGGCCGTGAGAGCGACACCCAGCGTGTTCGTGAGCGTGAACGTCACTGTCGACGACGCGCCCGCGGCGATGATCGCGGGCGAGAACGCCTTTGCGATCGTCGGCGCAGCGGCGTTGACCGTCAGGGTCGCCGTGTTCGACACCGGGCCGACCGGCGCCTGCGCACTCGAAAGCCCAGAGGTGGTGTTGTTGTGGGTGCCCGGCCGGTCGCTCGTCACCACCGCGGTGACCGTGCACGAGCCATTGGCGGGGATCGTGAGATTGGACAGGGTCAGGGCCGCCTGCCCGCCCACGAAGACGTTTCCTGCCGCCCCGACGCAAGTGCCGCCCGCCGCACCGGCCACCGAGATCGCCATGTTCGTGAGCGCGTCCGTGAATCCCGCCGAAGTGAGCGCGATCCCGTTGGCATTCGAAAGCGTGAAGGTCATCGTCGACGTGCCGTCGGAGGCGATCGTTGCCGGCGCGAAAGCCTTGGAGATCGTCGGTGATGCTGCCCCCACCGTCAGCGTCGCGATGTTGGAAGCCGCGCCCGTCACCGCTTCCGCCGACGCGACCCCGGACGCCTGGTTGGGTTGTACGCCAGGGATGTCGCTCGTGACCACCACGGTCACGGTGCACGAACCGCTCGCCGGGATCGTGAGCCCCGCGACGGAGAGTGCCGTCTGGCCGGCCGTGAATGCATTGCCGGCCGCGCCCGCGCACGTGCCGCCCGCGGCTGCGTTGGCGCTGATCGCCATGTTGGCCAGCGTGTCCGTGAAGGTCGCCGCCGTGAGCGCGATGCCGTTGGCATTGGTGAGCGTGAACGTGATGGTCGAGGTGGCGTCCGCGGCGATCGCGGCAGGCGCGAACGCCTTCCCGATGGCCGGCGCGGCCGAGACGAGCAGGTTCGCGCTGGCAGGCGCCGCATTGGTGCCGGCATTGGCGCTCGAGACGGCGCCGGCTGCCAGCGTATTCGTGTAGGTACCTGGCGCGGCGGCGGTGATCGTGACGGTGACTGTGCAGGCGCTGCCCGCGGGAATCGTACCGCCCGTGAGCTGGATGCCCGCGTCACCCACGTTGAGGACACCCGCGCCACTGTCGGCCACCGCGCCGCCGCAGGTATTCGTGACCGTTGTGTTGGCGAGCGTCATTGCCCCCGGCACCACCGGGAACACGTCCGTGAACGCTACGCCGGTCACGGCGACGCCGTTGCTGTTGGACAGCGTGATGGAGAGGGTCGTCGTTCCACCCGACGCGATCGAAGCCACTCCGAAGTTCTTCGCGACAGTCGGGCGGTTCAGCACCGTCAGCGTCTGGTTCGTGACGCCGTTGGTCATGCCCGAGATCGCGGTGACCTGGGCGGCGCCGTTCACATAGGCGCCGGCCGTCGCGGAAGTAACGTTCACCGTGATCGTGCAGGCGGAGGCGCCGATGGCGGCGTTCACGCCCGTGCCGCCAATGGTGATCGTGCCGGTGCCCGCCGTCGCCGTGATCGTGGGCGCGCCGCCGCAGCCGTTCACGAGGCCATTGGGCGTACCGATCACCGCGCCGGCCGGCAGCGCGTCCGTGAAGGTAAGACCGGTGCGGACAGGTGCGCCCGCCGGATTGCTGATCGTGAAGGTCAGGACCGAGTTCTGCCCCACCCCCACCGTCGTCGGGCTGAACGCCTTCGTGAGCGTCGGCAGCGCCTGCACCGTGAGGGTCGAGCTCACCCCCGTCGTCGTGACGTTGGCCGCCCCGCTGATGTTCCCCGCGTTGGTGTTGTTGTAGATCCCCGCCGTGTTGCTGGTCACGTCCACCGTCACCGCACGAGGCCTGCGCCGCATTCATCGTGGCACCGGTCACCGTGATGACGCCGGTCCCGGCAGTCGCCGTGACCACGCCCGTGCCGCTCGGGCAGCTGGCCGTGACGTTCGGCGTGCCGGCGATCACCACGTTGGCCGGCAGCGTGTCGGTAAAGGTGATCCCCGCCTGCGCCGGGTTGCCCGCCCCGTTCGCGAGCGTGAAGGTGAGCGTGGAGGTCCCGCCCTGGCTGATCGTCGCCGGCGAGAACGCCTTCGTGAGGGAGGCCTGCGTGACGGTGAGCGTCTGGTTCGTGACACCGTTCAACATCCCGGCGATGGCGGTCACCTGGGCGGCGCCGTTCACGTACGCACCGGCCGTATTGCTCGTCACGTTCACCGTGATCGTGCAGACGGAGGCGCCGATGGCGGCGTTAACGCCCGTGCCGCCGACGGTGATCGTCCCCGTCCCCGCCGTCGCCGTGATCGTGGGCGTGCCGCCGCAGCCGTTCACGAGGCCATTGGGCGTACCGATCACCGCGCCGGCCGGCAGCGCGTCCGTGAAGGTAAGACCGGTGCGGACAGGTGCGCCCGCCGGATTGCTGATCGTGAAGGTCAGGACCGAGTTCTGCCCCACCCCCACCGTCGTCGGGCTGAACGCCTTCGTGAGCGTCGGCAGCGCCTGCACCGTGAGGGTCGAGCTCACCCCCGAGGTGTCCACCCGCTGCGTGGCCGAGATGTTGCCGGCGTTGGTGTTGCTGTAGATCCCCGCCGTGTTGCTGGTCACGTCCACCGTCACCGTGCACGAGGCCTGGGCGGCGCTCATCGTGGCACCGGTCACCGTGATGACGCCGGTCCCGGCAGTCGCCGTGACCACGCCCGTGCCGCTCGGGCAGCTGGTCGTGACGTTCGGCGTGCCGGCGATCACCACGTTGGCCGGCAGCGTGTCCGTGAAGTTGATGCCGGACTGCGCAGGGTTGCCCGCCCCGTTCGTGATCGTGAAGGTGAGGGTCGAGGTCCCGCCCTGGTTGATCGTCGCCGGCGCGAAGGCCTTCGTGAGGGATGCCTGCGTGACGGTGAGCGTCTGGTTCGTGACACCGTTCAACATCCCGGCGATGGCGGTCACCTGAGCGGCGCCGTTCACGTAGGCGCCGGCCGTATTGCTTGTCGTCACGTTGAGGGAGATCGTGCAGGTCGAGGCCCCCACGGCCGCGTCCACCCCGTCCCGCCCACCGTGAAGACACCGGCGCCTGCCGTGGCCGTGATCGTCGGCGTCCTGCTGCAGGTGCCCGCCACGCCGTTGGGCGTGCTGATCACCAGCCCGGCCGGCAGCGTGTCGGTGAAGGTGAGCCCCGTCCTGGCCGGGGCGCCCGCCGGGTTCGTGATCGTGAAGGTGAGCACCGAGTTCTGCCCCACCCCACCGTCGTCGGGCTGAACGCCTTCGTGAGTGTGGGCAGTGCCTGCACCGTCAGCGTCGAGCTCACCCCCGTGGTGTCCACCCGCTGCGTGGCCGTGATGTTGCCGGCGTTCGTGTTGTTGTACGTCCCCGCGATGTTCGACGACATCGACCGTCACCGTGCACGAGGCCTGCGCCGCGTTCATCGTGGCGCCAGTCACCGTGATGACGCCGGTCCCGGCGGCCGCCGTGACCACCCCCGTCCCGCTCGGGCAGGAACTCGTCACCGCCGGCGTCGCGGCGATCACCACGTTGGCCGGCAGCGTGTCGGTGAAGTTGATCCCCGACTGCGCCGGGTTGCCCGCCCCGTTCGTGATCGTGAAGGTGAGCGTCGAGGTCCCGCCCTGGTTGATCGTCGCCGGCGCGAAGGCCTGGTGAGGGATGCCTGCGTGACGGTCACCGTCTGGTTCGTGACCGCGTTGGTCATGCCCGAGATCGCCGTGATCTGGGCCGCCCTGTTCACCTTGGCCCCCAGCGTGGATCCCGTCACCGTCAGCGTGATCGTGCAGTCTGCCCCGCGTTCACGCGATCGAGGCGGCCGTGAAGGGCTGCGTGCCGTCACCGCCGTGAACGCCGGCGTGCCGCACTGCCCGTTGGTCGCCGGCACCGGCGGGTTGGCGATCGTGAGGCCGGCCGGCAGCGTGTCCGTGAACGAGGTCCCAGGTGGTGACCGCCCCGCCCGCCGTGTTGGTCACCGTGAACGTGAGCGTCGTCGCCTGCCCCAGACCCAGGTTCACCGCGCTGAACGCCTTCGTGAGCGTCGGCAGCGCCTGCACCGTGAGGGTCGAGCTCACCCCCGTCGTCGTGACGTTGGCCGCCCCGCTGATGTTCCCCACGTTGGTGTTGTTGTAGATCCCCGCCGTGTTGCTGGTCCGTCCACGGTGACCGTGCACGAGGCCTGCGCCGCATTCATCGTGGCACCGGTCACGGTGATGACGCCGGTCCCGGCAGTCGCCGTGACCACGCCCGTGCCCGACGGGCACGAACTCGTCACCGCCGGCGTCGCGGCGATCACCACGTTGGCCGACAGCGTGTCGGTGAAGTTGATCCCCGCCTGCGCCGGGTTGCCAGCGCCGTTGGCGAGCGTGAAGGTGAGCGTCGAGGTCCCGCCCTGGTTGATCGTCGCCGGCGCGAAGGCCTTCGTGAGGGAGGCCTGCGTGACGGTGAGCGTCTGGTTCGTGACGCCATTGAGCATCCCGGCGATGGCGGTCACCTGGGCGGCGCCGTTCACGTACGCACCGGCCGTATTGCTCGTCACGTTCACCGTGATCGTGCAGACGGAGGCGCCGATGGCGGCGTTCACGCCAGTGCCGCCAATGGTGATCGTGCCGGTGCCCGCCGTCGCCGTGATGGTGGGCGCGCCGCCGCAGCCGTTCACGAGGCCATTGGGCGTGCCGATCACCGCACCGGCCGGCAGCGCGTCGGTGAAGGTGAGCGCCGTCCTGGCCGGTGCGCCGGCCGGATTGCTGATCGTGAAGGTCAGGACCGAGTTCCTGCCCCACCCCCACCGTCGTCGGGCTGAACGCCTTCGTGAGCGTCGGCAGCGCCTGCACCGTGAGCGTCGAGCTCACCCCCGTCGTCGTGACGTTGGCCGCCCCGCTGATGTTCCCGCGCGTTGGTGTTGTTGTAGATCCCCGCCGTGTTGCTGGTCACGTCCACCGTCACCGTGCACGAGGCCTGCGCCGCATTCATCGTGGCACCGGCCACCGTGATGACGCCGGTCCCGGCAGTCGCCGTGACCACGCCCGTGCCCGACGGGCACGAACTCGTCACCGCCGGCGTCGCGGCGATCACCACGTTGGCAGGCAGCGTATCGGTAAAGGTGATCCCCGACTGCGCCGGGTTGCCCGCCCCGTTCGTGATCGTGAAGGTGAGGGTCGAGGTCCCGCCCTGGTTGATCGTCGCCGGCGAGAACGCCTTCGTGAGGGAGGCCTGCGTGACGGTGAGCGTCTGGTTCGTGACACCGTTCAACATCCCGGCGATGGCGGTCACCTGGGCGGCGCCGTTCACATAAGCGCCGACCGTCGCGGAAGTGACGTTCACCGTGATCGTGCAGGCGGAGGCGCCGATGGCGGCGTTCACCCCGGTGCCGCCAATGGTGATCGTCCCCGTCCCCGCCGTCGCCGTGATGGTGGGCGCGCCGCCGCAGCCGTTCACGAGGCCATTGGGCGTGCCGATCACCGCGCCGGCCGGCAGCGCGTCGGTGAAGGTGAGCGCCGTCCTGGCCGGTGCGCCGACCGGGTTCGTGATCGTGAAGGTGAGCACCGAGTTCTGCCCCACCCCCACCGTCGTCGGGCTGAACGCCTTCGTGAGCGTCGGCAGCGCCTGCACCGTGAGCGTCGAGCTCACCCCCGTCGTCGTGACGTTGGCCGCCCCGCTGATGTTCCCCGCGTTGGTGTTGTTGTAGATCCCCGCCGTGTTGCTGGTCACGTCCACCGTCACCGTGCACGAGGCCTGCGCCGCATTCATCGTGGCACCGGTCACCGTGATGACGCCGGTCCCGGCAGTCGCCGTGACCACGCCCGTGCCGCTCGGGCAGCTGGTCGACGTTCGGCGTGCCGGCGATCACCACGTTGGCCGGCAGCGTGTCGGTAAAGGTGATCCCCGACTGCGCCGGGTTGCCCGCCCCGTTCGCGAGCGTGAAGGTGAGCGTGGAGGTCCCGCCCTGGCTGGATCGTCGCCGGCGAGAACGCCTTCGTGAGGGAGGCCTGCGTGACGGTGAGCGTCTGGTTCGTGACACCGTTCAACATCCCGGCGATGGCGGTCACCTGGGCGGCGCCGTTCACGTACGCACCGGCCGTATTGCTCGTCACGTTCACCGTGATCGTGCAGACGGAGGCGCCGATGGCGGCGTTCACGCCCGTGCCGCCGACGGTGATCGTCCCCGTCCCCGCCGTCGCCGTGATCGTGGGCGTGCCGCCGCAGCCGTTCACGAGGCCATTGGGCGTACCGATCACCGCACCGGCCGGCAGCGCGTCCGTGAAGGTAAGACCGGTGCGGACAGGTGCGCCCGCCGGATTGCTGATCGTGAAGGTCAGGACCGAGTTCTGCCCCACCCCCACCGTCGTCGGGCTGAACGCCTTCGTGAGCGTCGGCAGCGCCTGCACCGTGAGGGTCGAGCTCACCCCCGAGGTGTCCACCCGCTGCGTGGCCGAGATGTTGCCGGCGTTGGTGTTGCTGTAGATCCCCGCCGTGTTGCTGGTCACGTCCACCGTCACCGTGCACGAGGCCTGGGCGGCGCTTCATCGTGGCACCGGTCACCGTGATGACGCCGGTCCCGGCAGTCGCCGTGACCACGCCCGTGCCGCTCGGGCAGCTGGTCGTGACGTTCGGCGTGCCGGCGATCACCACGTTGGCCGGCAGCGTGTCGGTGAAGTTGATCCCCGCCTGCGCAGGGTTGCCCGCCCCGTTCGTGATCGTGAAGGTGAGCGTCGAGGTCCCGCCCTGGCTGATCGTCGCCGGCGCGAAGGCCTTCGTGAGGGATGCCTGCGTGACGGTGAGCGTCTGGTTCGTGACACCGTTCAACATCCCGGCGATGGCGGTCACCTGAGCGGCGCCGTTCACGTAGGCGCCGGCCGTATTGCTCGTCACGTTGAGGGAGATCGTGCAGGTCGAGGCCCCCACGGCCGCGTCCACCCCCGTCCCGCCCACCGTGAAGACACCGGCGCCTGCCGTGGCCGTGATCGTCGGCGTCCCGCTGCAGGTGCCCGCCACGCCGTTGGGCGTGCTGATCACCAGCCCGGCCGGCAGCGTGTCGGTGAAGGTGAGCCCCGTCCTGGCCGGGGCGCCCGCCGGGTTCGTGATCGTGAAGGTGAGCACCGAGTTCTGCCCCACCCCCACCGTCGTCGGGCTGAACGCCTTCGTGAGTGTGGGCAGTGCCTGCACCGTCAGCGTCGAGCTCACCCCCGTGGTGTCCACCCGCTGCGTGGCCGTGATGTTGCCGGCGTTCGTGTTGTTGTACGTCCCCGCGATGTTCGACGTGACATCGACCGTCACCGTGCACGAGGCCTGCGCCGCGTTCATCGTGGCGCCAGTCACCGTGATGACGCCGGTCCCGGCGGCCGCCGTGACCACCCCCGTCCCGCTCGGGCAGGAACTCGTCACCGCCGGCGTCGCGGCGATCACCACGTTGGCCGGCAGCGTGTCGGTGAAGTTGATCCCCGACTGCGCCGGGTTGCCCGCCCCGTTCGTGATCGTGAAGGTGAGCGTCGAGGTCCCGCCCTGGTTGATCGTCGCCGGCGCGAAGGCCTTGGTGAGGGATGCCTGCGTGACGGTCACCGTCTGGTTCGTGACCGCGTTGGTCATGCCCGAGATCGCCGTGATCTGGGCCGCCCCGTTCACCTTGGCCCCCAGCGTGGATCCCGTCACCGTCAGCGTGATCGTGCACGTCTGCCCCGCGTTCACGTCGATCGAGGCGGCCGTGAAGGGCTGCGTGCCGTTCACCGCCGTGAACGCCGGCGTGCCGCACTGCCCGTTGGTCGCCGGCACCGGCGGGTTGGCGATCGTGAGGCCGGCCGGCAGCGTGTCCGTGAACGAGAGTCCCGTGCGGTTGACCGCCCCGCCCGCCGTGTTGGTCACCGTGAACGTGAGCGTCGTCGCCTGCCCCAGACCCAGGTTCACCGCGCTGAACGCCTTCGTGAGCGTCGGCAGCGCCTGCACCGTGAGGGTCGAGCTCACCCCCGTCGTCGTGACGTTGGCCGCCCCGCTGATGTTCCCCACGTTGGTGTTGTTGTAGATCCCCGCCGTGTTGCTGGTCACGTCCACGGTGACCGTGCACGAGGCCTGCGCCGCATTCATCGTGGCACCGGTCACCGTGATGACGCCGGTCCCGGCAGTCGCCGTGACCACGCCCGTGCCCGACGGGCACGAACTCGTCACCGCCGGCGTCGCGGCGATCACCACGTTGGCCGACAGCGTGTCGGTGAAGTTGATCCCCGCCTGCGCCGGGTTGCCAGCGCCGTTGGCGAGCGTGAAGGTCAGCGTCGAGGTCCCGCCCTGGTTGATCGTCGCCGGCGCGAAGGCCTTCGTGAGGGAGGCCTGCGTGACGGTGAGCGTCTGGTTCGTGACGCCATTGAGCATCCCGGCGATGGCGGTCACCTGGGCGGCGCCGTTCACGTACGCACCGGCCGTATTGCTCGTCACGTTCACCGTGATCGTGCAGACGGAGGCGCCGATGGCGGCGTTCACGCCGGTGCCGCCAATGGTGATCGTGCCGGTGCCCGCCGTCGCCGTGATGGTGGGCGTGCCGCCGCAGCCGTTCACGAGGCCATTGGGCGTGCCGATCACCGCACCGGCCGGTAGCGCGTCGGTGAAGGTGAGCGCCGTCCTGGCCGGTGCGCCGGCCGGATTGCTGATCGTGAAGGTCAGGACCGAGTTCTGCCCCACCCCCACCGTCGTCGGGCTGAACGCCTTCGTGAGCGTCGGCAGCGCCTGCACCGTGAGCGTCGAGCTCACCCCCGTCGTCGTGACGTTGGCCGCCCCGCTGATGTTCCCCGCGTTGGTGTTGCTGTAGATCCCCGCCGTGTTGCTGGTCACGTCCACCGTCACCGTGCACGAGGCCTGCGCCGCATTCATCGTGGCACCGGCCACCGTGATGACGCCGGTCCCGGCAGTCGCCGTGACCACGCCCGTGCCCGACGGGCACGAACTCGTCACTGCCGGCGTCGCGGCGATCACCACGTTGGCCGGCAGCGTATCGGTAAAGGTGATCCCCGACTGCGCCGGGTTGCCCGCCCCGTTCGTGATCGTGAAGGTGAGGGTCGAGGTCCCGCCCTGGTTGATCGTCGCCGGCGAGAACGCCTTCGTGAGGGAGGCCTGCGTGACGGTGAGCGTCTGGTTCGTGACACCGTTCAACATCCCGGCGATGGCGGTCACCTGGGCGGCGCCGTTCACATAGGCGCCGGCCGTCGCGGAAGTGACGTTCACCGTGATCGTGCAGGCGGAGGCGCCGATGGCGGCGTTCACCCCGGTGCCGCCAATGGTGATCGTCCCCGTCCCCGCCGTCGCCGTGATGGTGGGCGCGCCGCCGCAGCCGTTCACGAGGCCATTGGGCGTGCCGATCACCGCGCCGGCCGGCAGCGCGTCGGTGAAGGTGAGCGCCGTCCTGGCCGGTGCGCCCGACCGGGTTCGTGATCGTGAAGGTGAGGACCGAGTTCTGCCCCACCCCACCGTCGTCGGGCTGAACGCCTTCGTGAGCGTCGGCAGCGCCTGCACCGTGAGGGTCGAGCTCACCCCCGTCGTCGTGACGTTGGCCGCCCCGCTGATGTTCCCCGCGTTGGTGTTGCTGTAGATCCCCGCCGTGTTGCTGGTCACGTCCACCGTCACCGTGCACGAGGCCTGCGCCGCATTCATCGTGGCACCGGTCACCGTGATGACGCCGGTCCCGGCAGTCGCCGTGACCACGCCCGTCCCGCTCGGGCAGCTGGTCGTGACGTTCGGCGTGCCGGCGATCACCACGTTGGCCGGCAGCGTGTCGGTGAAGTTGATCCCCGACTGCGCGGGATTCGTGCCGGAGTTGGCGAGCGTGAAGGTGAGCGTCGAGGTCCCGCCCTGATTGATCGTCGCCGGAGCGAAGGCCTTCGTCAGCGCAGGCGAGACGCGGTTGACCACGAGGCATTGGTCGGTGACCCCATTGGTCACGTTGGCCAGCGCGCCCATGGCGCTCGCGCCGTTCGTGAACGCCGCAGCCGGGCAACTGGCGTTCACCTGGGAGGTGGCGTTGGTGAGCCCCGAAACCGTGATCGTGCAAATGGCGGTTGCCCCGCTCATCGCGAGCCCAGCCAGGGTCAGCACGCGGGTGCCCGCTACGTATGCACCCGTCGCCGGCCCCGAGCAGCCCGCGGAGTAGGCCAAGGCCGGCGTAGCCGACGAGACCGCGAGTCCGGTGGGCAGCGTGTCGGTGAAGTTGATCCCCGACTGCGCCGGGTTGCCGGCGCCGTTCGTCAGCGTGAAGACGAGGGTAGTCGTCAATCCGTCATTGATGGATGCCGCGCCAAAGGCCTTCGTGAGGGAGGCCTGCGTGACGGTGAGCGTCTGGTTCGTGACGCCATTGAGCATCCCGGCGATGGCGGTCACCTGGGCGGCGCCGTTCACGTACGCACCGGCCGTATTGCTCGTCACGTTCACCGTGATCGTGCAGACGGAGGCGCCGATGGCGGCGTTCACGCCCGTGCCGCCGACGGTGATCGTCCCCGTCCCCGCCGTCGCCGTGATCGTGGGCGCGCCGCCGCAGCCGTTCACGAGGCCATTGGGCGTGCCGATCACCGCACCGGCCGGCAGCGCGTCCGTGAAGGTAAGACCGGTGCGGACAGGTGCGCCCGCCGGATTGCTGATCGTGAAGGTGAGCACCGAGTTCTGCCCCACCCCCACCGTCGTCGGACTGAACGCCTTCGTGAGCGTCGGCAGCGCCTGCACCGTGAGGGTCGAGCTCACCCCCGTCGTCGTGACGTTGGCCGCCCCGCTGATGTTCCCCGCGTTGGTGTTGCTGTAGATCCCCGCCGTGTTGCTGGTCACGTCCACGGTGACCGTGCAAGAGGCCTGCGCCGCATTCATCGTGGCACCGGTCACCGTGATGACGCCGGTCCCGGCAGTCGCCGTGACCACGCCCGCTCCACTCGGGCAGCTCGAGGTCACGGCCGGCGTCGCAGCAATCACCACGTTGGCCGACAGCGTGTCGGTGAAGTTGATCCCCGCCTGCGCCGGGTTGCCCGCCCCGTTCGCGAGCGTGAAGGTGAGCGTGGAGGTCCCGCCCTGGCTGATCGTCGCCGGCGAGAACGCCTTCGTGAGGGAGGCCTGCGTGACCGTCAGCGTCTGGTTCGTGACACCGTTCAACATCCCGGCGATGGCCGTCACCTGGGCGGCGCCGTTCACGTACGCACCGGCCGTATTGCTCGTCACGTTCACCGTGATCGTGCAGACGGAGGCGCCGATGGCGGCGTTAACGCCCGTGCCGCCGACGGTGATCGTCCCCGTCCCCGCCGTCGCCGTGATGGTGGGCGCGCCGCCGCAGCCGTTCACGAGGCCATTGGGCGTACCGATCACCGCGCCGGCCGGCAGCGCGTCCGTGAAGGTGAGCGCCGTCCTGGCCGGTGCACCGGCCGGGTTCGTGATCGTGAAAGTGAGCACCGAGCTCTGCCCCACCCCCACCGTCGTCGGGCTGAACGCCTTCGTGAGCGTCGGCAGCGCCTGCACCGTCAACGTGGCGTTCACGCCAGTCGTCGTCACCCGCTGCGTGGCCGTGATGTTGCCGGCGTTCGTGTTGTTGTAGATCCCCGCCGTGTTGCTGGTCACGTCCACGGTGACCGTGCACGAGGCCTGCGCCGCATTCATCGTGGCACCGGCCACCGTGATGACGCCGGTCCCGGCAGTCGCCGTGACCACGCCCGTGCCCGACGGACACGAACTCGTCACGGCCGGCGTCGCGGCGATCACCACGTTGGCCGGCAGCGTGTCCGTGAAGTTGATGCCGGACTGCGCCGGGTTGCCGGCGCCGTTGGCGAGCGTGAAGGTGAGCGTGGAAGTTCCGCCCTGGTTGATCGTGGCCGGACCGAACGCCTTGGTGAGCGAGGCCTGCACCACCGTCAGCGTCGCGCTCGCCGCCGTGCCCGTCACCGCCACCGGTCCCGTCGCTGCCGGTGCCGCCGTCGTGTTGTTGGCCGCGCCCGGCGTGACGGAGGTCACGTTGAGGTCGATCTGGCAGGTGGCAGCCGGGGCGAGGCTCGCCACGTCGAAGCGGATCTCCAGGTGGCCCGCCGCGAGAGCGCCGAAGCCCCCCGCCCCGACTGCCGCCCGCGACTGGACGGTACCGCAAGCCGCCGGCGTGAACGACGCTGTCGCAGGCCCGGCGACACTCAGGTTGAACGTGCCCAGCGGATCCGTGACGGCAATGCCCGTCAAGGCCGCCGTGTTGGCCGCGGGGTTGGTGAAGACCAGCCGAAGCGCGCTCGTGCCGCCCGGACCGATGGTCGCCGGGACGAAGCTCTTTGCGAGTACGGGCGCCGCGACGACGGTGAGCGTCGCATTAGCGGCGGCATTGTTCGCACCGGCATTCGTGCTGGTGACAGCGCCGATGGGAATCGTGTTCGCCTGTGCCCCGGGCGTTGCGCTCGTCACGTTCACCGTCACGGTGCAAGACCCGCTGGCCGGCACGGTACCTCCGGACAAGCTGACGAAAGCTCCCCCCTGCGCCGGCCGTCACCGCGCCGCCGCAGGTCGTGGCCCCTGCCGGCGCGGCCGTGTTGACGATGGCGCCCGTGTAGGTGTCCGTGAACGCCACGCCGGTGATCGCCTGGCTGTTGGCGTTCGTGAGCGTGATGGTCAGCACGCTCGTGGCGCCCGTCGGGATGGTCGCGGGAGCGAACGCCTTGTCGACCGTCACGTTTCCGAGAACCACGAGGGTGGCGTTCACGCCGCTCGTGTCCATGGTCGCGGTGGCATTGAGGATCCGCGACGACGGGTTGTTGTAGGTGGACACGAAGGCCGAGGTCACGTCCACCGAGAACGAGCAGCTCGCCACGCCCGCGCCGAGGCTGCCGCCCGTGAAGGGAATCGTTCCCGCGCCGGCCGTGGCCGTGACCGTGCCGCCGCACGTGTTCACCAGGTTGGGGACCGGCGCCACGAAGACGTTCCCGGGCAGGTTCTCCGTGAACTGGAGGCCGGACTGGGCCGGGTTGCCGGTGCCGTTGGTGACGACGAAGGTCATCGTCGAGACGCCGCCCTGCCCGATCACCGTCGGGTTGAACGACTTGGCCAGCGAGGTCCCCACGGCGGACAGCGTCGCGTTCACACCGCTCGCCGTGAGTCCGCCGGCGAGGCCCGAGATGTTGGCGGCGTTGTTGTTGTAGGCGCCCACCGCGGTCGCGGTGACGTTCACGCGCACCTGGCAGGAGGCCACGCCCGCGTTGAGCGAGGCGCCGGAGATCGCGATGGAGCCCGTGCCGGCGACCGCGGTGACCGCGAACCCCGGCGCCGCGAACGCGCCGCCCGCCGGGCAATTCGACTGCACACCGGGTGCAGCGCCGATCACGACATTCGCGGGGAAGGTGTCGGTGTAGGCCAGCCCGGATTGCGCGGGATTGCCCGCCCCGTTCGCGATGGTGAAGGTGAGGAGCGAGGTGCCGTTCGGCGCGATCGAGGCCGGCGAGAAGGCCTTCGAAAGCGCGGGCGCGGTGTTGACGATGAGCGTGGCGGTGAGTCCGGCCGCCGACAGGCCGGTCGAGAGGCCGGAGAGGTTGCCGGGCAGGTTGTTGTAGGTCCCCGCAACCGTACCCGTGACATCGACGCCCACGATGCAGCTAGCGTCCCCGAGCGCGAAGCTTCCGCCGGAAAGCGCGATCGTGCCGCCGGCGGCCGGTGCGGTGACGGACCCGCCCGTGCAGGTGGTCGCCGCGTTGGGAGGCGTGGCAACGACCACGTTGCCGGGAAGCGTCTCCGTGAACGCCAGGTTCGGCTGCGCCGGGTTGCCGGCGCCATTGGCAATCGTGAACGTGAGCCGGGAGACCGTGCCCGCGGTAATGGTGGCCGGCGCGAAGACCTTGGTGAGGCTGGTGCCGATGACGACCAGGTTCACCGTGGGCGAGGCCGTGCCGGCCGTCGGCGTCTGGGTCGTGTTCACGCCGGAGGACGCATTGGGCCAGGTGCCCGGCGTCGGGCCGGTCACCACGACGCTCACCGTGCAGCTTCCGGCGGCGGGGATCGTCATGCCCGAGAAGTTGAGGCTCGTGACGCCGTTGGCCAATGCCGCCGGCGTGATGCCGGCACAGGTTCCGCCGACGGTCTGGGCGCCAAAGACCGACATTCCGGTCAGCGTGTCCGTGAACGCGGCGCCCGTGAGCGCCCGCGTCGGATGCGTGTTGGTGAGCGTGAAGGTGAGGGTCGAGGTGCCGCCGGCCGCGATGCTGGCCGGCGCGAAGGCTTTGGCGATCGTCGGGCGCGCATAGACGATGAGGGTCGCCGTGTCGGTGGCGTTGTCGATCGAGGCGGGGTTGCCGGCCGCAGGCGCGGTGACCGTGTTCACCTTGTCGCCCACGGTCGTGGCGGTGACCGCGATGTCCACGGCGCAGGTGTCGCCGTTATCGATGTCGACGATGAAGTTGGTGAGCGTGATCGTGGTCGCGCCTGCGACGATCGTCGGCACCGTGCCGTTGAACGTGCAGGTTCCCAACACGTTCACGAACGTGACGGCGCCGCCCACGGCCTGCATGCCCGCAGGCATCGTGTCGGAGAGGTCGATGTTCGCCTGGTTGTTGCCCGCCGCCGTGTTCGTCACGGTAAAGCGCATCGTGCTCGTGCCGCCCACCTCGATAGACGCCGGCGAGAACGTCTTCGCAAGATTCATCAGGGCACCGACCGTGAGCGTGTCGGATCCGCCCGTCGTCGCGGTCGGCGTCTGGTCCGAGAGGACGTTCGTGACGGTGTTCGTGTAGAAGGCCGCCGTCCCCGAGAAGACGTCCATCATGACCGTGCAGCTCGCGCCGGCGGCCAGGTTGATCGCGTTGAACGTGATGGGGTCGATGACGCCGACCACCTTGGCGCTGGGCACGGCCGAGGCGCACGTGCCGCGCAGGCCCCCGATGAAGTTCTGCGCCGCGTTGTTCGAGAGGTTCGCCGGCAGGTCGTCGGTGAAGCGGATGTTGGTCAGCGCCGCCGTGTTCGGGTTCGTGATCGTGAAGGTGATGACCGAGGTGGCGTTGAGGACCACAGTCTGCGGCGCGAAGGTCTTCGTGATCGTGGGCGGCTGGTACACCACGAGGCGCCCGGTGGCCGCAGCCCCGGGATTGACCGCCGTCTGCGTGCTCGACACGGTGCTCGTCGTATTCGGGTGGCCCCCGGCCGGGCTCGCGATGGAGGACGTGACGTTCGTGACCGTGATCGTGCAGGTCTCGCCCGCGTTGAGGGTGGGCAGCGTGAGGGTGAAGAACGTACTGGCGGCCGCGACCCCTGTCGCCGTGACATTCGATCCTGCGCACGTGTCGCTCGCCGCCGTGCCCGCCGCGAGGCTCATGTTCGCCAGCGTGTCGCTGAACTGGACGTTGGTGAGCGCCGTCGACGCATTCGGGTTGACGAGCGTGAAGACGATGGAGGCGGTGCCCCCGGCCTCGATGGCGCCGTTGACGAAGTTCTTCGAGAGGGTGGGCGGCGAGAGCACCACGAGGTTCGCGGTGTTCGAGGGCGTCCCGGCGATGGGCGTCTGCGTCGTCCTCACGCCGCTCGTCGTGTTCGCCCAGGTTCCGGATATGGCGCTCGTCACCGTCACCTGGATCGTGCAGCTCGCCG
This sequence comes from Betaproteobacteria bacterium, assembly GCA_016720855.1. Taxonomy (NCBI): domain Bacteria; kingdom Pseudomonadati; phylum Pseudomonadota; class Betaproteobacteria; species Betaproteobacteria bacterium. The sequence goes on along the minus strand of JADKJU010000001.1, from coordinate 248,373 downwards.
ACCCGGCCAGCGCCGGCACGGTGAGGTCGAGCGAGGTGGCGCCGACCACCAGGGCGGGCGTGCTCGCGGTTCCGGTGCAGGTGCCGCCGATGATGGCCGAGGACGCCGTCATGTTCGTGAGGGCGTCGGTGAAGCGCAGGTTGGCAAGCGCCGTCGTGTTCGGATTGGTGAGCGTGAAGGTGATGACGCTCGTTCCGCCCTGCGAGATCGGGCTGGTGCCGAAGGCCTTGGAGATCGTCGGCGAATTCACGACGGTGAGCGTGGCCGTGTTCGACACCGCGCCGGCCGTGCCGCTTTCCGTGCTCGCCACCCCGGAGGCCGTGTTGGAGTACACCCCGGCCCCGCTCGCCAGCACGAGGACCGTGATGGTGCAGCTCGAGGAGGCCGGAATCGTTCCGGCCGTCACGTTGAAGGTGGCGCCGCCGGCGATCGCGGTATGCGCCACGCCGGGGCACGTGCCTCCCACGGTGAGCGGCGACGCGTTCGTGATCCCGACCGGATAGGCGTCGGTGAAGTTGAGGCCCGTCAGGGCGACCGTGCTGGGGTTGGTGATCGTGAAGGTCAGGGTGCTGGTCGAGTTCACCGGCATGCCCGCCGGCGAGAACGCCTTGGCTATCGAGGGCTTGCCGATGACCGTGAGGAAATCGGTGTTGGAGCCCGGGCCCTGCGGCAGCAGGGTCGTGGTGACCCCGTTGGCGGCGTTGGGGTGCGTGCCGACGACGTTGCTCGTCAGCACCACGGTAATCGTGCAACTGCCTGCCGGGATGTTGATGCCGGTGAAGTTGAGGACCGTCTGCCCGTTGGCGAGCGCCGCGGGCGTGACGCCCGTGCAGCTGCCGCCGACCGCCTGGGCCCCCGAGACCTGCATGTTGATAAGCGTGTCGGCGAAGGCTCCGCCCGTCTGCGCCACGCCCGTAGGGTTGGTGAGTGTGTAGGTGAGCGTCGTCGTGCCGCCTGACTGGATCTGCGTCGGCCCGAAATTCTTCGCAATGTTGACGAGGCCAACGCCGAGGCTCGCGGTGTTCGAGGGCGGTCCGGTCGTGCCGGCCGTCGTCGTGACGCCGGAGGTCGTGTTGTTGTAGATGCCGGTGATCGCACTGTTCACCGCAAAGGAGAGCGTGCAGGTCCCCCCGGCCGGCACGGTCCCTGCGGTGACGGTGAGGCTCGTGACGTTGGCTACGAGCGCCGCCGGCGCAAAAGCGACGCACCCGGCCCCCGTCACCGTGATCGCACCGCCCGTGGCGCGCAGGTTCGGCGGGAAGCCGTCCGTGAGCCCGGGATTGGCGAGCGACACCGCCACCGAATTCGGGTTGGCAATCGCGATGTAAAGCGTCGCATCGGCGCCGGGCGCGACCGCCGTCGGGCTGAAGGACTTGGCCACTGTCACGGTGGAGTAGAGCGTTCCCGTCCCGGCCGCGGTATTGGTGATGCCCTGCGTGTTGGTGAGCGCCGCCACGGGAATCGTGTTGGCGTAGCTGCCGTTGGCGGTCGTGGTGACGTTGACCGTGAGCGTGCACGACCCGCTGGCCGGGATGGTGGCGCCCGCAAGCGAAAGAGACCCGCCGCCCGCGGCCGCCGTCACGGTCCCGCCGCAGCTCGACGTGGCGCCCGGCGCCGCGGTGTTCACGAGACCCGGCGGGTAGTTGTCGACGAACCCGGCGTTGGTGAGCGCGACGGCACTGGCATTGCTCACGACCACCGTCATCACCGTGGCCGCTCCCGGCGCCACCGCTGCGGGACTGTACGACTTCGTGAAGCCGGGCGGCGGGTTGACAACGGTGATGTCCTCGTTCGTCGTCGACGCCGACGCGTAGTTGCTCCCCGGGACCGTGCCGCCTGCCGTGTACGTGCCGCCCGGCGTGACGGTCTGCGCGGCGGTGCGCGTGGGATCCAGGTACGTGACCGCGGCCGGGTTCTGGTAGACGCCCGAGACCACGGCCGGCAGCACATTGGCGGTGAACGTGAGGGAAACGCTGCCGCCGCCCGGGATGCGGAAGCTGCTCCAGGAGGGCGTGGGTGTACCTGCGCCCGGGTTCGTGGTCACTGGCCGGGTCGCACCGCCGGCGAGCGCGACGGCGCTGGTTGCGGCATAGGTGATGTTCGGGTTCGCGGGTAGCGCATCCGCTATTGCGACCGATTCCGCCGCCCCCTTCCCCGCCTGGTTCGCCACCGTGATCGTCCAGGTCGCAGGCGCGCCTGCCGAGACGTACGGCGTCGAAGTGGCCTTGGTGACCGTCAGCACCGGGAAGCACGCCGTCGAGACGCCGGACCCCGGGATCTGTCCCGGTCCCAGGTTCACGATGTTGAATCCCCCGACGGACGACGTGGAGCCGTAGTCCGCTGTCGACGTGGCGCTCGTGGCTGTCGTGCCGCCCACGCCCCCGGCCAGATTGACAGTGGCCGACCCCGATACGGCCGCGTAGCCGCCGCTACCGCCGCCGCCCGGCCCGTGCGGCGAGCCGCCGCCCGTGTTGCTGCCACCGTTGCCACCCTGGATGTTGACCGTCGCGCCCGTGGCGGCACCGCCATTGTCGATGAAGAGCAGGACACTGCCGCCCGCACCACCGCCGCCCGACGCGTCGTTGAGCACGGAATTGTTGGCGTTGGTGCCGCGCGCGCTGACCGTGCCCGCGCCGCTGGACGCGGTCGCCCGGATGAGAACCATGCCTCCGCCAGCCGCACCCGAGGAGGCCCGCCCGTTGGCGGGCGTTCCGGTGCAGTTGTTGGTGGCGGCCGCGCCGCCGCCGCCGCCGAAGAAAAGTCGCGAAGGCGCCACCGGCATCGACATGCCGCCGAAGCCGCCGGCATCGTAGCCGGGCGGCGTGCCCGGGGTCCAGCCGAAACCGCCCTTCCCGCCGATGCCGTAGTTGCCGCCGCCCGCGCCGCCCGTGTTCTGGTCGTTCGCCGTCGGGTTGCCGTCGGTGCCGCCACCACCTGCGTTGCCGGGCGCGCCGCGACCGAAGCTGCCGCTGGGGTAGCCGCCGGAGGCGCCGTCGACGCCACCCGTGTTGGTGATGGTGCCAGCCGTGTTGTCGTTCGGCGTGGTGGGCGTGAAGACGAGGATCGGCGTGCCCGCCACCCCTTCGCCCTTCGGGCCGTTCGGGACGGTGCCGATGCCGGCCAGGTTGATCGTGCCGGTCCCGACCCGCGTACGGTAGTCCGTGTTGAGCACGGTATCGCCGGTGCCGTTGCTGCCTGAGCACTGGCCGCCCCCGCCGCGGAACCCGCGGCCGCTCACGTCCACGATCTGGCCGCCCCAATTGAGCGTCCCTGCGACGTCGAAGGCCACGACGCCGCCGGTGGCGCCGTCCCAGGTCGGTGCCGTCACGGTTCCGGTAAGGGTGGCGCTCGAGTACTGCGGGACGCGGATCACCTGGAAGCGACGCTGGCCCTGGGCCGCATTGGCCGCAGCGTGCGAGTAGGTGTACGCGAGCGGTGCGGCCAGTGGAACAAGGCCACCGCTCACCGGTCCGGTGGCGGTCACGTACTCGTAGAGGCCCGCGTTGTTGAGCGTGGTGTAGCCCTGGCCGCCGCCGCTGCCGCCGTAGGCGGCGCTGTTCGTCGAGCTGATCGCGGCATCCTGCATCTGGACCACGAGCAGCAGGTCGCCCGCTGCGATGGGTGTGGCGGCGCCGCGGCCGTCCGCCGCACCGACCGAAATGGAGGTCGAGCCGGCGAAGGCGCTCCCCGCCGACGGGTAGTACGTATTGACGATCCCCGTGACGCTCACGTTGCCGCCCGAGCCCGGCGCTGCGCAGACCTGCGCCTGCGCCGCCGGTGCGGCCGCGAGACAGGTCGCGAGGGCCATCGCCGACAGGAGCAGGCGGCGCAGGCTCATCGCACGGCCTCCGCTACCTTGTTCACGACCGGTGCTGCGCCCGCGGACTCGAGAAATGATTCGTCGAACTTGTAACGCAGGCGCACGTACGGTCCTTTGGCGGTGTAGTCGGCCCCCGAGAGGTCGGCGTCCCGGTACCCGAACACGTTGTATCCGGCGGACACCCAGAGGTTGGTGGAAACCAGGTAACCGAGTTCGAGGCCGACGCCATACTGCCGGGAGTCGAAGGATTCGCCAACCAGCAGGCTGGTGACGAGGCCGATGTCCCAGCGCGGCGCGAACTCCCAGGTCGCGCGGCCGCCGACGACCTGTGCCCGGTACTTGCTCGCAAGTCCGTTGGAATTGTCCGTCGTCCACTTGGCCGCGTAGCGGCCGGTCACGAGGAAGGGCCGGCGCGGCTGCCAATCGGCGTGCAGCGACACGAGCGTGGTCGAGCTCTTGAGCTGCAGGCCCACCTGCGTGTCGTCCTGCTCGAGGCGGTACTCGACGCGGCCCAGCGCGTTCCACTTGTTGGTCTCGGTGTCGCGCCAAGCCAGGCCGGCCTGCATCCGCTCGACGACCTTTTCGCTCCCGCTATCCTTGGCGCGCTGCAGCGAGTAGGCGTTCCTCGCAAGCGCCGTCCAGTCACGGCCGATCCTGGAAGCCAGGCCCACGGTGAAAAGGAGCGATTCCGATGTCGACGCGTCGCGCAGCTCGAGCCTCGTCGTTCCCTTCCAGAGCGGGTTGGCCGTGTACTCGAGGGCCACGGCGCCGGCGGTGTTCTCGTTCTGGCCCGTGCCCGCGAGTGCATGGACGCGCTCGATGGAGGTGCCGAGCCGCAGGCCCGGGGCAAGCGTCCACAGGTTCTTCAGGCCGATGGCCGCCTCGGCGTCGCCGCCTGACATCGCGTCCCGGATGCGGTACTCGCTGAAGAGACGCCCGTCCTTCATGTAGTCGAAGTCGACGCCGACGGCCGTCGTGTTCTGGCGTTCCGTCGCGTTCAATCCGTAGGGGCCCGTGATCGAGGAGACGAACTCGTGGCGGGCATAGACGCGGCCGCGATTCGGCAGAATGTACTCGCCGCCCACCGCGAGTATGCGGCGTTCGGAATCGCGCACGTCCATCTCGGCCTCGCCGTAGACGCTCGCGCCGTCGACGTAGGGCAACGGGCCCGTGAGGCGGGCGCGCACCGTGGTCACCTCGGTGGGCAGCGGCTCGGGCGGCGGCAACCCTTCCACCGGCGGGATGGGGGAGGTCACGCCCTTCTCCGCCGCGTAGCGCATGCCCAGCTCGATCGTCGTCGCCTTTGCGATCTCCTGCGTGACGGCGACGAGTGCCCCGTCGCGAACCGAGCCGCTCGACACGTCCTCGGTGCGAAGCGCCTCGGCCCGCAGGAACGTACCTTCCCTGACCTTGTATTCCGCCCGGCCGCCCGCCTCCGCGCGGCCGTTGGCGAGCCAGGCGCCCGGGTTGTTGAACTCGGGATCGCTGCGCGCGACGAAAGCCTGCGCCTTGAGGTCCTTCGACTCGTGCTTCACCTCGAGCCGCGCCGCGTCACCCGTGGCACCCTGCGTCCCGTTCTCCGTGCGCGCGACCTCACCGATGACGTAGGTGCTCTCGCCCAGCTTCACGACGGCGTTGGCGCCCGCGAGGGTGAACGGCTGCAGCGGGTTCTCGTCCTTCACGTAGGTGCCCCCGACCTCGATGCGTTCGGTGAGCTTCACCTGCGCGTCCACGCCGCCGACCCAGAACTGCTCGCCGCCCTGGTCCACCTCGTAGGTCACGCGGACAAAGACGAAGTTCAGGTCACGGTCCACGCTCGACACCGGGGCGCGGAACAGGATGCGCCCGAAGAGCGGCTCGATCTCGTAGTCGGTGAAGCGCGACTGGGGAACGCTCGAGATCACGATCGACGACTGGTTGCGGTCGCGGGTGACGATCTCGACCTTCTCGCTGTTCGCGAGGACGCCGGGGGTGGAGAGCAGGTACGGCCCCGAGGTGCCGTTGGCGCGCAGCTCGTCGATCACCTGGCGCGTCGTGTCCCGCGTGGCGAACGCATTGGCGCTCACGCGTTCGTTCTCGTAGTGCCCCCGGACGCCGGTGAGCGAGCGGCTGTAGTTGGACAGGCGCCGCAGGTCGCCCGATGCCTGGGTGGTGAAGTCGCCCCACAGCAGGTAGGAGCGGTCCTTGTCGACGCGCACGTAGAGCCGGCTCGTCGACTGGGCGTCGTAACCGCGCACGGCAGAGTCGCCGTACACCGGGTAGAACTCGTCGGGCTGGATGTCCCGGAACAGGCGGTCGCGGGTGTCCTTGTCCGAGTCGTAGGCCGCGGTCAGGAGGAAATCGCCCTTGATCTTGCCCTTGAGGAAGAAGGCGGCGCGCGCACCGGCGGAATTCTTGCCGTCGCTCGATTCGCGGGAGAAATGGAGCAACTCCTGCTCGAAGCCGTCCGCGGCCCTCGTCGGCACGAGGGCCCGCGTGTTGATGTTGCGCATGTTCACCACGCCTTCGACCACGCCGGTGGCGATGAGCGAGCGCAGCTCGGGGAGGAAGTCGAGCCTGCCCTCGGCCCGCAGGTTGCCGGTCGTCGCGACGATCAAGGTGGCGGCGGGCTCCAGGGGCGGGGCGAGCGGGAATTCGGCGCGCCCGCCGTCGACGAAAGTCTGCACGCCGGGCATCGCCGGATCGGCGTCGTCCACCTTCCAGGCGCCGATGCTCGACACGAGGGTAAGCGGCGTGCGCGACGTGACCGGCAGGCCGTTCTCGTCGAGCACCTTCACCACGACACGCGCGGGTGTCCTGCCGTCGGCGACCGCGCCTTCCTTCGGCACCTCGATGACGAGCCTGGCCACCTTGCCCGGCGCCATGACGCGGATCGACACCGTGCCGCGGGGATTTCCGAACCCGTCGACCTGCGCGAGGGAGAGCTCGTTCGCGCCGGGCTTGAGCTCGATACCGAGGTACTCCCAGGCCTGCAGTTGCTTCTCGTCGAGCGTGGACCGCTTGCCGATCCGGGACTCGGATACTTCCGCACCGTTGACCGTGAGCTTCATCGCGGCGCCGGCCGTCCCCTTGACCCGGATCGTCGCCTGCGCGAACGGCAGCGTGTCGCCGTCCTTGATTCCGATGAAACCCAGCTCCTTGTCGAGGCCGGGCATCAGGTTCTCGAGGGGCTCCAGGACCGGCTTTGCCGGGGCGATCGCGAGCTTCGGCGCCGGGTTCGGCCACGTCGCGGAAGGCACCTCGAGGACGTTGGCGTACGGCGTCACGCGGGACGAGCCGGCAGGCGCATCCAGGGCCGGCGCGCCAGCCGCGGTTCCCGGCGCACCGACGATGCCGCTTGCCGGAAGTGCCTTCAAGTCCGGCACGGCGCGCGCCTCGGTCGCGAGCTGTGAACCGGCCACGGCCGCCAGCGGGTCGTCGCCGCGATCCAGCGCCTTGGCGCGCGCCTTGATCTCGTCGGCGATCCCCCCCTCGCAGCCGGCCACGGCGAAATCGCCGCGGTCCATCTCGCCCGCCTTGAGGTCCACGATGCGACTCGCGCCGTCGCCCAGGTTGCGCGCGCTCAGGGGCACGAGCCTCGCTCCGGCCGGCAGGGTCGTCGCGTCGACCTTCAGGACGTGGGTGCGGTTCGTGATCCCGTAGAAGCTGTAGCGGCCCTGCCCGTCCGTCACGACGTAGGTCCCGTCCTCGATCACGAGGCGCACGCCGGGCACTCCCGCCTCGCCCGCGTCCTGGACGCCGTTGGCGTTGCAGTCGAGGAAGACCTTGCCGAGGATGAAGCCACGGTCGCTGAACACGCCGCCGATCACCTCGACCTTGGCCGTGGCCACGTTCGACGTGGTCGTCGCTCCATTGGCGGTGTAGGTTGCCTGGACCCGGTTCGTGCCGTCGCCCTGCATCGCGTTGGGGCCGACGCGAACGCGGTACGTCACCGCGATCTGCTGCGCCGTGGCCATCCCGCCCAGCCCGAAGACCAGCCGCGGCCCGCCGTTGGCGGGCTCGACCAGCGTGCCGGTGGCGACCCGCGCGCTGCCGCTCACGTAGGCAAAGCCGGCCGGCAGGTCGTCGACCAGCTGCACGCTTGCGCGATTGAGCGCGTTGCCCGTCCCGTTGCGCACGCGCACGACGTAGTCGACGAAGCCGCCCAGGTCGACGATTGCCCGCGAGGCGGCCTTCTCCACGAAAAGGCCCGACTGCGCGATCGGATCCACCGGCATGTCCACGACGATCCCGTTGCCGCCGGAGCGGAAGGGCTGCCCGTAGGAGCCGCCGGACGTGGGCCCGGTCACCACGATATTGCGCCCCGGGACCAGTTGCCCGTAGGGAACCGAGGATGGCGACGCGTAGCCGTTGGGCGCCTGGACGAGCACGCAGTACTCGCCGGCGGGCGCAGCGGCGAACGAATACCGGCCGTCGGAACCGGTGGTCGCGGGATTGCCGTCGAGGGACACCGGGGCGGCCGAGCAGCGGCCACCCGTGGCCGGCACGAGGGTCACGACCGCGCCCGACACCGGCTCGTTGCTCGTGCTGTCGAAGACGATGCCGACCGGATCCGTGAGCGTGATCGCCGTCGTGATGAGCTTGCCGCAGCCGAGGATCTCGGCATCGAGGACGTCGAAGGCGCGCCCCTGCAGGATGCGGTCGCCGGCGACCACGGGCGGCGCCCGAACCGGCATGGACGGTGCGACGAAGACGCCGGTGTCGGGCCCGGTCTCGGTCGCGAGGACCTCTTCGCGCTCCCCGTTGATCCCGGTGATCACGATCGTGCGCGACTCCGCGACGGCGGGGTTCGCATTGCAGGATGCCGCGTCCGCGCGCAACCACGCGGTGCCGCCGAGTACCGCCCAGGCCGTGGCGACCTGGTAGCTGCCGTCGGTGAAATTGCGCAGGACGTCCTGCGGCTGGATTGTCGCGTCCTGGTCGTCGATCGTGGTCTTGTCGACTACACGCAGCGACCCGCCGGTGGCGCTGTCAATCGTGAGCGTCGTGGTGTTGGTCTGGACCACTGCCTTGGCCACCTGCACCTTCGCCGAGGATGGCTGCGGGGGGGCGAGCACGTCCACAAGGATCCGCAGCCCCTTGCCCGGGGGGAGGGTCGCCGTCCATCCCTCCACGATCGGCGTATCGGTGCGGTCGATCATGCCCGGCACGGAAGCGCCGCCGGCCAGCGGATTGTCGATGTAGGCCGCCGACACCCATCCGGGCTGGCTGTCGGCGATGAAGCCGAGGATCACGCGCACCGGCTCCTCGCAGTTGCCCCGGTTCTCCAGATAGTGGGCGTAGGTCACGTGACGCCCGTAGGCGCTCTGCGACTCGTTGTCCGGCGTGAGTTCGATGCGGCAGCGCGTTCCCACCGAGGCCACGACGTCGTTCGCGGTCGCGCGGCGAGACGGCGCGCGCGCGGACTGCGCGACCTTCTGGACGGTGTACTCGCCCGGCACGAGCGTGGCAGGCAGGTCCGCCTTCAGCACGATCCGCACGCTCTGGCCGGGAGCGACGACGCCAACATCGGGCAAGCCGTCGCCATTGGTGTCCGCAAGCGGCGTGGTCCCGTCCGGACCGTAGAGGCGCATCGGCGTGCCGGCCGGGAATGTGCCCGTGCCGATGACGATGTTGAATGTCTCGGCCTCCGAACCGAGGTTCGTGAGCAGGTTGTTGAATGCGACCGTCGTGCCGGGCTGGGCCACCGCGATCCGGTCGCCCGCCAGCGTGAGGTCGATGGTGCCCGTCACGAGGTAGTCGGCCTGCGAGCTGTCGTGCCACCCCGAGTCGTTGCCCGAGGGATCCTTCCAGCTCGCCTTCGCGACGTTGGAGAGGACTTCGCCCGCCGTCCGGCCGGGCGCGACGTTCAGGCGGAACGTGAGGGTCTGCTCCTCCTCCGCGCCGAGCGAGGCGATGACCGCGTTGAATGCCCCCGGCTGCGTCACGCCGAAGTCGAACGCGATGCCCGGCGGATCGCCACCCGCCGCATCGGTGAGGGGAACGCTGCCCGAAACGCTCCAGCGCGCGCTACCCGGCACGTAGGTGAATCCCGCCGGAATCGCGTCGAGGATGCGCAGGTCGCGGCGGGGGTATGGGTGGTGCCGAAGCGCAAGGTGACCCCCATCGACTCCAGGGGCGACGGCCCCTGCGCCACCGAGAAGGACTTGAGGACGGTAACCAGGTCGGGTGCGGGGCCCCTGGAGGACTGGACGATCACGTTGTCCACGTTCGCGAGCGACGGGCCGCCCAGCGTGATGCTGATGGCGTTCACCTGGAGGCTGTCGTAGGTAAAGACCGGTGCGCCCGCTGGCGTGACGGCGCGCACGACGAAGCGGAACACGCCTCCGGCCGCGACCGTCACCGTCGAGGGCAGCGGAACCGTCGAATCCGGCACGCCGTCGCCATTGGCATCCGGAAGGATCGTGATCGAGGACAGGTCGAAGAGCCCGGGAAGGTTCACCACCGACAGCGCGAAGGTGTCCGCGCCCACGGCAAGGTTGGTCAGCACGTGCGGGAAGAACGCCGTGCCTCCCGGCTCCACCGTGATGCTCCGGCCCTCGACGAGTGTGGCCGTGGCGGCTCCCGGCGCCGCGAACGTGGTGGCCTGCACGAAGTTGGACGTGGCTACCCTCGTCACGCCGCCGAGCACGGAGGTGGAAGTGGCCTGGTTCGAGATGAGCGTGCCCGCGGGCGGCGCCGCGATCGCGGTCCACGCCAGCACGGCCGCGGCCACGCCAAATCCGCGCGCGAGGTGCGCGAGGCGGCGGACGGTGGTCACTAGGCTCTGGGCGGGCACGGTCTCGACTTCGGTCTCGGGTTCGGGTCGGTAGGGACTTTTCGGTGCCCCCTCGCGCTTGGCGAAGAGGCATCGAAAAGGGGGGTGCGGTATCCCGCACCCCTGGCAAATCACCCGGTCGCCATCGGGAAGACTGGAAAGGCCGGGTGGAGTGACACTGTTTGCATCACGGATCGATCCGCACGCAGAAGGTCACGATCATCGACTGCGCCGGCGTGAGTGTGCCGGGGCTGAAGGTGGCGACGATCGTTCCCGAGGCTCCGGTTCCCGGCGAGGCGATCGTTCCCAGCGAGGTCGCCGGCGCGCCGCAGAGGTTCTCCTGCTTCGTGTTGGCCGGGATGATGTCGCTGATCACAACGTTCGTGATATTGGCCGCCGTCGTGTTCGTGCCCGTGATGCGGTACTGCAGGCACATGTTGGGCGCAGTTCCCGGGCCGGGCGGGATCGCCGCCGTGGTGTAGGTGCCGGGCAGCGTGCCGTCGCAATTGATGGTCCGTTGCTCCTTGAGGAGGACCAGGCCGTCCGAGACGGACGTGGAGTCCGTCGCCGCGACCGACGCCGCACCCGCGTTGTAGCGGGCCGTGAGCGTGGTCACGTTGGCGGGATCCGCGCCCACGGCGCTGCCGGGAGCGAAGACGCGCACGAAGACGGTTCGCGAGGCATTCACGGCCAGCGGTATCGTGGTTGCCGTCGTGATCTGGTTGGCCGGCACGTCGTCGATGCCCGGGTCGAAGATCCCGTTCGAGTTCCCGTCGAGGTAGGCCACCGACGTCCAGCCCTGCGCCGAGCGCGAATCCGCGAGGAAACCGGCCAGGAAGGTGACACTGTCCGCGGCGTTGCCGATGTTCGTCAGCACGTGCGTGTAGTTCACCGATCCACCCGGGAAGGTCTGCTGCGTGTTGTTGGGCGTGAGGGTGACGTTGGCAACCGCATTCACCGTGACGCGATCGCGCTTCACATCCGTCACCGCGACGTTGAGCGCGGAGGTCCCCATGAAGTCGAGGTCGTAGTTGCCGGGCGCCGCCTGGTTCGAGGTCGTGATCGGCACCGTCGTCTCCGCGCAGATCAGGCGGGCGGCGCCCGCGTTGATCGTGCCGGTGTTGGTAAGGCTGGCGCCCACCGTGCTGCAATCGCCCACGCCCCCGTCGGCCCGGAACACGACCGACCAGCCCGCCGGCACGGGCGTAAGCGGCCCCATGGCGAGGTTGAACGAGTCGTTGATGGCCCCGGTGTTGTTCACGAAGACCCGGAAGCGCGTGACCGTGGGGCCGGTGGTGGACGGCGTGACGATGTTGGTGGTGATCACCGTCGTGCCGGTGGAGCCCGCGCCCGGAGCCGCGCCGCCGGCCGAGTTGTTGGTCAGGTCGACGCTGTTGGCGGCCACCAGGGTGAGGGTATCGATCACCGTGTCGGACTTCGTGTTGTCGAAGCTCGAGGTTGCCGTCTTGGTGATCGAGTACGGGCCGCCCGTGGCGCTCACCGGCAATTGCACGCGCAGGATCACGCGGTAGCCGCAGCGCTGGTTGGCGGCATCGGTCTCGAAGCCGGCCGCGCAGCCGCCGGAATACACCGGGATCGAGGGGGTCGTGTTGGCGATGAGCGAAGTCACGCCGTCGGACTGCAGCAGCGTGAAGGTCGAGCCCACGGGCCACGAGGGCTGCCCCGCCATCCCGATGACGAAGGTATCGGCGGCGTTGCCCCTGTTCCAGATCACGTTCGTGAAGGAGAACGTCGAGCCCGCAGCGGCGGAGCCGATGGTCACCGGCTCTCCCGTCCCGTTCGTGCTGTCCGCGATCGAACCGTTGGCGACGACGTCGGCGACGCGGACCACCTGGTAGCTCGCGGTGTTCGTGTTCGTGATTGCCTGGGTCGTCGTCTGGAACTGCGCGGTGTTATTGACGAATCCCGGGGGGACACCGCCGGGGATGGACACCGCGAAGGTGACATTGCCGGAGAATCCCGCGGGGACGCTCGCGATCGTCGCCGTCACGGCCGTGCCGGTCGTCACGTTGAAGTCGTAGACGACCCCGCCTTGGTCGAGGGTATCGAGGTCCGTCAGCACGACGCCCGCGCCGGTGACGCTCCACCGGCCGCTGTTGGCGACGTAGGTCATGCCCGCCGGGATGATGTCGCGAAGCAGGAGGCTGGTCGCCGCGGCGCTGCCCGAGTTCGTGTACGACAGGGTCACCGTGATCGGGCCGGCGTTGGGCGACGGGCCGCTCGTGATGGAGAGGGACTTCGTCACGTTGACGGCCGAGTTCGCGACGGTGGTGGTGTCCGTGTTGCTCAGCGTATTGGGGACTGCGGCCGTGTCCGTGGCCGAGACGGTCATCGTCCCGGTCAGGCCATTGGCGGTGCCTCCCGGCACCGTGCCGGCCACCACGAAGCGGAAGATCCCCGCGGCGGCGATGGGCCCCGACGTGGTGATCGCCGTGAAGTTGTCGGGCACGCCGTTGCCGTCCGAGTCGAGGTAGTACACGGGGCCGGGTCCGGGGCCGGTGTGCGTGAAGGCGCCACCGGTCGTGGGCGCATTCAGCGCGTACGTGTCCGTGCCGTTGCCGGTGTTCGTGATGGTGTGCGGGTAGTAGACCGGCTGGCCCGCGGCCGCCGTGCGGGCACCGTTCGCGGTCAGGGTGAAGATCTTCACCTGCGACACGGTGGTCTGGACGAGGTTGGAGGTGGCCGTGCGCAGCGTGTTCGCGGCATCGCGGTACTCCGCCGTGGCCTGGTTTCCGATCACGGTACCGGCTGCGGGCGCGCCCAGCGCGGTCACCGGCGCCGAGGAGAACAACACCCCGGTGGCGAACAGCGCGAGGGCCGCCATCGCGGCGCGAAGACGGCTGCGCCGGGGGACGAATTGCGGGGATGCGTGCATCAAATTCTCCTTGTTTTCAAACCTTGAATCACTCGAATTTCGACAACCTGAAAAGCACGAAAACCGGCGCGGGGCCGGTTCCGGGGGATTCGATCGGCCATGTCTCATCGGCCACCTGCCTTGCCGCCAGGATCGTTCGGCGGGCGGTCGTCCAGTACCCGGACGCGCGCGGAGAACGATTTCTCCTTCCCGCCGGAAAGTTCTCCCGCCAGCCAGCGCAGCGCGCGGTATTCGCCGGGGGGAACGGCTTCCTCCACCTGCCTGCCGTCGCGCATCACGGTGCGCTTGAGCGGCACATCGGCAAAGAGGCGTGCGTCGAGGCTCGCCGACACGCCCGCAGGGCGGGCCGTCCCGGGGATGAATTCCGTCTGCGAGGGAATCGGGATGGTGGCCTTGAGTCCCTTGAGCGCTTCCTTGCCGGCGTTGCGGTAGGTGGCGGTGTACTCGATCACATCGCCCGGCCTGGCATTCGTCGCCTCGACGAGGCTTTCGCGGCCATCGACCAAGACGACCTTGCTCGCGACGAGGCGCGACTCGAGCGGCTCGGCGGGCGCCTGTGCAAGGGCCACGGGGGCCGTTGCCGTGGCGAACGCCAGGATGGCCAGGGCCCTGCTGAATTTCTCCCTCATTGCTGCCGATCTCCTTTTCGTGGCCCGGAACGGATATCGGACCCGTGATGGGCCTTGTGGGCCGCCATGAGTGAAATTGTAGGGATGCGGCGCCCGGCGGCTTGTGACGAAAGGCACAGTTCCGGTACCTGCCCGCTTTACAGGCGAAACACGGGGGGAGTTGCCACGGACGCGGGGCGGGACAGCGCCGACACGATCTCGGTCAGACGGCTCCACGGCAGGCGCCAGTTCTCGCGCGTCGCCGGGCACCGCGCTTGGCGAACTCGTGCGCGGCCGCCTTCAGGAAACGTTTCGCGGTCGCAATATCCTGGCCCGACCTGCCCTGAAGTGGCATCCGCCTTCTCACTCGTATTGAAACTTTTGTTTGAAACTGAATTATGCCTTGTTTTCATAGTGTTGCAAAACGTTTCTCAACGGGTTTTGCAACATTTTCCGGGGGCCGGGGGGGGGGAACGAAAAAAGCCCGGCAGATGCCGGGCTTCGTCGGGGAACTGGCGGAGAGGGTGGGATTCGAACCCACGGTACCCCGGAGGGTACTTCAGATTTCGAGTCTGACGCGATCGACCACTCTGCCACCTCTCCGGAGGCAACTCGAAGGGCGCGATTATAGCCGACCGAGGCGCTGAGTTCGACCCCTGGAATTCAGCGCGGAAACTTCGTGAGGGCCGCGAGCAGCTCGTCTACGTGCTGGGGCCCTACGGGGTCCTTCCAGACGCGATCGACCTTGCCCTGCGCATCGACGAGGACAACCAGCTTGCGAGCGAACTTCAGGAAGCCCAGGTTCACCAGCGCCCCGTAGGCCTTCGTCGTCCGCCCGGCAGGGTCGCACAGTACGCCCGGCACCACTCCGTGGGAGAGGCCGTAGGCCCGAGCCGCCTCCACCTCGCTCACCACCACTGTCGCAAGTGATGCGCCGGCGGAAGCGATGGCGGGCGCCGCGGCGACGAGCCGCTCGACCACGGCCAGGCATTCCGGCGTTTCGTCCTGGGGATGGAAAACGATGACGGCGCGCGCTCCGCGCAGGGCCGAAAGCGAATGATCCGCCCCGTCGGTCCCCTGCAACCGGAAGTCCGGCGCCTCGGCGCCGGGCGCGGGAGGTTCGCCGGACTGGGCGATCGCCAGCCACGTCACGACCATGACGGAGAAGACGACCATGACGACAAGAACGATTTCCATGGGGGATGGGATAGATTGGCGCCCGGCAGTGTAGCAGCGCCGCCTCAAGGGCGCCCTCTCGGTGCTATCCTTCCGACACCCCGCCATGACCAACATCCTCCACCGCAGCCTTCGCGGCACCCTGCCCTTTGCCGTATCGGCCAAGGGCCTGCGAATCACCGATCGCGAGGGCCGCGAGTACCTCGACGCCTGCGGCGGCGCGGCCGTTTCCTGCCTCGGGCACGGCCATCCGGAAGTGCTCGCGGCGATGCATGCGCAGATCGATCGCGTGGCCTACGCGCACACGAGTTTCTTCACGACGCAGGTGGCCGAGGAGCTTGCCGACACACTCATCGCCGATGCGCCCCGGGGGATGTCCCACGTTTACCTCGTTTCCGGCGGCTCCGAGGCGATGGAGGCCGCGCTCAAGATGGCGCGGCAGTATTTCGTGGAGACCGGCGAGCCCGAGCGCAGCGTCTTCATCGGCCGCCGCCAGAGCTACCACGGCAACACGCTGGGGGCCCTCGCCGTGGGCGGCAATGAATGGCGGCGCAAGCAGTTCGCCCCGCTCCTCATCGACGTCGCGCGCGTGTCGCCGTGCTACGAATATCGCGATCGGCTGTCCTACGAGACGCCCGAGGCCTACAGCGAGCGCCTGGCGGCCGAACTCGAGGCGAAGATCCGGGAGGTGGGGCCGAAACGGGTCATCGCCTTCGTGGCCGAGACCGTCGTTGGCGCGACAGTGGGCGCCGTGCCGCCCACGCCGGGTTATTTCAGGCGGGTGCGCGAGATCTGCGATCGGCATGGCATCCTGCTCATTGCCGACGAAGTGATGTGCGGAATGGGCCGCACCGGCACGCTTTACGCCGTCGAGCAGGAAGGCATCGTTCCCGACCTCGTGGCCATCGCCAAGGGGCTCGGCGGCGGCTACCAACCCATAGGCGCGGTGCTCGCCCAGGCGATAATCGTGGAAGCCTTGCGCAAGGGCAGCGGCCTCTTCCAGCACGGCCACACCTACCTCGGGCACCCGGTAGCCGCGGCGGCGGCGCTCGAGGTGCAGAGAATCATCAAGCGCGACAACCTGCTCGAGGTTGTGCGCACCCGTGGCGCCTATTTCGAGAAGCGCCTGCGCGAGGCGCTGGGCGGCCACCCGCATGTGGGCGACATCCGCGGTCGCGGCCTCTTCCGCGGGGTGGAACTGGTGGAGGACCGCTCGACCAAGCAGCCCTTCGACCCGTCGCACAGGCTGCACGCGAAGATCAAGGCGAACGCGATGGCGCGCGGCCTCATGGTCTATCCCATGGGCGGCACCATCGACGGTGTGCGTGGCGACCACGTGCTGCTCGCGCCCCCTTTCATCGCCACGCAGGCCGACCTCGACGACATTGTCGGTCGGCTCGCCGAGGCCATCGAGACCAGCACCGCAGCCCTTCGGCGCACGGCGCAGGTATGACCCACCGACCCACCATGAGGAGACCCACAATGAAACGAATCACCCTCGGCATCGCCTTCGCCGTGGCCGCGGCCTTCTGCGCGCCCGACGCGGCCGCGCAGCAGAAATACGTGACCATCGGCACCGGCGGCGTCACCGGCGTTTACTACGCCGCGGGCGGAGCCATCTGCCGCCTCGTGAACAAGGACCGCGCCAAGCACGGCATCCGCTGCTCGGTGGAATCCACCGGCGGCTCCGTGTTCAACATCAACACCATCAAGGCCGGCGAGCTCGACCTCGGGGTGACCCAGTCCGACGTGATGTACAACTCGGTCAAGGGTCTCGGCCAGTTCAAGGACGCTGGCGCCTATGGCGACCTGCGCGCCGTGATGTCGCTGCACCCGGAGCCGTTCACCGTGGTCGCGCGCAAGGAAGCCAACATCAAGTCCTTCGCCGACTTCAAGGGCAAGAAATTCAACGTGGGCAACCCCGGATCCGGCACGCGCGCCTCGATGGAGGAACTGCTGGTCGCCCTGGGCTGGAAGATGAGCGACTTCGCGCTGGCCTCGGAACTCAAGGCTGACGAACACGGCCCGGCCCTTTGCGACAACAAGATCGACGGCTTCTTCTACGCGGTGGGCCACCCGTCCGCGAACATCCAGGACCCGACAACGAGCTGCGGGGCGAAGCTGATTTCCCTCACCGGGCCCGCGATCGACAAGCTCGTCGCGGACAAGCCGTACTACGCCAAGGTCTCCATCCCGGCGGGCCTGTATCCGAACAACCCGCAGGCGACCGAAACCTACGGCGTGCTCGCCGCGCTGGTGAGCTCCTCCAAGGTGCCCGCCGACAGCATCTACGCCGTCGTGAAGGCCGTGTTCGACAACTTCGAGGAGTTCAAGAAGCTGCACCCGGCGCTCGCCCACCTCAAGCCCGAGGACATGGTGAAGAACGGCCTGTCGGCCCCGCTGCACGAGGGAGCCGCCCGCTACTACAGGGAAAAGGGCTGGATCAAGTGAGAACCGCCCGGCGTCTGCCGGGATGAGGCCGCACGCGGGGTGGGCATTGGCCCGCCCCGTTTTCGCTTGATGGGGGAATCGTGGAAGAAAACAAGAACCCGGTCGAACCGAGCATCGATCTCCAGCAACTGGTGGCGGACGCGGACACCGGCGGGCGCGAAGTCGGCGGCCCGGTCGGCAAGCTCATCCTGTTCGTGGCGGTCGGCTGGTCGCTCTTCCAGCTCTGGTACGCGTCCCCGCTTCCGTTCGTCTTCGGCTGGGGCGTGCTGAACGACACCGAGGCACGCTCGCTGCACCTCGGGATCGCCCTGTTCCTCGCCTACCTCTGCTATCCGGCCCTGAAGAGTTCCGGCCGCAAGAGTGTCCCGTGGCACGATTGGATCCTCGGTGTGGCCGGAGCGATCGCCGGCGCGTATTTCCTGCTGTTCTACGTGCAGCTTTCGACGCGGCCCGGCCAGCCCAACCTGCAGGACATCATCGTGGCCTGCACGGGCCTCGTGCTCCTGCTCGAGGCCACCCGCCGCGCGGTCGGGATGCCGATGATGGTGCTGGCGATCCTCTTCCTCATCTACATCATGTTCGGCAAGTACATGCCGGACATCCTCGCGCACAAGGGTGCCTCTCTCGAACGGATGCTTTCGCACCAGTGGCTCACGACGGAGGGTGTCTACGGCGTGGCGTTGGGAGTCTCGTCGTCGTTCATCTTCATCTACGTGCTCTTCGGTGCGCTGCTCGACCGCGCCGGCGCGGGCAACTACATGATGCAGGTCTCGATGGCGCTCCTGGGCCACCTGCGCGGCGGCCCGGCCAAGGTGGCCGTGGTGTCCTCCGCGCTGAACGGGCTCATCTCGGGGTCGTCCGTCTCGAACGTGGTCTCGGGCGGCATCTTCACCATCCCGCTCATGAAGAAGGCCGGTTACGGCGGCGTGAAGGCGGGCGCGATCGAAACCATGAGCTCGGTGAATGGCCAGATCATGCCTCCCGTCATGGGGGCGGCCGCGTTCCTGATGGTGGAGTACGTCGGACTCACGTACACCGAGATCTGCAAGCACGCCTTCCTGCCGGCAACGCTTTCCTACATCGCGCTTTTCTACATCGTGCACCTGGAGGCGCTGAAGATCGGGCTCGAACCCTTTGCGCCGGGACGCGCACGCGGCGCGCGCGAGCGCATCACCGGATGGGGCCTGGGGATCTCCGGGACGATCGCCGTGCTCTGCGCGATCTATTTCGTGGCGGAGGCCGCCAAGAACCTTCTGGGCGAAGCGGCCGGCTGGGTGCTCGGATTCCTCCTGGCCGCCCTTTACATCGGGTGCCTGCGCATCGCGGCGAAATGCCCCGACCTGCCGGTGGACATCGACGTGAAGAACCCGGTGCTGCCCGAGACGTGGCCGACGGTGAAGGCGGGACTGCACTTCCTCATCCCCTTCGGGATGCTCATCTGGTGCCTCATGATCGAGGAGATGTCGCCGGCGCTGTCCGCCTTCTGGGCGACGCTTTCGCAGCTCGTGCTGATGGCCACGCAGCGGCCGCTCACCAATATCTTCCGCGGCAAGGGCTTCGCCCTGCCGGAGGTGAAGGCCGGATTCCACGAGATCTTCCTCGGACTCAACGACGGCGCCCGCAGCATGATCGGCATCGCCATCGCAACCGGCACCGCGGGCATCATCGTCGGGGGCATCACGCTCACGGGCGTGGGCCTGCGCATGACCGAATTCGTCGAATTCGTGTCGATGGGCAACGTGATGATCATGCTGCTCTTCACGGCCTTCGTGTGCCTGGTGCTGGGCATGGGCGTGCCCACGACGGCAAACTACATCCTGGTCGCCACCCTCATGGCGCCGGTCGTCGTGGAGCTGGGCGCGCAGTCGGGCCTCGTCATCCCGCTCATCGGCGTGCACCTCTTCGTCTTCTATTACGGAATCATGGGCGACATCACGCCGCCGGTGGGACTGGCGAGCTTCGCGGCGGCCGCGATATCGGGCGAGGACCCGATCCAGACCGGCATCCAGGGCTCGGTCTACGCGCTGCGCACCGTGGTGCTGCCCTTCGTGTGGATCTTCAACCCGCAGCTCCTCCTCATCGACGTGCACGGCTGGTGGGAGCTCTTGCTCGTGATCTCGTCGGCCACGGTGGCCTGCCTCGTCTTCGCCGCCGCGACGATGAACTATTTCCAGACCCGCAGCCGGTGGTGGGAAACGGTGATACTGCTGGTTGCCGTGTTCATGCTCTTCCGGCCCAACTTCTTCATGGACCAGTTGTATTCGCCCTGGGAATCGCGGCCGGCGAAGACGCTCTACCAGATCGTCAAGGAACTGCCGGAGGACGAGGATCTCGTGGTCGTCCTGCAGGGCACGAACGTCGAGGGCGACGAGGTCACCAAGACAGTGTCCGCCCAGTTGGGAAAACCGGCAGACAGCCGCACGCGGCTTTCCGCCGTGGGCGTCACCTTCACGATACTGGGCGACGAGGTTCGCGTGGCGACCGTGAAGTTCGGAAGCCGCGCCAAGCGCGGCGGCTTCGAGCAGGGCTGGAAGGTGAAGGAGATCAAGGTCCGCTCCGACGCGCCCTCCGAGCACTGGGTGTTCATCCCGGCCTACGCGCTCGTTGCGTTCATCTACTTCCTGCAGCGCCGGCGGATGGCCTCCGCAAGATTGGCGACGGGGGCCGCGTAACGATGACGGAGAACAACACCGCGCTGCCGAAGTCGGCGCAATCCGCCCTGTCGATCATCAGCGGGGAGCACCAGGGTTTCGCAACGGCGCTCAACTCGCTGATGCGCCACCTCACGCCGGTTCGCGAGCGCCGGGTGAATCCCAACTACGATCTCTTCGGGACGATCCTGTCGTACATCGACACCTTCATGGACCGGCTCCACCATCCCAAGGAGGATGAGCACCTGTTCCGGGCCGTGCGCACCCGGACCACCGAGGCGGACGCGGTGCTGCTCGAACTGCAGCACGGGCACGCGCGCGGTCCGGCGGATTTTCGCGAGCTGCACGAAGCCCTGCGCCGCACGCGTGGCGGCAGCGCCGCCGAGATCGAGACTTTCGCGATCATCCTCGACCGCTATGCGGCAGAGTCGCGGGAGCACATGCGCAAGGAAGGCAGCATCGTCGTTCCGATCGCGCTGAAGGTGCTCACGCAGGAGGACTGGGAGACGATCGACCACGCCTTCCGCGACAACCGCGATCCGTTTTTCGGCACCGGTCCACAGGGACGCGACGAGACGCTCTTCAAGGCCCGGTACGGCTTCCCCTCCGCGGGGCAGTGAGCATTCCGCGTGCGATAATCCGCTTGGCAGCGCCCCGGTAGCTCAGTGGATAGAGCGGCCCCCTCCTAAGGGGCAGGTCGCACGTTCGATTCGTGTTCGGGGCGCCAGATATTCATGGGGAACGAGGAATGTGTTTCCCGTCGTACCTGCCTGGACTCCCGCAAAAGTCGCGCAAATGTGGCGGATGCATAGGTCGGCATCCGTTCGCAACTCGTGACGGAACTTGCCGATGGCCTCATTCATGCAGACCGCGAACGGGTCCCGACGATGGTCAGTTGATGGTCACCGGCGGGATCCGGCGCAACTGGAGCAAGGGCCCGGACTTGAGCTTCTCGGCAAAGCGGATGTTGCACCGCACCGCATCCATGTAGAGGTTGGCGCCGCCGAAATGGCCGCGCGCGTATTCGTACGCGCCACCGAGGTCGTGGTCCAACCGCTTCGAGGCGGAGACGAAGAAACCGGGCGTCTTGCGGATGAGGTCGTCGGCGGAGGCGAAGACGGTCACCTCGCCCGCGCTGGTCTTTCGCCGCGCAATGCCGCCATCCACGAACTCCGGGTAGAGACGGTCGTGGCATTTCTCGAGGTAGCAGCGGTCCGACATCTGCGCAATGATGTCGGCCGACCCGAGCAGGCTTCCGAGCAGGCGGTAGATCGGATGCGGAAGGCGGATCGCGCCCACTGCCCGCTCGTACCCGGTGAAATGAAGCACCGGCCCCGCGATGGTCGCGAACTCGCCCAGGCCGACGGTCGGCAGGTAATCACGCAGGAACCGGGCCCCGCGGGAGACATGGATGCGCGTGTACTCGGCGCCGCACCGGTGGCGGCGGTCGTTGCGGCGACGGATATAGCCCATGTCGTGAAAGAGAGCGCACACGATTCCCAACTGGAATAGCCGCGCGCCGATCGCCGGACCGTCGCCGCGCGTACGCTCGTAGCCGTCCAGGAGGCGGGCCATCGCGAGCGACACTTCGAGCACGTGCTGCAGGTCGTGGTATGCCGTGTCGCACTTCTCGTACGCCGGGTTTTCGCCCCGGTACAGTGCCTCGACATCGTCGAAGGCGCGCTCGATCGTCGGTGCCTGGGACCCGGGATAAAGCGCATGGTGGATGCGGGCGATCTCCAGCTTCACGCAGCCCGGGTCCGTGGTGTTGATCCGGTTGCTCACGTCGAAATCATTGCGGCGGAATTGCATCGCGCGCCTCTTATTGAGTGCAACCTGTTGTTTTGTCACCCCTTGGCAAGGGGCTATCACGCCATTTTGAGCGGAATTCCGGACCCTCGCAAGGGCGGCCTGATCGCTGTCAAGACTAGCCAATTCGACGCCTTGGGAGTAAGGTTTCACGGACATCTTCAGAGGAAAAAGACCCATGCCGACCATCGCGGAGAATGCCGAGGAAATCAAGCGGCGCATCGGGGAGTTGAACCTCGAACACCGTGACCTCGACCGCGCAATCGAAGCACTCGAACTCAACCCCTTCCACGACGAATTGCAGCTGAAGAGACTCAAGAAGCGAAAACTCATGCTCAAGGACCAGATCTTCATGCTGCAGCGGCAGCTGGTCCCCGATATTCCCGCCTGACAAAAGCGCCCCCGGCTTTCCGCCGGTAGCGGCCCGGAGTGGACTCCCGGCCCCTTGCAGGCTCCCTTTCGAAATCGGCATTCCTCGCGGCGGCAGGTGAGCGCCCCGCGAAGGGTCGATAATCGCTTTTTTCCCGGCCTCACGTCATGAAGACCACCCACATCGCCGGCGCCCTTGCCGCCCTAGCAACCGTCGGATCCCTGTCCTATTGGGCGGGTTCCCGCAGCGGCCCTGCGCCCGCCCCGGTCGCGCAGAAAGCCGCCGGCGGCGCCCCGGCGGGCATCGCGGTCGAGGCGTTCCGGGTGGGAACCGTGAAGCTGCCGCAGTCCATCACCACCGTGGGAAGCCTTCGTTCCGACGAGTCGATCATCGTGCGCCCCGAAATCGCGGGGCGCATCGCCGAGATCCTGTTCACGGAAGGCCAGCGCGCCACGCGCGGGCAGGTGCTCGTCCGCCTCGACAACTCGGTGCAGAAGGCGGACCTCGAGCGTGCCCGCGCGAACCTCACGCTCTCGCGCTCGAAGTACGAACGCGCCGTTGACCTGCGCTCCAAGGGGTTCATCTCCAGCCAGGCCACGGACGAGGCCGAGAACACCTTCAAGGTCGCCCAGGCCGACGTCGAACTCACGAACGCCCGGCTGGCAAAGACCGAGCTCATGGCCCCTTTCGCGGGAGTGATCGGGCTGCGCTCCGTGAGCGTCGGCGACTACGTGAAGGAGGGGCAGGACGTCGTGAACCTGGAGGCGATCGATCCCCTCAAGGCCGATTTCCGCGTTCCGGAAGTCTTCCTCTCCCAGGTCAGGGCGGGGCAGACGCTGCAGGTGAACCTCGACGCCCTGCCCGGCAAGTCGTACCCGGGCCAGGTCTTCGCGATCAACCCGCTGATCGATGCGAACGGCCGCTCCATCGTGATCCGCGCCCAGGTCCCCAACCCTGAAGGGCGCCTGCGGCCGGGGATGTTCGCGCGCGTGCGCCTCTTCACGAGCGATATCCGCGACACGCTCGTCATCCCCGAGGAATCGATCATCGCGGTCGGCGAGGACAAGTATGTGTACCGCGTCGCGGATGGAAGGGCGCAAAGGCAGAGGGTCGACATCGGCCAGCGCCGCGACGGCAAGGTCGAGGTCGTCACCGGCCTGAGCGCCGACGACCAGGTGGTGACCGCAGGCGTGGTGAAGCTGCGCGACGGGGCGCCCGTTCGCGTGGTGAACGAGGCCTCGGCCGATGTCCCCGTGGGCAAGGCGAACGACGCGCCGGCCAAGGGAAATTCCTGAGCGAATCGCCCCCGCCATGAACCTGCCCGAGATCTGCATCCGCCGTCCCGTCCTGGCAACGGTGCTGTCGCTCGCGGTGCTGCTCGTGGGCCTCATCTCCTATTCGCGGCTGTCCGTGCGCGAATATCCCCGCATCGACGAGCCGGTCGTCACGGTCCAGACAACGTACACCGGAGCGAGCGCAGAAGTCGTCGAGTCGCAGATCACGAAGGTGCTCGAGGATTCGCTCGCCGGCATCGAGGGCGTGGACGTGATGACCTCGGTTTCGCGCACCGAAACTTCCCAGATCACGGTGCGCTTCCGGCTCACGCGCGATCCCGACTCGGCGGCCGCCGACGTACGCGACAAGGTCGCGCGCGTGCGGGCGAGGCTTCCGGAGGCGATCGACGAGCCCGTGATCGCCAAGGTGGAGGCCGACTCCTTTCCCATCCTGTGGATGTCGGTCACGTCCGCCACGAAGGATGCCATCGAGGTCTCCGACTACGTCTCGCGCTACGTGAAGCCGCGCCTGTCCACGCTGCCCGGCGCGGCGGACGTTCGCATCTTCGGGGAGCGCAAGATCTCGATGCGCATCTGGCTGGATCGCAGCAAGCTTGCGGCCTACCGGCTCACGCCGGCCGACGTCGAGGACGCCCTGCGGCGGCAGAACGTGGAGATCCCCGCCGGCCGCATCGAGAGCGACAAGCGCGAGTTCTCCGTGCTGTCCCAGACCGACCTGCAGACCCCGGCGCAGTTCGATTCGATCGTGGTGCGGGAAGTCTCGGGCTACCCCGTGAGGATCCGCGACCTCGGCCGCGTCGAGGTGGGCCCGGCCGACGAGCGCGTGATCACGCGCTTCATGGGTGCGCGATCGGTGCAGATGGGCATGATCAAGCAGGCGGTGGCGAACCCTCTGGAGCTGTCGCGGGCGGTCCGCAAGGAACTCGTCGAGATCAACAAGACGCTTCCGGACATGAAGATCGAGGTCGTGTACGACTCGTCCGTGTTCATCGAGGAGTCGATCCGGGCCGTCTTTCGCACCATCGTGGAGGCGATCGTCCTGGTTGCCCTCGTGATCTTCGTCTTCCTGCGCAATCCCCGCGCCACGCTCATCCCGCTCGTGACCATCCCGGTGGCCCTGATCGGCGGGTTCGCGTTCATGTATGCCTTCAACTTCAGCGTGAACACGCTCACGCTGCTTGCCATGGTGCTCGCGATCGGCCTGGTGGTGGACGACGCGATCGTCGTGCTCGAGAACATCTTCCGGCACATCGAGGACGGGATGCCGCGGCTGGAGGCGGCGCTCGTGGGCGCCAAGGAGATCGGCTTCGCCGTGATCGCGATGACGCTCACGCTGGCGGCGGTGTACGCGCCGCTCGCCTTTGCCACGGGCCGCACCGGCCGGCTGTTCATCGAGTTCGCCCTGGCCCTCGCCGGGGCTGTGCTGGTATCGGGTTTCGTGGCGCTCACGCTCTCGCCCATGTTGTGCTCGAAGCTGCTGCGGCACGAGACAAGGCACAGCGTGATCTACAACGCGATCGAGGGCTTCTTCACTCGGATGACGGAGGGTTATCGCCGCGCCCTTGACCTGGCGCTGCACCACCGCATCTGGGTGGTGTCCGGAGCCGTGCTCGTCGCGCTTGCAAGCTACGTGCTCTTCGCGAGCATGCGCTCGGAACTCTCGCCGAGCGAGGATCGCGGCGTCATCTTCGGCTTCGTCTCGGCGCAGGAGGGATCCACCGTCAATTTCACGGCGGACAACCTCAAGCACCTGGAGAGGCTCTACGAGCAGACCCCCGAGACCAGCAGGTACAACGCGCTGGCCGGCTTTCCGACCGTGGCCGACGGGCTCGCCATCGCGAGGCTGAAGCCCTGGGATGAGCGCAAGCGCAGGCAGCAGGAGATCACGACGGAACTCGCCCCGAAGTTCGCCCAGATCCCCGGCGTTCGCGCCTTCCCGACCAACCCGCCCTCGCTCGGCCAGTCCCCGCGCAACCGCCCGGTCGAGTTCGTCGTCATGACCCAGGCGCCCTTCGAGGTCCTGCAGCAGATGGTCGATCGCCTCATGGCCGAGGCCGCCAGGAACCCGGGCCTGCAGAACCTCGATTCGGACCTTCGCCTGGACAAGCCCGAGCTCAAGGTGAGCGTGAACCGCGACAAGATCGTGGACGTGGGCGCGACGGTGGAGTCGGTGGGCCGCACGCTCGAGACCATGCTGGGCGGCCGACAGGTGACGCGTTTCAAGAAGGACGGCGAGCAGTACGACGTGATCGTGCAGATCGTCCCCACGGACCGCCGCTCACCCGCGGACATCTCCGACATCTACGTGCGCGGCAAGTCCAACGAAATGATCCAGCTCTCGAACCTCGTCGTGGTGCGCGAGTCGGTGGCGCCCAAGAGCCTGAACCACTTCAACCGCATCCGGGCAACCACGATCACCGCCACCCTCGCCCCCGGATATGCGCTGGGCGATGCCCTCGCCTACATGCAGGACGCGGCGAAACGGGTACTGCCGCCCACGGTGCAGACAGACCTCAACGGCCAATCCCGGGAATTCCGCGACTCCTCGACCGATATCTACTTCGTGTTCGTGCTGGCGCTGATCTTCATCTACCTCGTGCTCGCGGCGCAGTTCGAGAGCTTCATCGACCCCTTCATCATCATGCTCACCGTGCCCCTGTCGATGACGGGGGCGCTCTTCGCGCTCAAGGTCTCCGGAGGAACGCTCAACGTGTACAGCCAGATCGGGCTCATCACGCTGGTGGGCCTCATCACCAAGCACGGCATCCTGATCGTGGAATTCGCCAACCAGATGCAGGCGAAGGGCCACGACGTGATGGAGGCGGTCCAGAAGGCCGCGGTGCTGCGCCTGCGGCCCATCCTCATGACCACGGGCGCGATGGTGCTCGGCGCCGTGCCGTTGGCGACGGCCAGCGGCGCAGGGGCCGAATCGCGCCAGCAGATCGGGTGGGTGATCGTGGGCGGACTGCTGCTGGGCACCGTGCTCACGCTCTTCGTGGTGCCCACGGCCTACACGCTCCTCGCCCGCCGCCACAAGACCTTCGAGCAGCGACTCGAGGAAGACCGCACGGAGACCGGCAAGCAGGAACTCCAGCCGGCGGCGGCCGACTGACCGGCCGGGGCTCGGCGCAGAAATGAGAAGGGCCGCTCGCGAGCGGCCCTTTTCGCTTCCAGCGTTCGCCGGCCGTCAGCCCTGGCGGGCGCGGAACTTGTGGTAGTAGTCGATGACCTTGGGCACGTACGCGGCCGTTTCCGCGTACTGGGGAATGCGGTTTCCTGCCCGGATGACCGCGTTCTCGCCCGCGTTGTAGCCGGCGACCGCAAGGCGCATGTCGCCCTTGAACATCGCCAGCAGGTCCTTCAGGTAACGCACTCCGCCGTGCACGTTCTGCACCGGATCGAAGATGTTCTGCACCCCGTAGCGGCGGGCCGTGTCGGGCATGAGTTGCATGAGCCCCGACGCGCCCTTGCGGGACAGCGCGTTCGGGTTGTACCCCGACTCCGCAGAAATGACGGCGTTAACCAGCGCCGCATCCACCCCATGGCTCTTCGAGGCCGCCTCCACGATCCCCTGGTAGCGACGAATGTCGGCTTCCGTAGGCATGAACACCTGGGCGGGCCGCGGCGCCGAACCCGGCTCGCGGCGAATGAGCTTGTAGCGCCGGTCCAGGGCCGGGATGTTGGTGAAATGGACCACGCCACGCTCGTCGGTGAACGAATAGATGTCTGCCCGGGACTCAAGGGAGCCCAGCAGGGAAGCCGCGCAAACCGCGGCCAACGAAACGGCATGGGACCAGCGCATGGGAGTCATTCTACGACAGATAATCGGGCCAGTGTAACGAAACCACTTGAATAATCAAGCATAACCCGCTAATTGATATGGGATTTAAATGTGTATCCGCGAAAATTTGAGGTAGCAGGCTGACGCGCGCTCCGGGCTTCGTGTCGTGGCAGTCGCTCCGGCACGAACCGAGTGTGCCTGCTTCCTTCTTGAAATCAGTGCCCTCGACGCGCAGCAGTGTTCCGGATTTCCGGAGGTGTATGCGACATCTCCAGCGACACAACCAAGAAAAAGGGGTTACGGATTCCCGTAACCCCTTGAATTTACTGGCGTCCCCACGGGGATTCGAACCCCGGTTATCGCCGTGAAAGGGCGGTGTCCTAGGCCTCTAGACGATGGGGACATGAAAACGGAAGCCTGGCGGCTTCCGGTTCCCGTCGTACTCGTTGGTGGAGGTAAGCGGGATCGAACCGCTGACCTCTTGCATGCCATGCAAGCGCTCTCCCAGCTGAGCTATACCCCCAACAGAGCCCGCGATTATACCGGCGGACGCGAAGTCTTGCAAAGCGACTTCATCCGCGGGCCGCGTGTCGCAGGCGCTCGAGCACGACTTCCTTGCGCAGCGCGGCCACGATCGCGTCGATCGCCTTGGTCTGGGCCTTGCGGGTGACCGCCACGCGTAGCGGCATCATCACCTCCGGCATCTTCAATCCGCGGCCCTTCACGAATGCCTGGAGCGCGGCCTTGACGCCGGCTGCGCTCCACTCGATCGGCTCGAGTGCAGTGGCCAGTTCGCCCACGATGGCGCGGCCCTTTGCGTCGAGGTATTGCTCGACGACGGCAGGATCGGTGGTCACCGGCGAGGCAAGCTCGTGCAGGAAGGCCTCATGCTCGCCCACGAGCGACCAGCTGCCCTGGCCGACTGCCGTCATGGCAACCGGGTCCATCGCCTCGACGATCTCGGCGTGCAGAGCCGGGTTGCGCGAACGGATGCCCTCCACGAGCGCTTCGGCGGGGATGCGCTTCAGGTACTCGCCATTGAGCCACCTGAGCTTCTCGGGGTCCCAGCGGGCCGGCGAGCGGCTCACGTGCTCGAGATCGAACCATTCGACCAGCTGCTCGCGGGAGAAGACTTCCTCGTCGCCGTGGGACCAGCCCAGCCGCGCCAGGTAGTTCACCAGCGCGTCCGGCAGGTATCCCTCGTCCCGGTATTGCAGAACGCTTACCGCGCCGTGACGCTTGGAGAGCCGCTGCCCGTCGGCGCCCAGGATCATGGGCATGTGGGCGAAGAGCGGCACCTGCGCCCCGAGCGCCCGGTACAGGTTGATCTGCCGGGGCGTGTTGTTCACGTGATCGTCGCCCCGGATCACGTGCGTCATCGCCATGTCCACGTCGTCCACGACGACGCCGAAGTTGTAGGCGGGCACTGCGTCGCCGCGCAGCAGGACGAGGTCGTCCAGCTCCTCGTTCGAGACCGTCACCGGCCCCTTCACGAGGTCGTTCCAGGTGACGGCGCCTTCGAGCGGGTTCTTGAACCGGATCACCGCCGGGCGCCCGGGCGGTGGCGTATCGGTGGAATCACGCCAGCGCCTGTCGTAGCGCGGCTTTTCCCCGCGGGCGACCTGCGCCTCGCGCATGGCGTCGAGTTCATCCTTCGTGCAATAGCAGCGGTAGGCCTTGCCCTCGCGAACGAGCTGCTCGGCGATTTCCCGATAACGGGCAAGACGCTCCATCTGATAGAAAGGTCCCTCGTCCCAGTCGATGCCGAGCCAGGAAAGGCCGTCGAGGATGGCCCTGACGGATGCCTGCGTGGATCGTTCCTGGTCCGTATCCTCCACGCGCAGGATGAACTTGCCGCCGTGGCGCCGGGCGTAGGCCCAGCAAAGAAGCGCCGTGCGGGCGCCGCCGATGTGTAGGTAGCCCGTTGGGCTGGGGGCGAAGCGGGTGCGGATCATGGGGATGTGGCGCGAGGCAAAGCGGCATTCTAATGGGTCACGCTGCTCGAGACCGTGCCTGTCGCGCCGATTTCGGCTAAAATGCGCGCCTTTCGGGAGATTAGCTCAGCGGTAGAGCACGCCCTTCACACGGGCGGGGTCACTGGTTCGATCCCAGTATCTCCCACCAAGTTTGAAACGGGGGCCACCCCCCCCCCCCCCCCCCCCCCCCCCCCCCCCCCCCCCCCCCGGCGTTAGTAGTCGTGGCAATCCACAGGCGAGTTGTGAAAGAATAGCGCCGCCTACCGTCCAACGAACTCAGGAGAACCTGATGAAGAAGCTGTTTATCCCCCTCGCTTTCGCCGCCCTCGCCGTTCCCGGAATCGCCCTCGCCGACGCGGCCGGCGACGCCAAGTCCAACGGCTGCCTGAAGTGCCATGCGGTCGACAAGAAGAAGGACGGCCCGGCATTCAAGGAAGTCGCCAAGAAATACAAGGGCAAGGCCGATGCGGAAGCCAAGCTCACCGCCATGCTTTCCAAGGGCGTCAAGATCAAGGTCGACGGCGTGGAAGAGGATCACAAGACTGTCAAGGGCGGGGATGCCGCTGTGGCAGGTGGCATCGCCAAGTGGATCCTTGCCATGTAAGGAGGGTTTCGCTCCAATGAAAAACGCCGGCTCGCGCCGGCGTTTTTTTTTGCTTTCGTGAGCCTACTTCGCGCCGATCATGAAGCCGATGGCCTTCTTCAGGTCGTCGTCGGACGCATCGACTTCGGGGTGATCCTTGCCCTTCACCGTGCCGGCGAGCTTGCCGATCGCGGCCTTGTCGCCCTTGTACTTGGCCGTCAGGTCCTTGACCGAGGCGCCCTTCTTCTTCTTCTCCATGTCGTGGCACTTCACGCAGCCCTTGGACTTGTAGGTGGCGTCGTCGGCCGAGGCCGGCATCGATGCGGCAATGAGGCCGCCGGCGGCGGCCAAAGCGATCAACAAGCGTTTCATGACATCTCCCTGGTTGAAGGCAGCCCCGGGGCCCATCCCTGGCGCGGCCGTGATTCCTTGATGCGCTAGCCCTTCTTCGCCGGCTCGGCGGCCTTCGCCGGTTCCGCCGCGGCCGGCTTCGGCGGCTCGACGGAGAGGTTCACGCCCGGCCAGGTGCGACCGTGGCAGGCCGGGTTGGCGCAGAAGTTTCCGCCCTGCTTGCCCTGCTTGAGCGGCGTTCCGTGGCACTTCTCGCATTCCGGGCCAACGTCGTCGCTATGGGTGTGCATGAAGTTGGGCCGCTGGTGGCTCTCGGGCTGTTTCTCCCCGACCTTTTCCGGAAGGAGCGAGGCGACACTGCCCTTGCCGTTCTCCCGGGTGACCTGCGGAAGCGAATGGCAGAGCGTGCACTGAAGGCGGATGGCCTCGCCCTTGTCGTTGTAGTGCTTGCCGTCGTGGCAGCGGAAGCAACCCGGCGTGTCGGCGTGCCCCGTATGGTTGGGGAACGATTTCCACGAAAATCCCTTCTCCTGGAAGGACGAGGCAAGCAGGATCTCCCGCATCGCCTTGTTGAACTTCTGCTCCGCCTGCTTGTGCTCGGGGGCCGTGGCGGCCTTGGCGGTCGCATCCGCAATCAGCTTGTCGATCTTCGCTTCGCGTTCCTTGGGCTCCCCGGTCAATTCGCCCAGTGCATTGGTGAGGGCGACCGCGCGCGCCTTTGCCGAAGGCAGCGAGCGATCGATCTTTCCGGTTCGGATGGCTTCATCCACCACCACCGCGGGATTGGGGAACGGGTGGCCGACGGCGTTGTGGCAGTCGTAGCAGGCCATGGCCCGCGGCTCCAGCAGCGACATCTGCTGCCGGGTGAGCTTCGTCTCGCCGTCGGTGTAGGTGACTTTCGTGCCGTCGGGTTTTTTCACCTGCACCCACGGAATTTCGCGGCGCTGCGGATCCGGCGAGATGAAGCTCACCTCGTTCTGGATATGCCAGTGGATGCCCTTGGTGTAGCCCTCTCGGATCGCATCCATGCCGGTGTGCAGGATGATCCTGGTGCGCGACTCGCTGTTTTCCGGATCGGTCCCGTAGTGAATTTTCACCGCCACGCTGTCATTGTGCACGGCGGCCGGATAGTGGCAGCTTTCGCACGCCTCCCGCGAGGGCCGCAGGGTTCCGGAGGTGATGGGTCGCTCGTAGCCGACGATCATGCCCCACAGTTCCTTGGCATGCGTGGGCTTGAGCGCCAACTGCTTCAAGGTGGACGTACGCCCCATGTGGCATTCGACGCAGTTCACGCGCGCATGCGCGCCGACCTTGTGGGCGGCACTTTCCTCGGGGTGAACGGAGTGGCACATCACCGCGCAGAAGGTGTTGCTGTTCGAGAACTCCCAACCCGCGATGCCTGCCGCCGAAAGCACGGCAACGCCGACGAGTCCCAACACGATGGCAGTCACGCCGCCCACCATCAGCGACTTGCGGCCCAATTGAATTCTCATCTCTCCTCACTCCTCCTGGTTACCCCGAGCCCGCGCGACTTCGCTCCGGCCCCCGGGTCCCGCCCCGACAGTCGCAGGGCCGGACGAGCCGGCCCTGAAGCACGAATTGTACTGCCGCGCGATCTCAAGCGAGCACGCTGTACAGGATCATGATCACCGTCAGGGTGCCCAGGGTGACTGCGGTGCCGCCCACGACATAGCCGAACACCTTCGTCCATGGGGTCGGCGGAGAGGCTTCGGCAGCCTCGAGCCGACCTTCGCTCACGAGCCGGCGGTATTCGTTCGGCCGTTCGTCCTTCATCTCGTGCTCCGGAATGCGGCCGGTGAAGATCACGAGGTCCATGGGGAACTTCTCGGGGCGCAGGTGGCCGTTGAAGAAATGGATGGTGAAAATGAACCCCACCGCCAGCAGCGCCTCCTCACCATGGACCACGGTGGCGACGTTGAACATCCAGCCGGGAAGGAAGGCCGCGAACTGGGCCGGGAACCACAGCATGAGACCGGAGCCGCCGATGATCGCCATGCCCCAGAAGACTGCCCAGTAGTCGAATTTCTCCCAGTAGGTCCAGCGGTCGAACTGGGGCCGGGGCCCCTTGCCCACGAACCACAGGAAATGCCGCCAGAGGTCGATGACGTCCTGCGGCTGCGGGACCATCGAGTTCGGCCCCCACACCACCGCCAGGAACCCGGTGCGGCGGACCGCGCCGACGAAGAGGCGCACCACGTGCAGGGACCACACGGTGATCATCACGCCCGCGCAGATCCGGTGGATGAGGGCGGCCGACTGGAACCCGCCGAGGGCGCGAGCGAGGGAGGCGGCCCAGGCCTGATCGGAGAAGAGCGGTGGGAGGCCCGTGATCGCGCAACCGACGAATGTGAACATCAGGAACGCGTGCATCACGCGGTCGATGCGGTCGAACCGCTGGTAGTACTTCTGCGCGGCAGGAGGATGCCCTGCCTGCGCCGTGGCCGGTACGGGCTGGATCTGGCTTGCCATCAGTGTTTCTCCGCTTCATTGGCCGGCCGGGCGCGCTTTGCCTTCATTTCCGCGAGCGACCGGTAGAGCCACAGGATGGTGTGCAGGCCGAAGAACGCGAAGACGCCTGCGAGCAGGATCTGCATGAACTTGGTGGTGTAGTACAGGATCAGGCCGCTTTCCTTGCTGTGCTTGTTGGCGTGCGGCTGGAACTGCACGAAGTTGGCGTTGGCTTTCGGGTGGCACGCCTGGCACGTGGCGAGGATGCGCTGCTCGGAAACCCGGGACATCGGATTGGATTTGGGCAGGACTTCGTGGGCGCCGTGGCAGCTGGAGCAGGTCGCGATGCGCGCGAACCCGAGGTCCGTCACCTGGCCGTGGTAGGTGTCGCGGTACGTCTTCATCTGCTCCACGTGGCATCCGCCGCATTCCTTGATCACGTCCACCTGCCACTTCGGCAACTTGGGTTCCGTGATGGTGTGCGCCCCGTGGCAGTCTGTGCAGCCCGGCGCCGTCATCACCTTGGCCGCGCGCATCTTGCCGTGCTCGCTTGCGCTCCAGGCCTTCTTGACCTTGCCGTGGCAGGTGCCGCAGGTTTCGGGAATATTCGCGCGGGAGATTGAGCTCGCCGGATCGCTCTTCGGGCGCATGTCGTGCGACCCGTGGCAGTCGGTGCAGACGGGCACCTTGTCCTTCGCCTTGCTGTCACCACGGAGCAGTTTCCCGTGCACGCTGTCGTGGTACTTGGCGGAGACATTGCCCCCGGGAATCTTGCCGCGCTTCAGGAGGTCCTCGTTTCCATGGCAGGCCCCGCACGTCGCCTCGATCCTGCCGCGGCTCATGAGCGAGTCGTCGTCGGCGATGGGCTTGATGTCATGCGTGCCGTGGCAGTTCGAGCAAGTCGCCGCCACCCCGTTGCCCCCGGCGCGCGCCTTGCCATGGATGGTCGTGGCGTACTCCTTCACGGCCTTCTCGTGGCAGCTCGAGCACTGGGCGGGCTTGACCGACTTGTGCGGGTACCTTCTGACTCCCTCGTCCGCATGGCACTCGATGCAGGCGGCCTTGCCGGCACCGTGCATCGTCTTCGCGAACTGCTCGGGGTCGATCTTGACCGGCTTGCCCGCGGCGCTCTTGTCCGTGGGCTCGGCCTCGGCATGGCAGCCGAGGCACTTCTCGTTCGGATCGACTGCCTTCCCCTCGGCCGGCTTGGCCATCGACAGGGCCGAAAACACCAGCATCAGGGCAAGGGCGATCCCTCGAATCGTCACGCGAATCATCTTCAGTTTCCCTGCGCGAATCGCCATCGCCTCTGCCCGGGACCCGGGCCACGCATCGGAGGGATGCGCGCGAGGCACTGGCGCTGGACTTCTTCGATGTGCAACTTCTCACGGTGGGGGGTATCCGGTGTTGATATGGGTCAAGTGGGAAGGCTCGCCGTCCCCCTTTCCTCCGCGGTTAGAATCGGCGCATGCAGATCCGCTTCCTCGGTGCCGCGCGCGAAGTGACCGGCTCCTGCTTCCTCGTCGATACCGGCCGGATGCGCTTCGCCGTCGATTGCGGAATGCACCAGGGAGGGCGGGAAGCGGGCCCGAAGAATCGTGCCTTCCCAACATTCGATCCCGCCGGCCTCGATTTCGCGCTGGTCACGCACGCCCACCTGGACCATTGCGGACTGCTTCCGGTGCTGTCGTCCCGCGCGCCGGCCCTGCCGATCTACACCACGCGCGCCACGGCCGACCTGCTTCCGGTGATGCTGCTCGACAGCGCCCACATCCAGGCACGCGAGGCAGCCCACGCCGCGCGTCACGGAGCGCCCGTCGCGGCTCCCCTGTACAGCGTCGGGGATGTCGGGCGCGCGATGCGCAAGGTGAACGGCGTGCCCTACGACGTGGAGTTTCGCCCGCACCCCGATGCCCGCGTTCGCTTCCTAGACGCGGGCCACATCCTCGGGTCGGCCATCGCCGAGGTGCGCCTGCGCGACGGCGGACGCGAGCGTCGCGTCGTTTTTTCCGGCGACCTCGGCCAACCGGCACGCCCGGTCGTGCGCGACCCCGAAGTGGTCCCGCTCGCCGACGTCCTCCTCGTGGAGTCCACTTACGGCAACCGCCTGCACAAGTCGATGGACGAGACGGTGCGCGAACTCGTGAGTGCCGTGAAAGACACGCTCGGCAAACGCCGTGGCAACCTCATCGTGCCCGCTTTCGCCCTCGGCCGCGCGCAGGAAATGCTCGTTCTCCTGTTCGAGCTTTGCGAGCGCGGCGAACTCGAGGGCCTCAACGTGTTCGTCGATTCCCCGCTTGCCCGCCAGGCAACCGAGGTCACGCTGGCGCACCTTGAGTCCCTGGATCCCTCGGTCGCCCGGTTCGCGCAGGCCCTGCGGCGCAGGCGCCTGCCGTACCGGCTGCGCTTCACCCGCACGCCCGAGGAGTCGATGGCGATCAACACCATCCGCTCGGGGGCGATCGTGATCGCCGCGAGCGGCATGTGCGAGGCCGGGCGCATCCGCCACCACCTGCGGCACAACCTCGGCCGTGAGGAGTGCGGAATCCTTTTCACCGGGTTCCAGGCGGGGGGCACGCTGGGCCGCCGGCTCGTGGAGGGCGCCCGCAGCGTTCGCCTGTTCGGGGAGACCGTGCCGGTACGTGCGCGGATCCACACGCTCGGCGGGCTTTCCGCCCATGCGGACCAGCGGGCGCTCCTGGCGTGGCTCGCAGGCTTCAAGCGGCCACCCTCGAGCACCTTCGTCGTCCACGGCGAGGAGGCGTCGGCCCTCGCCTTCGCCGCGACCGTCGAGGCAACCCTCGGCTGGCAGGTCCGGGCGCCCGGGCCTGGCGAGATGGCGGAATGCTGAGGGCAGCGCTGCGCACGCGCCCTGCCGCTCCTGCTATCCTTTCGGGCAGGATGTAACCTTTCCCGTAACGTCCTCCCCGCCCATGTCCCCCCTCGACCTACCTCCCACGGAAGCCGCCGACCGCTGGCGCGAGGCCGTTCTCACGGCCGGCCTCGCCGTGTTCGATTGGGATGTCCGCGCAAAGCGCGTCTACCGGTCGCCGGAGATGCTTGCCACCTGGGACTATCCCGAGGGGCCCAACGAATCCGTCGATGCCGCCCGGGAGATCATCCATCCCGACGACTTTGCCGCCTTCTGGGTGCGCATGTCGGAGGTGGAAAGCGGCTCCCTCGAGCGCGCCACGCTGGAGATCCGCATGCGGGCGCGCGACGGCACCTGGCGCTGGATCCGCTGGCGCGCGCGCGTCGTGAGCCGCGGCGAGGACGGGCGCGCCGCCCGCGTGGTCGGGACGGTGAACGACATCGACGAACTCTGGAAGGGGCGCGACATCGCGCGCGAAAGCCAGATGCGACTGCAAGGCATCGTCGATTCGGCCATGGACGCAATCATTTCCATAGACGACCAGCAACGCATCACGCTGTTCAACCGCGCGGCCGAGCGAATTTTCGGCTACGAACCGCGCGAGGTGCTGGGGCAGCCGCTCGACCTGCTGGTCCCCGCCCGCTTCCACCGCGATCACCACCGTCACGTCGACGGCTTCGGGCGCACGGGCATCTCGAGCCGGCCGATGATGGCACAGCGGATCGTCACGGCGCTGCGCAAGGGCGGTGAGGAATTCCCCATCGATGCCTCGATCTCCCAGAACGAGATTCGCGGCCAGCGCTTCTTCACGGTGATCCTTCGCGATGTCGCCGTGCGCGAGCGCACGCGGCGCGAACTCGCCCAGGCGCGCGAGGATCTCAGGGAGCTCGCGGTGGCCTCGCGCACGGCGCGCGAGCAGGAAAACAGCCGCATCTCCCGGGAGCTGCACGACGAGCTGGGCCAGAACCTCACCTCGCTCAAGATGGACCTCGCGTGGCTCGAGTCCAATTGCCCGCCGGGCAACGAGAAGTTCATGAAGACGATCGGGGGGATGCGTTCCGTTCTCGACAGCACGGTGGCGGCCACCCGCCGCATCTCCGCCGACCTGCGCCCGCTCATGCTCGACGATCTGGGGCTCCTGGCCGCCCTCGAGTGGCTGGCCGAGGAAACCTCGCGCCGGCACGGCTTCACCGTCGATCTCGCCGTGGACGAGGCAAGCGGAAGCCTCGACGAACCCCTGGCCTCCCAGGTCTATCGCATCGTGCAGGAGAGCCTCACCAATGCCGGTCGCCACGCGGCCGCG
Source organism: Betaproteobacteria bacterium (assembly GCA_016720855.1). Taxonomy (NCBI): domain Bacteria; kingdom Pseudomonadati; phylum Pseudomonadota; class Betaproteobacteria; species Betaproteobacteria bacterium. The sequence goes on along the minus strand of JADKJU010000001.1, from coordinate 211,205 downwards.
CAGAACGTGCGCGTGGCCCTGCGAGCGATCGGCCCGGAGGTTCACCTCGACATCCATGACGATGGCCGCGGGCTCGCCCCCGACGACCTCAGGAAGAAGGGCTCGTTCGGACTCGTCGGCATCCGCGAGCGCGTCTATACGCTGGCGGGCTCCGTCGAGATCCGCGGCGACACCGGCCGCGGCACGGCAATTCACATTCGCCTGCCCCATGGACCGGCCGCCGGGAGCCGACCGTGACCCGCGTCCTCGTCGCCGACGATCACGCCATCGTGCGTGAGGGCCTCAAGCGCATCCTCGAAGGCCAGGAGGGCATCGAGATCGCGGGGGAGGCGACCAACGGACACGAGGTGCTCGACCGCGTCCGCGAGGGAGGGTTCGACATCCTCATGCTCGATCTTTCCATGCCGGGGAAGAGCGGGATCGAGCTCATCAAGCAGGTCAGGGACGAGAGCCCGAGGCTGCGCGTGCTCGTCCTCACCATGCACGAGGAGGACCAGTACGCGGTGCGCGCGATTCGCGCCGGCGCCTCGGGATACCTCACGAAGGAAAGCGCGCCCGGCCAGCTGGTCTCGGCGATACGCCGCCTCGCCGAGGGGCGCCTCTACATCAGTCCCAACGTGGCCGAGCAGCTGGCGCTGGACGTCCAGCCTCGCGGCGACGAAGCGCCCCACAAGCACCTGTCGGACCGCGAATTCGAGGTCTTCCAGCTGCTGGTGAGCGGCCGCAGCGTCTCCGACATCGCAGCGCAGCTGCACTTGAGCGTGAAGACCGTCAGCACGCACAAGACGCGGATCCTGCAGAAGATGAGCGCCAGTTCCGTCGCGGATCTCGTCCGGTACGCGATCCGCCACCGGATTTCCGCGGAACCCCCGGTCGCCTGATCCCCGCTGGTAGGACGATTCCTACTCCATTACGCGGCAGTCTCCTACCCCCCGAATCAGCCCGCGCCGATAGGACGGACGGGGAGCACCGCGCAGAATGCCGCCATGACCTCCCACGGCGCATTCACTCTCTCGCGATGAACCTCTTCATCGTCGAGGATTCGATTCCCGTCCGCGAGCGCCTGGTGCGCACGATCGAGGACCTTCCCGGGCTCGATATCGTGGGTACCGCCGAGGACGTTCCCGCGGCGATCGACGGCCTCACGAGTTCCCCGCCCGACGCACTGATCCTCGACCTGCAGCTCCCCAGCGGAAGCGGCCTGCAGGTGCTGCGCGCAGTTCGCACACGCCTTCCGCACATGCGCGTGATCGTCATGACCAACTTCGCCGCCGAGCCCTATCGCAAGGCCGCGATGGCCGCCGGCGCGGAAATCTTTCTCGACAAGTCCGCGGAGTTCGGCCGCGTGCGCGGCATCCTGAGCGGGTGGCGCGACGAAGCGGATTCCGGCGTCTTCCACTGATTCCCCGATATCCAAGCGAAAGGAAACCCCCATGAGCACCGTCCGAGCCGCGAGCCAAGCCGATGCCCATCGATCCACCCTCGCCGAGGCCTGCCGACTGCTCGGCCTGCCCGAAGTCGCCGGCGCGCGGCAGGTGGACACGACATTCCTGCACCGGCGCTTGAAAGCGGGCCACCGCCTCACGTCGCAGGGCGAGCCCTTCGAGGCCCTCTACATCGTGGCCGAGGGGTACCTCAAGACCTTCGTCGCCGACGAGACCGGCAACCAACTCGTGCTCGGCTTCCCGCTGCGCGGCGACCTGATCGGGGCCGACGGCCTTTGCAACCACAGGCATGCCTCCTATGCCGTCACGCTCACCGACTGTGAAATGGTCGTCGTGCCGTTTCGCAGCATCGCCCACCTGGGTCGGTCCCTGGACGACTTCGAGCAGCTCATCTATCGCGCCATCAGCCGCGAGCTGGTGACGGATCATTCCCTGCGCTCGCTCGTCGGCACGCTCGGCGCGGAGGCCCGCGTCGCGCGTTTCCTCGCGAACTTCGCCGACCGCTGCGGCCGCGCCGGACGACCCGCCACGCGCATCACGCTCCCGATGACGCGCCAGGAGATCGGCAGCTACCTCGGCCTGACCCTCGAGACGGTGAGCCGCGCCTTCTCCGCGCTGGCCGATGCCGGGCTCATCCATGTCGCCCAGCGCGAACTGGAACTGCGCGACGTCGATCAGCTTCGCGTCCTGCAGAAGCTGCATCCCTCCCCGATGGCGCGCTCAGGGGCCCGCCGCGGTGATCGCGCAGCCCGCCGCAACGTGACCTGGGTGGAGATGCTGGGCGCGACTGCCTGAACCTGCACCAGTAGCCGTGCTGAAGCACGGCCTTCGCGCAAAGGCGGCCCCGGCCGCCTTCTTCTTTTCCAGGATCCACTGGCGTAGGGTCGAAGCATGGACGATCTCGCCATGACGCTTTTCGCACCGGGGACGCCGCTCGTTGCCAGTCGTCGCCCCGTCCCGGATCCCGGTCCCGGCGAGGTCCTCCTCGAGGTGGCGGCCTGCGGCGTATGCCGCACGGACCTGCATATCCTCGATGGCGACTTGCCGCCGCCGCGAATGCCTGTCGTCCCGGGCCACGAAGTGGTCGGCCGGATTGCCGCCTTCGGCCCCGGCGCCCCGCGCTTCGGACCGGGCGAGCGCGTCGGCGTCCCCTGGCTCGGCGGCACGTGCGGACATTGCGGCCACTGCGCAACCGGACATGAAAACCTCTGCGACGAGGCCGTCTTCACCGGCTATCACCGTGACGGAGGCTATGCCCGATACGCCGTGGCCGACGAACGCTATTGCCTTGCCCTTCCGGACGCCTACGACGACTTGCACGCCGCACCCCTCCTGTGCGCGGGCCTCATCGGGTATCGCGCCTATGCCATGGCGCCCGATGCCGCCCGGGTCGGTCTCTACGGCTTTGGGGCCGCGGCACACCTCATCGCGCAGGTGGCCGTGGCCGAGGGACGCGAGGTGTTCGCCTTCACACGCCCGGGCGACGAACGCTCGCAGGCCTTCGCGCGCGAGCTGGGTTGCACGTGGGCAGGCGGCAGCGATGCCCGTCCCCCGGTACCGCTCGACGCCGCACTCCTTTTCGCGCCCGTCGGAAGCCTGGTGCCCGCCGCGCTCGCGGCAACGACCAAGGGCGCAACCGTGGTGTGCGCCGGCATCCACATGAGCGGCATTCCGGCTTTTCCGTACCGCTTATTGTGGGGAGAGCGGATCGTGCGCTCTGTCGCGAACCTGACGCGCCAGGATGGCGCTGCCTTCATGGCGCTCGCGGCGCGCACGAAACTCGATGCGCGGCCGGTGCCTTACCGGCTGGAACGGGCCAACGAGGCGCTGGAAGACTTGCGTCGCGGCGCGTTCGACGGCGCCGCGGTGCTCACGATGGGCTAGGGCCCCCCCCGCGCGACGACGCTCAGCGGGCTGCGCCTTCGGGAGGCTCGCGAAGATCCTCCGACAGGCCGAGCAGGACACCGCTCGCCACGAACGACAAGATCGCGCCGGCCTCCGGACCGGAATCGGCAGGAGCGGACGGCCCGATTGCCGCCGCCTGCTCGAGAAGCGTGGCCACCGAGGCGATCCGTGCACGGAGCGAGGCGGGAACGGCGCGCGGAAATTCCCACTTTTCGCCGAAAGAGCGTTCCATCTGCGCGATTTCGGCCAGCATCCGCTCGCGATCCGCCATCGGCAGGCACGCGCGGCCTTCGGCCAACTGCCTCGCCGCAAGCTCGATCGCGTGCAACGCCTGGCCAACCGCGTCTTCCAGCCCGGCCCAGGCTCCCCGGTGGGTTTCCCGGACCGGGGCGGTCGGCAGGACGTCGGAACTCTCGATGCCCTCACCTACGGTTCGCGCCACGGAAGCAATGTGCTCGGTGGTGAGAAACCGGCTGCGCAGCGCGTGAAGCGTGAGGTTCCTGACCGCCTCGCGCACGTTCGCGGTGCCGGCGGCGCGGCGCGCGCTTCGCAGCAATTCGTCGGCGGCAACTGACCGGATCATCGGACTCCCTCGCGTGCGGGCGCCTCTTGCGCCTCCACCCTTCGCGAGGAGACTAGAGGAACGCGCCTGCACGGCGTTGAGATAGATCAACGTGCACGCGCGCCTTGATGCAGTCCATGTGCGCCATGGTTTAGGATAGGGGAAGTTCCTTCGCCCTCCTGGAGCGCCCTTCATGAAGACTCCCCGACGCCTGGCCCTCCTCGTCACCCTCGCAGCGACGAGCTGCTTCGCGGTACCGCCCGACGCGTGCACGGTGGTCACCATCGACGAGGTGAATTCCATCGCCGACGGCACCGCCTCGAAGATCTCGCCGCGCAAGTCGGGAAACCCATCCGAATGCGCTTTCGAGGATTCGCGCCGAGCTGCCGTACTGGTGCTCAGGATCCGCGAAGTGCAGTACGCGGCCGAGAACGAACTCCAGTACGAGCGCGAGAACCTGGAGAAGATCTATCGCCGCAAGGTGAAGTGGATCGAAGGCGTCGGCGATCGAGCCTTCTGGCTGCAGGCCAACAAGACCGGCATGTTCCGCAAGGGCAAGCTGCTGGTGACCATCGCATTCGCCCGGGAAAAGAACGCCACCGAGGTCGACACGATGCAGGTGGCGCGCCTGGTCGAAAGCCGCCTCAAGTAGCCGGGATTGAGACCGCCTATCAGGCGTATCGGAACAATCAATTGGACTACCGGCCGCTACCGCATCTAAGCTTTCCGGAGTACAACTTGATCAGCCGAAGGATGCCTCCGAGGCATCCTCACCCAACCAGGAGGTCCGCATGAAACCCCTCAAAGGCACGAAAACCCACGACAACCTGAAAGCCGCCTTCGCGGGCGAATCCCAGGCGAATCGCCGCTACCTGTACTTCGCGAGCAAGGCCGACGTGGAAGGCCAGAACGACGTCGCGGCCCTGTTCCGCTCGACGGCGGAAGGCGAGACGGGCCACGCGCACGGCCACCTCGACTACATCGCACAGGTGGGCGACCCGGCCACGGATCTGCCGATCGGCTCCTCGCGCCAGAACCTGAAGGCCGCCGTCGCCGGCGAGACGCACGAGTACACGGACATGTACCCCGGCATGGCGAAGGCCGCACGTGACGAGGGCTTCGAGGAAATCGGCGACTGGTTCGAGACGCTGGCCAAGGCCGAGCGCTCGCACGCCAACCGCTTCCAGAAGGCCCTGGACGCGCTCGCCGACTGAGCCGGAAGCCGCTTCCCCGCAGTGCAATCCAAGGGGCGGGCAACCGCCCCTTCTTGCTGGCGAACCCCCTAGGACGCAACTCCCATGAGCGTGAGAGAAGGCAGTCTCGAAGCCCCCACCCGCCATCCCCTCGACTGGAAGAACCCTGAGTTCTACGACGAGGCGAAGCTCTTTGCCGAGATGGAACGCGTCTTCGACATCTGCCATGGATGCCGGCGCTGCGTGAGCCTGTGCGGATCCTTCCCGAGGCTCTTCGATCTCGTCGACGAGAGCCCGAGCGGCGAGGTGGACGGCGTGCCGAAGGAGAAGTACCGGGAGGTGGTCGACCAATGCTACCTGTGCGACGTCTGCTACATGACGAAGTGCCCGTACGTCCCGCCGCATCCGTGGAACCTCGACTTCCCGCACCTGATGCTGCGCGCGAAGGCGGTGAATTTCGCGAGCGGCAAGGTGCCCTTCAAGGACAAGATCCTCGCCTCGACGGATGCGCTCGGCACGCTGGCCACCATTCCGATCGTCACGCAGGTGACCAACGCGCTCAACCGGTCCGGCGCCGTCCGCGGAGTGATGGAAAGCGCCCTGGGCGTTGACAGGACCGCGTGGGTTCCGGAATACGCGACGACGAAATTCCGCTCGAACGTGGCGCGCAGCCCGGTGTTTCCGGTGAAGGACGGTTCGCGCACGCCGGGCAAGGTCGCGATCTTTGCCACCTGCTACATCAACTACAACGAACCCGGCATCGGCCACGACCTCACGAAGATCCTCGCCCATAACGAGGTCCCCTATGTGATCGCGGAAAAGGAGGCCTGCTGCGGCATGCCCAAGCTCGAGCTGGGCGACCTGCCGGCCGTGGAGGCCGGCAAGGAGAAGAACATCCCGGTCCTCGCGAAGCTGGCCCGCGAGGGCTACGCCATCGTGACGCCGATCCCTTCCTGCACGCTGATGTTCAAGCAGGAGCTCCCGCTCATGTTCCCCGACGATCCGGATGTGAAGGCGGTCCAGGCGGCGATGTTCGATCCCTTCGAGTACCTCGTCGCCCGCCAGAAGGACGGCCTGCTCAAGAGCGACTTCAAGACCCCTCTGGGCAAGGTCTCCTACCACATCCCCTGCCACTCGCGCGTGCAGAACGTCGGCCAGAAGACGCGCGAGGCGCTGGAAATGGTGCCCGCAACCACCGTCACCACGGTCGAGCGCTGCTCGGGACACTCCGGAACGTGGGGCTGCAAGAAGGAGTTCCACCAGGCGGCGATGAAGATCGGGCGCCCCGTCTTCCGCGCCATGGCCGAGCCGAAGCCCGATTACATCAGCTCCGACTGCCAGCTCGGCGGCCGGCACATCGAGCAGGGGATGGGCGACACGCTGGGCCAGGCGCAGCTCAAGCACCCGATCACGCTCCTGCGAATCGCCTACGGCCTGCCAGAGTGACCCCGAGACCATGACCACCACCATGCCCAAGATCACCCGCGACTCCCTCATGACCCTCGAGGCCTACGCCAAGGACCGCAAGGACTTCCGTGCAAGGGTTCTCGAGCACAAGAGGCCGCGTGCGGTGCACCTCGGCGAGCACCTGACGCTCCTGTTCGAGGACGAGCTCACGATCCGCTACCAGGTGCAGGAGATGCTCCGCATCGAGAAGACCTTCGAGGAGGCGGGCATCCAGGACGAGCTCGATGTCTATAATCCCCTGGTTCCGGACGGCCGCAACTTCAAGGCCACGATGCTCATCGAGTACGAAGACGTGGAGGAGCGGCGAGCGGCCCTCGCGAAGATGAAGGGCATCGAGGACAGGGTGTGGATGCAGGTCGAGGGCTCGCCCCGTATCTGGTCCATTGCCGACGAGGACCTCGAGCGCGAAAACGAGGAGAAGACCTCCGCCGTGCACTTTCTGCGCTTCGAACTCACGAAGGAGATGGCCGAAGCCCTGAAGTACGGTGTTGCGCTCTCCATCGGCGTGGATCACCCGGCGTACACCGCCGCTTGCGAACCGGTGGGCGCCGAAACGCGTGCGGCGCTCGCGAAGGATCTCGCCTAGGCAGCCGACATTTTCAGGCAGGCAAGCTTCACTTCGAGGATCGCCTTGGCCACCGTGCTCACTGCCTGCGGCCGCGAGAAGCTCGAACGCCAGGCAATGGCCACCTTCCGGGAAGGCACCGGTTCGGTGAACGGGATTTCCTTGACCAGCCGGCTCGTGTAGCGCGCCTGCAGGGCCGTGGCCGGCAGCACGCTCACGCCGAGCCCGGACGCCACCATGTTGCGGATGGTCTCGAGCGAGCTGCCCGACTTCCCGCCCTCGGGGTTTGCCGTGTTGGCCTGGCCGGGACAGGCTTCGAGCACCTGCTCGCGAAAGCAGTGCCCCGCTTTGAGCACCAGCAGGTTCTCTGCGGCGAGCTCGTTGGGGCGCACGCGCTTCTTCGTCGCCCACGCGTGACCGACGGGCACCACGACGCTGAACGGTTCCTCGTAGAGCGCCCTGGTCTGGACTCCCGGAAGGGTGAACGGCATCGCGATGATGGCCGCGTCGATCTCCCCGTCGCGAAGCATCGGAGCCAGGTTGCCGGTGAAGTTCTCCTCGATCATGAGCGGCATGCCCGGCGCACGCTTGCGCAGGATCGGCACCAGCTCGGGCAGCAGGTAAGGGCCGATCGTGGGAATGACACCCAGCCGCAGGGCGCCCGCGAGCTGGTCCTGGCTGCCGCGGGCGAGCGACTGGATCTTGCCTGCTTCGTCCAGCACGCGCCGGGCCTGCTCGATGATCCCGACCCCCACGGCCGTGACCAGCACCTCGTTCTTGTTGCGCTCGAAGAGGCGAACGCCCAGCTCGTCTTCCAGCTTGGCGAGCGCCAGCGAGAGCGTGGGCTGGGTCACGAAGCATTTCTGCGCCGCGCGGCCGAAATGCCGCTCCTGCGCGAGGGCGACGACATACCGCAGTTCCGTCAGGGTCATGGGCTGCTCGATTGGTGTTGGCTATCGCAAGTATATCCATAATTAATTGGAAATACCAATCGATAAACCCTATAATTCGGAATCAAGCTAATCAACCAACCCCGGAGACCCCCATGTTCAAGAACAACGAAGGCCAGCGCGTTCCCGCCGTCACGTTCCGCACCCGCCAGGACAACCAGTGGAAGGACGTGACCACGGACCAGATCTTCGCCGGCAGGACAGTGATTGTGTTCGGCCTGCCCGGCGCCTACACGCCGACTTGCTCCACGACCCACCTGCCCCGCTACAACGAGCTGGCCGCCACCTTTTCCGGGCTCGGCGTGGACGAGATCGTGTGTCTGTCGGTGAACGACGGCTTCGTGATGGCCGAGTGGCAGAAGGACCAGGACGCGCCGAACGTCACGTTCATCCCGGACGGCAACGGCGAGTTTTCGGAGAAGATGGGCATGCTCGTCGACAAGGCGAGCCTGGGCTTCGGCAAGCGCTCGTGGCGCTACTCGATGCTCGTGAAGGACGGCGTCATCGTGAAGCAGTTCATCGAGCCCGAGAAGGAAGGCGACCCGTTCGAGGTGTCGGATGCGGACACGATGCTCGGATACCTGGCGCCCGCCGTGAAGGCCCCGGAGCCCGCCGTCATCTTCAGCAAGCCCGGCTGCCCGCATTGCGCCCGCGCCAGGGCGCTGCTCGAGTCGAACGGCGTTGCGTACGAGGAAGTCTCGCTCGGCAAGGGCGTGACCTTTTCGACAATACGCGCGGTTTCGGGTCGCGGCACGGCTCCGCAGGTGTTCATCGGTGGGCGTCACATCGGCGGCGCGGAAGATCTCGCCGCTCATTTCGCGGCAAGCCGGAAACTCGCGGCGTAAGCGGCACACACGCGGGCCGGCCTTCCGGCCCGGCCCGCGTGATCTCAGGAGATCGCCATGAATACCCTCAGCGTAGATGTTGCCGTCATTGGAGCCGGGACCGCCGGCCTCGCCGCCTATCGGGCAGCGCAGGCGCACGGCGCTCGCGCCGTGCTCATCGAAGGCGGCTCCCACGGCACCACGTGCGCTCGCGTGGGCTGCATGCCTTCCAAGCTGCTCCTGGCCGCCGCGGAGGCGTCGCACGTGATCGACGATGCCGCGGGCTTCGGCATCCACCTCACGGGAGCCAAGCGCATTGACGGCCGGCAGGTCATGAACCGCGTGAAGCGAGAGCGAGACCGGTTCGTGGGCTTCGTCCTCGAGAGCGTCGAGAGAATCCCTGCGGCCGATCGCGTTGCCGGAATGGCTCGCTTCATCGACCGCAATACCCTCGAGGTCGGGGGACACACGCGCATCGCCGCCCGCGCGATCGTGATTGCCACCGGCTCGCGGCCCACCGTCCCGGAGATGCTCGCGGGAGCCGGCGATCGCCTTGTGGTGAACGACGATGTCTTTTCCTGGGACGATCTGCCCGGTTCCGTGGCCGTCTTCGGCCCCGGCGTCATCGGCCTCGAACTGGGGCAGGCCCTGGCCCGACTGGGCGTGCGCGTGGTGGTCCTGGGCCGCGGCGGCCGCGTCGGCCCCCTCACCGACCCCGTGGTGCGGGATGCGGCCGTGCAGGCGATTTCGTCGGAGCTTTACCTCGACCCGGATGCCCGCGTGAAGCGCGTGGCGCGCGTCGCGAATGGCGTCGAGGTGGAGTACACGCGCCTCGATGGCACCGTGCGCACGGAGTGCTTCGACCATGTGCTCGCGGCGACGGGCCGGCGCCCGAATATCGACGGACTGGGGCTCGAATCCCTCGGGCTAGATCTCGATGCCGCCGGCGTCCCTCGCTTCGACTCGACCACGCTGCGTATTGGCGACACTCCCCTCTTCATCGCAGGCGATGCCGCGAACTTCATCCCCCTGCTGCACGAGGCCGCGGACGAGGGCCGCATCGCCGGCGACAATGCCGCGCGGATGCCGGCCGTGCAGCCGGGGAAGCGGCGCATGCCGCTGGCGGTGGTGTTCACCGATCCGCAGATCGCGATCGTGGGCGCAGGGTACGCAAAGCTCTCCCCGGGCACCTTCGAGACAGGCGAGGTTTCCTTCGCCGACCAGGGACGCGCGCGGGTCATGCGCAGGAACCGCGGCCACCTGCGCGTGTACGCGGATCGTGCCACGGGGCTCTTCCTCGGGGCCGAGATGGCCGGGCCGGCGGCCGAGCACATCGGGCACTTGCTCGCCTGGGCGGCAGCGAACAGAATGACCGTCGCTTCGATGCTCGAGATGCCCTTCTACCACCCGGTGGTCGAGGAAGGGCTCCGGACGGCGCTCCGGGACCTCGATGCGAAGCTACGATCGCCCCGGGCCATCGCCGCATAGACGGCTTGCCGGGGACCACTCCGGGAGGGGCACCGCCATGTCCGTGGAAATGAAGAAATTCGGCTTCCGCATTCGCACGCGCGGAGGCTCCTTCGTGGACAACCTCACGATCCAGGGCCGCGACCGGGAAGAAGCCGAGCGCAAGCTGCGGCAGGTGTACCACCATTGCGAGGTCGTCGAGGCGAAGGAAGTCCTCAATTCGGCGCCCTCGGACGCTTCCGACTTCGAAGGGGTGATCTCGCTGATCGCCGACGAGGGTCGGCGCAACGACGCCTGAACGCCCTCTACGCGACGGCGGCAAGGGCCGCCGGGGCGACCACGGACGGCCCGAGAAATCCCGACAGTTCCAACTCCTCGAAGAGCGCCGCGTAGTCCGCGGCACCCCGGCTCGCGGGCGCGTGGGAAAAGACATCGCGATCGGTGAAGGGGCTCTCGGCGATGCTCACGTTTTCCGAGATCCGGGACTCGGCTAGGTCCGCCCCGAAGCGGGCCTTGAAGGTCCCCAGGATGTCCCACGACATCTTGCGCCGCCCGTCGAATCGCGTGATGACGTAGCGGCGTTCGATGCGCCGCCCGACAACACGCTGCAACGCGTCCAGCGTGCGCGCGACCTGTATCGCCCCCTTCACGGCAAGATAATCGGCCGAGACGGGCACGAGGATCCTCTCTGCGGCAAAGATGGCCGACAGGGAGAGCACGCCCAGCATCGGACAGCAATCGATGAGCACGCAGCCGGCTTCGCCCATTCCGTCCCGCGCGAGCCCTGCGCGCAATCGGTTGAGGACGTTCGGTCCCTTGCCGAACTGGGTATCCACCTTGGCAAGCTCGATGTGCGCCGCGATGACCGGCCACCCGAGCGGGGTATCCACGACGAGGCTCGATAGCGGGCGGGCGTCCCGGTAGAACGCGTAGATGCTTGCGTCCGCGTTTCGCGGCGCCGCCCCCGCGATCGTGGACAGGTGCGCCTGCGGGTCGAGATCGATGGCGAGCGGCATGCCGCCGTGAGCCGCGATGGCGGCCGCGAGGTTGAGCGTCGTCGTCGTCTTGCCGACGCCGCCCTTCTGGTTGAAGACAGCGATGCGTGCCACGGAAACCTGCCGGGAAGTTGTGCAGCCAAGGGAGCCATGCGCGCATTCCCGAGCATGGCGTGGATTTCGCGACCATATTAGGCACGAAATCAGGGGCTTGGCAATAGCTTCTGCAGCGGCGCCTGAAGAATGGCGCGCAAAGCGTTGAAGAAACACGAAGCCCGCTAAAGCAACTCCGGAAAGCGGGTCGCGAACTCCTGCAGGTTGTCGGTCACGAGCCCGTCAACTCCCATGGCCAGTAATTCCTCGGCCCGGGCGACGTCGTTCACGGTCCACGCAAGCAGCCTGCGGCCTTCCCCATGGACACGTGCGACCAGCGCCGGGTTGATCAGGACGTGCTCCAGATGCAGCGAAACCACGTCGAGGCGGGCCAGGGGCGCCAGGTCGCCGTCCCACGGCTCCTCGACAATCCATCCCCGCGGGAGTGCCGGTTCGGCCACCCTCGCCGCATCGACGGCCTCGGACGAGAAGGAAATGATCAGGGGGGCCTCAACGGCCCCCTGCCAGTATTTCGCGACGGCCCGCGCCACCCGCTCTCCGCACTGCCGATGGAGCCCGGGGATACGCTTGATTTCCACCTGAACGGACATCCGCAGCGACTGCAGCAGGTTCGCCGCATCGGACAGGCGCGCCAGGGGCTCGCCCCGGAAGGCCTCGGAATGCCGTGCGCCGGCGTCGAGCGAGGACAGTTCGGCCCAGGTGCGTTCCGCAAGCGGTCCCGTCCCGTTCGTCGTGCGGTCGAGCAGCGCATCGTGCTGGACGACTTCGACACCGTCCCTCGAAAACCGAACGTCGATTTCGGCAGACCGGAAGCCCAGGGAATGGCCCAGGCGAATGGCGGCGAGGGTATTTTCCGGGGCGAGCTTGCCGCCGCCCCGGTGGGCCGTCAGGCGGGGATAAGGCCAGGGTTTCATGTCGAGAAGGGCAGGCGATGGACCGCGATGACCACGAGGGCGAAGGCAAGGTAGGCATAGCAGGCGGCCAGCAGGTCGTCGAGCATGACGCCCAGCCCTCCCTTCACGCGGGACTCGAACTGGCGAATGGGAAAGGGTTTCCAGATATCGAAGAGGCGGAAGAGCACGAAGGCGAGCGCCTGCAGCCAAAGGCTTGCCGAGGCAAGCGCCGCGAGCGGCAGGAAAGCGACGATCTCGTCCCACACGACGGCGCCATGATCCTCGACCCCGAGGTTCCTTCCCGCCACGTCGCATGCCCAGACCCCCACGAAGAAGAGCGGCACGGCGAGGAAGGCGATGGCCAGCGGCGGCAGGATCGGCGCGAGCAGCCAGTAGAGCGCCAGCGCGGCGAGCGTTCCGAAGGTGCCCGGCGCGCGAGGCGCGAGCCCCGCCCCGAATCCCAGGGCGATGAAGTGCGCGGGATGCGCGACCAGGAAGCGCGCGTCAGGACGCCGTGAAGTGGTCGAATCCACGCCCGTCAACCGCGATCGGCTTTCCGTCCGCCCCGACCAGCGAGACGCCCTTGCCCTTGCGGATCTCGCCGATGCGCGTGAGCGGCACTCCCAGGACTTCCGTGAGGTCCTCGATGCTGTCGCGCGCATTGGTCGGCGCCGTGAAGCACAGTTCGTAGTCGTCGCCGCCCGCCACCACCGCGGTGAGCCCCGCCGGGCTGTCGATGTGTTTCGCGCCGATCGCGGAGACCGGCAGGCGGTCGGCTTCGACGGTGGCGCCCACCTTCGACAGGGAGCAGATGTGGTCGAGGTCCGCCAGCAGGCCGTCGGAGATGTCGATGGCGCTCGTGGCGAGGCCGCGCAGCGCCTGCCCGAGCCTTACTCGCGGCATGGGCTCGTACAGGCGCATGGCGGCTTCCATGTATTCGCCTTCGGCAAGCTTGAGCAGCCCGCGCCGGTGCGCCACCGCGAGGGCTGCGTCGCCGAGGTTGCCCGACACCCAGATGTCGTGGCCGGCCTTGGCGCCGTTGCGGCGCAGCGCCGCGCCGGCGGGCACCTCGCCCATGATCGTGACCGTCACCGTGAGCGGCCCCTTCGTGGTGTCGCCGCCGATGAGGGAGACGCCGAACTCCTCGGCCAGGTCGAAGAAACCCTTGGCGAACTTGGCGAGCCATTCGTGATTCACATCCGGGACCGTGAGGGCGAGCATGGCCCAGTAGGGCATCGCCCCCATGGCCGCCATGTCGGAGAGGTTCACCGCGAGCGCCTTGTGGCCGAGCGCCTCGGGGTCCGCGTCCGGGAAGAAGTGGGTGCCCGACACCATCGTGTCGGTGGAAACGGCAAGGTCCATGCCGTTCGAGACATCGACGAGGGCGCAATCGTCGCCGACGCCGAGCACGGCATTGCGCGCGGGACGCGTGAAGTGCCGGGCAATCAGGTCGAATTCGGGGGACGGTTTGATCATGCTTCTGCCTTTTTCGGTGGGGAGGCGCGTACGGCTCCCCGGGAAGACTTTCTGGGTTTCCTTTCAGCCGTTCGGCCGGCCGCGACTTCCTCGGGGCGCAGGGCCAGTGCCACCCGATCGAGGATGCCGTTCACGTACTTGTGGCCGTCGGTGCCGCCGAACCGCTTGGCGAGCTCGATGGCCTCGTTGATGGAAACCCGGAACGGCATGTCCGGCACGCGCGAGATTTCCCACGCACCGATGAGGAGGATCGCCTTTTCGACCGGGCTCACCTCCGCCCACTTCCGGTCGGCCAGGGGTTCGAGCAGCGCCTGCAGGCCCGCGGCCTGGTCGATCACGCCGGCAAGCTCCGACTCGAGGAAGGCGGTGTCCGCCGCGCCATAGCCTTCGAGCCCGGCAAGGTTGCCGGCGATCTCGACAGCCGAGGAGCCGGTGAGCTGCCACTCGTACAGGCCCTGCAGCGCGAACTCGCGCGCGCGGCGCCGGGGGGATCTCATCCGCTCACCGCCTTCAGCAGGTTGGCCATCTCGACGGCGACGCGCGCCGCTTCCGCGCCTTTCACGGCCGCGCGCTCGCGCGCCTGCTGCTCCGTGCTCGCGGTGAGGACCGCATTGGCGACCGGCACGCCTGTCTCCAGCTGGACCTCGAGGATGCCGCGTGCGCTTTCGTTCGAGACGACCTCGAAATGGTAAGTCTCGCCGCGGATCACCGCGCCCAGGGCCACCAGCGCGTCGTAGCGGTGCCCGAAGCCGCGCGTGCGCAGCGCGAGCGCCTGCAACGCCAGGGGTATCTCGAGTGCGCCGGGCACGCTCACCACGTCGATGTCGGCGGGCGCGACGCCCAGGCTCACCAGCTCGCGGTCGCAGGCCGTGAGGAGTTCCCGGACGATGTCCTCATTGAACCGGCTCCAGACGATCGCGACGGCCAGCCCGTCGCCCTTGAGATCGGGGGCGGGCGCGGTCATACCGCCTTCACCTGAGGTGCGTCGTCCGGCGAGACGTACTCGACCACCTCGAGGCCGAACCCCGCCATGCTCGGGATGCGCTTGGGCCGGGCCAGGACGCGCATGCGCCCGACCCCGAGGTCGCGCAGGATCTGGGCGCCGATGCCGTGCAGCTTCGGATCCCACTTGCGGACGCCGCGGCTCTGGGCCGGGTGGGGCGAGAAGCGCTCCAGGACCTCCGTGGCGGCCTCATGGCGGCGCAGAAGCACGATCACGCCCTCCTTGTGGTGGGCGATGATGCGCATCGCATCCTGCACCGAATAGGCGTGGCGGCTCGCGTCGAAGTCGAACATGTCGATCGAGTGGAACGGCTCGTGCACACGCACGAGGAGGGGCCGTTCAGGGGCCGGCTCTCCCTTCACCAGGGCGTAGTGAAGCTCGTCGGCGGAACTGTCGTGGTACACGCAGAGGCGGAACGGGCCGTACGGCGTCGCGATCGTCCGGTCGGTCACGCGCTCGATGAGCTTCTCGTTCTCGCTGCGGTACCGGATCAGGTCGGCGATCGTGCCCAGCTTGAGGCCGTGCGCGCCCGCGAACTCGACGAGATCGGGCAGCCGCGCCATTTCCCCGTCCGCCTTCATGACCTCGCAGATGACCGCTGCGGGGGTGAGACCCGCCAGTTCCGAAAGGTCGCAACCGGCCTCGGTGTGGCCGGCCCGCACCAGGACTCCGCCATTCTGCGCCATCACCGGGAAGATGTGCCCGGGCTGCACGATGTCTTCGGGCTTCGCGTGCTTCGCCACCGCCATGCGCACGGTGCGGGCGCGGTCGGCAGCCGAGATTCCGGTGCTGACCCCCGTGGCAGCCTCGATGGAGACGGTGAAGGCGGTCCCGTGCGGCGATCGGTTGTCGCTCACCATGAGCGGCAGGGCGAGCTGCCGGCAGCGCTCCTCCGCCAGCGTGAGACAGATGAGGCCGCGCGCATGCATGGCCATGAAGTTGATGGCTTCGGGCGTCACGAAATCGGCGGCCAGCACCAGGTCGCCTTCGTTTTCGCGGTCCTCTGCGTCCACGAGGACGACCATCCGCCCGCGGCGGATTTCGTCGATGATCTCTGAGGTCGGGCTGATGTTCACGGGGGTTTCTCCATCCAGACCCTCTATTTTGCCCGATCGGGCGGGGAATCGCCCGCAATGGCAGTGACTTTCCTTGGCCTTGGGCCTTCCTGCGCCTGCCCATCGGGACCCTGCCCGCCGCCCTTGCGCCACTCCCCGAGACAACGCGGGCTTCCCGACCACTTTTTCCACGTGCCTTGCTCCAGGTCAAATCCCCGGGAGTGCATTGGTGTTTCTTTCGAACGAAGGAAATCCGCATTCCGCAAGGAGGAAATTCCATGCATGGCGTTTCGGCATCGATCCGCAGCTTCGCGCCGGTCGCGCATTCGCGATTCGGGATCCGGATGATCGTCATGGGCCTGTCGGCTGCGCTAGGCGCGTCGATCGGCTTCGCCGCGGAACGCACGGGCGCGGAGGTGGTGAAATCGCAGTGCGCCCGCTGCCACGACGCCGGCACTGCCGGGGCGCCCAAGCCGGGCGACAAGGCCGCCTGGGCCCCGAGGTTCAGCCGGGGCGTGGATGCCCTGGTCTACTCCGCGATCCGGGGCCACGGCGGAATGCCGCCGCGCGGCGGCAAGGCGGACCTCACGGACGCCGAATTGCGCAATGCGGTGCTCTACCTGTTCAATCCGGCCGGCCCGCCGAAGGAGCCGCCGAAAGGCGCGCAAGGCCTCGTCCCCACCGGCGCAGGCCCGCAACGCGTCTCGGCGGGCGGATTGGACATCTATCTCGGGCGCGTGAGCGCTGAGCAGATGCGCGCGTTCCCTGCCGGCTCGCCGGAGGCAAAGGCGCACGGCGGCATCCCGAGCGGCAGCGGCTACCACCATGTGAACGTGACCGTGTTCGACTCCGCGAGCCAGGCGCAGCTGACGGGCGCCAGCGTGGAGCTCGATGTCGAGCAGGTCGGCATGGGCCGCGAAACGAAGACGCTGGAACCGGCCACCGTTACCGGCGGCGTGAGCTACGGCACCTATGTGCGGCTGGCTCCCAAGGTTGCCTATGTCTTCGTGGTGCGCGTACGCAAAGCCGGGGCAACGCAGGCCGTCGAGGCGACGTTCCAGGAAAGGCCCAACTGACGCGCAACTCCGCGACCGGCCGCCGGACACCCTAGTCGCGTTCCGCGATCAGGCGCTCCAGGTACCTGGACGTCATGTCGACCTCGAGGTTCACGGCGCTGCCCGCCACCAGCCGGCGCAGCGTGGTGACCGACCGCGTGTGGGGGATGATGTTCACCTCGAACGTTTCGGCGGTGACCGCATTCACGGTGAGGCTCACGCCGTCCACGGCGATCGAGCCCTTGCGCGCGACATAGCGTGCCAACTCCCCGGGCATCCGGATCTCCAGGCGCCAGCTTGCGCCGAGATCGGAGAACGCGATGACGGTCCCCACGCCGTCGACGTGGCCGCTCACGAGATGGCCCCCAAGGCGATCGGCCAGCGTGAGCGATTTTTCGAGGTTCACCTCGCGGCCGTCCGCGAGGCCCGTCGTCACCGCCAGGGTGGCCGCCGAGGTGTCGACCTCGAAGCCCGTCGAGTCCTTTGCCACGACGGTGTGGCAGACCCCCTGCAGCGCGATCGAGTCGCCGAGCGCCACGTCATCCAGGCCGAAAGCGGGCGCCTCGATGCGCAGCCGCAACCCGTCACCGGATTGGCTCGCGGCAGTGATGCGGCCGATGGCAGTCACGATGCCGGTGAACATGATTTACTCAGCTCCGTCGTCAGACACGATCATGCCTCCAGGCGGGCGGTGATGCGGATGTCCGCTCCCACGGCACGCACGTCGATGATGCGCGGGCGCATCGCCTCGCCGAGCGCCGCGAACGCGGGAAAGGCGAACAGCCCCTGCGCCGTGTCGCCGAGCAGCAAGGGAGCGAGGTAGAGGACGATTTCGTCGATGACGCCCGCGCGCAGGAGCGCGCCGTTCAGCTTGGCGCCGGTCTCGACGGTGACTTCGTTGTAGCCCCGGCTCGCCAGGAGGCGGGCGACGGCGGCAAGGTCCGTCTTGGCTCCCTCGGCCGGCACGACCACGACTTCGGCGCCACGTGCCTCCAGGGCCTCGCGCCGCTGCGCATCCTTGCTCACCGTCACCACGAGGATCGGGTCACCCGACAGTATCCGGGCGGTGGGCGGCAACTCGAGCCGGCTGTCCACGACGACTCGCCGGGGCTGCCTGGAGCACGGGACATGCCGCACGGTCAGTTCCGGATCGTCGCGAATCACGGTGCCGATGCCGGTGAGCATTGCACAGGAACGCGCGCGCCAAGCGTGAACGTCGCGGCGCGCGGCTTCTCCCGTGATCCATCGGCTCTCTCCGCTGGCGAGCGCGATCCTGCCGTCGAGCGAGGCGGCCGACTTGATGCGCATCCACGGCCTGCCGCGCGACATGCGGGACAGGAATCCCAGGTGGACTTCCCGGGCGCGGGCTTCGAGCAGCCCCGTTTCGACGAGGATGCCGGCGGCGCGAAGCCTTGCGAAGCCCTGCCCTTGCACGAGCGGATTGGGATCCTCGAGCGCAGTCACGACGCGTGACACCTTCGCCGCCACCAGCGCCTCGGCGCACGGCGGCGTCCGGCCCTGGTGACTGCACGGCTCGAGGGTCACGTACACCGTGGCCCCTTGCGCGCTGCCGGCGCACTCGGCAAGCGCTATCGCCTCGGCGTGCGGCTCCCCGGCGCGCGCGTGCCAGCCCTCGCCGATCACGCGCCCCGCCCTGGCAATCACGCAACCGACATTCGGGTTGGGCGTGGCGGTGTCGCGCCCGCGTTCGGCGAGCGCCAGCGCGCGCGCCATCAAGGCATGATCCTCGGCGGAGAAGCTCACCCTACTTGTCCCGCACCTCGCGGATCGCATCGCGGAAATCATCGACGTCCGAGAAGCTCCGGTAGACGGAGGCGAAGCGGATGTAGGCCACCTTGTCGAGTTTCCTCAGTTCCTCCATCACCATCTCGCCCAGGCGGCGCGAATCGACTTCGCGCTCGCCGAGAGCCAGGAGCTTCTGCTCGATGCGCGTGATCGCGGCATCGACGAGTTCCGTGGTGACCGGCCGCTTGTGCAATGCGCGCTGGAAGCCGGTGCGCAGCTTCGCGGACGAGAAATCCTCGCGCTGGCCGTTGCCCTTCACGATCTGCGGCATGCGCAGTTCCGCCGTCTCGTAGGTCGTGAAGCGCTTGGCGCACACCTGGCACCGGCGCCGGCGGCGGATGGAGTCGCCCTCCTCGCTCACGCGCGAGTCGATCACCTGGGTGTCCTCGGCGCCGCAGAAGGGGCATTTCATCGCAGGGCTCCGGGATTTGCCTCAGGCAAGTCCATAGGTGGCGCGCATGGCCGGCCCGTAAACCGGGAATTTCGCGCACAACGCGTTCACTTGCCGTCCGAGCGCCGCGAGCCGCGCCTCGTCCGCATGGGATTCCAGCGCATCCGCGATGAGGTTGGCCACCTGCCCCGCCTCCGCCTCGCCGAAGCCTCGCGTGGTCATCGCGGGCGAGCCCAACCGGATGCCGCTCGTGACGAACGGCTTTTCCGGATCGTTCGGAATGGCATTCTTGTTGACGGTGATATGGGCCTTGCCAAGCGCCGCCTCGGCGTCCTTGCCGGTGACCCTGATCGCCCGCAGGTCCACCAGGAACAGGTGGCTTTCGGTCCGCCCCGACACGATGCGAAGGCCGCGCTCCGCGAGCGTGGCGGCCATGCGCTTCGCGTTGGCGAGAACCTGCGCCTGGTATTGCCTGAACCCCGGCTCGAGCGCTTCCTTGAACGCGACGGCCTTTGCCGCGATCACGTGCATCAGCGGTCCGCCCTGGATGGAAGGAAAGATCGCGGAATTGAGCGCCTTCTCGTGCTCCGCGGCGGCGAGGATGATCCCGCCGCGCGGACCGCGCAGCGTCTTGTGCGTCGTGCTCGTCACAAAGTCGGCGATGCCGACGGGGTTGGGATAGAGGCCCGCCGCCACGAGGCCGGCGTAATGCGCCATGTCGACCATCAGCATCGCGCCCACTTCGTCCGCGATGTCGCGGAAGCGCTGCCAGTCCGCGCGCAGCGCGTAGGCCGAGGCGCCCGCCACGATCATGCGCGGGTTGAATTCGCGCGCCAGGTCGCGCACCTGGTCGTAGTCGATCTCCTCCGCCTCGCTCAGGCCGTAGGCGATGGAATGGTAGAGCTTGCCGGAAAGGTTGACCGACGCGCCGTGGGTAAGGTGGCCGCCGTGGGCCAGGGACATGCCGAGGATCGTGTCGCCCGGCTTGAGCATCGCCATGTACACGGCCTGGTTCGCCTGCGAACCCGAATGGGGCTGCACGTTCGCGTATTCCGCGCCGAAGAGCGTCTTCACGCGCTCGATGGCAAGGCGCTCGGCCACGTCGACGAATTCGCAGCCGCCGTAGTAGCGCTTGCCCGGATATCCCTCGGCGTACTTGTTGGTGAGGACCGTGCCCTGCGCGGCCAGCACGGCGGGGCTCGCGTAGTTCTCGGAGGCGATAAGTTCGATGCCGTCTTCCTGGCGGCGGCACTCGTCGCGGATGGCCTGCCAGATTTCGGGATCAAACGAGGCGATGGTGTGGGTATCGGGGAACATGGGCGGGGCCGGGATTCCCCGGGGCCTGAAGGAAGTGATTGAATGCGCGAGGGATTCTACCACGCGGCCGCGTGTCCCCCATGGCATCGGCCAACGTGTCCTCGCACGGCGCCGCGAGAGACGGCAGCGCCGGCTGACGTAGCCATTCGGGCCCGGCAGGAAATTCCCGACCTGCTTGCGCATTCGTTGCCCCTCCCCTGCCTTCGCCTATAATCTGCCGCACCTCCGCAAGTCCGCACCCCCGGACGACAGCGGGACGCCGCTCGAGGCACACGACGGCAGGCAGGTGAGCGCTCCGGTCGTCCGGCAAACCAGGGAGACAGGATGAAGACGCTGCTCCGGATCTCGAAGCTCATCGACGGCCTGAACGAGCGCGTCGGCCGCTGCGTCTACTGGCTCATCCTGCTTGCGGTGCTGGTCAGCGCAGGAAACGCGCTCATTCGCAAGATATTCAACATGAGCTCGAATGCGTACCTCGAATTGCAGTGGTACCTGTTTTCAGCCGTGTTTCTCTTCAGCGCCGGCTACACGCTCCTGCGCAACGAGCACGTGCGCATCGACGTCATCGCGGGCCGGTTCTCGGGTCGCGCGCAGGCCTGGATCGATGTCTTCGGCACGGTCTTCTTCCTGCTGCCGATGACCTCGATCTTCATCTACCTGTCGTGGCCCGCCTTCGTGCGGACCTGGGTGGAAAACGAGGTTTCCCCCAGCGCGGGCGGCCTCGTGCTGTGGCCGGCGAGGCTCCTCGTTCCCATCGGCTTCACGTTGCTGGCACTCCAGGGCGTGTCGGAGCTGATCAAGCGAATCGGCTTCCTTCGCGGTGCGGCCCCCGACCCGCGGGAGCAGAAGCACGGCCATTCGGCGGAGTTGGAACTCGCCGACGAGATCCGCAAGCTCGCTGACGGAAAGGCCTGATGGAATTGCTCGTCCACAACCTGGCGCCGATCATGTTCGCGGCGCTCGTGGTCTTCCTGCTGCTGGGCTATCCGGTCGCGTTCGCGCTCGCGGCCAACGGCATCTTCTTCGGGCTGGTCGGGATCGAACTCGGCCTCCTGCAACCGGCGCTGTTCCAGGCTCTTCCCGAACGCGTCTGGGGCGTGATGTCGAACGACACGCTGCTCGCGGTGCCATTCTTCACGTTCATGGGGTTGATACTCGAGCGCAGCGGAATGGCCGAAGACCTCCTGGACACGATCGGCCAGGTGTTCGGGCCGCTTCGCGGCGGCCTCGCCTTCGCCGTGATCTTCGTCGGCGCCCTCCTTGCCGCAACCACCGGCGTGGTGGCAGCCTCGGTCATTTCAATGGGGCTCATCTCGCTGCCGATCATGCTTCGCTACGGCTACGACCGCCGGTTCGCCTGCGGCGTGATCGCCGCTTCGGGCACCCTCGCGCAGATCATCCCGCCTTCGCTCGTGCTCATCATCATGGCGGACCAGCTGGGAAAGTCCGTGGGAGACATGTACGCCGGGGCGTTCATCCCCGGCTTCATCCTCACTGCCCTGTATGCGTCGTTCGCGATCGGCGTCGCGGTGTTCAAGCCGGCCTGGGCGCCGGCGCTTCCTCCCGGGGCAAGGCGGCTGACGGAGCCGGACGGTTCGAGCGGAACGCCATCGCTCGCCATCCTGGTCGCCATTTCGGCGGTCGTTGCCGTTGCCTTCGACCACTTGTATTACACGAAGGCCTATCCCGAGGCCATGCTCGACGAGCGTCTCGTGCTCGCCGCGGGCGCCGGTGCGGCATTCGCCTTCGCCGCGGCCCTGGCGAGCCGCGCCCTGGGTCTCGGGTTCCTGTCGAAGCTCGCCCAGCAGGTCGTCTTCGTCCTGATCCCTCCCCTCGGGCTCATCTTTCTCGTGCTGGGCACCATTTTCCTCGGCTGGGCGACGCCGACGGAAGGAGGCGCGATGGGCGCCGCCGGGGCGCTCGCGATGGCCCTGGGCCGCCGCCGCCTTTCGCTCAAGCTCATGCGCCAGGCGATGGATGCCACCGCCAAGCTGTCCACCTTCGTGCTTTTCATCCTGATCGGCGCTCGCGTCTTCAGCCTCACGTTCTACGGCATCAACGGTCACCAGTGGGTCGAGGAACTGCTGGTGGGCCTGCCCGGCGGACAGCTCGGCTTCCTCATCGTGGTCAATATCCTCGTCTTCGTCCTGGCGTTCTTCCTCGACTTCTTCGAGCTTTCGTTCATCGTCGTACCGCTGGTCGGGCCTGTCGCGGACAAGCTCGGCATCGACCTCATCTGGTTCGGGGTCCTGCTGGGGGTGAACATGCAGACGTCGTTCATGCACCCGCCCTTCGGCTTCGCCCTCTTCTACCTGAGAAGCGTCGCGCCCGCCAAGGAGTACGTCGACAGGCTCACCGGCAGGCTCACCGCGCCCGTGAAGACCGCGCACATCTACTGGGGCGCGGTGCCGTTCGTGATGATCCAGATCGTGATGATCGCTCTCGTGATCATCTTCCCGAAGATGGTGCTGGTCTACAAGAACGACGCGCCCGTGGTCGATCCCGCGATGCTCGAGCAGCAGCTCGACGCACCCGGCGCGGACCAGGGCGACAAGCCCGACGACATCCTCAAGGATCTGCAGCAGTCCAACGACAAGGCGGGCGCCGTCCCGCTCCCGGCCGAGGATCCCGCCAGGTCCATCGAGCAGGCGATCAAGGACGGCACGCCCCCGGCGCCCGGCAGGAAGGAAAGGACCGCCGAGGAACGGGCCGCCGAGGAAATCGAGAAGGCGCTGCGCGGCGGCAGGTAGCACCCCGGTCGCGCAAGCAAAATGGCCCGCCGGATGGCGGGCCATCTGCCTTTCGGGAGCCGCGCTACTTGATCGATCCGATGCCGTGCATGAAGTCGTCGTAGCCCTTTTCCGCGACGCGAAACCAGAGGAGCTGGTCCTCGCGGAACTTGACCATGTGGTCGTAGATCTTCTTGAAGGCCGGGCTCTTCTCGCGTGTCTCCTTGTAGACCGCGAGTGCCGCCTTGTAGGAAGCCACCATCACCGCGCGCGAAAAACCGCGCAGCTGCGTGCCGCTGCCCACGAGGCGTCTGAGGGCTGCCGGGTTCTGGGCATCGTACTTCGCGAGCATCCACGAATTGGCCTCCCAGCAGGCGGCCTCGACGATGTTCTGGTACTCCTTGGGGAGCTTTCCCCATTCCTTGATGTTGAAGAAGGCATCGAGTTCGGGCCCGCCTTCCCACCAGCCGGGATAGTAGTAGTACTTGGCGACCTTGTTGAAGCCGAGCTTCTCGTCGTCGTAGGGACCGACCCATTCAGCCGCGTCGATCGTGCCCTTTTCAAGCGCGGGATAGATGTCGCCGCCGGGGATGAGTTGCGGCACGCCGCCCAGCTTCTCGATCACCTTCCCGGCAAAGCCCCCGATGCGGAACTTGAGGCCCTTGAAGTCGGCGACCGTCTTGATCTCCTTGCGGAACCAGCCCCCCATCTGCGCGCCGGTATTGCCGCAAGGGATGTTGTGGATGTTGTAGCCCTTGTAGAACTCGCGAAAAAGCTCGAGTCCGCCGCCGAACATCATCCACGCGTTCATCTGGCGCGCGTTGAGGCCGAAGGGGATGCAAGTGCCCAGGGCGAAGGCGGGGTCCTTGCCCCAGAAGTAGTACGGCGCGGTGTGGCCGGCCTGCACGGTTCCGTTCTGGACGGCATCGACGACCTGGAAGGCGGGAACGATCTCGCCTGCGGCGAAGATCTGGATCTGGAACTTGCCGCCCGTGCATGCCGCAACCCGCTTCGCCATTTTCTCGGCGGCGCCGTAGATCGTGTCAAGGCTCTTCGGGAAGCTCGACGTCATGCGCCACTTGACCTCGGGCAGCCCGGCGATCTGCGCCCGGGAAAGGGACGGCACCATCGCTGCACCCGCCGCGAGTCCCACGCCCGCGGACTTCAGAAATCCTCTGCGCTGCATGCACGTCTCCTCGTTGAAGGTGGATGGGGCCACGGGCATCTTCCCTGCGCCCGGACGCGCCCGAGGCTACCAGAAGCGGCCCACGGGTGAATCAAGCGCCATTCACTCAGTTCCCGGCGACCGTCATGCGTTCGACCAGGATCGAGCCCGTGGACCGCGACCCGCGCACGAGAACGTCGCGCCCGATTGCCGCGATTCCCCGGTACATGTCGCTCAGGTTGCCCGCGATCGTGACTTCCTCCACCGGGTAGCGCAACTCGCCGCCCTCGACCCAGAAGCCCACGGCGCCGCGCGAATAGTCCCCGGTCACCGGATTGATGCCCTGCCCCATCAGCTCCGTCACCACGAGGCCGCGGCCCATGGCGCGCACCAGGCCCGCGAAATCCTCCATGCCCGGCTGGAGGATCAGGTTGTGGCTGCCACCTGCATTGCCGGTCGTCGCGAGGCCGAGCTTGCGGGCCGAGTAGGTTGACAGGAAGTAGCCCGTAAGCACGCCCGCGTCCACGACGCGGCGCGGCCGCGTCGCAACCCCTTCGCCGTCGAACCAACCGCTCGCCATCGCGCCCGGCAGGTGGGGTTCCTCGTCGAGATTCACGATCGGCGAGAAAATGGCCTTGCCGGCCGCATCGATCAGGAAAGACGAGCGGCGATACAGGCTCGAGCCGCTCGCGGCGCTCACCAGATGGCCCAGGAGCGAGCTGGCGACGTTGGCCTCGAAGAGCACGGGCACTTCAGCCGTCGCGACGCGGCGTGCACCGAGGCGACGCACGGCGCGCTCGCCGGCTCTGCGGCCCACCGCCGCCGCCGTTTCGAGTCGCGCGGGGTTGCGTTCGGAGGCATACCAGTAATCGCGCTGCATCGCCTCGCCTTCCGCGGCAAGAACACCGCAACCGATGCTCGCGCGCGAGGAGGGGTAGCCGCCGACGAAGCCGAGCGAGTTCGCGAAGACGAAGTCGGCATCCCATGACGAGACGGTGGCGCCCTCCGAGTTCGTGATCCGGGCATCCACCGCGCGCGCTGCGTCCTCCGTCTCGCGGGCGAGAACGATCGCGGCCTCCACGGACAGGTTCCACGGGTGGAAGAGATCGAGTCCCGACGCCTCACCCCGGAAAAGGCGATCGGCATCGGGAAGCCCGGCGGCCTCGTCGGGGGCGGTGTGGCGTGCGATGGCGCACGCGGCATCGACCGTGCGCGCGATCGAGTCGTCCGACAGGTCCGAGGTGCTCGCGTTGCCCCGGCGCTGGCCGAAATACACCGTGACCGCGAGCCCCTTGTCGCGGTTGTACTCGACGGTCTCAACCTCTCCCAGCCGAACGGTCACCGACTGGCCGATGGAAGCGGAGGATTCCGCTTCCGCGTTGGTGGCGCCGCGGGAACGGGCCAGTTCCAGGGCGCGAAGCGCGGTGGAGTGCAGCGCGGCGCGGTCGAGGGGCAGCGCCGGGGCGACGGGCGTGTCGGGCATGGGTGTAGGGGGCTTTCCTGCGGACGGCTCGCACGCGAACCCGCCAAAACCTCTAAACTTCGGCGGGCCGGAGACGGGCATTGACCGGCGATCGAAGACCAGATGAGCGACGCGAATCTTATCAGCAAAAGCCGCCGCAAACGGCAGATGCACGAGCTGCAGGACATCGGCGTGACCCTCACGCGGATGCCCGCGGACCAGCTCGCGCGCATCGACCTCCCCGATGACCTGCTCCAGGCCGTCCTGGCGTGCCGCACGATGACCAGGCACGAAGCGATCCGCCGCCAGCTCCAGTACATCGGCAAGCTCATGCGCCGCCTCGATGCAGCGCCCATCAGCGCGCAGCTCGCCGCGCTGCACGCGCCGTCGCACAGGCAGACGGCGCTTTTTCACCGGGCGGAACGCTGGCGAAGCGACATCATTGCCGACGCCGGCGCCGTCGATCGCTTCGTCCTCGAGTATCCCGAGGCGGATCCGCGCCGGCTGCTCGACCTGGCCTCGGCGGCCAGCGAAGAACGCAGCGCGGAGCGCCCCCCCAAGCGCTTTCGCGAGCTCTTCCAGGTCATCAACGCGATCATCCAGGATCACGAGAGGCCCATGCCATGAGCACGCGCGACCCCGTCACCATCGGCCTGGTCGCCACCAGCGACCGCGCTTCCCAGGGCGTCTATCGCGACGAAGGCATCCCGGCCCTCGAGGGCTGGCTCGCGGGTGCGCTGCTGAACCCGATCCGGTTCGAGCGCCGCCTGATTCCCGACGATCGTTCGACGATCGAGGCGACACTGGTCGAACTGGTGGACGGAGCCGGCTGCCACTTCGTGGTGACCACAGGCGGCACCGGGCCCGCGCCGCGCGACGTGACGCCAGAGGCCACGCTCGCCGTGGCGGACAGGCAGTTGCCGGGCTTCGGCGAGCAGATGCGGCGGATCAGCCTGGCATTCGTTCCCACCGCGATCCTCTCGCGCCAGGTCGCCGTGATCCGCGGTCGCGCCCTCATCCTGAACCTGCCCGGGCAGCCGAAGTCGATCCGCGAGACCCTCGAGGGAACCCGGGACGCCGACGGCCGGCCGCTCGTGGCGGGTATCTTCGCGGCGGTGCCCTACTGCATCGACCTCATCGGCGGGCCCTACCTCGAAACCCGCGAGGAAGTGGTGAAGGCCTTCCGCCCGAAGTCCGCGATCCGTCCCCCGAGACCCTGACCCCTTCCCGAGAACCCATCATGGAACTGCTTTCCCATATCGAACTCGTCACGGGCGCCGAACCCCAGGGCACCGTCATCTGGATGCACGGCCTGGGCGCCGACGGCTGGGACTTCGTTCCCATCGTGCGCGAACTCGACCTGCCGGAGAACCTGTCACTGCGCTTCATCTTCCCCAATGCACCGGTGCGTCCGGTCACCATCAACAACGGCTATGCCATGCGCGCGTGGTACGACATCGCGATGGCCGATATCGGGCGGCTTCCGGACGAGACGGGCATCCGCCAGTCGCAGGCGCAGGTCGAGGCGTTCCTGGCGCGGGAGAAGTCGCGCGGCATCGCCGCGAGCCGCATCGTGCTGGCGGGATTCTCGCAGGGCGGCGCCATCGCGCTGCACACGGCCCTCAGGCACACCGAGCCCCTGGCAGGAATCCTCGCCCTTTCGACCTACCTTCCTCTCGGCGAAACGCTGGACCGCGAATTGGCGGATGCCAACGATCACGTCGCGATCTTCATGGCGCACGGCACGCAGGACCCGGTCGTTCCATTCGCGCTGGCGGAATCCTCGCGCGCGGCGCTCGTCTCGCGCGGGCTCTCGCCCGAGTGGCATGCCTATCCGATGCCGCATTCCGTATGCGCCGAAGAGGTGGCGGCGATCTCGCGGTGGCTGGTGGCGCGCTACGCCAGCCCGATCCTCACCGCGTGAGGGTGGCGAGGGCGACGCGCCAGGGGTCCGGCAGCGCCGTGGGACGGCGCGTTTCGCGATCCACGTACACGTGCACGAAATGGCCCTGGGCCGCCGCCTTGTCCTTCCCTTCGCCGAAAAGGGCGATCTCGTAGCGCACGCTCGACTTTCCCAGGTGCCCCACGCGCATCGCCGCCGTGACCGTCTCGGGATAGGTGAGCGACTCGAAATAATGGCACCCGGTTTCCACGACCAGGCCGATCACGGCGCCCTTCTCCACGTCCAGCAGCGCCTGCCGGATGAGCCAGTCGTTCACCACCGTGTCGAAGTACGAGTAGTGGATGACATTGTTCACGTGCCCGTAGGCGTCGTTGTCCATCCAGCGGGTGGTGATTGCGCAGGCATGGGGGTAGTCGGTACGGGCATGGGGAACGGGTCGGTCCATCATTCTTCTCCGGTTTCGGGAGTTTTCGCTGTCGGCACGAAGAACTTCACCGTGCGCGCGTAAGCGCCGGGCACGGGACACATGGCGCCGCCGAGGAAAGCCTCCACCTCGTCGCGGCGTTTCATCGTGTCGTGATAGCCCAGTGCGATGAGCTCGTGGCAGTATCCCTGCTCGAAGAGGAGGTAGCTCGCGAGGTTGGCGCCGCCGCGGCGCATCGCCCCCACGGTGCGCAGCAGGAAGCGGATGGGCCCGGGAAGGCTGCCCACGTGGCGGATCGCGATCGCATCGAGCGGCTCGGAGGGAGTCATCACCAGCACGTCCACGTGGTGCAGGGTGAGGCCGAGCTGCCGCAGCCTTTCCTGCGGAACCGCGCTGATCGTGCGATTGATGCGCTCCAGGCGCTCGATGTCCACCGCGAGGCTGTCCAGGAAGATCGAGTTCATCACGTGGCCGGCTACCTGCGCGAGAGTCGGGTAGGTATCGCCCCGGGTGCGCTCGGGATCGTCGTTGCGGATTCGAGCCGTGCCCACCACCACCACGCGGTCGGCGCCCAGGTGTAGCGCCGGGCTCACCGGGGCGATCTGGCGCATCGAGCCGTCGCCGAAGTACTCGCGATTGAGCTTGTGCGCCGGGAACAGGAACGGGATCGCACTCGAGGCCATCAGGTGGTCGACCTGGACCTTCGTGCGGATGCCCACGCGCTGGGAGCGCTTCCATGCCGGCAGGTGCGGCGCGGCCTCGAAGAAGCTCACGCTCTGGCCCGAGGTGTAGCCCGAGCAGGTGATGGCCAGCGCGTCAAGCGCTCCCTTGGCGATGTTGTCCGCAATGCGGCCGAATTCGAGCCTCCTTGCGAGCAGCGCACCGAGCGGACGGTTGTCCAGGAGGGAGATGCGCTGGTCGCGCACGAACGCGCCGAAGAAGAGGCCCGCAAGCCATCGCGAGCTGTTGGCGGTGACACCCGCAATGTCCGCGCGATAGACGTGGCGCGGCTCGAAGTTGCGCCAGACGTCCAGCAGGTTGTCCACGGCCTTGCCGAAGTCGTCTGCTCCGCAGGCCAGCGCGCCCGCATTGACCGCGCCGGCCGACGTTCCCGCAATGATCGGAAAGGGATTCGCTGAGGGATCGGGGAGCATCTCCTTGATCGCCTGCAGGACGCCCACCTGGTAAGCGGCTCGAGCACCGCCTCCCGAGAGCACCAGTCCGGTCTTCTCCGCCGCGACTTGCATTCGCGCTCCTCAGTGGGCCGACCGCCCGCGCTGGCGGACTCGTCCGGCGACACTTGTCGTTCCGGCTTTCGCCTCTGCAACGGACGCAGCTCCCTGACCCAGCATCTCCTCGGCGTGCCGCCGGGTCGTCTCGGTGATGCGGGCGCCGCCCAGCATGCGCGCGATTTCCTCGATGCGCCCGGCCGCATCGAGCACGTCCACCGCCGCCAGCGTGCCCCGCGGTTGAACCAGCTTGGCCACGCGCAACTGGTGCCTGGCGAATGCCGCCACCTGGGGAAGGTGAGTGACGCACAGCACCTGGTGATGGCGCGAGAGTTCCGCCAGCAGGGAGCCGACGATTTCCGCGACGCGCCCGCCAATTCCCGCGTCCACCTCGTCGAACACAAGCGTGGGAATGCCCGCGCGTCCGCCCATGAGAACCTGGATGGCGAGCGCGAGTCGCGACAGTTCGCCGCCGGAGGCGACCTTGCCCACGGGCCCTGCGGGCTGGCCGGCGTGCGCCGCAACGCGGAATTCAACTCCCTCATGACCGTGCGCCGCGGGCTCCGGCAGGGGTTCGAGGCTCACCTCGAGCCTCCCGCCTTCCATCGCAAGGCCCTGCAGCCTCTTCGTCACCTCTTCACCCATCCGGCGCGCGGCATCGCGCCGCTTCGAGGACAGCACGCCGGCCGCCTCGCGATACGCGGCCCCGGCGGCCGTTTCGCGCTCGCGAAGTGCCTCGGAACTTCCGTCGCCGCCGATCTCCGCAAGCCGCGCGCGACGCGAAGCCAATGCCTCGGGAAGCCCGGCGGGCTCGACCCGCAGGCGCCGCGAGGCGTCGTGGACGAGCCGTAGCCTGCGTTCGAGCGCATCCAGACGTGCGGGATCGGGCTCGATCCCCTGAAGGTAGCGGCGCAGGTGATGCGCGGCCTCCGCGGCGTGGGCCGCCGCGGTCTCGAGGTCGCGCCGGGCCTCCTCGAGGGTCGCATCGACCTGCGCGGCTTGCGCAAGACGGGCGACCGCGTTCGCGATGAGGCCCGTTGCGCTGGGCTCGGCCTCGTCCGCGGCCTCCACGGCAGCCCGGCAATGCGCGATCAATTCCTGCGCGTGGGCCAGGCGTCGATGTTCGGTCGACTCCTGCGCCCAGGACTCGGGGGTGAAGGCGAGCGTTTCCAGGTCCCGGATCTCGTCGCGCAGGAATTCACGCTCCCGGGCGGATGATTCGCTCGCGCGCTCCCGGGCCGCGCGCGCCTGCGCGGCGCGCCGCCATTCTCCATGAAGGCGCGCCGTCTCGCGCGCCTCGGCCTCGGCGCCCCCGAACACGTCGAGCAGGCGCCGCTGGTAGTCGCGCTGCGACAGCCACTGATGCTCGTGCTGCCCGTGGACGTCCACCAGGAAATCCCCCAGCTCGCGAAGCTGCGTGGCGGTGGCCGGGCGGCCGTTCACGAATCCGCGCGAGCGTCCGGTGCGGTCGATCGTGCGCCGCAGGAGACAGGACTCGCCACCCTCTTCCTCCAGGTCGTTGGCCTCGAGCCAGCGGCGCGCTGCCTCCAGGCCGGACACGTCGAACTCCGCGCTGAGGTCGGCGCGTTCCGCGCCGGGACGGATCACCCCGGGATCGGCCCGGGCTCCGAGGACGAGGCCCAGCGCATCGACCAGGATCGACTTGCCGGCGCCTGTTTCCCCCGTGAGCGCGGTGAACCCCGTCGCCAGCTCGAGGTCGAGCGTCTCGACGATCACGAAGTCGCGAAGCGCCAGGGCGCGGAGCATGGGAAGGACCGCCCCGTCAGGCGTTGCGCTCGTTCCAGCGCAACTTGTCGCGCAGCATGGAGAAATAGCGATAGCCGCGGGGATGGAGAAGGATCGCCGGTTTCGGGGCTGCAGAGATGCCGACCACGTCGTTCGCGTCCAGGTCGACGTGCGACTGCACGTCGAAGTTGGCGCGTGCGCCCGGCCCGCGAACGAGAACGATGTCGATGCGCGAGGAGCTGTGGATCGCCACCGGCCGGTTGGAGAGCGTGTGCGGCGAGATCGGGACGAGCGCCACGGCCGACAGTCCCGGGTGGAGAATGGGCCCGCCCGAGGACAGCGCGTAGGCGGTGGAACCCGTGGGCGTGGCGGCGATGATGCCGTCGGCGCGCAGGCTGTAGATGAACTCCCCGTCCACATGTACGGCGAACTCGATCATGCTGCCGGTACCGGCGCGGCTCACCACCACATCGTTCATCGCGCAGGTCGAGAAGATCTCGCGGCCGGCCCGCAGCACGCGGGCCGACAGCATCAACCGTTCCTCCGCCACGAAGTCGCCGTCGAGGACGGCCGAGAGCGTCTCGGACACCCTGTCAACGGGAATGTCCGTGAGAAACCCGAGCCGGCCGAGGTTCACTCCGATGAGCGGCACGCCGTGGGCGGCCATGAGACGGGCGCAGGAAAGGAGCGTTCCGTCCCCGCCCACGACCACGGTGAGGTCGGCGCGTGCGGCCAGGTCCTCGAGTGCGATCGCCTCGTCGGGCGGCGTCCGCGCCGCCTGCGCCGTCCGGGTGTCCATCAGCACGGCTACCCCGCGCGAACGGAGCACCGCAACCACCTGGTCGAGCTTTTCCGGGAGTACCGTCGCGTCGCTTTTTCCCACGACGGCAACGGTCTTGAAGGGCAATGGCATGGGCCCCATTAGATCACAGCGTCCGGGTCAAACAAAGGCGAAACCCCGGCTCCGGGCGCTCCGATTTTTCGTACAATGTCCCGCATGCTGAACGATCGCGCCCAGGCGCTGCTCAAGATCCTCGTCGAGCGCTACATTGCGGACGGCCAGCCCGTCGGCTCCCGCGCGCTCTCCCGTGCCTCGAACCTCGAGCTTTCGCCGGCCACGATCAGGAACGTGATGGCCGACCTCGAGGAGATGGGCTTCGTTTCCAGCCCGCACACCTCGGCGGGCCGGGTGCCCACGCCGAAGGGCTACCGGCTGTTCGTCGACACGTTGCTCACCGTGCGCCCGCTGGAGGAGGTCGAACGCGCCCAGATCGAAGGCAGCCTCCTGCCGGACGACCCGCACCGGGTCGTGGCGGCCGCTTCACAACTCCTGTCGGACCTCACACATTTTGCCGGGGTGGTGATCTCACCGCGGCGCCGCGCGGCCCTGCGCCACGTGGAGTTCTTCCATCTCTCGGAAAAGCGCGTGCTCCTCATCATCGTCGCCTCCGACGGCGAGGTGCAGAACCGTGTGCTCGTCACGGACCGGCCCTACAGCGCCGCGCAGCTCATCGAGGCGGCCAGCGCCATCAACCAGATTTACTCCGGACACGATTTCGCGTCGATCGCGAGCCGGGTTCGCGGCGAGCTCCTCGACCTGCATCACGACATCTCCTCGCTCATGCGCGCTGCGATCGAGACGGGCGGCGAGCCGATGCGCCTGACGGACGACGGCGTCGTGCTCTCCGGAGAAAGGAACCTGCTCGAGCTGGAGGACCTTTCCTCGGACCGCGTCCGGCTCCGGAAGCTCTTCGACCTCTTCGAGCGCAAGGCGCAGCTCCTGGGTCTCGTGGACGAGAGCGAACGTGCCGAAGGGGTGAAGATCTTCATCGGCGGCGACTCGGCGCTGGTCCCGCTGGACGAGTGTTCCATCGTGACCGCGCCCTACGAGGTCGATGGGCGG
Organism: Betaproteobacteria bacterium; assembly: GCA_016720855.1. NCBI lineage: Bacteria > Pseudomonadati > Pseudomonadota > Betaproteobacteria > Betaproteobacteria bacterium. The sequence goes on along the minus strand of JADKJU010000001.1, from coordinate 178,161 downwards.
GTCGTGGGCACGGTCGGCGTGATCGGCCCCACGAGAATGGCCTACGAGCGCGTCATCCCGATCGTCGACGTCACCGCGAAGCTCATCTCCTCCGCGCTGTCGCAGCACTGAATGACCTACCTCCCGGAACCCCCCCATGCGCACGGCGCGGCCACGCGCACGGGCATCCTGCTGGTGAACCTCGGCACGCCGGACGAGCCGAACGCGAAAGCGGTGCGCCGCTACCTCGCGGAATTCCTGTGGGACCCCCGCGTGGTCGAGATCCCGCGCCCGGTGTGGTGGCTGATCCTCAGGATCATTCTCCTCACACGCCCTGCCAGGAGCGCGGCCAAGTACGCGGCCGTCTGGACCAAGGAAGGCTCGCCCCTTCGCGTCCACCTCGGCCGGCAGGTGCAGTTGCTGCGCGGCTACCTCGGGGAGCGCGTGAAGTCCCCGCTGGCGGTCGCCGGGGCCTGCCGGTATGGCAACCCTTCGGTCGCCGCGGGGCTCTCGGAGCTTCGCGGAAAGGGCTGCGACCGCATTCTCGTGCTGCCGCTCTACCCGCAATACGCTGCGAGCACCACGGGTTCGGCGATGGACGCGGTCGGCGCAGCGCTTGCCGGCATGCGAAACGTTCCCGCCATCCGGACCGTGCGCCATTTCCACGACCATCCCGGGTACGTGAAGGCCATCGCGCGGGCGGTGAACGAGTACTGGATGAAGCATGGCCGCCCCGACCGGCTCGTGATGAGCTTTCACGGCCTGCCCCGTTTCTTGCTCGACAAGGGCGACCCCTACCATTGCGAGTGCCACAAGAGCGCGCGCCTCATCGCCACGGAGCTGGGCTGGAACGACGAGCGCACGCTCGTCACCTTCCAGTCACGATTCGGGCGTGCCGAGTGGCTCAAGCCCTACACGGCCGAAACGCTCACGGAACTCGGCCGGAAAGCCACTGGCCGCGTCGACGTGATCTGCCCGGGTTTCGCGGCCGACTGCCTCGAGACCCTGGAGGAGATCGCGATGGAGGGCCGCGACACCTTCCGTGCGGCCGGGGGCAAGGACTACCACTACATTCCCACCACCAACGATTCGCCCGCGTTCATGGCCGCGCTGACCCAGATCGCACTGGAGAACCTCCGCGGCTGGGCGAGCACCGACTGGGACGCGCAGGCGGCCGAGACCCAGGCGCGCGAAAGCGCGTCCCGGGCACGCGCTCTGGGCGCCACGAACTGACGACATCCCGAAAGGAAACGAAATGACTTCCCTGCTCCTGCGATGGATCCTGAGTGCGTTGGCGTTGCTCGCCGTCGCCTATCTCTATCCCGGCGTGCGCGTGGAAAGCTTTTTCTCCGCCGCGATAGCCGCCCTGGTACTCGGCCTGGTCAACGCCCTGATCCGGCCGATCCTCGTGGTGCTCACGCTGCCGGTGACGATCATCACCCTGGGCCTCTTCCTCTTCGTGATCAACGCCCTGCTCTTCTGGCTCGTGGCGGAGATCGTGAAGGGTTTCGCCGTGCAGGGATTCGTCTCGGCGTTGATCGGCTCCCTCCTCTACAGCCTCATCACCGTCGTCGTGAACTGGCTCATCGGCGGCGCGAAGAAGTGACCGGCCCCTGCCGGCCATCGGGCCGGGCCGGATGAGCGGGTTCCCGACCCGACTTGAAATCCTGTCCCGCGCCCCCATCTGCCCTGCAAATACTTGTTTTGCAGGGAGATTCGCGTGACTGACCCGATTGCCCCGGCGCTGGAAGCCACACCGGACACCGTCCTTGCCCCGGAAGAGCGCGTAGCCCAGTTGCAAGCTGACCTGGCAGCCGCCGAGGCCGAGGTGGCCCAACTCCGCGAGGACTTCCTGAGAGCCAAGGCCGAGACGGAGAACATCCGCCGCCGGGCGGCCGAGGATGTTTCCAAGGCGCACAAGTTCGGCATCGAGTCCTTCGCCTCGAGCCTGCTCGCGGTGCGGGACAGCCTCGAGGCCGCCCTCGCCTTCGAGTCGCCCACCATCGAGTCGCTCCGGCAGGGCACGCAGATCACCCATCGCCAGCTCTCGAGCGCCTTCGAGAAGTCCGCCCTCGTCGAGATCTCCCCGCAGGGCGCCCGGTTCGACCCTCACCGCCATCAGGCCATGGGAATGGTCGATTCGGACCAGGCCCCCAACACGGTGGTGACGGTTATCCAGAAGGGCTACCTCCTCAACGACCGGGTCATCCGCCCGGCGTTGGTGATGGTCGCCCGCGAAAAGACCGCCCCGGCCGGTTAGTCGCCGCCAACCGCTTGAAAGGCCGGCGAATACCCCTACATTCAAGGCTGGTTCCGTACACGAACGAAGGATAGCGAACATGGCAAAGATCATCGGCATCGACCTGGGCACCACGAACTCCTGCGTGGCGATCATGGAGGGCGGCAAGCCCAAGGTCATCGAGAACAGCGAAGGCGCCCGCACCACGCCTTCCATCGTCGCGTACGCGGAGAACGACGAGATTCTCGTCGGGGCGCCGGCCAAGCGCCAGGCGGTCACCAACGCGAAGAACACCCTGTACGCGGTCAAGCGGCTCATCGGGCGGCGCTTCGACGAGAAGGAAGTCCAGAAGGACATCGGGCTCATGCCCTACCGGATCTCGAAGGCGGACAACGGCGACGCGTGGGTCGAGGTGCGAGGCAAGGGCATCGCCCCGCCGCAGGTGTCGGCCGAGGTCCTGCGCAAGATGAAGAAGACGGCCGAGGACTACCTCGGCGAGCCGGTCACCGAAGCCGTGATCACGGTTCCGGCCTACTTCAACGACTCGCAGCGCCAGGCCACCAAGGACGCGGGGCGCATCGCGGGCCTCGAGGTCAAGCGCATCATCAACGAGCCTACCGCGGCCGCGCTCGCCTTCGGCCTCGACAAGAAGGAGGGCGACCGCAAGATCGCGGTCTACGACCTGGGCGGCGGCACGTTCGACATCTCCATCATCGAGATCGCCGTGGTCGAGGGCGAGCACCAGTTCGAGGTGCTCTCCACGAACGGCGACACCTTCCTGGGAGGCGAGGACTTCGACCAGCGCCTCATCGATTACATCGTCGAGGAGTTCCGCAAGCAATCGGGCGTGGACCTTTCCAAGGACCCGATCGCCCTTCAGCGCGTGAAGATGGCCGCCGAACGCGCCAAGATCGAGCTCTCCTCTTCGCAGCAGACGGAGCTGAACGAGCCCTACATCGCCATGGCGAACGGCGCGCCCTCGCACCTCACCATGAAGATCACGCGCGCCAAGTTCGAGGCGCTCGTGGAGGACCTGATCGCGAGGACCATCGAGCCGTGCCGCATCGCGATCAAGGATGCGGGCGTGAAGGTCACCGACATCGGCGACGTGATCCTGGTGGGTGGCATGACGCGCATGCCGAAGGTGCAGGACAAGGTGAAGGAGTTCTTCGGCAAGGAGCCGCGCAAGGACGTGAACCCGGATGAAGCGGTGGCCGTGGGCGCTGCGATCCAGGCAGGCGTGCTCCAGGGCGAGGTGAAGGATGTGCTCCTCCTCGACGTGACGCCGTTGTCGCTCGGCATCGAGACGCTTGGCGGCGTCATGACCAAGCTCATCAAGAAGAACACCACGATCCCGACCAAGGCCCAGCAGGTCTTCTCGACCGCCGACGACAACCAGTCGGCCGTGACGATCCACGTGCTGCAGGGCGAGCGCGACGTCGCCTCCGGCAACAAGAGCCTGGGCCAGTTCAACCTCGAGGGCATCCCGCCCTCCCCGCGCGGCATGCCGCAGATCGAGGTCACTTTCGACATCGACGCGAACGGTATCCTTCACGTGAACGCCAAGGACAAGGCGACGGGCAAGGAGTCGAAAATCACGATCAAGGCGAGCTCGGGCCTGGCGGAAGACGAGATCCAGCGCATGGTGAAGGACGCCGAATCCCACGCCGAGGAGGACAGGAAGCTGCTCGAACTCGTCTCCGCGCGCAACCAGGCCGACCAGTTGCTGCACTCGGTGAGGAAGTCCCTGGCGGACCATGGCGACAAGATCGATGCCTCCGAAAAGGAAAAGATCGAGGCGACGGCCAGGGAGCTCGAGGCGATCCTCAAGGACGGCGACAAGGCGGCGATCGAGGCGAAGAGCCAGGCCCTGGCGACAGCTTCCCAGAAGTTGGGCGAGCGGATGTACGCCGACGCCCAGGCTGGGTCCCAGGCGGGAGCCGCGCCCGGCGCTGGCGGCGAGGCAAAGGCTGAAGGCGGCAAGGACGACGGCAACGTGGTGGACGCGGAGTACACCGAGGTCAAGGACAAGAAACCGGCCTGACGGACGGCCGCTGCGCGCACAAGAGGGTGAAGGGGGAAGGCCTCCTTCACCCTTTCCTGCATTGAAGGACTGGACGGAACGATGGCGACGAAGCGCGACTACTACGAAGTGCTGGGCGTGAACCGGGATGCCTCCGAGGAGGACATCAAGAAGGCCTATCGCAAGCTCGCCATGAAGTTTCATCCGGACCGCAACCCGGACAACAAGGAGTCGGAGGGGAAGTTCAAGGAGGCGAAGGAAGCTTACGAGATCCTCTCGGAGGCGGAAAAGCGCCGCGCCTACGACGCCTACGGCCACGCGGGCGTGAACCCGCAGATGGGCGGGATGGGCGGTGCGGGCGAGGCCGGCTTCGGCGGATTCGCCGAGGCCTTCGGCGACATCTTCGGCGACATCTTCGGCGGCGCCCGCGGGCGATCAAACGTCTATCGCGGCGCCGACCTGCGCTACAACCTGGAGATTGCCCTCGAGCAGGCCGCGCGCGGCACCGAGACCAAGATCCGCATCCCCGCGATGGAGGAATGCGGCACGTGCCATGGCAGCGGTGCGAAGCCCGGGACCCAGGCGAAGACGTGCGCGACCTGTGGCGGCACGGGTGCGGTGCGCATGTCGCAGGGATTCTTCTCGGTCCAGCAGGCCTGCCCCGCGTGCCACGGCGCCGGAAAGACGATTTCCGACCCATGCCGGGATTGCAGCGGGGCGGGCCGCGTGAAGCGCCACAAGACGCTCGCGGTGAAGATACCGGCCGGCATCGACGAGGGAGACCGCATCAGGCTCTCCGGCGAAGGAGAGGCGGGCGTGAACGGCGGCCCGCCGGGCGACCTCTACGTGGTGATCCACCTGAAGGAACATGCGGTTTTCCAGCGCGACGCGAACGACCTGCACTGCCAGATGCCGGTCAGCTTCACCACGGCGGCCCTGGGCGGCGACATCGAGATCCCGACCCTCGAAGGACAGGCCAAGGTCAAGATCCACGCGGAGACGCAGACCGGCCAGGTGCTGCGCCTGCGGGGCAAGGGCATCAAGGGGGTGCGTGCGAGCCACCCGGGCGACCTCCTGTGCGAGATCGTGGTGGAAACTCCCGTGAAACTCACCGATCGCCAGAAGGAACTCCTGCGCGAGTTGGAGGAGATCAACCGCAACGACGGCGACCGCCACAACCCGCGAGCCAAGTCCTTCATGGACCGGATGCGCGACTTCTTCGCCGGCTGAAGCTGCCCTTCTGCCCGCCGGTCGGGCGCGCTATCATGGCCTGCAGGAGGATTCCACAACTTCCGGGAGAGAGAATCATGATCCGCGCGGTCGCATCGATTTTCGCACTGGCCGTCTGCGCGAGCGCCGCTCTCGCCCAGGGCGTGACGGATTCCCAGATCCTGCTGGGCCAGTCGGTCGCCCTTTCCGGTCCTGCAGAGGAACTCGGCAAGGACATGCAGCTCGGTGCCAGCCTCTACTTCAACCAGGTGAACGCGAAGGGCGGCGTGAACGGACGGCGCATCGTGCTGAAGACCCTGGACGACGGCTACGAATCGGCGCGCGCGGCCGAGAACACGAAGAAGTTGATCAACGACGAGCGGGTGTTCGCCCTGTTCGGCTACGTCGGGACGCCCACCTCTGCGGCGTCGATGCCGATCTTCACCGAGGCGAAGGTGCCCTTCGTCGGACCCTTCACCGGGGCCGAGAGCCTGCGCAACCCCGTGAACCACTACGTCTTCAACGTCCGCGCCAGCTACTACGACGAGACGGAAGCGATCGTGCAGCACCTCACCGCGATGAGCGTGAACAAGATCGCGATCTTCTACCAGAACGACGCCTACGGTCAGGCGGGCCTCGCCGGCGTCGAGCGCGCCCTCAAGAAGCGCAAGCTCGAGCTGGTGGCCAGGGGCACCGTGGAACGGAACACCGTCGACGTCGTGAAATCCGTGGCGGATATCCGCAAGGCCGACCCGCAGGCGGTGGTGATGATCAGCGCCTACAAGTCCTGCGCGGCGTTCATCAAGGAGATGAAGAAGGCAGGCGCGAATGCCACGTTCTGGAACGTCTCGTTCGTCGGCAGCAAGGCCCTGGCTAGGGAACTCGACCGCGAGGGTCGCGGCATCCAGATCTCGCAGGTGGTCCCCTTCCCCTGGGACACGTCGGTGCCCGTGGTGAAGGAATACCGCGCCCTCCTGGCGCAGGCCAAGGGCGAGCCTGGTTTCGGCACCCTCGAAGGCTTCATTGCGGCAAAGGTGATGGTCGAGGGGCTTCGCCGCGCGGGCCGGCACCTCTCGCGCGAGAACTTCATCAAGGCCATGGAATCGATCAATCCCTACGATGCCGGGGGGTTCAAGGTGAGCTACAGCCCCGACAACCACAGCGGATCGAAATTCGTCGATCTCACGATCATCTCGAAGGACCAGAAGTTCGTGCGCTGATCGCGAACGCCGGAGGGAAACCCGCGAAGGGCCCGGTCTCCGGACCGGGCCCTATTTCATTTCTTGCGCCACTCGGTCAAGCCGCCCGGCTTGTCCTCAAGCACGATGCCCGCCTCGTCCAGCCGACGGCGAATGTCATCCGCGCGCGCAAATTCCTTCGCCTTCTTTGCCGCCGTACGCTCGTCCCTGAGTGCCTCGATGTCCAGCAAGTCGCCATCCGGATGCCTGACGATCACGCGCGCATCAGCGGAGCCGGAATCCTTCGCGCTTTCGGCGTCATCGGCCAAGCGGGACACTCGCCCCTGCAGAAACGCCACAGGATCCTGCTGCAGGAAGCCGATCGCGGCGCCCAGCCCCTTGAGAAGTCCCGAAAGCGCGCGGGACCGCGTCCGGTTCACCTCGCCGCGCAGCTCGTGAAGCACGGCCAGTGCGACCGGGGTGTCGAAGTCGTCGTTCATCGCGTCGCGGAACCGCTGCGCAAACGGATGCGACCAATCGCAGGGCATCTGCTCGGCCGGCACTTCGCGCAGCGCGGTATAGAAGCCGCGCAGCGTGTTGCCGGCGTCCTCGAGCAGGTCCCACGTGTAGTTGAGCTCGCTGCGGTAATGCCCCCGCAGCAGGAAGAAGCGCAGCTGCTCGCCTCCCTGCACCGGGTCGAGCCTCGCAAGCACCTCGCGCGCCGTGAACACGTTGCCGATCGACTTCGACATCTTCTCGTCGCCCATGTTCAGGAACGCCGAGTGCATCCAGTAATTCACGAACGGCCTGCCGTTCGCCCCTTCGCTCTGCGCGATCTCGTTCTCGTGATGCGGAAACTGCAGGTCCCATCCGCCGCCGTGGATGTCGAACGTGGCGCCCAGCTCGCGGCAGGACATGGCCGAGCACTCGATGTGCCAGCCCGGCCGCCCCTCGCCGAACAGGGAGGGCCAGGAAGGCTCGCCTGGCTTGGCCGCCTTCCAGAGGACGAAGTCGAGCGGATCGCGCTTGGCGGCCTCCACGGCCACTCGCTCGCCCGCTCGAAGGTCGTCGAGGTTTCGCCTCGACAGCTTGCCGTAGCCCCGGAAGTCGCGCACCGAGTAATAGACGTCGCCATTGGCGCCACGGTAGGCGAGACCTTTCTCCTCGAGCACCCCGATGAGTTCCAGCATCGGGCCGATGTAGCGCGTTGCACGCGGCTCGCTGTCCGGAACCAGCAGGTTCAGCCGAGCGCAATCCTCGGCGAACGCGGCCACGGTGCGCTCCGTGAGCGCCTCGATCGGCTCGCCGCGGCCGCGGGCGCGCTCCATGATCTTGTCGTCGACGTCGGTGATGTTGCGCACATACCGCACGGCGAGCCCGCTCGCGCGCAGCCAGCGCACGACGAGGTCGAACACGGAAAACGTGCGGGCGTTGCCGATGTGAATGTAGTCGTAGACCGTTGGCCCGCACACATAGATGCCGGCCTGGCCGGGGACGAGCGGGATGAAAGCTTCCTTCCTGCGGGTCAGCGTGTTGTAGATCGTGAGCGTGGACATGGCGGGAAAGGGGCCCGGGAGGGCCTTGGATCGAACGGAGCTTGCCGGGGGGCGGGCTCCGGGCCCGCCGCAGGCATCAGAACCCGAAAAGGGAACGACACCCGAAACGCACGGCCAAAGCACTGGAAGCGCTCCAGAACGACCGGCGCGTGCGATGATCGGCGGTAATCCGTGTGGACCGGCCGATTGTGAAGCCCATCCAAGGTTGGTAGAATCTGTTTTCCATATAAATTCAACAAATTATAACACGATGCTCTTCCGTCTCCTGCGCTTTCCTGTCGCCGCCGCCGCGCTCGCCGTGGCGCTGGTGGGTGCCGCCGTCGCCGCTCCCGCCGACGACCTTCGCGAAGCACAGAAACTCTACGGGCAAGGCAAGCTCCAGCCGGCGCTCGACAAGGTCGACGCCTATCTCAAGGTCCAGCCCCGCGAGCCGCAAGGCAGGTTCCTCAAGGGCCTCGTGCTCACCGAGCAGAAGAAGACCAACGAGGCCATCCAGGTGTTCACGGCGCTCACCGAGGACTTTCCCGAGCTCCCCGAGCCCTACAACAACCTCGCCGTGCTCTACGCGTCCCAGGGCAACTACGACAAGGCGAAATCCGCCCTGGAGCTCGCGATCCACACGCATCCGAGCTACGCCACGGCGCACGAGAACCTCGGCGACATCTACGCGCAGCTTGCGAGCCGCGCCTACGACCGCGCCCTCCAGCTCGACAAGTCCAACACCACCGCGCAGGTAAAGCTCGCGATGGTGAAGGACCTCTTCGTTTCAGCCAAGCCCGCGTCTGGTGCGAAGCCGGTGCCGACGAAGGGCGTCAAGACCGAGCCGCCGAAACCCGTTGCCGCGAACCCGGAACCTGCCAAAGTCGAGCCGGTGAAGGTCGCCAAGGCCGACCCCGCAAAGATGGAGACGCCGAAGGCCGAACCCGCGAAGCCCGCGCCAGCCGCCGCCGTTCAGCCGGGCACCGACGCGAATGGAGCCATCGGCTCCGCGATCGATGCCTGGGCCGTGGCGTGGAGCGCCAAGGACGTGAAAAACTACCTCGCCGCGTACGCACCGGATTTCGAGACTCCGGGCGGCGAAGCCCGCAGCGCCTGGGAAAAGCAGCGCAAGGAACGCATCGAGCGCCCGAAGTCGATCGAAGTCGCGGTGAAGGTCCAGTCCATCAAGGTCGACGGCGATGCGGCGACCGCGGTGGTGCGCCAGTCCTACCGGTCCGACACGCTCAAGACCACCAGCACGAAGACGCTCAAGTTCGCGAAGGTTGGCGGCAAGTGGCTCATCAAGCAGGAACGAGTGGGCGGGTGAGGGCTCGAACGCAACGCTTCCCGATCGTGCGCGCCCTCGCCGGCGCGGCAACCGCCGCCCTCCTCGCCGCGGCAGCCCTGCCCTCTCCGAGTTTCGCCGACGACGCCGCTCCCGATCTCGGCACGCCCGCCTTCTCGAACGAGGTCGAGGCCTCGCTCGTGCGCGCGATCGTCGGGCTTCGCGAAATCGGGATTCGTCGCGCGCTCGGCGAGATCGACGTGGCGCTCGCGAAGACCCCCAACTTCCGCCTCGGCCACCTCATCCAGGGCGACCTCCTGATGGCCCGCTCGGGCAATCCGGTCGCCTTCGGGCCGCACACCGTCTCGGCCAACGCGAGCCTGGCGCCCCTCCAGGACGAAGCGCGCGTGCGCCTCAAGCACTACCTGGAAGCGCCACCGCGCAGCTATCTTCCCCTGCCGATGCTGCAGATGGCCCCCGGGCAATCCCATGCGATCCTCGTGGACACGGCTCGCTCGCGGCTCTTCGTCTTCGCGAATCGAGACGGCGAGCCCCGCTATGTGACCGATTTCTACATCAGCCAGGGAAAGAACGGCGCCGACAAGCGTCGCGAGGGCGACCAGAGGACGCCCCTGGGCGTCTATACCATCGTCTCGTCGAAGGCGAAGCTCTCCGATTTCTACGGATCCGGCGCCTTCCCCATCAGTTACCCCAATGAGTGGGACAAGCTGCACAAGCGAAACGGCCACGGCATATGGCTGCACGGCACGCCCTCGGCCACCTACAGCCGTCCGCCGCTCGCCACGGACGGTTGCGTCGTGCTCACCAACGAGGACCTTCGGCGCCTGTCGAGATACGTCGACGTGGGCCGCACGCCCGTCGTCATCAGCGCCGGCATCGAGTGGGTCGCGCCGGATCGCTGGGAAGCAAACCGCCGCGGGTTCCTCGCCGCCTTCGAGCAATGGCGCGCCGACTGGGAAAGCCTTGATACGGACCGCTACCTGTCCCACTACTCCCCGCGATTCCGCTCGGAAGGCAAGGATCTCGTCGCCTGGCGTGCCCAGAAGCGCAAGGTGAACGCCGGCAAGTCGTGGGTGAAGGTCGGCGTATCGGACCTCAGCGTCTTCGGCAATTCCGACGGCGACGACATGGTCGTCGTGACCTTTGCCCAGGACTACCGCTCCTCGAACCTGTCCAATCGCACCGTCAAGCGCCAGTACTGGTCACGCGACCAGGGGCGCTGGCGCGTCATCTTCGAAACCGTTATTTCCTGAAAACCCCTCCCATGACTCCGATGAAACCGACCCGACGCCTCCTTGCCGCTTCCCTCCTCCTCGTCCTTGCCGGCGTGCCTCTGGGCGCCGCCGCGCAGGCGAAGGCCAGTTCCGAGGCGGCCAGGCCCGCCGGCTGTTCCGCCAACCTGAAAGGATCCGCACCGATGAAAGTCAAGCTCACCACTTCGATGGGCGCCATCACCATCGAGCTGAACAAGGAAAAGGCCCCCATTTCGGCCGAGAACTTCGCAAAGTACGTCGACGCCGGCCATTACAACGGCACGATCTTCCATCGGGTCATCGACGGCTTCATGATCCAGGGCGGCGGATTCGCCAAGGACATGAAGGAAAGGTCGCCGCAGGCACCCATCAAGAACGAGGCAGCCAACGGCCTGAAGAACGACGCCTACACGCTCGCCATGGCCCGCACGGGCGTGCGCGACTCGGCCACCGCGCAATTCTTCATCAACGTGAAGGCGAACGACTTCCTCAACTACCGCGACGAATCCCCGCAAGGCTGGGGCTATGCGGTGTTCGGGAAGGTGATCGAGGGCCAGGACGTGGTGGACAAGATCCGCAAGGTCGCGACGGGCAACGCAGGCATGCACCAGAACGTCCCCCTGGAGCCGGTGGTGATCGAGAAGGCTGAATGCATCTGAGCCCCGTGAACCGCTGAACCGAAGCAGGGTGCCCCCCGGGTCGCCCTTCGTTTTTCCCCGATGCAGCGCACGCTGTTCATCTCCGACCTGCACCTCGCCGAGGAGCGGCCGTCGACCGCAGACCGGTTCGCCCGGTTCCTCGCCGAGACCGTCCCGGTGGCCGACGCGCTCTATATCCTGGGCGACCTCTTCGAGTACTGGGTAGGCGATGACGGCCTGTCGCTGGATTTTCCGGCGCGCATCGCGGACTTCCTGCGCCTGGCGGCTCGCGCAACGCCTGTTTTCTTCATGCACGGCAACCGGGATTTCATGGTCGCTTCACGATTCTGCGCCGAGACGGGGATCCGCCTCATCCCGGACCCCACGGTGATCGACCTGTACGGGGAGCGCGCGCTCCTCATGCACGGCGATACCCTTTGCACCGGCGACCAGGCGTACCTCGCCTTCCGCGCGCAGGTGCGAAACCCCGCCTGGCAGGCCGCGGCGCTCGTGCGACCGCTGGCTGAGCGTGTCGCGATCGCGCGCGGCATGCGCGAGAGAAGCGAGGACGCGAAAGGCGGCAAGGGCGAGGCCATCCTGGACGTGGCGCCCGAGGCGGTCGAGGCCGCCTTCGTGGCGGCGGACAGCCGCCTGATGATCCACGGCCATACGCACCGGCCGGCACGGCACGAGCACGAAGCCGGCGGACGCACTTGCATTCGCTGGGTGCTGCCGGACTGGTACGAGGCGGGTGGCTACCTCGAGGCTTCGCCTTCCGTGATCCGGGCGGTCCCCCTCGACTGATTCAGGGCTCGTCCAGCCGCAGCGTGAGGCACTTGGCCGAGCCGCCGGCCTTCATGAATTCCGACAGCGGGCTTTGCATGACCTCGAAACCGCAGCGCGCGAGGGCATCGACGAAGTCCGTGCTTGCCTGGTTCACCACGATCCGCTCTCCCAGGGCGACGGCATTGCACGCAAAGGCGAGCGCATCCTCCTCGCCGATCGCGATGCGGCGCTCCCGGGGAACGAGCCTGTCGATGGTGGCCTGCGAGGCCGCGTCGAAGGCTTCGGGATAGTAGAGGAGATACCCCCGCTCGAGCGGGCAGAAGCAGGTGTCCAGATGGTAGAAGCGCTGGTCGGTGAGCTTGAGAGGAACGACCTCGCCGCCGAAGCGCTCGACGATCGCCTCCTTCGCTGCAAGCACGGAGCGGTGACCGTAGGCGAACCACAGCCTCGCGCTTGCGCGATCGAGAAGGGCATCGCCGGCGCCCTCGAACGGCAGGTGGCGCGGCATGAGCGAAACGTCGTAGCCGCGATCGAGAAACCAGTCGGCGAAGTACGGTTCCTCGGATTGCCTTTCCGGGTAACGAAAGCGCGACGCCAGGAAGCGTTTGCCCATCACCAGGCCCGCGTTGGCCGTGAACACCATGTCCGGTGAGCCGGGCTGGGGATTGACCAGCCGCACGGCCGCCAGGTCGGTCACGATGTCGTAGAGTGATCGCCATTGCTGCTTGGCCAGCGCGTTGTCGATCCTGCGGACGTTGCCGTTCATCCAGGGGTTGATGATGTAGGAGACGTCGAAGAACTCCGGCGGGCACATCAGGAACACGTGCGGGGTCTTCATGGCTCTCCCTCGGCATCGGTGCCTCCTTGTGGGCGGCGCCGGAAGGGACACGGGCAGATGACCCGCGCCCGGAATCGCTCAGGCGTCGGCCAGGCCCCGTTCGAGGTCTGCGCGGATGTCGCCGGCATCCTCCAGGCCGGCGGCCAGGCGCAACAACCCTTCGGCAATGCCCCCCTGCTCGCGCTCCCCCGGAGACAGGCGGCCATGGGTGGTCGACGCCGGATGGCAGATCGTGGACTTGGTGTCGCCGAAATTTGCGGTGATGGACAGGAGCCGTGTCCCGTCGATGACACGCCAGGCTGCCTCGCGGCCGCCGCGAACGACGAATGAAAGCACGGCTCCGCCCGCCGACTGCTGGCGCGTCGCGAGCGCGTGCTGAGGATGCGACTCGAGCCCCGGGTAGTTCACGCGCTCGACCCGCGGATGCGATTCGAGCCACCGCGCCAGTTCCAGCGCGCGCGCCGATTGCGCCTCGACACGAAGCTTGAGCGTCTCCATCCCCTTGAGGCACACCCAGGCGTTGAATGGCGAGATCGCGGGGCCGGCCGTGCGCACGAAATTGAATAGCGAACCTTCAACGAGGTCGCGGCGCCCTGCGATGGCCCCACCGAGCACGCGCCCCTGGCCGTCGATGAACTTCGTGGTCGAATGGACCACGAGGTCTGCGCCCAGCGCGACCGGCCTTTGCAGCGCCGGGCTGCACATGCAGTTGTCGATCGCCAGTATCACCCCGGCTGCACGCGCGATCGATGCGAGCCCCGCGATGTCCGCGATTTCGCAGACCGGATTCGAAGGCGTCTCGGCGAAGAAGAGCTTCGTGCGCGGCCTGAGGGCTGCCCGCCACGCATCCAGGTCCCGGGGATCGACCCAGGTCGTCTCGATGCCGAAGCGCCCCAGGATCTGGTTGAAGAGCGGGACGACCGTTCCGAAGACGCCGCGCGCAGCGACGAGGTGGTCGCCGGCGGACAGCAGTCCCATCGCCGTGGTCGCCACCGCGGCCATGCCGGTGGCCGTGGCCACGCAGGCCTGAGCGCCTTCCAGGGCGGCGAGCCGCGACTGGAACATCGTGACTGTCGGGTTGGTGAAGCGCGAATAGATGTTGCCGGGTTCCTCGTTGGAGAACCGGCGCGCCGCTTCCCCGGCACTCGCGAAGACGAAGCTCGACGTGAGCGAGAGCGTCTCGGAATGCTCGCCGAAGTCGCTGCGCAGACCCCCGGCCCGGACACCCAGCGTAGCTGGCTTGAATTCGTCCGTCATGGGGCCCTCAATCCACGGCCGAGAGGCCGAGGTCGAGCTGGTAGCTCGACAGACGCGTGCCGCCGTTCGATTCGCCGTCGTTGCGCGAAGCCTCGATGCCCGCGAGGTATTCGCTGGAGACGTCGCCCGTGATGTAGACGCCGTCGAAGCAGGAGCAATCGAAGCGCTCGATGGCGGGGTTGCAGGCGCGCACGTCCGCAATCAGCGACGCGAGATCCTGGTAAATGACGGCGTCGGCCCCGATCGCCTCGGCGATCTGGGACTCGTCGCGTTCGGCCGCGATCAGCTCGGAGCGTGTCGGCATGTCGATGCCATAGACGTTGGGAAAGCGCACGGGCGGAGCGGCCGATGCGAAAAACACCTTCTTCGCCCCGCACTCGCGCGCCATCTGCACGATCTCGCGGCTCGTCGTTCCGCGCACGATGGAATCGTCCACCAGGAGGACGTTCTTGTCCTTGAACTCGACGGCCATCGCGTTGAGCTTCTGCCGCACGCTTTTCTTGCGCAACTCCTGCCCCGGCATGATGAAGGTGCGCCCGATGTAGCGGTTCTTGATGAAGCCCTCGCGGTAGGACTTGCCCAGCTTGGAGGCGACTTCCAGGGCGCTCGGACGGCTCGAGTCCGGGATCGGGATCACGACGTCGATCTCGGGCGCGATCCCCGCGGCGACGATCTTGTCCGCCAGGCTCTTGCCCATGTTGCGGCGGCTCTCGTAGACGGAGATGCCGTCGATCACCGAATCGGGCCTCGCGAGGTACACGAATTCGAAGATGCACGGGTTGAGCGACGGGGCGTCGGCACACTGCCGGCTGTAGAGGTTGCCGCTCTGGTCGATGAGGACCGCCTCCCCCGGCGCCACGTCCCGCATCGCCTTGAAGCCGAGCGCGTCGAGCGACACGCTCTCCGAGGCGACGACGAACTCGACGCCCTTCTCCGTGTCGCCCCGTCCGATGATGAGGGGGCGGATGCCCTTGGGATCGCGGAAGGCAAGCAACCCATAGCCGGCAATCATCGCAACCACCGCATACGCGCCCTTGACGCGCCGGTGCACGCCGCGCACAGCCTTGAAGATGGCGTCCGGGGTAAGGCGGTCGCCTCCGCCGCAGGCATAGTCGATCTCGTGGGCCAGGACGTTAAGCAGCACCTCGGAATCGGAGCTCGTGTTGATGTGCCTGCGATCCTCGAGGAACAGTGACTTGCGCAGTTCCTCCGCGTTCACGAGGTTGCCGTTGTGCCCCAGCACGATGCCGAACGGGGAGTTCACGTAAAAGGGCTGTGATTCGGCCACCGACGAGGCCGAGCCGGCGGTGGGGTAGCGACAGTGGGCGATGCCCATCGTTCCCACGAGACCGCGCATGTCGCGCGTGCGGAAGACATCGCGAACCATGCCGCTGCCCTTGTGCATGTTGAAGCTGTGGCCTTCCGCCGTGCAGATGCCCGCGGCATCCTGCCCGCGGTGCTGAAGGACCGTGAGCCCGTCATAGAGAATCTGGTTGACGGGGCTGCGCGCGACGACTCCGATGATTCCGCACATGCTTCAGGCGTTCCTCAGGCCGGGGCTCGTGACCCCGCGATAGTGTATGCGCTTTGCCCGCGAATGTGGCGCGCCGCAAGCGCCATGGATGGGGGCTGCACGCCCGTTCCTCGAGGCCCTCACGGCAACGGCACCACGCGGGCATCGGGCAGTCCGGCGCGCTTGAGCCGGGCGGCAGCCGTGTCAGCCGCCTCGCGGGTGGGAAACGGCCCCGCGCGAAGGCGCGTGAGTTCTCCCGCGTCGCCTCCGAGGCGCTCGGCGTAATGGGGAAGGCGAGTCGATGCGACCTTCTCGCGGGCCTGCGCGAGCACCGATTCGTCCTTGAATGCGCCCACCTGCACGGCGAACCCCTCGAGCTTCGGCTCCGGGGGCGCGGGTTTCGGTTCGGGCTTTGCACTCGGCGCCCTGGGCGCAGCAGGCTTGAATTCAGAGGTCCTGGGTTCCACCGTCTTCCGGCTCTCGGGGGACGCCTCCTGCGCCGGCGCGGGCGTCGGCGCAGCGGCCGGGCCGGGAGCCTGATTCAAGGGGACTTTCGCTGGTTCCGGCCTGGCTACCGGCTCGACGGACGCCGTCGCGGGCATCAGAGGCGGCGCGCCGTCCCTGGGCGGTATCGCGAGGAGCGGCTCGACGCGTTCCCGGCGCGGCTCGGGATCGAGCAGCATCGGAACGAATACCACCGCAGCAACGGCAAGCACGACCGCGCCGATCAGGCGCTGCCGGCCCTTGCGGCGAAATTCGACCTGCTCGGCAGTGGGATCACTCGGCATGACGGGCATCGGTTATCGCGGAGCCTCGAGAACCCCCGCGACGGTATGGAACGAGCCGAAAACGAGAATTCTATCATTCGGACCCGCCTCCCGAAGCGCGGCCTCGTAGGCGAGCGCCACCGTGGCAAAGATTCGCGTGCGCCCTGCCAGGTCCCGCGACGCCAGGAGGGCCGCCACATGCGCGGCGGACGCGGCTCGCTCGTTCGCCACCGTGGCCACATGCCAGCGATCCACGCGCGGTGACACGGCATCGATCACTGCACCGATGTCCTTGTCGGCGAGGATCGCGAAGACCGCGATCGTTTTCGGGTGGAACCCCATCTCCCCCAGCCCTCTGGCCAGGGCGCGAGCCGCATGCGGATTGTGGGCGACATCCAGCACCACCGTCGGGCGACCGGGAAGGACCTGCATGCGGCCCGCCAGGCGCACCGCGGTCAGCCCCCGCTTCACCTCACCGATCGACACCGGAAAGCGCGCGGCAACCTGGTCGAGCGCCGCCAGCGCGGTGGCCGCATTCGCAAGCTGCCAGGAGCCGCGCAAGGCAGGCATGGGCAGCGCCCGCTTCGCGCCCTGCCGGCCCTCGAAATCCCATTGCCGCTCATGGGAGACCGCCCGGAAATCGCGGCCGAGCAATTGCAGGTCGGCCCCGAGGGACACGGCATGCGCCACGAGAGAGGCAGGAGGATCGGCGTCGCCGAAGAACGCCGGACGGCCGCTGCGGTAGATGTGGGCCTTCTCGAGACCGATCGCCTCGCGGGTATCCCCGAGCCACGCCTGGTGGTCGAGGTCCACGCTCGAGACTATCGAGCAGTCCGCATCCACAAGGTTGACGGCGTCGAGTCGCCCGCCCAGCCCCACTTCGAGGATCGCCACGTCGACTTTCGCTTCGTCGAATGCGGCCAGCGCCGCGAGCGTGCCGAACTCGAAATAGGTGAGCGCCGTGGCGCCCCGCGCCGCCTCGACGCGTTCCAGTGTGCGCGCCAGCACCTCGTCGCCGGCCTCCTCCCCGTCGAGGCGAACGCGCTCGTTGTAGCGCACGAGGTGAGGCGAGGTGTAGAGGCCCGTGCAGTAGCCTGCCGTGCGCAGGATGCATTCCAGGTAGGCGCAGGTCGATCCCTTGCCGTTGGTTCCGCCCACCGTGATGACGAAGGGCGGGGACGCAAGCCCCATCCGGCCCATCACCTCGCGCACGCGCTCCAGACCGAGAGCGATCTGCGCGGGATGCTGGGCGGATATGTAGTCGAGCCATTCCCCCAGCAGGGCACCGGGGCCGGGGGTGGCGGGCCGGCTCAACGCGCGCGGTCCGCGGACGCGATCGCGCTCACGCCTCCGGCGCCGGCTCGCGCTTGAGCAACGCGATGAGCCGGGACACCCGGTCGCGCATCTCGCGCCGGTCGACGATCATGTCGATGGCGCCCTTCTCCAGCAGGAACTCGGCTCGCTGGAACCCCTCCGGAAGCGTCTCGCGCACCGTCTGCTCGATGACGCGCGGACCGGCGAAGCCCACGAGAGCGCCAGGCTCGGCGATCACCACATCGCCGATCATCGCGAAACTCGCCGAAACGCCGCCCATGGTGGGATCGGTCAGCACCGAGATGAACGGCTGCCGGGCGGCGGTCAGCTGGTGCAGCGCCGCCGTCGTCTTGGCCATCTGCATGAGGGAGAACAGTCCTTCCTGCATGCGCGCGCCGCCGGTGGCGGTGAAGCACACGTAGGGCACGCGCTCGTCGCAGCAGGCCTGCACGGCACGAACGAACCTTTCCCCGACCACCGAGCCCATCGAGCCACCAAGGAACTCGAATTCGAATGCCGCCGCGATGACCGGGACCGATTTCACGGCCCCCTGCATGACGATGAGGGCGTCGGATTCCCCCGTCTCCTTCTCCGCCTCGGCCAGGCGCTCGGAGTACTTGCGGCTGTCCTTGAACTTGAGCGGATCGAGCGGCACGACCTCCGAGGCGAGCTCGGCGCGGCCTTCCGGGTCGAGAAAGGCGTCCAGCCGCTGCCGCGAGGAAAGGCGGTTGTGGAATCCGCACTTCGGGCAGACGTGCAGGTTCTTCTCGAGATCCGTGAAGTAGAGCACCGCCTCGCAAGACGGGCATTTGCTCCACAAGCCTTCCGGGACGGCCTTACGGTGGGTGCCCTCCTCGCGCTTGATCTTCGGGGGCAGGAGCTTGCGGAACCAGCTCATTCGGCGGACCTGTCGCCTGCGGCCGCGTCCACGCCGGCACGAAACCCGGCGAGCACGGCGCCGGCGTTCGCCGCGGCCAGACCGGGCTCCGAGCGCTCGATCTCCTCGACAAGCCGGCTGCCGATGACCACCGCGTCGGCGAACCGCGCGATGGCGCGTGCGGTCTGCGGATCGCGGATGCCGAAACCCACGCCCACCGGCACGCCGGTGCGCGCACGGATGCGGGTGAGCATGCGCTCCACATCGGCCGTGTCGATAGTGGCCGCACCCGTCACCCCCTTCAGGGAGACGTAGTAGATGTAGCCTTTCGCCATGCGCGCCACCAGGTCTATGCGCGACTCGGACGAGGTCGGGGAGAGCAGAAAGATCGGGTCGATGCCGGCTCCCGCCAGGGCCTCGACCCAGGCGCCGCTCTCCTCCGGGGGGTAGTCCACGATGAGGACGCCGTCCACTCCCGATTCCTTTGCCCGCGCGGCGAACTTTTCGGCGCCCATGTGCTCCACGGGATTCGCGTAGCCCATCAGCACGATCGGGGTGCGATCGTCCTCGCGGCGATACTCCTTCACCGTATCGAGGATCATGGCGAGGCCCGTTCCCGCGCGAAGCGCACGCTCCGAGGATCGCTGGATGGTCGGGCCGTCGGCCATCGGGTCGGAGAAAGGCACTCCCAGCTCGACAATGTCCGCACCATTCTTTACGAGGGCGCGCAGCATGCCGAGCGTGGTGGCGGGCGTCGGGTCGCCTGCCGTGACGAAGGGCACGAGCGCGGCGCGGCGCTGGGCGCGAAGGCCTTCGAAGGTGGCGGCGATGCGGCTCATGAGGGGCTTGTCGTGATCGAGGAACGAGGCGGCGCTAGAACTTGATGCCGGAAGCCGTGGCGACGGTGTGCATGTCCTTGTCGCCGCGACCGGAAAGGTTCACCAGCAGGATGCGATCCTTGCCGAGGGTCGGCGCGATCTTCATCGCGTGCGCCACCGCATGGCTCGACTCGAGCGCCGGGATGATGCCTTCGGTGCGGCACAGCGTGTGGAATGCGGCGAGTGCCTCGTCGTCGGTCACGGAGACGTACGCGGCGCGGCCGGAATCCTTGAGCCAGGCATGCTCGGGGCCGACGCCGGGATAGTCGAGTCCCGCCGAGATCGAATGGGTCTCGAGGATCTGGCCGTCCGAATCCTGCATGAGGTAGGTGCGGTTGCCATGCAGGACGCCGGGCGAGCCCGCCGACAGGGTCGCCGCATGCTTGCCGGTCGAAAGGCCGAGGCCGCCCGCTTCCACGCCGATGAGCTTCACATCGGCGTGGGAAAGGTAGGAATGGAAGATGCCCATCGCGTTCGACCCGCCGCCGACGCAGGCCAGCACGTAGTCGGGCTGCCGTCCCGCGAGAGCGGGCATCTGCACCAGGCATTCCTTGCCGACGACGGCATTGAAGTCGCGCACCATCATCGGATAGGGATGGGGCCCGGCAACGGTTCCGATGATGTAGAACGTGTTCGCGACATTCGTGACCCAGTCGCGCATCGCCTCGTTCAGCGCATCCTTGAGCGTGCGCGAGCCGCTCGAGACGGGAATCACGGTGGCACCGAGCAGTTTCATCCGGTACACGTTCTGCGCTTGGCGTGCGACGTCCTCCGTGCCCATGTAGACGACGCATTCCATTCCATAGCGAGCCGCCACGGTCGCCGTGGCCACCCCATGCTGCCCTGCCCCCGTCTCCGCAATCACCCGCGGCTTGCCCATGTGGCGGGCGACGAGCGCCTGTCCCATGGTGTTGTTCACCTTGTGGGCGCCCGTATGGTTCAGGTCCTCCCGCTTGAGGTAGATTTGCGCACCGCCCAGGTCCCCGGACAGTCGCTTCGCGTGGTAAACGGGGCTCGGCCGCCCGACGTAATGCTCGAGCTCATACGCGAGTTCCGCCTGGAATTCCGGGTCCCTTCGGCAGGCCTCGTAGGCGTCCCGGAGCTCGCCCAGCGCCTCCTGGAGGGTCTCGGCCACGAAGGCGCCGCCATACGGACCGAAATGGCCGGTCGCATCGGGCAGGTCATAGGCCGGCGAAGACCGGGGCTCAGCCACCGGCTCGTGCATCTGCATCTCTCACACTCCTCACGAATTCCTCGATCCGGGCTGCGTCCTTGACACCACGCGACGTCTCGACGCCACTGGAGACATCCACCGCCCACGGTCTCACGGCGCAGATGGCGCGGCCCACGCTTGCCGCATCGAGCCCGCCCGAGAGAACAACCCGTCGGGCGAGCGCGGCGGGGACGAGGGACCAGTCGAATGCGACGCCGGTGCCGCCGAACTGGCCTGCAACATCCGCATCGAGCAGCAATGCCGCCGCACGCGAAAAACGACCTTCGCATTCTATCAAATCGACTCCCGGTCCGACCCGCAAGGCCCGGATCCACGGCAGGCCGAACTGGTCGCAGTACGCCGGCGGTTCATCGCCGTGGAACTGGAGCATGCCGAGGGGAACGCGCGCCAGGACATCGCGAACGGCCTGCTCGTCCCGATTCACGAACAGCCCGACGGGGGTCACGAACGGCGGAACGGCATCGACGATGGCCCTTGCCTCGGCGGGATCGACCGCTCGCGGGCTGGCCGCGTGGAACACGAGCCCGATCGCATCCGCGCCGGCCTGCGCGGCGGCCCGGGCCATCGCGGGGTCGCGAATGCCGCAGATCTTGATGCGAGTGCGGTGGGCAATCATGGCGGCGGAAGGAGCGGATTCGGCCGGAAGGCCGGCAGGCCGATCGCCGGATCATACTCGATGGCGGAAAGGTACAGCCCATCGGGCGCGAATGTCGGCGCCGCAAGTCGTCGGTCGCGCCCTTCCATGAGTTGCGCGATCCATGTCACGGGCTGCCGTCCCGCGCCGACATAGACGAGGCTTCCGACGATGTTCCTCACCATGTGGTGGAGGAATGCGTTGGCCCGGATGGCGATCACCACCAGACGCCCATCGCGCGCGACTTCGGCCTCCTGAACGACGCGCACGGGCGATTTCGCCTGGCACTGGGCGTCGCGAAAGGCACTGAAGTCGAACTCGCCCACCAGCGAACGGGCGGCCTCGTGCATCGCGCCTACGTCGAGCGGCCGATGGAACCACCCGATCTTCGACTCGAGCAAGGCGGGGGCTACCGCATCGTCGAGCAGGAGGTAATGATAGGTGCGCGAGCGGGCGCTGTGGCGGGCATGGAAATCCTGGGGCACCTTTTGCGCCCACACGATCCGGATCGCCGCGGGCAGCAGCGCGTTCGGTCCACGCACCCAGGCGAGGTCATCGCGAACCGCATCGGTGTCGAAGTGGACGACCTGAGATCGGGCATGGACACCGGCATCGGTCCTGCCCGCCGCCACGATCTCGACGCGAGCGGCCGCGAAGCCCGACAGGGCCTTCTCGATGCAGTCCTGAACGCCGCATCCCGAGGGCTGGTGCTGCCAGCCGCAAAAGGGCGCGCCGTCGTACTCGATGCCGAGGGCGATTCGCATGGGGCGGGAAAGAAATCGGCGGGGGAAACCCCGCCGATCAAGCGACTTGCAACAGCGAAGGGATCAGAGCGAGGCGATCAGATTCTGCGCTTCAGCCTTCTGCGCAGCCGATCCTTCCTTCGCCACTTCCTGCAGGATCTCGCGAGCGCCATCCTTGTCCCCGATCTCGAGGTAGGCCTTGGCGAGTTCGAGCTTGGTGGTCACGCCATCGCCGCCCCCGGCATCACCGCCTTCTCCGAGGTCCAGATCGGTGAGGTTGAGAGACGCGGTCTGTGCATTGGCGGATGGCGTGTCCCCGGACAGGTTGAGATCCGGTGCCGCGGCAGCGGACGTGCCCGACGGGGATCCGGACGGGAAGTCCAGCCCCGAGAGGTCGAAGTCGAACGCGGATTTTTCGTCCTTGGGCGCATCGGCAGACAACGGCATGTCGAGCGCGGGTGCCGCAGGCGGCGCGAGATCGAAATCGAGCGCCGGGACGTCGTTCGCGACGGGAAGATCGGGCTGCGGAGCTTGTTCCGTACCGAGGTCGAGATCGAAGCTGCCGGGCGACTCGGCAGCAGCGGGCGCGGGTGAGGCGGAGGGCGCGGAGTCCAGGTCGAAATCAAGATCCGGCTTCGGCGCGGGAGCGGCTGCCTCGAAGGCGACTGCCGCGGTCGGCGCGCCCGCCGCGCCTCCGTAAAGGGGATTCGTCGGATCGATCTGCGCGCCCATGGCCGCGGCCTTCTGCCAGATCGGGCTGGAATCGCCGACTGCGCCGCGCAACTCCTTGGCGACTGTCTCGAACGCGGTCGCGCTCTTGCGGGCATGGTATATCTCGAGAAGCTTGAGCGGAATCTCGTGACGATTCTTGTCGCGGGACATCGCTTCCTTGAGGATCTCCTCGGCCTGGGCATCGCGTCCATAGGCGATGTAGACCTCGGCCTCTGCCACCGGGTCGACCTCGTCGGTGTCGATCATCCCGGGCCCGGTCTTGTCGAAATCGGTCAGGAACGAACTGTTCCCCGTGTCGACCAGTCCACCGCCGGCCTTGCCGGTCCCGGTGCTGGGTTTCAGATCGGAGGGAAATCCGCTGGTCATCGAACTCGTGGGTCCGGCCTCCGCCTTCTGGCGGCGGCGGCGAATGAACATCGCTACGAATCCCACGGCCCCGAGCAGGCCGGCACCGCCCACGATGATGGGCAGGTTGTCCATCGCCTGGTCCATGAGATCCGGCTCGGGCGGCGGTGCGGGTTTCTTGGCCGCAGCCGACTTCGCAGGCGCAGGCTTTGCTGCGTCGGCGGGCTTCGGGGCCTCGGCAGGTTTCGCCGGTTCGGCGGGCTTCGCGTCGGCCTTCGGGGCCTCGGCAGGTTTCGCCGGTTCGGCGGGCTTCGTGTCGGCCTTCGGGGCCTCCGCGGGTTTCGCCGGTTCGGCGGGCTTGGCGGCTGCAACCTTCGTATCGGGCGCCTTGGCGGGCTCGCCAGGCTTCACGGGGGCGCCCCCCTTCAGGTCCACCAGGCGCTGCATGTCGCGAATCTGTTTCTCGAGTTCGCTGACGCGCGACTGCGACTCTCTAAGCGACTTGTCCTTGGCGGTCAGCTCTTCCTGGAGCGCGTTCAACCGGTCCTGCGCGGCTCCGGACTTTCCAGCGGCCCCCCCCTTGGCGCCGTCGGTCTTGGAAAGCTTCAGCACATCCCCGGATTCGGCAGCAGGCGCAGGAGGCGGGGACACGGCGGCGGTGCCCACCTGCCCTGTCGCGGCACGGGCCGACTCGCTGCGCGCGGGCATTGAAGCAACGCCACCGGCGAGACCTTCGCGATAGGACTTCCAGTTCGAAACATGAGTCCGCACTTCCTGGTTGGCCTCCTTCCCGGAGATCTTGCTCACTTCCTCGGCAGAGGGAACGCGCAGGATCTGGCCCGCCTTGAGGCGATTCATGTTGCTGTCGATGAACGCGGCCTTGTTCTCGCGGTAGAGCGCCGCGAGCATCTGCTCCATGCTCACCTCCGAGGGCTTCACCTCCCCGGCGATCTTGCGCAGCGTCTCCCCCTTTTCGACCGGTCCGTAAGTGTCCTTTCCCGGCTCCTTCACCAGCGCGGGCGCCGCAGCCGCCATCTCGGTCTTCGCCGAGGGCGAACCGGCCGGCGCAGGCATGGGGGCGGCGGCGGCGGATGCGGCAGCGGGCGCAGGCGCGGCGGGTTGTGCTGGACGAGCGGCCGCGACGGGAGCGGTCGCCCGGGCATCGGAGAACCCGGGCGGATCCAGCAGGATCGGATACTCCCGCTGCAGGCGACCGGCCGGCCAGGTCACCTCGATCAGCATGTCGACGAAAGGCTCGTTGATCGGCGCGATGCTCGTGAGCTTCAGGTAGGGATGGCCACTGGCCCGCTTCTCCACCGAAAAGCGCAACAGGCGAAGGACCGAGGAGTACTCGATCTTCGCGTCGCGGTAGGACTCTGGAGATGCAACGCGCGCCGAAAGCGTATCGAGCTCTCCCACCTGCACGGAAACGAGATCGATCTCGGCGGCGAGGATCTGCCCGAGCGACGAGTTGACAGTGAGCTTTCCGAGGCCGGCGGAGTGGGCCGCGAAAGATGCCCCGGCGAGCAGCGCGATGGCCACTCCCGTTCTCATTTTCCCCAGCATTGTGTGCCCTCTCCCACCCCGGGAATTAGGTATGAAATACCATTGAATCAACAGCTTGTCGTTTCAATTTCACCCGGATTTTCACATTATCGCGTAAATCCGGCTTTTTTCAACAACTTTTTCCCTTTCTGCCCCGCGACCGCCTCTGCCAGACCGGGGCTACCGATGCGCCCCGCAAAGGATGCGGAGCATCCGTCTCAGCGGTTCCGCGGCCCCCCAGAGCAGTTGGTCGCCGACCGTGAAGGCGGAAAGGTACTCGCCTCCCATGCGCAACTTGCGCAACCGGCCGACCGGCACCTCGAGCGTTCCCGTCACCGCAGCCGGCGTGAGGCGCTCGAGCGTTTCAGGACGCCGATTGGGGATGACCCGCACCCAGTCGTTGGCGGCGGCGAGTATGGATTCGATCTCCTCGACAGGGATGTCCCTCTTCAGCTTGATCGTGAGCCCCTGGCTGTGACAACGCATTGCGCCGACCCGCACGCAAAGGCCGTCGACCGGGACAGGCGACGCCTCACGCCCCAATATCTTGTTGGTCTCCGCGTGCCCCTTCCACTCCTCGCGGCTCTGTCCATTGCCCAGGTCAGTGTCGATCCACGGGAGCAGGCTGCCGGCAAGCGGCACGCCGAAGTGCGTCGTCGGGAACGACTCGTCGCGCAGGATTCCCGCCACTTCGCGGTCGATGTCGAGGATGGCCGAGGCCGGATCGTCGAGCAGGGCCTTGGCCGCGAAATGCACCTCGCCCATCTGCTGCAGCAACTCGCGCATGTTCTGCGCGCCCGCCCCCGAGGCAGCCTGATAGGTCATCGCGCTCACCCACTCGACGAGGTCGGCCTTGAGGAGCCCGTCGATCGCCATGAGCATCAAGCTCACCGTGCAGTTGCCCCCGATGAAATTCTTCACCCCGGTGGCCAGCGCCCGGTCGATGACCGGCCGATTGACGGGGTCGAGGATGATGACCGCGTCCTTGTCCATGCGAAGCGCCGAGGCCGCGTCGATCCAGTAGCCGTTCCAGCCGGCCGCGCGCAGCCTCGCGAAGACCGACTTGGTGTAGTCGCCGCCCTGGCAGGTGATGAGGATTTCGTTCTTCGCGAGTTCCGCGATATCGTTCCCATCCTTGAGCGGCCCGGTGGGCCGGCCGATGTCCGGACCGGCGGCGCCCACGGGCCGAGGTCGTGAAGAACACCGGATCGACGAGATCGAAGTCCCCTTCCGTGCGCATGCGGTCCATGAGCACCGAACCCACCATCCCGCGCCAACCGATGATTCCTGCCGTCTTCCTGTTTTCCATTTTCCGTTCTTTCAGTTGCCGGGGCGCTTTTCTCGCTGCGGAAGGCGAGACCGCCTCCCTGCCCCGCCTTCCCCGGCTGTCTAGAGGGCCTTCAGGACTGCCGTCCCCATCTCGGCGGTAGTGCACGCCTTCGCGCCGCGCGCGGCGATGTCGGCCGTGCGCAGGCCGGAAGCGAGCGCCTTCCTCACCGCGGCTTCGATGCGCGCGGCCACGTCCGCAAGCCCGAACGTGTAGCGGAACATCATGGCCATCGAAAGAATTTGCGCCAGGGGATTCGCCACGCCCCTGCCCGCGATGTCGGGCGCCGAACCGTGGATCGGCTCGTACAGGCCCTTGCCGTTCGCATCCAGGGACGCCGAAGGGAGCATCCCGATCGATCCGGTGAGCATCGATGCCTCGTCGGAGAGGATGTCGCCGAACATGTTGCTGGTCGCGATGACGTCGAACTGCCTCGGGTTCCTGACGAGCTGCATGGCGCAGTTGTCCACCAGGATGTGCGTGAGTTCGACGTCGGGGTATTCCGGCGCGATTTCCTCGGCGATGTCCCGCCAGAGCTGCGTCGTTTCCAGCACGTTCATCTTGTCCACGGAGCACAGGCGTCCTGCGCGCTGCCGGGCCGTGCGGAAGCCGACATGCAGGATGCGGCTGATCTGCGCTTCGGTGTAATGCATCGTGTTGATGCCGATGCGGTGGCCCTTCTCGCCGGAGATCCCGCGCGGCTGGCCGAAGTAGAGGTCTCCGGTGAGTTCCCTCACGATCATGATGTCGAGGCCGGAGACGACCTCGGGCTTGAGCGTGGAGGCGTCGGCAAGTTCCGGGAAGACTGTCGCGGGCCTCAGGTTGGCGAAGAAATCGCATTCCTTGCGAAGCGCCAGGATCGCTTTCTCCGGGCGCTTGTCGCGCGCAAGCGTGTCGTACTTCGGGCCGCCGACGGCGCCGAAGAGGACGGCGTCCGCGGCCTTCACCAGGTCGAGCGTCGCCGCAGGCAGCGGATCGCCCGAGAGGTCGTAGGCCGCGCCGCCGACCGGCGCTTCCTGCGTTTCGATCCCGAGGCCATCGGAACGCAGGGCGTCGAGGACACGCACGGCCTCCCGCAGGATCTCCGGTCCGATGCCGTCTCCGGGCAGGAGCGCAATCTTCATCGCGCACTCACGAGAATATCCACGGCTCGGACAGGCGGCGACGCTCCTCGTAGGCGCGGATGGCGTCCTGGCGGCGCAGCGTCATGCCGATGTCGTCCCAGCCGTTCACGAGGCATTCCTTGCGGAAGGGCTCGACGTCGAAGCGCATCACGAGCCCCGACGGGGTGGAGACCGTCTGCGCGGGCAGGTCGATCGACAGGCGATAGCCGACGTGCACCGCGATCTCCTGGAAGAGATGGTCCAGGTGGAAATCGGGCAGCACGATCGGAAGCAGCCCGTTCTTGAAGCAGTTGTTGAAGAAGATGTCGGCGTACGACGGCGCCAGGATCGCCTTGAAGCCGTACTGCTGGAGCGCCCACGGCGCGTGCTCGCGCGAAGAGCCGCAGCCGAAATTCTTCCTCGCCACCAGGATCGTGGCCCCCTTGTAGCGCCCCTGGTTCAGCACGAAGTCGGGATTGGGCTTCCTCGATGCCGGATCCTGGCCAGGCTCGCCGGGATCGAGGTAGCGCCACCCGTCGAACAGGTTCGGCCCGAAGCCGGTCCGGTGGATCGACTTCAGGAACTGTTTGGGAATGATCGCGTCCGTGTCGACGTTCTCCCTGTCGAGCGGTGCGGCCAATCCGGTGTGTATCGTGAATTTTTCCATTGTCTGCCCTGCCGCGCCCCCCCCTCCCGTGACCTTCCTACTTGTTCTTGTTGGCTGACTTCTCGATGGCCTCGCCACCCTTCTTGATGTCCTTGCCCACGCCTTCGACCGTGTTGCATCCGGCCAGCGCAAGCGCGGCGGCGATGGCGAAAAGAATGTGTTTCATCATTGATCTCCGATTCAGTCCAGTCTGCGTACGTCCACGAACCGTCCCGCCAGCGCGGCGGCGGCGGCCATCGTGGGGCTCACGAGGTGGGTGCGGCCCCCGGCACCCTGGCGGCCCTCGAAATTGCGGTTCGAGGTCGACGCGCAGCGCTCGCCGGGCGATAGCCGGTCGTCGTTCATGCCCAGGCACATGGAGCATCCGGGGTCCCGCCACTCGAAGCCGGAGTCGATGAAGACACGGTCGAGCCCTTCTTCCTCGGCCTGGCGCTTCACGAGCCCCGAGCCGGGAACGACCATGGCGAGCTTCACGTTGGCAGCCACGCGGCGGCCGCGGACAACGGCCGCGGCCGCCCGCAGGTCTTCGATGCGCGAATTGGTGCACGAGCCGATGAAGACCTTGTCGATGGCGATGTCGGTGATCGGCATGGCCGCATCGAGCCCCATGTACTCGAGCGCCCTTTCCATCGCCTCGCGGCGAACCGGGTCCATTTCGCGAGCGGGATCCGGGACGCGATCGTCGATGGACACCACCATCTCGGGCGACGTGCCCCAGGTGACCTGGGGCTTGAGCGTGGCGGCATCGACCTCGATTTCGCGGTCGAACCGCGCCCCGGGGTCGGAAACGAGCGTCCTCCAGTAGGCCGCTGCACGGTCGAACATCTCGCCTTTTGGCGAAAAGGTGCGCCCCGAAAGATAGGAAAGGGTGGTGTCGTCCACGGCGACCATTCCGGCGCGGGCGCCGGCCTCGATGGCCATGTTGCAGACCGTCATGCGGCCTTCCATCGACAGGGAGCGGATCGCGGAGCCCGCGAACTCGATCGCGTGCCCGGTGCCTCCTGCGGTGCCGATTCGCCCGATCACCGCCAGCACCGCGTCCTTGGCCGACACGCCGCGGGGCAAGGCGCCCTCGACGCGGATGCACAGCGACTTCGCCTTCTTCGCGATGAGGCATTGCGTGGCGAGAACGTGCTCCACCTCGCTGGTGCCGATGCCGAAGGCGAGCGCCGCGAACGCCCCGTGCGTGCTGGTATGGGAGTCGCCGCACACGACCGTCATCCCCGGCAGGGTGGCGCCCTGCTCCGGCCCGATCACGTGGACGATTCCCTGACGGGAATCGGACATCCCGAAATACACCGGCACGGCGAATTTCTCGATGTTGCGGTCTAGCGTCTCGACCTGGAGGCGTGCGATCGGGTCGGCGATGCCTTGCGCGCGGTTGCGGGTCGGCACGTTGTGGTCGGCGGTCGCCACCACCGAGCCGATGCGCCACGGCTTGCGGCCGGCAAGGCCGAGCCCCTCGAAGGCTTGCGGGCTCGTCACCTCGTGCACCAGGTGGCGGTCGATGTAGATGAGCGCCGTCCCGTCCGGTCCCTCGTGGACGAGATGGGCGTTCCAAAGCTTGTCGTAGAGCGTGAGTGCGTTCATGGGCATTCCGGGCGAAGGGAAATTATACCCTGCGACCGGCATCCCTTCGACGCCTCAGGCCTCCTCGGGATCCGGATCCTCGAGTGCGGAACTCACGCCGCCGCGCGGAACCGAGGCTGCGGCCGCGGGAATCCGCGGCGTGGAGGTGACCACGTCCGCGTTCTGGGCGCGGTGGCGAAGAGCGTGATCGGCCAGCACGAGCGCGAGAAACGCTTCGGCGATCGGGGTGGCGCGGATTCCGACGCAGGGATCGTGGCGGCCGTGGGTCTCGATGGCCGACGGGTTGCCCGCCACGTCCACGGTGCGCCGCGCAAGCCGGATGCTCGACGTGGGCTTGATCGCGATCGACACCACGATGTCCTGCCCCGTCGATATGCCTCCCAGGATTCCGCCCGCGTTGTTCGAGAGGAAGCCCTCGGGCGTCATTTCGTCCGAATGCTCCGTCCCCAGCTGGGCCGCCGCGGCGAACCCGGCCCCGACTTCCACGCCCTTCACGGCGTTGATGCCCATCATCGCCTGGGCGATGTCGGCGTCGAGGCGGCCGTAGAGCGGCTCGCCCCAACCGGGTGGAGCCCCCGTGGCCACGACCATGAGCCTCGCGCCGCACGAATCGCCGGACTTGCGAAGGCGGTCCATGTAGCTCTCCAGCACGGGAACGATCGTCGCATTGGCCGCGAAGAAGGGATTGGCATGGACCTGTTCCCACGACTCGAACGGGATCACGTTCGGGCCGAGATGGGTGAGGTGCCCGCGCACCTCGACGCCGTACCGCTCGCGAAGCCACTTCTTCGCGATGGCGCCTGCCGCCACGGCCGGCGCGGTGAGACGCGCCGAAGAACGCCCGCCACCTCGCGGATCGCGGATTCCGTACTTCTGGAGGTAGGCGTAGTCGGCATGGCCGGGCCGGAAGCTCGAGGCTATCTTCGCGTAGTCCTTGCTGCGCTGGTCCTCATTGCGGATGAGCAGCGCGATCGGCGTGCCTGTCGTGCGCCCCTCGTGGACGCCGCTGAGGATCTCGACGCGATCCTCCTCGCGGCGCTGGGTCACGTGCCGCGAGGTCCCCGGCTTGCGCCGGTCGAGATCGGGCTGGATATCGGATTCAGAGAGGGCGAGTCCGGGCGGGCAACCGTCCACGACGCAGCCCACGGCCGGCCCGTGGGACTCGCCGAAAGTGGTGACGGTGAAGAGTGTGCCGAGCGTGTTGCCGGACATGATGCGGGTGGGGAAAAACGTTGCGCCGAGTTTAGCACGCGAGGCATCGACAGCCCGGCTAGCGCCAGTCGCCGCGCATGGCGAGCATCTTCTGCCTCAGTGCGTCGGGCGTGGCCCCGGAAGGCGCCACCGCCGGCGCCACCTCGAGCGCGATTCGTGAGAAGACGCCGCGGCGGAAAGGTTTCGTCATCGCCGCGCCGCCCTGGCGGCTGAAGAAGCTGCCGTAGAGCCCTTTCAACGCCATCGGCACCACCGGCACCGGCGTGCGCTCGACGATCCGCCGGATCCCGCCACGGAACGGGCCGATCTCGCCGTCCTCGGTGATCCTTCCCTCGGGGAAGATCCCCACCAGTTCCCCATGCTCCAGCGCCGCCGCGACCTCGTCGTACGCGCGATTCAGGAGCGCCTCGTCTTCCTTCGCCGGCGCGATCGGGATGGCCTTGCCGGTGCGGAACACGAACGACAGGACGGGAACGCGGAAAATGCGATGGTCCATGACGAAGCGGATGGGCCGCGGGCTCGCCGCGAGGATCACCAGCGCATCGACGAAGCTCACGTGGTTGCAGACGATGAGCGCCGGACCGCGCTCCGGGATGTTGTCGATGCCCCTTCTTGCGCAATCGGTAGGCCGAATGGACGAGGAGCCAGCACAGGAACCGCATGAGGAACTCGGGCACCAGCAGGTAGATGTAGGCGGCCACGGCCGCATTCATGAGCCCGACCACGAGGAAGAGCTGCGGCAGCGCGAGCCCGGAACGCAGGAGGGCCGTGGCCATGAGCGCCGCCACGATCATGAAGAGCGCGTTGAGGATGTTGTTGGCGGCGATGATGCGGGCGCGGTGCCTTGCCTCGGCGCGGCTCTGGATGAGCGCATAGAGTGGGACGGAATAGAAGCCGGCGAAGAGCGCCAGCAGGAAGAGGTCCGCCATCACGCGCAACGACGAACCCTCCCGCAGGAAGGCCGCAACGTCCTTCACGCCCGACGGCGCAAGCCCGCGGGTGGCCAGCCAGAGGTCGACCGCGAACACCGTCATTCCGATCGATCCGAACGGCACGAGCCCGATCTCGACCTTGCGCCCGGAGAGCCGCTCGCAGGCCAGCGCCCCGAGCCCGATGCCGATGGAGAAGGCGGCGAGCAGCAAAGTGACCACGTTCTCGTCGCCACCGAGGACGTCCCTGGTAAAGGGCGTGAACGACGTGAGGAAGATCGAGCCGAAGAACCAAAGCCACGAGATGCCGAGCAGCGAATGGAATACCGTCGCGTCGCGCGCCGCGATGACGAGATTGGCCCACGTCTCGGTGAACGGGTTCCAGTTGATCGCGAGCCCCGGATCCGGCGCTGGCGAGGGCGGGACATAGCTCGCGGCCAACCGGCCCAGGACGGCAACCGCGAGACATGCAATCCCGATCGCGGACGCCCCACCTGAACCGCTGCGGGCCAGCAGTCCCGCGGCGATGGTGCCGGCCAGGATCGCCACGAAGGTTCCCATTTCGACCAGTCCGTTGCCTCCCGTGAGCTCGTCGTCCCGAAGGTGCTGCGGCAGGTACGCGTACTTCACCGGGCCGAACAGCGTCGAGTGAACACCCATCAGGAACACGGACGTATAGAGCAGCGCCGGGTTGCGGGTGACGAAGCCCGTCGCGGCGATCGCCATGACTGCGATCTCGAAGTTCTTCACGAAACGGATCAGCGCACCTTTCTCGACCTTGTCGGCAATCTGCCCGGAAGTGGCCGAAAGGAGCACGAACGGCGCGATGAAGATCGCGCCGATCACGAATCCGGCCGTGGCTGGCTCGACGCCGCCCCAATCGGCGGCATGGAACGTGGCCAGCAGCGTGAAGGCGAACTTGAACAGGTTGTCGTTTGCGGCGCCGAGGAACTGCGTCCAGAAGAGCGGCGCGAATCGGCGTTCGCCGAGCAGGGCAAACTGGCTGCGGGAAGACATGGCTCAGGCCTCCCGATGGGCGGTATCGAAGAAATGGCGCGTCTCGAACACAGCCGCCGGGAAACGCGCGCCTCGCCAGGCGAGCGAGCGCTTGAGGACGAAGTCGAAGGCGAGCGGGTTCACGTGGCGCAGTTCCGTCAGCACCCGGGCGCTTGCCTCCTCCAGCATGCCCGCCCGCACGAAGCCCTGCACCGAGAAGATCGGCATGATGCCCGGCAGCGGATAGTCCGTGCCGTTGAGAAGCCGCGCGTGCCAGGCGGTCGCTTCGATCAGTTCCGGCACCGTCGCCGCCCGGTTCGCCTGCGTCACCGCGGAAAGGTCGCCGTAAAGGAGGTTCGCGTAGCGTGGGTCGCGCATGAGCCTGGCGAAGAGGTCCAGATTCCTCACCCGTGGCGCCCTCGCCGAATCGGGATGGGCATCGAGGTCGGGGCTCTCGCCGAGCGAGGCGCAATGCGCCGCCACCACCCTCACCCCGGCATCCAGGGGATGGCGAAGCGCCAGGGGATTACCCAGGGCGTGCCGTCCCGCGCCCTCCACGGCCTGCTCCTCTCCCACGTGCACCAGCAGCGGCAAGCCGAGTCGCCGCAGCTCTGCGTAAAAGGCGATGGAGCGCGCGTGAGCCAGATCGATCCCCATCGCCTGCGGGAGCCACTTGACGGCGCGAGCCCCCGCCGTGTGCGCCGATGAGAGCGCGGCGAAGGCGTCGCGGCGGTACGGATGGACGGAAGCGATCCACTCGAAGCGGTCCGGCCGTGCGCTCGCGACTCGCGCCGCGTAATTATCGGGAACCGCGAAGGTCGTCTGGTCCTCGCGGCGCGTGCCGTCGGCGTCGTGGGTGAAATCGAAGGCAAGCAGCATCACCTTGGCGCCGACGGGCAGCTCGTCGGCCAGATGCGCGAGGCGCTCGACCACGGCCCGATCCAGGCGCTCCTCGTCCTCCTCCCCGCAGGCGGCGTTGAAGAAGAGCGCCCTGCGCATCTGGCCCGCCAGGGTCGAGGGCCGGTCGAATCCGGGGTTGAGGTAGATCCCGGACCCCGTTCGCCCGTTGCCGAACAGGTGCGCGTGGCAATCCCAGACGCGGGTCGAATCGACACCCTCCCACGCGGCACGCACTACACGGTCGCGGAAAAGGCGATGCCCGCCGGGCGACCGGCACTCGTTGAAGAGGCCCTGCTCCAGGCTGTAGCGGCAGCCGGCGAGCGCCGAAGCGCAGGCGGCGGCCGCCGCCGCGCCAAGGAAGCCACGGCGATTCACGCCTTGTCCTTCAGGTAGTCGCGCACGGCGCCCAGTGCCGACAGGAGAAACTCCTTGTCCAGCCAGAACCACACCTCCTTGCCGATCTTCTCCGACCGGAGCACGCCCGCCTCGCGCAACACCCTGAGGTGATGGGACACCGTGGTGCGCGACAGCGTCGATACCTCGACAATGCTACCCACGTTCAGGCGCTCGCCCGGCTCGAACGTGAGGAGTATCCGCTGGCGATGCTCGTCGCCCAGGGCGGCGAACACGAGCGAGAGGTTGCGCCATTCGCGCGGGATGGCCCGCAGGTAGTTCCGGTTCATCGGTGGCCTCGCGTGATTCCGACGTCTCCAGTCATGTCGATATGTTTAGTCATATCGACTCGTTTCGTCAAGCGCCGCGCGCGCTGGTGCCGGGCCGCCATGCTAGACTTCGCACAAACTCCCTTCCGCTCAAGGGCTTAGCGCCATGCTCGACGACCTCAAGAAAAGCGCCCTCGACTATCACCGCTTCCCGCGGCCCGGCAAGATCGAGATCGCCCCAACCAAGCCCCTGGCCACCCAGCGCGACCTCGCCCTCGCCTATTCCCCGGGCGTGGCATTCGCCTGCGAAGCCATCAGGGAAAACCCCGCCGAGGCTCGCCACCTCACCGCCCGCGGCAACCTGGTCGGAGTCGTCACCAACGGCACGGCAGTGCTGGGACTGGGCAACATCGGCCCACTCGCCGCGAAGCCCGTGATGGAGGGCAAGGGGGTTCTCTTCAAGAAATTCGCCGACATCGACGTCTTCGACATCGAGCTGAACGAGCTCGACCCGGACCGCCTGATCGAGGTCATCGCCGCGCTCGAGCCGACGTTCGGCGGCATCAACCTCGAGGACATCAAGGCCCCCGAGTGCTTCTACATCGAGCGAAAGCTGCGCGAGCGGCTCAGGATTCCCGTCTTCCACGACGACCAGCACGGCACGGCCATCATCGTGGGCGCGGCGATCCTGAACGGGCTTCGCGTGGTGGGCAAGAATGTCGGCGAGGTGAAGCTCGCGGTGTCCGGCGCGGGCGCCGCCGCCCTCTCGTGCCTCGACATGCTCGTTGCGCTGGGCGTGAAGCTCGAGAACATCTGGGTCTCCGACATCGCGGGCGTGGTCTTCGAGGGCCGCAGGGAACTCATGGACGAGAACAAGGCGCGCTATGCGAAGAAGACCGATGCGCGCACGCTCGGCGACATCATCGGCGAGGCCGACGTGTTCCTGGGGCTTTCGGCCGGCGGCGTCCTCAAGCCCGACATGGTGCAGCGCATGGCGGCCAATCCGCTCGTCTTCGCGCTGGCCAACCCCGAGCCCGAGATCCTGCCGGCCGACGTGAAGGCCGTGCGCGACGACGCGATCATCGCCACCGGCCGCTCCGACTACCCGAACCAGGTGAACAACGTGCTGTGCTTTCCGTTCATCTTCCGCGGCGCGCTCGACGTGGGCGCCACGACGATCAACGAGCCGATGAAGCTCGCCGCGGTGAACGCGATCGCCGACCTCGCGATGGCCGAGCAGTCCGACGTGGTGGCGATGGCCTACCAGCAGGAGCAGATGAGCTTCGGTCGCGAATACCTCATTCCCAAGCCCTTCGATCCGCGGCTCATCGTGAAGATCGCCCCGGCCGTCGCCAGGGCAGCGATGGAAAGCGGCGTGGCGACGAGCCCGATTCCCGATTTCGAGGCCTACGTCCAGCGCCTGAACGAGTTCGTGTACCAGTCCGGGCACATCATGCGGCCCATCTTCGCCGCGGCGAAGGCGTCCCCGAAGCGGATCGTGTACGCGGAGGGCGAAGACGAACGGATCCTGCGCGCGGTGCAGGTGGTGGTGGACGAGAAGCTGGCCCGCCCCATCCTGGTGGGAAGGCCGGCGGTGCTCGAGAAGCGCATCGAGCGTTTCGGCCTCCGGCTGAACGCAGGCGAGCACTTCGACGTCGTGAATCCGGAGTGGGACGCACGTTACCGGGACTACTGGACGGAGTACCACCGCCTCACGGAGCGCCGCGGCGTCTCGGTCCCCTACGCGAAGATCGAGATGCGCCGCCGCCACACGCTCATCGGCGCGATGATGATGCACAAGGGCGAGGCCGACGGAATGATCTGCGGCACCTTCGGCACGCACGAACTGCACCTGCACTACGTGGACCAGGTGATCGGCCTGCGGCAGGGCGTGAAGAACTACTACGCCATGAACATCCTGATGCTGCCGCGGCGCACGGTTTTCATCTGCGACACGTACGTGAACGACAACCCCAGCCCGGAGCAGCTCGCCGAGATGACCCAGCTCGCCACGGAGGAGATCCGGCGCTTCGGCCTCGTGCCGCGCGCGGCCCTGCTCTCGCACTCGAGCTTCGGCACGAGCGACGCACCCTCGGCGGCCAAGATGCGCGCCGCGCTCGCGCTCATCCGCGAGCGGATGCCGGACCTGGAGATCGACGGGGAGATGCACGGCGACGCGGCGATTTCCGAGGAAGTGCGGCAGGCCGCCTTCCCGCATTCGCAGCTCAAGGGGGAAGCCAACCTGCTCATCATGCCGACGCTGGACGCCGCGAACATCGCCTTCAACCTCCTGAAGACCGCCGCGGGCGACGGCATCACCATCGGCCCGATCCTCCTCGGCGCGTCGAAGCCGGCGCACATCCTCACGCCGACGGCGAGTGTCCGGCGTATCATCAACATGACGGCAGTTGCCGTCGTCGATGCGCTGGCGCAGCGCGGCTAGCATCCCGGAATCCATGATCGACCGCTTCGACCACCTGCATATCCAGCCTGCTGATTTCGATCGGTCCCTCGCCTTCTACCGGGACACGCTCGGGTGGTCCGTGGTCTCGACCTGGGGCGAGCCCGCGTCGGGCCGCGGAGCAGTCCTTTCCGGAGGCGCGATCAAGGTGGTCCTGGCCGAGCGTTCCCGGTATCCCGCGACGGCTTCCCCGTCCCGTCCGGCGGTCCACCTCGATATCCACGACATCGACAAGCGCTTCGACACACTGCCCGCCGGGGACCATGTCGTGGTCTCACCGTGCGTGAGCGAGCGCGGCACACGCTGGTTCGTGGTTCGCGATCCCGACGGCAATCTCTTCGCCTTCGAAGAGCTGAACCGCAACCGTGGCTGATTCACCGCCGCGCAGGCCGCGGCCCCCGGCCGCGCACGCCACCATCGGCGTGTTCGCGCCGTCGGGCAGCACGGATCCCGCCCGACTCGACGAAGGCATTGCCCGGCTGGAGGCGATGGGACACCGGGTCGTCGTCGCCGGACAGGCTCGCAGGCAGTGGCGTTATTTCGCCGGAACCGACGAGGAGCGAATCGAGGGATTCCACAACCTGCTGGACGATCCGTCCATCGACTTGATGCTGGCGGCACGCGGAGGCTACGGCTTCACGCGGCTCCTCCCGGCGATCGACTGGGTGCGAGTGGGAGCAAGCAGGAAGGTGTTCGCGGGCTTCAGCGACTTCACCGCCTTCAACTGCGCGGCGCTCGCGCTCGGGGAACTCGCCACGATCCACGGCCCCATGATCACGAGCGACTTCGGCGATGGCGAACCCGACGAATTCATGCTCCACCATTTCAGTGCGACGCTGTGGGGAGCGCAGGATTCGCAGACCGTCTCCTTCGAGCATGGTCTCCCGCCGGCCGTGATCAGCGGGCCGATCTGGGGCGGCAATCTCTCGTTGATTGCCCACCTCGTCGGCACGCCCTACCTTCCCGAGATCGACGGTGGCCTGCTTTGCCTGGAGGAAATCGCCGAGGAGCCCTACGCCATCGAGCGGATGTTCCTCCAGCTCCACCATGCGGGAATCCTCGTGCGGCAGGGCGCCATCCTGCTGGGGGATTTCACGGACTGCGTCCCGCAGAATCCGGGACGCTATGCGTACGCCATGGCAGAGGCGGTCGAATGCCTTCGCGCGATCGCCCCTTGCCCGGTCCTGGAGGGCCTGCCTTTCGGCCATGTCGCGAGGAAGCTCACCCTGCCCTTCGGGATGGAAGGACGACTCGTGCTGGACCCGGGCCGATATACGCTGGCCTGGCCGGGGCTCGCACGGCCCTGAAAGTCAGGCCGCGGCCTTGACCGTGATCGCCGCGTTTCGTGCCGCGGCCTGCGCGGGGTCCCGAAGCTGCGCGAGCAGCGCTGTCCGTCGCTCGGCGACCTGAGCCATGTGGCGCGCCTTCACCGGGCCGAACCCGCGGATGTGTTCCGGCAGGCAGGCGAGATCGACGGCGGTGGCGATCGTCTCCGGGGAAAGACGTTCGACTATCTCGTCCAGCACGGCCTCGTAGTCCGCGAGGAGCCGCCGCTCCTCGCGCCGCTCCTGCGAATACCCGAATGGATCGAGTGCCGTACCGCGCAGCCCCTTGAACCGGGCGAGCACGGCCATGGCCTTGAACATCCACGGGCCATAGCTTCGCTTGCGGGGCTCTCCGGTCGCGGGGTCCATCTTCGACCACAAGGGCGGCGCCAGGTGGACGCGTACCCGGTAGTCCCCCTCGAACCGGCTCGCCACGCGGGCGAGGAATTCGCCGTCAGTGTGCAGCCGTGCCACCTCGTACTCGTCCTTGCAGGCCATGAGCTTGTACAGGTAGCGCGCGACCGCCGCAGACAGCGCAGTCGAACCGGGAACGCTGCCCGACTCGGCCTCGCGTATGCGCCTGACACGCTCCCCATAGCGCGCGGCATAGGCCTCGTCCTGGTACTTCACCAGCTCCTTGCAGCGGAGCGCGATCGCCTCCTCGATATCCGCGGAAACGCGCCGGCTTTCCGGGTCCTCGTCGGCGGGCGCCGCTGCCTTGCCAACTGAAGCGAGATCGACGGCCGCGCGGCGCCCCCATTCGAACGCAGCCCGGTTCGATTCCACGGCGGCGCCGTTCAACTCGATAGCCTCCACGATGGCCACGCGCCCCAGCGGCACCAGGCCGCGCTGCCAGGCGAAGCCCACCATGAAAAGATTGGTCGCGATCGAGTCGCCCAGGAGCGAGGTTGCAAGGTCCCCGGCCGCGACGAAGTCGGTCGCTCCGGCGCCGCACGCCTCGCGGATCGCGTCGGCCATGTCGTCGCGGGGTACCCTGAGGTCCGGATCCTTCGTGAACTCGCCCGTGGGCGAAACATCCACGTTGACGACGGCGCGGGTCTTCCCGGACTGCATCTTCGCGATGGCCTCGTCCGAGGCGGCGACGATCATGTCGCACCCGATGACGGCGCGGGCTTCCCCGGCCGCGATGCGCACGGCGTGGATGTCCCCGGGCCTAGCCGCAATGCGGATGTGCGAGTAGACCGAGCCGCCCTTCTGGGCGAGCCCCGTCATGTCGAGGACCGTGGCGCCCTTGCCCTCGAGGTGTGCCGCCATGCCGAGCAGCGCGCCGATCGTGACCACCCCGGTGCCGCCAACGCCGGTCACGAGGATTCCCCATGGCTGATCGAGAGCCGGAAGCACCGGTTCGGGCAGCGCCCAGGGCTCCTCGCGTGCCACGGCCTTTCGCTTGCGAAGGCTGCCTCCTTCCACCGTCACGAAGCTGGGACAGAAGCCCTTCACGCAGGAGAAATCCTTGTTGCAGCTGCTCTGGTCGATGGCCCGCTTGCGGCCGAACTCGGTCTCGACCGGGACGATGGAAAGGCAGTTGGACTTTTCGCCGCAATCGCCGCATCCCTCGCAGACACGCTCGTTGATCATCACGCGCCGGGCCGGGTCTGGGTAGGTGCCGCGCTTGCGGCGGCGTCGCTTCTCGGCGGCACAGGTCTGGTCGTACACGAGCACAGTGACGCCGGGGATGTCGCGCAGCATCCGCTGCACCTCGTCCAGCTCGTCGCGGTGATGGATCGTGGTCCCGGCTGCCAGGTCGCCCACCGCGCGGTATTTCTCCGGTTCGTCGGTCACGATGACGATGCGCCCGACCCCGGCCGCGGCAACCTGCCGCGTGACCATCGGGACGGTCAGCGCGCAGTCGAGGGGCTGCCCGCCCGTCATGGCGACCGCGTCATTGAAGAGGATCTTGTACGTCATGTTCACGTTCGCGCCGACCGCGGCGCGAATGGCGAGGAGGCCCGAGTGGGAGTACGTGCCGTCGCCAAGGTTCGCGAACACGTGCTTCATCCCGGTGAACGGCTGGATGCCGATCCACGGCGCGCCCTCGCCTCCCATCTGCGTGAAGGTCATCGTCTGCTCGGGACGAATCCAGATGGCCATGTAATGGCAGCCGATGCCGGCCAGCGCCTGCGAGCCTTCGGGCACGCGCGTCGAGGTGTTGTGCGGGCAGCCGGAGCAGAAATAGGGGATGCGCGCGGCCTTCGGGCGCGGGCGGGCGAGCGCGGCCTCCTTCGCCTCGAGGAACTTGAGGCGCGCCTCGACGATCTTCGAGGTGTAGAACTTGCCGATGCGCGCCGCGATGACGCGCGCGATCATGGCCGGCGTGAGCTCGCCGGCGGCCGGCAACAGCCACTCGCCGCGGCTCGCCTCCCACTCTCCATGGTCGTCGTACTTCCCGATGACGCGCGGGCGCACGTCGTCCCGCCAGTTGTAGAGCTGCTCCTTCATCTGATACTCGATGAGCTGGCGCTTCTCCTCCACCACCAGGATCTCGTCGAGCCCCTGGGCAAACTCGCGCACCCCGTTGGGCTCCAGGGGCCAGGGCATTCCCACCTTGCAAAGGCGGATCCCGATCTCGGCGGCATGGCGCTCATCGATGCCGAGATCGGCCAACGCCTGCAGGACATCGAGGTAGGACTTCCCCGACGCGATGATGCCGAGCCTCGGATTGGGAGAGTCGATGGTGATGCGGTTGAGCCGGTTTGCGCGGCAATAGTCGAGCGCGGCGTAGATCTTGTGGCGCTGCAGCCGCAGTTCCTGCTCCATGGGGGCATCGGGCCAGCGGATGCTCATGCCTCCGGGGGGCAGCGCCATTTCACCCGGCAGGACGATCCCCGGGAACGCGGGATCGACCTCGATCGACGCGGAGGAATCGAGCGTCTCGGAGACCGTCTTGAAGGCCACGTAACAGCCCGAGAAGCGCGACATCGCGAATCCATGCAACCCGAGCTCGATGATCTCCTGCACGCCCGTCGGGTAGAGCACGGGGATCATTGCCGCGTCGAACGCGTGTTCCGACTGGTGCGGAAGCGTCGAGGACTTGCACGCGTGGTCGTCGCCCGCGATGAGCAGGACGCCGCCATGCTTCGCGGTACCCGCGGCGTTGGCGTGCTTGAAGACGTCGCCGCAGCGGTCCACGCCGGGGCCCTTGCCGTACCACATGGCGAAGACGCCGTCGTACTTCGACGCCGGGAAAAGGCCCACCTGCTGGGAACCCCACACCGACGTCGCCGCGAGTTCCTCGTTCACCCCCGGGGTGAAGAAGACGTGGTGCGACTCAAGGTGCTTCTTCGCCTTCCACAGCGCCTGGTCGAATCCGCCCAGGGGCGAGCCACGATATCCCGAGATGAACCCCGCCGTATCGAGCCCCGCAGCAAGGTCGCGGCTGCGTTGCACGATCGCCAGGCGCACGAGCGCCTGCGTGCCGCTGAGAAAGACTCGGCCGGCCTCGCGGGTATACTTGTCTTCCAGGGAGGTGGGGACAGCGGACATCGGGGAATCCTCAAAATGGATGCTTTGGGGCAGTGCGTTGCCGGTGCCGGAAAATTGTGTCCTCCGGTAGCAAATGGGGCAAGAGAATACCATTGATGGCGCCCGGCGTTGAACGCGCAGCTCGACCTGTTCGGCGATTCAACGGTCCCTGACCCGGCGCCGGGCAGCGAATGCCCCGCCGCGCGCAATGACGAAGTTCGCCGCCTCTCCGCGCTGCTGCCTCCCGGCATCCGCCTCGGGACTTCGTCGTGGGCGTTCTCCGGCTGGGCGGGGATTGTCTACGACCGCGCGCTTCCCGAGCGCGTCCTGTCGCGCGATGGTCTCGCAACCTACGCCCGTCATCCGCTGCTGCGCACCGTGGGACTGGACCGGACCTTCTACGCACCGATCGCCGAGGGGGAGTATCGCCGCTACGGGGAGCAGGTCCCCGGCGGGTTCCGCTTCGTCGTGAAGGCGCCACAGGCGCTGACCGCCGCCTACAACTTCGAATCCCGCGAGCCCAGCCCGCACTTCATGGATTCCGCGGCAGCCCGCGATCTCTTTGTGACCCCCTGCCTGGCCGGGCTGGGCGCGTCGGCGGGGCCCCTCGTCTTCCAGTTTCCCCCGCAGGGCCGCGCGGCCACGCGCGAACCGCGGGCTTTCGCCGCGCGGCTCGGCGCATTCCTGCGAGGGCTGCCTGCCGGCCCGCTTTACGCGGTGGAACTGCGCGACCGGGAGTTGATCGGTCCGGAGACCATGCGCGCGCTCGCGCAGTCCGGCGTTCGGCTTTGCCTGAGCGTGCACGCGCGCATGCCCGCGGTGCAGGTGCAGGCCGCGGCCGCCACCACGCTCGGCGCCGGGCCGATGATCATCCGCTGGAACCTGCACGGGGGTTTTGCGTACGAGGAGGCAAAGTCGCGCTACGCCCCCTTCGATCGCCTCGTGGACGAGGATCCGGCCACACGCATCGCGATCGCCGGCCTCTGCAGGGTCTGCGTCGCGCGCGGCGACGAAGCGTGGGTGATCGCGAACCACAAGGCGGAAGGCTCCGCGCCGCTCACGCTCGAGCGGCTGGCGCGCGCCATCGTGGAGGGCGGCGCCTAGAAGAGGCCCAGCTGCCCGCCGATCCGGGGCGTGCGGAATCGATCGCGCGCCAGGATTGGCGGCCCGGCATCATCGCGGCGCAGCGGCCGTCAGCTCCTTCATCTTTCGCTGGATGTATGCCCTTCGCGAATCGTCAGGCGCGGCCACCGCGAGGAAGGCCGTGAACGACTCGCTAGCGCCCATGTTGTCCTGGATGGCCATTGCGTGCAGGCAGGCGTTGTAGAGGGGTGTCGCGATGTCCGGCGTGCCGCGGCCCTCGGGCGCCGCCTCGCGCGCGATCGCGAACGAACGCGCCTGCAGCGCCTGCGCATCCGGCGTCGTGCATGAGGCGTTGCGCCACGCATTCGCATCGTCGGTCGCCCACATGCGGTAGTACAGCCGCTGGCCGGTGCTGCGCAGCCGCTCCCATGCCGACTGCGGCACCGTGTACGTCGCCGGATAGCCCGGCGCGCTCAGGTACGGCCTCGCCTTCCACGACGCGAAGAAATTGTCATCGCTGCGCTGCGCGCCGTACTCGGTCGTCATGAAGTAGTACGGATTGATGGTGACCTCGACGGCGTAGAAGCGGCCCGCGCCCGGATTCACCGTGAAGCTCGGCGTTGTCCCGTAAGGCATGCTGTCCGGCGCCTGGATGGTAGGTGCCTGGTCGCCGGCGGGAACCGCGGTGCTGGCGCCGGCGGCCGTCAGCTGGATCGATGGCGCACTTGCCGCCTGCGCATCCGCGGTGCTGCTCGCGGCGTTCGTCCAGCTCGTCGCCGCGTCGCTCGCCCACACGCGGTAGTAGAGCGCGCCGCCGCCCGCGCGCAACCGATCCCACGGGGCCTGCGGCATCGTGTAGGAAGCGGGATAGGGGCCACCGAGGAACGGCGGCGTCTTCCAGGTCGCGAAGAAACTGTCGTCGGTGCGCTGCGAGCCGTACTGCGCGTTGTTGAAGAAGTAGGGATTGGTCGTGACCTCCACCGCGTAGTACCGGTTCGCGCCCGGGTTCACGGTGAACGTGGGCGGCGTCGACGCGTTGGTGAATTGCGCCGGCGCGGTGATGCTCGGCCGCCCGGCCGGCTGGGCCGCCGTGCCGCCGATGGTGAATGGCTTCTCCGACTCGAACGCGGAATTGGCCGTG
The DNA here is from genome assembly GCA_016720855.1 of Betaproteobacteria bacterium. Lineage (NCBI taxonomy): Bacteria > Pseudomonadati > Pseudomonadota > Betaproteobacteria > Betaproteobacteria bacterium. Next base: position 134,459 of record JADKJU010000001.1, on the reverse strand, counting down.
CCCACCTTGAACAGGTTGGGCGTCTGCGACGCAGGCATCTGCGCCATGATGGCCCCGTGGAACGTCGAGTACGTGCCGCTGAACGAGCCGCCGTCCCACACGCTCAGCAGCGTCTCGGTGAAGAGGCCGTTGCGGGCGCCGTCCGACGAGAGCTGGTTGTCCTGGCATCCCGAGATGAGGATCACGGAGGCCACGACGGCCGCGCGGTCGCCGCCGGCAACCCATTGCAGCGACTTGTACATGTCGGCATCGCGCTGGTAGATCTCGTGCGTCGTCTCCCAGGGCGCGAGGCGGAACTTCGGAGGCAGGCTTCGCGCCGTTCGCCGATAGGCCTTCTGCATCACCGGGCTCTGGGTCATCTCGCTGTATTGCATCATCTTCGCGACGGTGCCGCTGTGGCAGCTGTCGGACAGCAAGAAGATGCGAACCCCCGCGGCGAACCGCGACCACAAGGCGAAGAGCTCGTCGTCGATCAGCATCCGGTCCCACAGCACCCACGTTTCGTCCTGCCCGTCCGCTTCGTCGCCATTGGCGTCCGGAACCTGCCCGCCGTGGCCCGAATACGTGAGCAGCAGCGTGTCGCCGCCGGAAAGCTGCTGCGCGGCCTGGCCGATCGCCTGGACGACGGCCGCCCCAGTGGCCTGCGAATCGGTCATGAGCGACGACGTGTAGCCGAGCTGGTCGGCGATGGCCTTCATGTCGCGCGCATCGTTGATGCACCCGCTCAATTGGCCGTCCCAGCCGCCGTACTTGGCGGGATCCACGGAATTCAGTCCGATGTGTATGGAAAGCCCTCTTGGCATGATGTCGTCTCCTTTTGGCTAATCGCCTTCGCCCAAGAGATCCCAGGTCAGGCTCACGACCGCGCCCGCCGTTTCGAGATCCCAGTCGATCCATCGCGTAAAACGGGGAGCCGTTGCCGCTTCGCCCGGCTTCGGGCGGAACGTCTTGGCCACGCGAAACTGCAGGACGTGCTTCGCAAGGTAAGTCGTGATCGGCAGCAGGAAGTCCAGCGACCCAGCAGAGGGTTCGCCGGCCATCGCGACCGGCCTCGCGCCGCCGGGCACGTCCTTCATCTGCGCTTCCACGTCGAGCCGCAGGAGCCCGTGGTTGTCGCGGTTGACGAGGTCGATGAACGTCGCGTTCGTCCTCACCTCCTCGACGAAGCTGCGGATCTCCTCGATCGCCGGCTGCGTTCCGGGCGCGAGCACCGCCACGGCGTAGATCTCGGTGCTTCCAGCCGGGATCGCGACGGTACGTGTCTCGCCCGGCTGGAGCGTCGCATCCACCGGAACGCGTTGCGACATGCCCGACCTGGCATAGGCGATCACGTCATCCACGTCCACGGGACGTTCGATCGCGTTGCGCAGGCTCGCCGTCGTCCCGGCGGCCGCGATCTCGAGGGGGCCGGTGGTCCAGGGTCCGACGATCTTGTCGAGCTCGAACGAGAGGACCGTCGAGAGCGAGGTGCCATCGGGAAGCCGGAACGTGGCCGTACCGCTCACGCCCGTGTTCTGGATCATTGCCTTCAGCAGGAGCGCCCCGGCGAGATCGGTGGCGAGGCTCACCTGGAAGGAGTCGGCCAGCTTCAGCACTTCGACTTCCACCTTCGCGGCGGCTCCCACGAGCCACGCGTACTCCACCTCGGCGTCGATCTCGGTCGGATACTCGATCACGGGATTGCGCGCCTCGGCCACCAGGCGATCGACGAGCTCGCGGCGCGCATGCAGCGCGAGGTCGGGCTCCAGCGTCGCCTCGAACAGGATGCGGTTGTTCGCCTCGACGCCCGGGTCAAGAACCGTGAATGCCGCGACCGCGGGACGCCAGCCCCTGCCGGGAATCGCCGGCGAATAGCGCGTGATTCGGTAGGCGGCCGGAAGCACGAGGAATCGCTCCGGCTGCTGGAGCGAGCGATACACGCGGAAGCTCGCCGTGGCGAGCGCGGCGATCTCCTCGTACTGGCGCACGACGGCTTGCCCGAGGCGGATCGCCTGCGTGCAGCCGATGGCTACGCCGAGGCCCTCGCGAACTTCGCGGTAGAACGCTCCCATTGAATTGCACGGAAACGAGAGGTCGAGGATTTCCTGGCGCAGGACGGTCCGGCGCACGTATTGGACCTTGCGCAGCAGCTCCGAGACCGCGGCGGAAACGGCGAGCGGCGGCCGCGCGATGGCGGGCTGGACGTGCGCCACGACGGCGGGTGCGATCACCGGGCTCGCCATGACGGTCACGGGCGCGGCGGCCGCGGCCACCGCCGTCCCGCCCCCGTGAGCCGCAGCCGGCGAGAGCGCCACGGCGGCGAATGCCGGACGGTCGCCGCGCGAAGGCATGGGCGCCTCGGGCCGGAATCGCACTTCGCCGCCGCCGAAATCGAACACCGCCGCGCCGCCTTCGGCATAGCCGCGCGAGCCGATGCGCGTCGCGTCGATCCTGTTCGCCGCGAGGGCAGTCATCGAGATCTTGCCGGCGAATGCGGCATCGAGCTTCGTCTCGTCGGAAGGAACGTACGCGGGATAGGTGTACGAGATCTCGAGCCGCGGGGGCTCGGACTGGGGCTCGACGCCCGATAGCGCGCCATACGTCATGCGCAGCGAGCTGTTGATGAGCGCGAAGCTCGCCGTGAGCGTGTCGCCGCCCAGCGTGGCGCTGCCCTGGAACGCAGCGCGTCGAAGCAAATTGGCCTGCGTGTCCAGGTACGGCACCGACAAGATGACCGAGAGGTTGCCGAGCGGCACCTGGGATGCGCCGTCCCCCGCAGCCGCATTGAGCGCGGCCTTGGACGCGTCGGACATCGCCAGTCGCGCCGAGATGCGCACGGTGCCCTGGAGCGCCGCCTCCCCGCCGGGTCCCGAGCCCACGCGTTGGAAGCTGAAGAGGAACGGGCTCGCGGCAGGGTCGGCGCTGGCCGCGGGCAGCACCGGCGCGATGGCCGGTGCGTACCAGTACCGGCGCGCATCGACGCGATCGCGCCACAGCGGCGCATCGCTCTTCTGCACGATCGGCAGACGCGCGGGCGATTCGCCGCCGTGGGCCACCACATCGTCGAGCCACCAAAGATTCACGCGGCCGGCCGCGTGGACCATGCTCGTGTCGATCCGCGCGAGGCCCGAATGCGCCAGCTTGCCTGCAGCGACCGCCGGGACGTTCGCGCGCATCGCTGAGGTCATGGACACGGCCCCTTCTCCCTGCACCGCCAGGCGCGAGGAGCCGGATGAGCTTCGCGGCGCGCTGCGCATGCGCATGCGCCGTGGTGCGGGACCGATGGGATTCTCCGGCGAAAGATCGCTGCCGGGAACCGTGAGCCGGATGAAGGCATCGCGCTTGCGCCCGTCGAGCAGGCCCGCGAGCGATTTCGAGAGCGGCGCTTCGCCCGCGTGCCGCTGCTCCGGCGAGCAGCCCATGCTTTCCTCGAACTCGAATCGCATCACGGGATGCGGCCGCTCGCGGCGGATCCGGAATCCGCCATCGGCCTCCCGCGAAAGGATCGGCGATGCGATCCGAAGGAATCCCTTCAAGGCAGGCCCCGCTTCGTGCCCCTCGATGCGGCCCCCGCTTGGACCGCTCGCATCGATAATGCCTCGAGCGAGCATTTCGGCGAATGCATCTTCCAGCTCGCGCATCTGGATCGAGTCGCGCTCGCCGAAGCGCGACCGCAAGAAATCGAAGACCTCCGCGTAGTAGCCGCTGACGATGGCCTTCGCGTCCGCGGCGGATGTGCGGAAGTCCGCGGAGTAGCTCGCGCGCAGCAGTGTGCCGGCTTGTCCGTCGAGCGCGCGCAGCACTTCGAGCGCCTCGTCCCGGCGCAGCGCGGCCGAGAGTCCCGCGCGCAGGCTCGTTCCGCTCCAGGTCGCGGAGGCCAGCACTTGCGACTCGCCTTCGCGCGTGGCGCCGAGCCGGACGGTGCCTTGCCGAATGAACATCGGCATCACGTCGCGGCCGACCTGCCGCGAGGCGGCCTCGCGCACGGAAGGCGGAACCGAAAGCATCAGGTCGAGCGACAGGAAACCACCGGCGACGAGGGGCGAGACGTTGCCCTCCTCCGGCCGCGGCGCGCGCTCGAGCAGCAGCGTGAGCGAGAAGACCGGATCGCCCTGCGCGCCGCGCGCCACGATCGGGTCCCGGAGGAGCGCGTGATCCAGCTCTTCCGTTGCATCCGGCAGCAGGATGAGCCACTGGGCCGGCCACGGAGGCGCCACCCCGGTCTCCATCGTTTGCCACGGCACACCGGCGCGAGGGCCCTGGGGCGCCGTCATGATGCAGCTCCGTTAAGACCCTCGCTTTTCACCCTCGACCTCTCGTCAGGACGTCGTCTCGTAGCCGGAGACCGTGCGATCGGCCGTCGCCGGAACTACGCCGCGCCCGCGGGAGGGCGGCGGAGGCGGAGGCGGCGGCTCGGGTATCCCGCGAGCCGTCCGCGACTCGCCCGGCGCCGACGGGGCCCCGGCCTCGGCAGCGACAGGCACGCCCGGTGCACCCTGCGCACCCGGCGCACCCACTCCCGGGGCTGCCGGCAAGGGCGGCGCGCCGGGCTCGCCCGGGGCAACAGCAGGCTCGCCGACAGCCGCCGGGATTTCCACGGCACGCACCACGCCCTCGACGAACATCTCGCGCGCGGTGAGGCTGCGCATGGTGACGCCCGGAGCGTCCGGCGACGGCACATCGACCATGAGCGCTCCGTTGCCGGCCCCGTCGACCCAGGGGCCGGACCACGCTTGGCCCTTGGTGAAGATCGTGCCCTTCACGGTGACGTGCACGCGGTACTGGTACGCCGCGACGAAATCCGGCTGTCCGGTGAACACCATCAGGAACCGTCCCTCATCCTGGTCGGCGTTGGTCCAGCGGAAGCGGTACGAGGTGTTAATACGGTCCACGCCGTCGGTGCGGCGGCCCTTCACGCGCAATTCGACCTCCACCACCTCGGCGTTGGATCCGAGCGACGCGCCGAGCGCGATCGGCCCGAGGTCAAGCATGCCCATCTGGTCGGCGCGCACCTCGAGGATGTTGTCGTTCGTGAGCGTGCCGTTGGGCCCGGCATCGAGCTCCATGACGTTGCGCTCGACAACGACCTGCTGGAACGGGAACTCCGTCGCGCCGGGCGGCTCGAGCAGGTGGACCTTGCGCTTCACGAAGGTCTTGTCGGGTTCCCAGTTGGCCGGCGGATTGGTGACCTCGTCCTTGCGAAGCTCGACGAATTCCGGCTTGAACGTGGTATCGGCGGGATCCGACTTCTGGAACGTGCACGGCTTCCACTGGATCTGCCCCTGCTGCCCGGGATAGCCCACTTGTGCGGACAGGAAAGCGACCGGTTGGCCGGCCCAGCGCGCCGCCTTGTCGGGCCAGTTCACCACCGGCTTCACGAAGCGCCGCACCTTGGTGCCGAGGCCGCCCAGGACCAGGCGCTGGAAGTATTTCTTCTCGGCGGTCGGGTCGTTCTGGATCTCGTTGAAGAAGCCCTGCAGGGACGAGCTGATCGTGTGCGGCTGCAGGTAGCGGAAATAGCGCGTCTCGTCGTAGCTCAGGTCCACGTAGGTCTCGTCGCGGCGCAACTTGACCGCGAGCCCGGCGCTGCCGCCGAAGAGGCTGCCCAGCAAGCCGCCGCTCGGCGCCTCGGCCGGCTGCAGGTTGGGCGGCGCGGGATCGAAGATCACCTTCTTCGCCTGCTCCGTGAAGAGCTGCACGATCAGGTCGATGCGCTGATTGATAGACTTCTCCAGCTCGGCGCCGCCGGGCATCGTGCCGTCGATGTCTACCACCACCTTGATGTCGCCCTTGAGCCGCAGCTGGTTGAACTCGGCCTTGATGTCCGCCGACGCCCACATGTAACGCGCGTTCACGTGGCTCGAGAAATGCGTGAAGATGCGGCTCCAGCTCCCGGTGATCTTCACGCGCATGAGCTGCGTCCACATCGGCAGCACCAGGTTCTGCGTGACTACCAGCGGCGTGTACGCGCCGTGGGCTCCGGCCCACAGGATCTCGCTCGGCATCGGGCCGAGCAGGGCGGCGAAGGCGTTCTCCCCGCCGGTGACGGAGCCCGGCCCCTGCCCCTCCATCTTCCACGCCCACGGATTCAGCGCGGACGAAGGCGCGCGGAAGTCGCGTCCGTGCGGCACGGGACGCATGGCGTTGAAGCCGCGCGTGATGACCCCGCGCGGGCCGGCGTCTGCGCCCGGTGCCGAGCCAGCGTCACCCCCCGCGGCGGGAACGCCGCCGGCAGGTACACCGCCCGGGACGGCAGGCGCGGCCGCTCCACCGCCGGCTGCGGGCGTTTCGGTGCCCGCGGCCTCGGAGGGCAGCGAGCCGTCCGCCTGCGGCGCGATGTTGGCGACCGCGGTCGTGTTCTTCGCGATCGGCGCAATGCGGATGGAGGGCGCGACGTTCGTGCGCAGGCCCCAGTACTTGTCGTTCTTGCCGCTGAACCGCTCGAGGATCTGCTTCTCGGCCTGCTTGAGCACGGAAGTCGGATAGCGCGAGGTCGTGGTGAACGCCAGCACGCCGCCCTGCGTCTCGCCCTTTTCGACCCCGATCGAGGACTCGTCGGCGATGCCGACGAAGTGGATGTGGCGGAACTTGAAGTCCTTGGTGTCGCCCTTGCGCGCGAGCCTCACCTGTTCCGGCACGTAGTAGAAGACCGGCGGCTGGCGCGCGGCCTGCAGTTCGTCGTTGTTGCGATCGGGCAGGAAGAGAAGCGTGTATTCCTCGCCGGACTCGTCCTGGATGACAAATTCCTCGAACCCGCCGACCATGACCGGGCCAATTGCGTTTGCAGCCATATGAAGCCTCCGTACGAATGGGGTTTGGTCTTCGTTCGCGCGACCGCGGCGGGAAATCCACCCCGGTTGCGAGCGACCGTCAAGCTCGATTGCACGCCACCTTTCGCCCTTCAAGCTCCCGGCGAGACTAGAGGTTCCGATGGCGGCGGTAAATGAACCCTAGGGTCCGGACTGGATGGAGCGAAGGTTCAGACCAGTCGCGCCTCGCCGGTGCCGGCGGCGGCATCGATGGCGGCGCAAAGATCGTCGGCAACGCATTGCAGGAGCACCGTCTGGTGCTCGCGCAGCTCGAAGACGGTCGCCCAGGCCGCGTCGACCGACAGGCCGATGATGCGCAGCCGCGACGTGCCGGCGAGCATGGCGCGCAACGCGCCGGGCAGGTGCGCCTCCTCCAGCTCGACAAACAGGATGTCGGTTCCCTCCTCCCCTTGCGCGCCTCTTTGCCCGCCTTGATGCAGGGCCGAGAGGCTCGTCCAGGGCTCGACCACCTGGAATTTTCCCGCGCGGCCGAGGGCATCGCGGACGATTCCCTCGCGAAGCGGGGAAAGTCCCGCGAACGCAACGCGCGTCATGGACATCGCAAATGCCTGCTCGAAGAAACGCGCCGAGTATGCGAACGCCGCTCGAAAGCGGCAATGGACCGAGGGGTCCGGGCCGGACCCGCGAGCCCTGCGCGGCTCCTAGGCCGAGCGGCGATGCGACTCGCTCATCAGCGAGGCAACCTCGCTGCGGCGGTGCAGCCTCAGCTTCTCGAGGATGTTGTGGACGTGGTTCTTCGCGGTCGCGTTCGAGATCTCGAGATGGCGAGCGATCGCCTTGTTGGGCAGCCCCCGCGCGAGGAGCGAGAGCACCTCGTGCTCTCGCGGGGAGAGCTCGTCGATCAGGCTGGCCCCGGACCTGGAGCCCGAGGCGAGCAGCGCCATGCGGTGGATGATGTGCGCCGCCATGCGCGGCGAGCAGTGGAACTCCTCGTGCGCGACGCCCTTGAGAATGGAGAGCAGGTCCTCGAGCGCTGCGCTGCGGGGAACGTAGGCCGCGACGCCGTGCTCGATCCACGTCAGCACCGCTTCGGGGGTCTCGTTCACCGCCAGCGCGACCAGCTTGGGCGGCGAAGGCAGGACCCGGAGCCGCTCGATTGCTTCCGCGATGTCGGCCATGCCCACGTCGAAGAGGACCAGGTCGGGAAGCTCGATTCGCGCGAGGCGCTCGGCCGATTCCGCGTCGCTCGCGGCGGCAGCCACCTGGACCTCGCCGCTCTTGTTCAGCAGCTCGGCCAAGCCCTCCCGGTAGAAGGGCACTTCCACTGCGATCAGGATCCGGATCATCGAAGCCTCCCTGCTGCCTGCTTTCCGTGAGCAGCGCGCTCAGCGCACCGCAGCCTTGCGGCTCTGCTCTTGTGCCACCGGAAGGTCCTGAAAGTCTGCTACATATGCCGTGTCTTGCGCAACATCTGTTAAATTGTTTGCGCTCCCGCAAGCCGAACCGATAAGTGCGGGGTTGGCCCCTTTGAAGCTAACCCGTTGGTTTGGAGCCAAAAGCGACAAAGCCCGCGCAATGCGGGCTGTGTCGCTTTTTTTTTGGCGTCCCCACGGGGATTCGAACCCCGGTTATCGCCGTGAAAGGGCGGTGTCCCAGGCCTCTAGACGATGGGGACAAGAGAATCGGCAGGGGTGGCCGCGCGGTTCAGAGGGCAATCGAGGACACGGAATTATCATGCAATTCGTCCAGTTCGCGCTCTGACCCACTATGCCCCTTGCAGGCGCAACAGTCGCCTACCTGGACCATGCGCCCGCCACGAACAAGCCTCTTCTTGCTTCTTCTTCAAACCACAGATCAGCACCCTCACGTCTTCGCCACCCCCCCCCCCCCCCCCCCCCCCGGCCCCCCCCCCCCCCCCCCCCCCCCCCCCCGACCGCCCCCGGCCGACCCGTTCCCCCCCCCCCCCGCCGCCCAGGGGCGGCTCACCCCCCCACCGAACCCCCCCCCTCCAGAGTGGCTGGCGCGCGCCATCGTGGAGGGCGGCGCCTAGAAGAGGCGCAGCTGCCCGCCGATCCGGGGCGGGCGGAATCGATCGCGCGCGAGGATTGGCGGCCCGGCATCGACACCAAGGCGCGTGCAGGCCGCCTCGAAACGGCGGCGCAGCAGGTCCGAGAGCAGCCCTTCGCCGGTCATGCGGGTGCGGAAGCGAGGATCGTTGTCGCGACCGCCGCGCATCTCGTTGAGGCGCGACATGACGTGCGCGGCCTTGAGCGGCACGTGATGCTCGAGCCAGTCACGGAACAGGTCCTTCACTTCCCAGGGCAGGCGAACCAGCGTCCAGCTCGCCCAGGCGGCCCCCGCCTGCGCCGCCGCGTCGAGGATGGACTCGATTTCGTGGTCGGTGAGGAAGGGAATGATCGGGGCGACGTTGACGCCCACGGGGACGCCTGCAGCGGCAAGCCGGCGAATGGCCTCGATCCGGCGCGAGGGCGCGCTCGCGCGCGGCTCCATGCGCCGCGCCAGGCCCGCGTCCAGCGTCGTGACCGAAACGGCAACCGCGGCAAGCCCCTCTGCTCCCATCGGCGCGATGAGGTCGAGGTCGCGCTCCACCAGCGCCGACTTCGTGATGATGGCCACCGGATGCGACGTTTCGTGAAGCACTTCGAGAATGGAGCGCGAGATGCGGCGCGAACGCTCGATGGGCTGGTAGCCGTCGGTGTTGGAGCCGATGTTGATCGGCTCGCACCGGTAGCCCGGGCGGGCGAGTTCCTCCCGAAGCAGGCGCGCTGCGTCGTCCTTGGCGAAGAGCCGCGTCTCGAAGTCGATGCCGGGCGAGAGGCCGAGGTAGGCGTGGGACGGACGGGCGTAGCAGTTGTGGCTCACGACCCCATTGGCGATGAAATCCCCGGTTTCCGTCGTGATGTCATACAGGCGATAGGCCTTTCCCAGGGGCTCTATGCAGGTAGCGCGCAGGCGCGAATCGCTCTTGAGCGCCTGGCCAGTGATATCCAGCTTGCGTGTTATCGCGGGTAGAACGCTGTGGAAAAACCGCAAGTGCTCACGCAATCCTCCCCTCAATCTCACCACCTCTATCGGCCGGAGGCGCCCGCGCTCACCGCGCCCCACGGCGAACTCGAAACCGAAGGAACTCATGCACTTCGCGATCCACCCGATGAATTCGGCATCGGCATTCGAAACCCTCAGGACGCCTTGGCTGAAGCTTCCCTCGGCATCGAAAATACCCGCGAGAAAGCCGGCCGACCATTCCCGGTTCGCCTGCGAAGGCCAGCCAATCAGGCGTCGAATCGAGTCTATCTTCGGCAATGCATGGGTTCGTATGGCATGCATCGCGCGCCGCGCCCGGGCCCCGGACTGGAACGCGAACTCCTGCGTGGCAATCTCGAAGTCCAGAAGGTAGTCCTGCGCCCGCAGCAGCGCTTCCGGATCGCACAAGGCAAGACGGAAACCGTGAAGGTTGCAGCACCTGCCGCAGCGCTCATATTGGTACGACTTGAGGTGCCCGTCTCCGCGAATCAGTCCGCAAAGGTAGCCGCGCCGGTAATCCCCGCCCTGCACCGGACCTTGGGCGAACGCGCCGGTCCCCAAAAGCTTGTTGACCAGCGTCAAGTGCGGCCGGCGAAGGCGGCCCGACACGGCGCCCGTCACGAACTTCCAGCCGCGTTCGGTCAGGAAGCGGTGGTCCCCGCTGGTGACGAGCGACGTCCCATCCTCCAGCGTTATCCTCCATGCGGGCTTGATCGTGCTCCAGTGCGCCAGCACGCGTGACTTGACGTAGCGGCGGTACCATCCCACCCGCCTCGTGCCAAAAATCTCGTCGCCCACGCGCAATGCGGACAGCGGTCGCGTCCGGCCATCTCCCATCAGGATCAGGGTATCGCCCGATGCGCAATATATGCAGCCATGCTCGCAGCCGCGATACGGATTCACCGATTGCGTGAAGTTGAGGTCAGGCGAATCGTGTCGCGAAATGATGGACTTCGCCAGCTCGATGGTGACCGTGGTCTTCGGCCGTGCCGGATCGTCCGTCGGCTCCCGAAGCCAGCCGTCGTCGACAGCCTCGCGCCGGACCTTCTCGAAGCGGCCCTCGGGGTTGGCGCCCGCGCCCCGGCCTTTCGCCGTCGCGCCGTGATTTCCCGCCGTCGTCTTCATCGCCATGGCGAATGGTATGGCGGGCTCATCCGGGTATCCACGGACGCGCGCGATTGTGGATAACCGGCCGGGCCTGCCCAGAAAAAGCCGAGTCCGCCATGTTGGGTGATAATGCGTGCGTCTTGCCTGAAACCCCGGAGATCCCATGTCCCGCACACGCCTGGCTTCCCTCGCCCTCGCAGCCGCCGCCGCTCTCGCCACGATCCATGCAAATGCCGGTGAAGTCGTCCTGTATTCCTCCAACAGCGTGGACGCCATCAACGCCGTCACCGAGGAGTTCAACAAGAAGTACCCCGACATCAAGATTTCGGCGGTGCGCGGCAGCACGGGCGCGATGATGCAACGGATCAAGGCCGAGGCGGGCGCGCCAAAGGCGGACATCTTCTGGTCCGGCGGCTTTTCGGTGCTGCGCCTCTACCAGGACTACTTCGCGCCGTACCAGTCCGCGCAGACCGCGGGCGTGCAGGCGGCCTACAAGGACAAGAACGGCCTGTGGGTCGGCACCAACGCCCACGTGATGGTGATCATGGTGAACAAGCGTGCGTTGAAGGGCGATCCGATGCCCAGGACGTGGTCGGATCTCGTCAACCCGCGCTGGAAGGACCGCCTGGTCGTGAGCGATCCGGAGAAGACCAGTTCGTCCCTCGCAACGCTCTGGGGTATCGAGCAGTCCCTCGGCAAGGAGGTCCTCAAGGGCATCGCCAGGAACGCGACGATCGTGAACACCGCCTCGCAGGTCTTCGACGGCGTGGCCAAGGGCGAATACGCCGTCGGCATGACGATGGAGTACGCCGCGCAGGAGTACGTCTCCGGCGGCAACAAGGACATCGAGATCGTCTATCCCAGCGAGGGCACCTTCATCGCGCCGGAGGGCATGGCGCTCGTGAAGGGCTCGCCCAATCCTGCGGAGGCGAAGACATTCTACGACTTCCTTTCCTCCAGCCAGGCGCAGGAGATGCTCGTGAAGAGATTCTTCCGTCGTCCGATCCGCGACGACGTCGACACCACCAAGGTGGGCCTCCCGCGCACCACGACCTTCAAGGTGGCGCCCATCGATGACGTGAAGGCTGCCGCCGCGCAGCCGGCCTTCATCGCTTCGTGGAAGGAAATGGTCGCCGCAGCGCGCTAGCCGCATGCGCATCCGCTTCGAACGCGTCACCCAGGCGTACGACGGACAGGCGCTCTTCACGGACCTCGACCTCGAGTTCCCGTCGGGCCGCCTATTCACCCTCCTCGGGCCCTCGGGCTGCGGCAAGACCACGCTGCTGCGCATGCTCGCAGGCTTCGTGGTGCCCGACGCTGGCCGCGTGTGGTTCGGCGATCGCGACGTCACCGCGTTGCCCGTGCACCGGCGCGGCGTGGGCATGGTGTTCCAGGACTATGCGCTCTTCCCCGACCGCTCCGCCCTCGCCAATGTGATGTACGGGCTCGAGGCGCGCGGGGTGGCAGCGAAGGAGGCGAAAGCCCGGGCCATGGCGATGCTCGAGCGCGTGGGGCTGGGTTCGATGGCCAATCGCCCGCCCGCGAAGCTTTCGGGCGGGCAGCGCCAGCGCGTCGCCATGGCGCGCGCATTGGTGATCGATCCGCAACTGCTCCTCCTCGATGAACCGCTGGCGGCGCTCGACGTGAAGCTGCGGGTGGAGTTGCGCGCGATGGTCCGCGAGCTGCAGATCGAGTTGAAGGTCACCACGGTATTCGTGACCCACGACCAGGAAGAGGCGCTGGCGATGTCCGACGTGGTCGCGGTCATGGATCGCGGCAGAATCGTGCAGATGGGGACGCCGGTGGAGATCTATGCGCGGCCCGCGAATGGATACGCCGCGGATTTCCTGGGCAGCGCGAACCTGATTCCGCTGGGGGATGGGAAGTTCAAGGTGGTGAGGCGCGAGGAGATCGAGATCGGGGGAGGTGACCTTCCGGGAGTGATCGAGGGTGTCGAGTTCCGGGGATCGATCACGGGTTACCGGATCAGGACGGCCACAGGCATCGTCCATGTCGATACCTGGAGCGTGCAGCACGGCCGTGTCCACGAGCGCGGCGAGGAAGTGCTCTTGAAGATTCCGGCCGATGCGCGTGTGGTGGAGGGCACATGAGCGCGGTCATGTCCTGGAAGCGCGATCCGGCGTGGACGATGGTGACGCTCGCGGGTTTCGCGGTCCTCGGTCTGTTCCTCGTCTGGCCGCTGGTGACCACGTTTGCGTACAGCTTCCGAGGCACCGACGGCAGCTACGGGCTCGGCGGTTACGCGACATTCTTCCGTGATCGCGCGTATCGGGATTCCCTGTGGAACACGCTCATCCTCGGCGGCGCGGTAACGGCCACCTCGATGATCGTCGGTGGCGCGCTCGCCGTGCTGGTTGCGCGATGCAGGTTCCGCTTCTCCGGCTGGGTGACGGCGCTACCGCTGGTCACGCTCGTCATCCCCGACGTGGTGGTCGCCGCCGCATGGACGCTGATCCTCGGGCGGCAGGGCATCGTCAACACGTGGCTCTTGCCGGCGGACTGGCAGATCGGCTCGCTCTATTCGTGGTGGGGTCTCATCTTCGTGATGACGCTCAACAGCTACGTGTACGCGTTTGTGATGATCCTGGTCGGCTTGAAGGCGGTGGACGGCAATCTCGAGGAGGCGGCGATGAGCCTGGGGCGCCCGCTGCCTCGCGTGCTCACGGGAGTGACGCTGCCGCTCATCCTCCCGTCTATCTTCGGCGCGGCGCTGGTGGTCTTCACCCACGTGATCGGCAGCTTCGGCATACCGGCGATCCTGGGCGCACGCACGCCGGTGCTGGCGGTGAAGGCCTACAACGAGTTCGTGAGCGAGCTGGGCGGCAACCCGCAGATGCAGACCACCATGGCCACGCTGCTGGTGCTGCTCGGCGTCGTGATGCTCGCCGTGCAGAAGCTCGTGATCGAGCGCGGACAGTACCAGATGGAGTCGGGGCGCACACCGCTCGCCATTCCCATCCGCGGTGTCGCGGGAACGGTCGCCGCGGCACTCGTGGTGCTCGTGGTCATGCTGTCGATGGCGCCGGCCGTCGTCGCCGTCATCACGGCGTTCACGCCGTCCAGGGGCCCGGTGCTGAGCTACGGTGGCTTCACGCTGATTCACATGACCACGGCGCTCACCAAGTCCGCCCAACCGCTCTGGAATTCGCTCTCGCTCGCTGCCATCGCCACCGTGGCGGGCGTGATCTTCTCGGTGGCCGTTGCGTACCTCGTGGTGAAGCGCCGCAGCGCACTCACCGGCACGCTCGACGTCCTCGTGATGCTGCCGCTTACCATCGCCGGAACCGTGCTCGGCATCGCGCTGGTGAACACGTTCAATACCGGCTGGCTGGTGCTCACCGGCACGTGGATCATCATGGCGCTAGCCTATTTCCTGCGGCGGATCCCGAACAGCGTGCGCGCAGCCGTTGGGCCCCTGCACAACGTGCGCGATTCCATCGAGGAGGCGTCGATCAGCCTCGGTGTGCCGCCGCTGCGCAGCTTTTTCAAGGTCGTCATGCCGCTCATCAGGCCGGCGGTGGCCGCGGCGGCGATCCTCATGTGGGTCACGTCGCTTTCGGAGCTGTCGACCACCATCGTTCTGTACTACGGCGGCATGAGCACCATGCCGATCGAGATCTTCCAGCAGGTCGATAGCGGCCGTCTGGCCCTCGCCAGCGCCTACAGCGTGATCCTCATGCTGGCGATCTTCGTGCCCCTCGCGATCGCGCGATGGGTTTTCCGCGTGAAGGTGGATGCAATCCAATGACGACATTCCTCAGCCGGCGCGTGGCGAGCGTGCAGCCTCCGATGACCCGCGAGATGACGCGCCTGGGCAACGAGCTTGCGCGCGCCGGGCGCTCGATCATGTCGCTCGCGCAGGGCGAGCCGGACTTCGATACGCCGCTTCACGTCCGCGAGGCGGGCAAGGCCGCCATCGACGCAGGCAAGACGCGTTACACGGACGTGCCCGGCACGCGCGAGCTCACCGCCGCGATCATGCGCAAGTTCGAGCGCGACAACGGCATCGCGTTCAAGCCCGGGGAGATCACCATTGGCGTGGGTTCCAAGCAGGTGCTCTATAACGCGCTGCAGGCCACGGTCGATCCGGGCGACGAAGTGGTGGTGGCAGTGCCGGCGTGGGTCTCGTATCCGGAGATGGTGCGCCTGGCCGAGGGCGTGCCCGTCATCGTGCCCTGTCCCGCCGCGAGCGGATTCAAGATCACGCCGCAGCAGCTGCAGGCTGCCATCACGCCCCGCACCAAGTGGCTGATGCTCAACTCGCCGAGCAATCCGAGCGGGGCGGAGTACACGCGCGAGGAGCTGCAGGCACTGGCCGAGGTCCTGCTGCGCCACCCGCACGTCTGGCTCATGTCCGACGACATCTATGAAAAAATCCGGTACCTCGACACGCCCTTCCCGACCATGGCCGCGGTAGTGCCCGAGATGGCGTCGCGCTGCCTCACCATCAACGGCGTCTCCAAGGCTTTCGCGATGACGGGCTGGCGCTGCGGCTATGGCGCGGGACCGGCGGAGCTGATCCGCGGCATCAATCTCGTGCAGGGGCAATCGGTCTCGCACACGAGTTCGATCAGCCAGGCGGCAGCCGTCGCGGCGCTCGACGGACCCATGGATTTCCTCCCCCCCTTCGTCGCGGCCTATCGCCGCCGCCGCGACCTGGTCGTTGCCGCCATGCGCGGCATCGAAGGCGTCGAGTGCACGGTCCCGGACGGTGCGTTCTACGTCTTTCCCGGCTGCCACGCCCTGCTCGGACGCCGCACGCCCAAGGGCAAGCTCATCGCCACCGACATGGACCTGTGCATGTATTTCCTCGAGGAGGCCGGCGTGGCCCTCGTGCCCGGCAGCGCATTCGAACTGGCCGGGCATTTCCGGATTTCCTATGCCGCGTCCGACGCCACGCTGGAGGAAGGGATGAAGCGGCTGAAGGAAGCGTGCGGCAACCTGGGGTAAACGTGCCGCGGGAGAGCAACTCCTTCCGGGAAAAGCGTGCCGCGGATCGAACGCCAGGAAGTCGCGTGCAGCGCAGGCGTCAGAATTCCTGCCACTCCTGCGCGCCGCCGTCGTCCACTCTCTGGACGGATCTGCCGAGGCTCACGTCTCTGCGCTCGTGCTTTGGCAGAGACACCAATCGCTCCGCGCGCGGCGCGTGGCTCGCCCGGGCCGGCGCGCCGGACGCATCGAGGTGGTCCCGATCGTCGCCCAGCCGGAACACCGCGACCGCCTGCGAAAGACGGCTCGACTGCCCCTTCAGGCTCTCGGCGGCGGCAGAGGCCTCTTGCACCAGCGCCGCGTTCTGCTGCGTCACCTGGTCCATCTGGGTGATCGCCCGGTTCACCTGCATGATGCCGCTGCTCTGCTCCTGGCTCGCGGCGGTGATGTCGGTCATGATGTCCGTCACGCGCTTCACGCTGGTGACGATCTCGTCCATGGTCTTGCCCGCTTCGTCCACGAGCCGGGCCCCGAACTCCACCTTGCCCACCGAGTCCTGAATCAGCGACTTGATCTCCTTGGCCGCCTCCGCGCTGCGCTGGGCGAGACTTCTCACCTCGCTGGCCACCACCGCGAACCCCCGTCCCTGCTCGCCCGCCCTTGCGGCTTCCACTGCGGCATTCAGCGCGAGGATGTTGGTCTGGAACGCAATGCCGTCGATGACCCCGATGATGTCGGCGATTTTCCTGGAGCTTTGCGAGATCCCGTCCATCGTCTCGACGACCTGGCTGACCACCTTGCCGCCGCGCACCGCCACGCTCGAGGCTCCGGCCGCAAGCTCATTCGCCTGTTGCGCGTTCCCTGCATTCTGCTTCACCGTGCTGGTGAGCTCTTCCATCGACGAGGCCGTCTCCTCGAGCGAGGAGGCCTGCTCCTCGGTGCGCGAGGAAAGGTCGGCATTGCCCTGCGCGATCTCGATGGAGGCGGTGGCGATGTCCTGCACGGACGAACGCACGTCCCCGACGACCCGGCGAAGCGCGTCCTGCATCTCGCCAAGCGCCTGCAGCAGCTTCCCCAGCTCGTCCCGGCGATCGACAACGATGGCCGT